>DASUKA010000117.1:0-32790 GCA_036278935.1 Gemmatimonadaceae bacterium
GACCATGCTCCGCTGGCGTACCGCCGCGCGACAGCGCGTCGATGTCTCCGTCGTACTTCGCGTAGACTTCCATCTGGACACGCGAGATCATGCTCGTTGGTTGCTAAATGCCGGCGGATGATGCTCGTCGCGGGCTAACGCTGAGTTCACCGGCAAGCGCCGACTTTCCAAGCGCGAAGATGATTGAACTGAGATGCGCTCGCCAGGCTCCCACACGGTTGCCCGACCGCGCTCGTCCGGTGCAACGCTTCGTTAGGCCGATGGTCGCGAAGGCCGCCCTCAGCGAACGGTGTGCGGTCGCAAATAAAAGTTCAGCGTCGCGGGACTGGGATCGCACGGCCCGCCATCGGAGAGCACCTTGCCATGCTCATCCGTGACGACGACCGGGCAGGTGACCGTAATCTCTCGGCGCTCGACGTAGTAGCCCAGCCGTCTCGCGGAGACCGTGTAACTGCCGCGCGGCAAGCCTGTGATGCGATACCGGCCCGCCGAATCGGTCACAACCCGGTGCGATCGACTGGAGTCGACGACGATGAGCACTCCCGGCATCGGGTGCCCGGACACCTCCGCGCGGACGATGCCTACCAAATCGAATGTTGCCGGCCGCGTCGGCACTTGTGCGACCAGCGCCGCGGGAATGACGACGCCGAGCAGGAGACTGACGGCAACGAGATAGTAGCGACGCCGCATACTCAACCATCCCAGCAATGATGCATGGATCGGCCTAACTATGTAATTATACCGCCATGATATCCTGCGAAACCGCGTGAATCCCTGCAGCCTCCTGCCGCGTATGCTGCGTCGCAATCGGCCGGATCGCAAGGGAAACCCTTCAGCCGCACGGTCTTACGGAATTCGTGGCTGAGCCGTTTCGGGGATACGCTGCGGGTCGAGTGCCGCATAACATGCGGGGTCGCCCCAAATTGCGCCGAGCGCTCGAAGCGGGCCTACAGCCGGTCGATCGGGCTCCGGACTCCGAGACCACCCCTGTTCAACACATGCGTGTAGCGCATGGTGGTCCGCACGTCGGTATGGCCAAGCAGTGTCTGCACGGTCCGAATATCGGAGCCGGCCTCAAGCAAATGGGTGGCAAATGAGTGGCGCAGTGAATGACAGGTCACACGCTTTGTGATCCCGAGTTGGCGAACGGCATTCTTCACGGAACGCTGCGCAACGGTCTCGTGCAGGTGATGCCGCCGACAGACCCGCTCCGCGTCCACGAAGGTCCGCGTTGCGGGGAACACGTACCACCATGCCCACTCGCTCTCCGCCCCAGGATACTTTTTTGCCAGCGCCGCCGAGATTCCGGTCGTGCGCACGTTGGCCTTCCGATCCTGTCGATATTGAAGCAGCCCCTCCTTCAGACGGCGCGTCAGCCCGGGCACGCACGATTCCGCCAACGGGGTCCGCCGATCCTTGTCCCCTCCCCCCGCGCACAACGATCTCCAGACGGTCCGGGTCCACATCCTTCACCCGCAAGCTCATACACTCGGCCACCCGCAATCCGCTGCCGTACATCAGCATCGCGCACAGCCGCGCCGGCTCCGGCAGCACGCCGAGCAACGCTCGCACCTCATGCGGCGACAGCACTACGGGCACGTACCCGGACCGCCGCGCCCGCGCCACACCGTCGACCCTCGGCAGAGGCGTGCCCAGAACCTGGGCATACAGGAATAAGAGCGCTTGCAGGGCTTGGTTCTGGGTGCTCGCCGACACCCGCTGCTCCACCGCGAGGTCCGACAAGAAGCGCCCCACTGCGTGAGGGCCAAGCTCCGACGGGTGCCGCCGCCCGTGGAACACGATGTACCGCCGGATCCAGTGCACGTACGCCTGCTCGGTCCGCCGACTGTAACGTCGCTCCCGAAGCCTCCGACGCACGACTTCCATGAATCGAAGGCGCCGCGCTGGCTCGGGCGGGCCGTACAGATGCGATTGGGGAATCAGCGGCAATGGCATGACGTGACAATGTCGGCCCGCTTCCGGACCGGCATCATCGGATCCGCGCGCACCGGACGGAAACGTGGCATTCACCCACAGGCTCTCCACGTCCCTCCTGGCTACGCGCATCCCCGCGCAGACCGCGGAGCTTTACGCGCTCGAGGTCAGGAACTGCTCCCGAAAATACCCGGTGGGGATCGGCCCCATCGCCATGAGCACCTCATGAAACCGAGCGACGGCGTATGCGCTCCCCCGCCGCGCCTGGTACGCCTCGCGCAGCGCGACGATCGCGCGCTGCCCCGCCGTGTACGTGATCGCCCGCGTCGGCCACTTGGAGCTCCGGTAGACGGCACGCTCCGCCTGCTCGCAGATGGCGCGCGCGGCAGAATCACGATGCGCCGCGGCACACGCGCCCGGGGCGAATGACGCGTGCTCGGCAACGTAGTCCTTCGCCTGATCGTAGGTCATCCGGCCGGTGTGCAGCCCCACGTCCACGCGCATGAGCACGGCGCGCAGCAGCTGCTCCCGCAACTCGTACAAACGCTCGGCGGGCGTGTAGAAATCAGCAGGACTCCCGGCAGCCGGCTCCGCCATCAGCGCTTCGCTGTACAGCCCCCATCCCTCGGTCGCCATCGCGTCCCCCCACATGGAGGACGAATCCGCCACCGCACCGGGCGTGAACCACCGGATGTTGGAGATCCCGGCGGCACGGTCACGCATGCCGGTGTAGAGCCACTCGCGCCCCGGGAATCCCTCGCGCACCGCCGCATGGGCTACCGCTGCATGAGTCACGGAAGCACGGCTGCGCAGCGCGAGCGCGGCGGGGTCGTCCCCGGTGGGCGTGAGATACAACCGGCCGGCGTCGCCGTGCGCGAAGGCCGGCGCGGGAGCGTACGCAACGTCGATCGCGCCGCGCAGCATGGGCGGAGTCGGTTCCACGTCCAGCAGACGGTACGCGGCAGGAATGTCGAACAGCGCGTGCGCGCGAGCATACGCCACCGCCCGCGAGCCTGCGTCGCGGTACCAGCCGAAGAGCTCGTCGTCGCTCTTCGGCGTGTCGCCGGACAGATGGGTGATCACCGCGTGCACGCTCGCGCGCTGCTCAGCCGGCGTGCCGAACCGCAGCCCCAGCCTCGCGTCCCGCGCCACCTCCTGCGCGGCCTCGACGATCTTCGCCTCGTAGAGCGCCACCTGCTTGCCGCCATCCTCGTAGAGCTGCTCCACGGACCGCGGGTCGCGCAAGCACTGGCGCACGCGCCATGTGTATTCCTTCTCCCCCACCGCGAAGCGGTCCACCGTCTCGTGCGCGTTGAAGCTCGTGCCGAGGAGGCGCGCGAACTGTTCGTACGCATCCGCGGCGCCGGCACCGGCCGCGGCGAGTCGCGCGTGCATGGCGGTCGCGAAGGGACGTGCGCCGAGGTCGCGCGCCGCCATGGCGGGCAGCGTCGTGCGGCAGAAGACGGCGTTCGCGCGGCTGCCCTCAATTCCATCGCGCTGCACCATGCGGCGGTCGGGGATGTTGCCGGCGCCCTTCCCCAGCTCAAGGTTCGCGCCCGCGATCTTCAGATACCGAGGGATCGCCTCCAGCCGCGACACCACCTGCTGCCATTCCTCCTCGCTGCCGAGCTGGCCGTGCGGCTGCGCCTGCATCTGCAGCAACTGGCAGCGAAGGCCACGCACCGGCTCCACGACGTACGTGTCCACCGAGCGCTCGTGGCTATGCAGATCGCCGAGCTGATGCACCATGAACGCGACCTGCGCGCCGAGCAGCTGGCGGTCGATGCGCGCGGCGGGAGAGAGAGCATCGGGATCGATCGCCCCGAGTACACGCGCGGTGGTGCGGTAGAACTCCGCTTCGCCGTCGAGGTTGTTCGCGCGGCAGTCGCGCAGCTTGCCGTTGACGTCGTGCAGCGCTGCGCTGTAGCCGTCGCCGCCCAGATACGTGGCGGTGACGGGATTCAACTTCATGACGCGCAGAAAGTAGCGATCGCGCACGCCGATGAACTCGCGGTCGGCCGGCGAGGCGCCGGACGATGAGGCGAGCGTGGTATCGGCGTTGTCGCGGCAGGCGGTAAGGTCGCGGAGAATCCCGAACGCGACCGCGGCGGAGGCGGTCCGGGCAAGGAAGGTACGGCGGCGCAACGGCACTCCAGCTGGCGAGAGGATGACAGGTCACACGCAGGCGCCCGGCGTCCCACTCGCAGGCGCGAGACGCAGGGCACCCGGTCCCGCTTCTATTGTAACGAGCGTTCCTGCCCTCGCGCGACAGCAGCGCGCGTCGCGCGCCTCAGTGCGTGGCGCCGCCGAGCAGATGCTGCTGAACGAATGCCCGGAGCGGACCGCTGTGCGCTCCAACGGGCGTCAGGTACATGCTGGCAGCGGTACCCGCCAGCATCAGCGCGATGAGCGCGTAGGCGACGAGCCGCTTGCGCCGCGCGGAAGGCTTGGGCGCCAGGCGGGGATTGCGGGCGTAGAACTCACGAAGAGCGTAGCCCGCATGATGGACATACTGCATCGGTGGAAAGGGGAGGGGGTTGACGCATGCGCCGGCGCGCGGTTCGCGGTTCCGAGCGCAAGCGTGCGACACGCCCGCCGGCCGACATCCGTGTGACGATGCACCCCGCCGTTCGTCACGCGGCCCGCGCCCGAGCCGACGCCCGCTCCCCGGTATGCGCCAGCCACGCCCTCCATTCCCCTTCAACCTTTCTGGCACCCGGGCTGTCCAAGCAGATGACCACCCAACACCGCTCGCGCGTCATCGCGTCTCCACCACCTGCCCCGAGGTTCGCATGATGGTCCGACAGCTCCTCGCGTCCGCCGCGCTCCTTGCCGGAGCGCTGAGCATGAGCGCCACGCGCGCACACGCACAGCAGAGCCGCAGTGACTATCAGCAGCAGCTCAATGACTGGACGGAGCAGTGCCGGAGCCGCTCGGAGCGGAACGGAGACGATCACTATCGCGCCTGTCTGCTGCGCCAGACGGGGCAGCGCGCCACCGGACAGCGCATTGCGGTCGACGCCGGCCAGAACGGCGGCATCGATGTGGCCGCGTGGGACGGGGACAGCGTGCTCATCGGCGCGAAGGTCGAGGCGTCGGCGCCCTCCGAGCGCGAGGCGCAGGAGATCGCCTCCGAGGTGCACATCGTCGTCGACGGCGGCACCATTCGCGCCGACGGCCCCTCGATGCACGACGACGCCTGGTGGTCCGTCAGCTTTCAGATTCTGGTGCCGCACCAGTCCGACCTCTCGCTCGACGCGCACAACGGGGGGATCCGGGTGGCGAACGTGGAGGGGGCGATGGAGCTCTCCACGGAGAACGGGGGGATCGCGCTGCGCGACGTGGGCGGCGATGTGCACGGCCGCACGACCAATGGCGGCGTCCACATACGGCTGGCCGGTGATCACTGGACCGGCACCGGTCTGGACGTGGAGACGACCAACGGCGGGGTGCAGCTCACCCTGCCCTCCGACTACTCCGCACGACTGGAAACCGGAACGGTAAATGGCGGGATGCGCGTCGACTTCCCCATCACGGTGCAGGGGCGCATCGGCCGGCATCTCTCCACGCAGCTCGGCAACGGCGGAGCGACCATCCGGGCCACGACTCGAAACGGCGGCGTCACCGTGCGGCACGGGTGATCGCGCCGGCCAGCGCCACGCGCACGGCCTCGCGGTAGCTCCGCGCGCCGCAGGCGACGTCCGTAATCGCGTCGGCCGCGCGCTGACCGGCCGCGCGGACCATCAGGGTGCGGAGCCGCGCATGATCGTACAGCACGCGCGCGAGCCAACGGCCCGTGCCCAGCCCCGGCAGAATGGCGTGGTCGAGCGCGGCATGATACGCGTTGGCCACCCGCGCGGGATCGAGCATCGACGCCATGATGGCATCGGCGGCGAGTCGCCCGCTCAGTGCCGCGAGGCTGATCCCCTCCGCCGTAACGGGGTCGGCGAAGCCGGCGGCATCGCCCACCAGCATCACGCGACCCCGGACATACGGCGCGCCGCGCGGCCGGAGGGGAATCACGAAGCCGTGACGCGCGGCATTGGCCGCGCGAATACCGAGTTGGCGCAGATAACGCTCCAGCGCCACGCGGAGATCACGTGCGCCGCGCCGCACGCTCAGCACACCCACCGAGAGCCGCGCCGCCTTGGGAAAGACCCAGGCATAGCCGTGCGCCACGCCGCCGAAGTCGAAGCGCGGCGCGCCGGCAAAGCGCTCGAGCGCCGCATCGTCGCACAACTCGTACTCCAGCGCCGGAACGAGGTTGCGGCCATCGGGCCATCCCGACAGACGCGCGGTCTCGCTCAGCGCCCCGTCCGCCGCCACGACGAACCGCGCGGTCATGACGCCGCCCGTCGTCTCCAGATGCACGGCACGCTCCTCGGCGCGGACGCCGGTCACGCGGCACGGGGCGCGCAGGTCGGCCCCCGCCGCCGCGGCCGCGCTCGCGAGGGCGAAATCGAGCCGGTCGCGCATGGTCATGGCGATGAGCGGGAAGGCTCGGCGCGTGCGCAGAAGCACCCCCGCGTCCAGCAGCCGCACGTCGACCGTGTCACAGCGCCGCTCGATGACCGAGTCGATGCCGGGCGGGAGCGCGCGAATCGCGCGCGGTGTGAGTCCGCCGCCGCAGGTCTTGTAGCGCGGCAGTCGCTCGCGCTCCAGGAGCACCGTGTTCGCCCCCGAGCGCGCGAGCGCGAGCGCCGCGCAGGAGCCAGCCGGCCCGCTGCCGATTACCGCGACGTCGAACATCGCCATGCGCGCATTCGCGTCAGTTCTCTTGCTGAAGATCGAGCCGTCCTGAAGCTTCGATGCAGCCATCGCGCCGCTGGGGCGCCATCCTCCGTTATATCCCCGCGTGCGCGGTCGCGGAACAGCCACCGCCGCGAGAGCGCAGGGTGCGAGGTCAGCCCCGGGGCGGCGGCCGGCGGCGCAACCCTTTCGCGGCATGGTGTGTCACACGATCGGCCGCTGAACGTAGGGTGGCACAGCAGGTTGGACGAACGCAACGCGCCGCCCGGCCGAAGCACGGATGCGGAGGGACACGGACCATTCCCGTTGTGACGGATACCGCGAACCAGGAGCGGCGAGACCGCGTGAACGAACGGCAGCTGCTCGAGCGGCTCCGCGCGGGAGATCGTGCGGCCGAGCGTGAGCTGTACGAGCGGCACGTCGACCGCGTCTACCGCCTGGCCTACCGGCTCACGGGGGACGATGCGCTCGCGGAGGATTGCACGCAGGAGACGTTCGTGCGCGCATTCAGCCGGGTGCACGACTTCCGGGGCGACGCCCGCCTGTCCACGTGGCTGTATCGGATTGCCGTGACGGTGACGTTGAACGTGCTGCGGAAGGTGCGGCGGATCGAGCGGCGCGAGATCGCGCTGGCGGACGCCGGGGTGGCCGGGCCGGCGCGCAGCGCGGAGCCCGATCTCAAGGCGCGACTGGCGCGAGCCATCGACGCGCTGCCGGAGGGATGCCGGGTGGTGTTCGTGATGCACGACGTGGAAGGCTATACGCACGAGGAGATCGGCGCCGCGCTTGGCGTGCGGGATGGAACCTCAAAGGCGCAACTGTCGCGGGCGCGGGCCAAGCTGCGCGTGGCGCTCGCGGATTTTGCGGGAGAGTGGAAGTCATGAACGACGACCGATGGGATGAACATCTGCGCGAAGCGGTGCGTGACTATCACCGCCCACCGGAGGTGCCGCGCGCGGCGATGTGGTCGCGGATCGAGGCGGCGCGGCAGAGTGCGCGCGATAGCCAACAGATGCGGCCGCGTCACGGGTTCGCGATGCCGCGCCGCGTGGTGTGGGGACTCGCCGCGGCCGCCGCGCTCGTGATCGGTGTAGGCATCGGGCGGTATGCGACGACGCCCGCACGTCTGCCATCGTCCTCTGTTGCCGCACGCACCGGGGCGGGAGCGTCCGGCGCACGCACACCGGCCAACACGTCGCGGCCCGCATCGGCGGCGAACGCGGAAGTCAATGCGGCGCGCGGCGAGCCGGATCTGGCCTACCGCGTCGCCACCATCCAGCACCTCGCCAGGACGGAGGCGCTGCTCACCACGGTCCGCGCCGATGCGCGCGCCGGCCGCTCCGACGCCTCCGTGGATGCCTGGGCGCGCGACCTGCTCGGCACCACGCGGCTGTTGCTCGACTCGCCCGCCGCGCGCGACCCGCAGCTCGGGCCGCTGCTGGGCGATCTGGAGCTGGTGCTCGTGCAGATCGCCGCCCTCCCGCGCACGCACAATCGCGCGGACATCCACCTGATCAACCAGGCCGTGCAGCAGCATGCCGTGCTGACGCGGCTGCAGATGACCATTCCCGCCGGCGCGCTGAGCGCTGGCCTCTGAGGAGATTTCGCATGCGTACCTTCCTGATGCTCTGCCTGGTGATGGCGCCGGTGGCGGCGAGTGACGCACAGCAGGCCCGTCCGCCGGTACCCACCCGCGCGCCGATTGCCATGCCCGACCTCACCCCGTTGCTGTCGGAAGTCGGACCGCAACTCGATATCGCGGCCATGCAGCTCCAGGCTGCCGCGCCGCAGCTCCAGGCCGTCGGACCACAGCTCGACGCCCTCGCGCCACGACTCGAGGCCGCGCAGGCACAACTCCAGGCCGCGGGGTTCCAGGGCCTGGCCTCCCGGCTCGCCGCTGCCCAAGCGCAGCTGCAGGCCGCGGGATTACAGAACATGGCACCGGAGCTGGAGGCTGCCCAGGCGCGGCTCGAAGCGCTGGATCCGGAGGACGCGCTTCAGTCGGAGACGGGCGAGATGCGCCTCCCCACCTCCGTTCCCCCGCAGGCGTGGAACGCGAACGATCCGGGCGATTCGCTCTATCGCGCGGCGCGCGAAGCGCTGAACGATGAAGACTACACGCGCGCGGCGTCGCTCTTCCATCAGTTGCGCGAACGCTTCCCCAAATCTGACTATGCGTCCGATGCGCCCTACTGGGAGGCCTTCGCCCTCTACCGCAACGGCGGGCAGCAGAACCTGAATCGCGCGCTCGACGTGCTGAAGATGCAGCAGGACCGGTACCCGAAGGCGGCGACCATTCACGATGCCGCCACACTCGACACGCGCATTCGCGGCGAGCTGGCACGGCAGGGGGAGGCGAGCCAGGCCGCGGCCGTGGCGCAGCTCGCCACGGTGTCTGCCCGGAGCGACGCCGCGGCGGCCGCCGAGGGCGCAGCCCGTGCGACCAGCGCAGCCAGCGCCGCCGCGATGGGGAGCGACCAGGGACGTACAAGCCGCGGCGACACCACCGCCGGCTGCGCGAGCGAAGACGACAACGATATCCGCCTCGTAGCGCTCAACGCACTGCTGCAGATGGACGCCGATCGCGCGCTCCCCATTCTCAAGCAGGTACTCGCGCGGCGCGATGCCTGCTCCGAAGTGCTGCGGCGGAAGGCCGTCTTTCTCGTGGCGCAGAAGGCGCACTCTGACGAGGGCGCCAGCATCCTGCTCAATGTCGCGCGCACCGACCCCGACCGAGAGGTCCGGCGCCAGGCAGTGTTCTGGCTCTCGCAGGTGCCGACCGATCGCGCGGTGGCGGCGCTCGACTCCATCCTCATGAACTCCTCGGACGAGGACATGCAGGAGAAGGCGCTCTTCGCGCTTTCGCAGCACCAGGGCAGCCGGAGCGCGCAGATCCTGCGCGACTATGCCGCCAAGTCCACGGCGCCCGAGGAGCTGCGCGGCAAGGCGATCTTCTGGCTGGGCCAGATGGACCGGGGCTCCAACGGCGACTACCTGCGCACGCTCTATGGGCGGGTCAACAACGCGCACCTCAGGGAAAGCATCGTCCAGGCCATCGCGCAGCAGGGCGGGACGCAGAACGTCCAGTGGCTGCTCGGCATTGTGAAGGACACGAGCACGTCCACCGACGTGCGCAGGAAAGCGCTCTTCTGGGCCGGCCAGCAGCAGGATATCCCGCTGTCCGATCTCATGCCGCTGTACAACTCGCTCAGCGATCCGAAGCTCAAGCAGTATTTCATCTTCGTCCTCTCCCAGCGTTCCGAGCCGGCGGCAGTGGACAAGCTCATCGACATCGCGAAGAACGATCCGGACCGCGACATGCGTAAGAAGGCCATCTTCTGGCTGAGTCAGAAGGACGACCCGCGCGTGCAGCAGGTGCTGCTGGACATCATCAATCAGCGATGATGCGCGGCCTGCGTCGCCCGGCTACTCGCGCCGGTTCGCTGCGCGTGCGCCGGGCTATCCTCGTCACATTGGCCGCATGCGCGGCAGCGACAATGGCGGGAGCGGGAGAAGTATCCGCGCAGTCGCTCGCTGATCGCGTGCGGTCCGCGCCCGATGGACAGGTGCGCTTCACCTTCGCGGCGCGACTCGGCGTCTGCGGCGATGGGGGAGACATGGTAGCGTTCGGTCGTACACTCCACGTCGGGTCGTCGGTCGAGACATACGGCAGCTGGCGCACGGACGGCCGGTGTCAGCCAGGTCCGGTGCGGGTGGCGCTCACGGTGCGAAAGCACGAGATCACCGCCATCCGCACCCGCGTCGGCACGGCGCCCAGGGACACTATCTGCGGAGAGGCCGGATGCGAGGACGCGCACTCGCACCAGCCACGCGCCGTTTCCGGCGATGAGCACGTGACGGATCTTGGCGTCGTGCCGGCCGCGGGCGCCGCACGCTATCTGCTCGCCCTCGCGGGTCAGCTCTCAGGCTCGCTCGGCGGCGATGCGCTGCTCCCCGCCGTGCTGGCGGACAGCGTAACCATCACGCCGGCGCTGCTCCATCTGGCGCGCGACGCCGGCAAGTCCGAATCGCTGCGCAAAAAGGCACTCTTCTGGGCGGGTCAGCTCGGCGCCCCCACCGCGACGCTCAGCACCATCTACGACGAGACGCCGGACCCCGCGCTCAAGCGGCAGGCGATCTTCGTCCTCTCGCAACGCGACGATCGCGATGCGACGGACAAGCTCATGCGGATCGTCCGGACCGATACGGACTTCCGCATGCGGAAGCGCGCGCTCTTCTGGCTCGCGCAGAAGGACGACCCGCGGGTGACGAAGATGATCGCCGACCTCATTCTTCGCTGACGGCGGGGAGCATCATGATCCGGTCGTTGTCGATTCCTGTCGTCCTCGCCGCCGCCGCGCTGGCCGGCGCCCCGCCGCGCGCCGCCGCCCAATCGTTGGCCGAACGCGTGGCGTCGGCGCCCGGGGAAGTGGTGGAGTTCCACTTCGCCTCGCGGCCGGGGGTGTGCGGCGATGGGCACCACTTCATCGCGCTCGGCCAGAGCATGTTCATGGGCAGCTCGTCCGGAGAGTGGGGCGATGCCGAGTGGCGCCAGGAGTGCGTGCCCGGCCCGGTGCGCGTGGTGGTCACCAGACATGAGCATCACCTCGAGCGGATTCGCGCGTACGCCGGACCGCTGCCGGCCGGAACAGCGACCGGCGTGACGGATCTCGGCAACGTGCCAGCGAGCGATGCTGCCGCCTACCTGCTGTCGCTCGCCAAGCGAGAGGACGGATCGGTCAGCGAGCAGGCGATCCTGCCCGCCGTGCTGGCCGACAGTGCGGTGGTGTGGCCGCGGCTCCTGGCGATCGCGCGTGACGATACGACACGCGGGCACAGCACGCGCCAGACGGCGGCCTTCTGGCTTGGGCGCTTTGCGGCCGCCGCGCTCACGCATACCACGCTCGGCGCTCCTCGCGATGAGGACGGCGACATCGAAGATGGCACGACCGACGCCGACGTCCGGGGCGAGGCCGTCTTTGCCCTCTCGCAACTCAAGCATCACGCGGGCGTGCCGTCGCTCATTCGGGTCGCGCGCACCAATGCGCATCCCCACCTTCGCCGGACGGCGGTCTTCTGGCTGAGTCAGAGCGGCGATAGCCGCGCGCTCGATTTCTTCGAGGCGGTGTTGCGCGCGAGTGGCCGGTAGCGGGTTTGGGGGCGTTCCCCACGCGCGCTTCTCCACCTCCCCCGCCGCCGTTACGTTCCCCCTGCATGGCGCCCACCCGTCCTCTTGCCCTGCTGTTCGACCTCGATGGAACGCTCGCCGACTCGATCGGACTCCTGCTCGACTCGTTCCACCATGCCTTCGCGACATGCGGAATTCGCCCACCTTCCGATGAGCAATGGATCGCGGGCATTGGCACGCCGCTCGTGGCGCAGATGCGGAGCCACGTGGCCGATGACGCGATGGTCGCCGCGCTGCTCGAGGCGTACCGCACCCATCAGCGCGCGCATCATGATCACCTCCTGCGCGAATTCCCCGCCGCGCGCGAGACGCTTCAGCTTCTGAAAGCGCGCGGCCATCCCACCGCGCTCGTCACCAGCAAGTCCAACGAGCTCGCGCACCGGTCGCTCGCGGCGCTGCAGATGACCGCGCTGATGGATGCGGTGGTCGGCTTCGACTCCTGCGAGCGTCACAAGCCGGACCGCGAGCCGGTGGAGCTCGCGCTCCGTACGCTCGGCGCCGCCGCCTCGGACGCGGTGTTCATCGGCGATTCGCCGCACGACATCACGGCGGGAAACGCGGCGGGTGTCATGACCATTGCGGCGTTGTGGGGGCCGTTCCCCCGCGCGGTGGTCGAAGCCGCGCATCCCACGTACATGCTCCACGACATCCGCGCGCTGCCGCCGCTGATCGCCGAGCTCGGCGCGGCGAATGGCGGAGGTTCTTCGAGGCAGGAAGGCCAGGCGGGGTAACTGCGCGCGGCGAGGGGCAGTGTTTCACGGAACTCGCATGCCCCCCTTCCGACATTGCGCAGCTCTCCGCACGGGCCGAGGCATCGCCGGCGAGGTGGCGATGGTCTGAAGTGTCTGCTGGGTTCGCGCCACATAATCCGTCGGCAGCGGCGTGCCGTACGTATCGGGCCAGTCCGACTGCCCCTCGTCCGCGCAAGAATAGATGATGGTGACCTCCGAGCTGTCGATCATTCCGGCCCGAACGAGCTTACCGTCCACCAGGTATATGGCGGCGGTATCGTTACCGTCGAATGGCTTGATGGTATCGCGCACCCAGTACGAGCTATCCTCCCGGATCAAGCGCGTGTACGAGTACACCATGGATGGACGGAGCAGCGTGAGGAGATACCGCACGGCGAATACCCGCGCAGGGGAAGCCGCGCTCGCATCGGTGGCTAGCTGGCTGGCCGCCGCCATGACCGTCGCGTCGTGCCATTGATCGGCCTCTCGCCAGAACGCCTCCAGCTCGGCGAGGTCGGTGTCGTGCGCGTGCGTCCGCATCCCCGCCACCAGGGCCGCGGCCTCCCGGAGGCATTCCTCATGGTTGCGCGCGGCGCGCGCGCCCGTGGCATCCGGATTGAGATGCACGACGACGGCAGCGCCGGTCTCACAGAGGTGGCGATAGGTCTCGTGCTGGGCGTGCCCAACGGCCGGCAGCGCGAGCGCCAGCATGCTCACAGCAAACCGCATCCGTCCGAAGCGTGTACGCATCGCAGGACCTCCTAGCGCGATTGGAGATGGTCTCCCGCACCGGCAGCAGCGGGCATGCGACGTGGCTCGTCGTGATAGCAATGGCACGGCCATACACCACGGCCGCCTCAATTGTATAGCTCGTGGCCGGCGCCGGTGTTCCCCGCGGCTCGGCCGGGCCCTCTGCCACGAGGTTCATGTGCAGTCCCGCGGGATGGACCGTGCCTTCCCCCACCTCTTGACAATCGAGAGCAGCCGCCCTACCATGCTCTCTATAATCGAGAGGAGATCGATGACCGCGCAGAACCGCGATGTCGTCCAGGGCACCATGGACATGCTCATCCTGAAGGCTGTCTCACTCACCCCCATGCACGGATGGGGGATCACGCAGCGCATCGCGCAGATCACGGAGAACGTCCTCCAGGTGAACCCCGGCTCGCTCTATCCCGCGCTCGCCCGCCTGCAGGACCGGGGATGGATCACCGCCGCCTGGGGCACCACGGAGAACGGCCGCCGGGCCAAGTACTATCGGCTCACCGCGCGCGGCCGCAAACAGCTCGGCCTCGAGACTGACGCCTGGCGCCGGCTGGCCGGAGCGGTCGAGGCGGTGCTGCGGACGACCTGAGCGATGATGGGGCGCTGAGCCATGCACTGGATGGGCATCACCCGCCGCCTCCGGGCGCTCTTCTCTCGTCGCGTCGTTGAGCGCGAGATGCGCGAGGAGCTGGCATTGCACTTCGAGTTGCAGGCGCGCGAACTCGAGCGGAGCGGGCTGCAGCCTGAAGACGCGCGACGAGTAGCCGTCCACCGCTTTGGCGGCATCGAGGTCGTCAAGGAGTCCTACCGCGATGCGCGCGGCGTGAGGCCGCTGGAGGATCTGATGCAGGACATCCGCGTGGGCCTGCGCACCCTCCGCAAGAACGCCGGCTTCACCGCGGTCGCCGTGCTCACGCTCGCACTCGGCATCGGGGCGACCACGGCCATCTTCAGCGTCGTCAACGGCATCCTCCTGCGACCGTTGCCGTACCCCGAGCCGGGTCGGCTGGTCGTCGTGCACGAGCGCCAACCGAACGGCTCGGACAACCGTATTGCCGCTCCCAACTTTGTCGATTGGCGGCAGCAGAGCCGGAGCTTCACGGGGCTCGCCGTCTACCAGGATGGGATCGTCACTGTGCTCGGCGGGGAGAAGCCTGTGCAGATCGAGGGGGCTAATGTCTCGCAGGATTTCTTCCCCGTCTTTCGTGTCCAGCCCGTGGTGGGACGGACCTTTACGCCTGATGAGCTGAAAGACGGCGGACCTTCGGCCGCGGTGGTGAGCTATGACTTCTGGCGGAACCAGCTGGGTAGCGACCGGAAGCTCGCGGCGCACCAACTCCGGATTCTTGGCAGGAGTTACACGGTGGTTGGGGTCATGCCCGCCGGCTTCCATTTTCCTGGCACGTGCGATGTCTGGATTCCCGACGACCTGGCGGGCGCAGCAAGTGCGAGCCGGACCGCGCACAATTGGGCGGCGGCTATCGGCAGACTGCGCGACGGCGTCGGCGTGGCACGTGCCCAATCCGAGTTGACCGACATCCAGGCGCGAATCAAGACGCAGTATGGGTCGAATGTGAATGCCGTCGGCGCGAACGTGCGCACGCTCCATGATGAGCTGGTGGGATCCGTGACGCAGCCGTTGCTCTTGCTCCTCGGGGCAGCGGCACTCGTACTGCTCATCGCCTGTGCGAACCTCGGCAGCACGCTGCTCGCGCGCGGGACGGCGCGGCAACGGGAGCTCGCCGTGCGAGCCGCGCTGGGCGCGGGGGGCCGGCGACTCGTCCGGCAGCTCTTCACGGAGAGCCTCCTGCTTGCGAGTCTGGGTGCGATGGCGGGGCTGGTGGTGGCCGAGCTCCTCGTGCGTACACTCGTCGCGCTCGCACCGGCCAGTCTTCCCCGCGTGAGCGAGATTCGCATAGACGGCTGGGTGCTGATCTTCACCGTGGTCGTGTCGCTCCTCACCGCCATACTGTTCGGTCTGCTCCCCGCGCGTCGCCTGGCGCGGAGCGATCCTGGACGCGTACTGACATCAGGCAGTCGCGGGACCGCGAGCGGCGGCCGAGGCATCCAATGGAGTGTGCTCGTGGGCGGCGAGGTAGCGCTCGCACTGGTGCTGCTCGTTGGAGCTGGACTGTTGATTCGGAGCTTCCAACAATTGCTCGGCGTGAACCCGGGCTACGAGAGTGCGGGGGTTCTGACGATGAATCTGGCACTTCCGGAATCTGTGTATCCGGACGACGGAGCGATCCGTACGTTCTATAGCGAGCTCTTCGCAGCAATACGGGCGATTCCCGGCGTACAGGATGTCGGACTCACCAACGTCCTGCCCATCGAGTCCTCGTTCTGGAACGGCGACTTCGACATCGAGGGGCGAGGCCCCGGGAGCGGGTACAGCGAGTACCGGGTCGTGAACGGCAACTACTTCCGCGCCCTGGGAATTCCCCTGATCCGAGGGCGGCTCTTCAATGACAACGACCGCGCGGGCATGCCGGATATCGCTCTGGTGAATCAGGCCCTGGCCCATCGCTACTGGCCCGATGAGAGCGCGCTCGGCAAGCGTATCCGGAATCTGGGAAACGACAGCTTCCGTTATGGCGCGGATCGCTGGCTCACGGTGGTCGGCGTCGTGGGGAACGTCCAGCAGGGCGCGCTCAATGGCGGCGTCAGAGCGACCGTGTTCGTCGACGAGGCGCAGCGTCCATTTCGAGCCCGGTATGCCTCGGTCGTCATTCGGACGACGGTGCCCCCGTCGCACATCGTCAGCGCGGTACGATCCCGCCTTCACCAGCTCGGCCCCGATGTCCCGGCGAAGTTCGCGACCATGGATGAGCACGTCGCCCAGTCCGTCGCCAGCCGGCGCTTCGTCATGTCGGTGCTCGGCTTCTTCGCCGAGGTGGCGCTCATCCTCGCCGGCGTGGGGATCTACGGCGTGGTGTCTTATCAGGTGGCGCAGCGCACACGGGAGATCGGCGTGCGGCTGGCGCTCGGCGCGGGACCGAACCGGGTGATGGCACACGTACTCCGACAAGGAATGATGCTCGTCGGCATCGGGCTCATCGTGGGAGTTCTGGCGGCCCTCGCCCTCACGCGCCTGCTCTCCAGCCTGCTCTACGCGGTGAGTGCGGGCGACCCGATTACCTTCGCGACGGTGGTCGGCCTGCTCACGGCGGTCGCGCTCCTCGCCATCTACATTCCCGCGCGGCGGGCGACGCGCGTGGATCCGCTCGTCGCCATGCAGGCCGAATAGCGGCACGGCGAACACGCTACCGCTCGGCCTGGATGCCAGGCTATCTGGCCGGCCGCATCTCTCGACACCCCTCCCCCTCCCCGCCCGTAAGGTCCCTGTACCGCGCACGTACCCGCGGCCAACCGGCCGTTCAAACCTTCCATCGTCTTCGGGTATCTCATCGTGCAACGGAACAAGGACCATGAGAGAATGACGGCGGCAGCGACCCCCATGCCATCCAGGGTTGGGCAGGACGGCAGCGCAGACGTGGTGCGAGCCACATCGGGGGATCCGTACGCCTTCGAACGCCTGTACCGCGCGCACGCCGAGCGGGTCTATTCGATCTGCGTGCGCATGTCCGGAAGCCGCGAGCGCGCGGAGGAGTTGACGCAGGATGTCTTCGTACGAGCGTGGGAAAAGCTGCACCTCTTCCGCGGGGAGAGCGCATTCTCCACCTGGCTGCACCGGCTGGCGGTGAACGTGGTGCTCAACGCCCGGAAGAGTGAAGGACGGGAACGATCGCGGATGACCACGAGCGATGATGAGAACGAGGACGTGCTCGACCGTGCGGCGCACTCTGTCCCGCATGACGCCGAGCGGGTGGATCTCGAAGCGGCCATCGGGACGCTGCCGCCGGGCGCACGACGGGTATTCGTTCTTCACGACGTGGAAGGCTACAAGCACGAGGAGATCGCCGAGATGCTCGGCGTCACTTCGGGCGGGAGCAAGGCGCAGCTGCACCGGGCCCGGCTCCTCTTGCGGGAGGCACTCCTGAGATGACTGACCAGACGCTGACCTGTGATGCATTCGACGCCATGCTCCCCGATTACATCGAGGGAACGCTGGCCGCCCAGGAGAGCGCGGCGGCCGAGGCGCATCTGCGCGAGTGCGCGCGGTGTGCGGCGCTCGTGCACGACATGCTGGCCATCGCACGTGAGGCGAGCGTGCTCCCAGATCTCACGCCGCCGCGCGATCTCTGGCCTGGTATCGAAGCGCGGCTCGGCACGCCGGTGGTGCCGCTGCGGCCGCTGCGGCACGCACCGCGCGCCCCACGCTTCCTCCCGCGCTTCACGACGGGATGGATCGCCGCCGCTGGCGTGGTGCTCATGGCCGCCACGGCCGGAGTCACCTACCAGGCGACGAAGAGCGAGCTGCACACCCCGGCGCCCGCCCGGCGTGCAGCCGTGCCCGCTGCGCCCGCCGCGGGCGGGATGGTGCGCGCGGTGGCCAATGCCCCCGCGGAAGAAACCTACGACCAGGAGATCGCCCAGCTCCGGGCCGCCGTGGACGCGCGGCGGGGCGAGCTCGACCCGGCCACGGTGGCCGTCATCGAGCGCAACCTGCGCATCGTCGATGCAGCCATCGCCCAGAGCCGCGCGGCGCTGGCACACGACCCCGGCAGTCAGTTCCTGTCAGAGCAACTGAACGGCGTGCTCGACCAGAAGGTCGAGCTGCTACGGACGGCGGCACTGTTGCCGTCGAGCATGTAAGCTCATCACGAGGATCACTCCCATGAGATACCGTCCGCACCTCGCGCTCCTCGCGGCACTGCTGGCCGCCGCGCCGCTCGGCGCGCAGGGACGCACCGCCAGCGGCGACATCGAAGAGCAGAGCCAGCTGGACACCACCCTTACCCTCGAGCGGTCGGGTACCGTGGAGCTGGAGCTCGTGTCCGGCGAGATCCGCGTGACGAGCTGGAACCGCGACCAGGTGCGTATCAGCGCCTCCAGCGAGCGCGGCCTGCTCGATCTCGATGCCTCGCCCTCCCACGTCGGCCTCTCAGTGCACTCCCGGCATGGACACCTGGGCGACACGCGCTTCGAGGTGACCGTTCCCGCCACGGCGCGGCTTCTCCTGCACACCGTCTCGGGCGATATCTCCTCGCGTGGTGGCGCCGAGGTGGAAGCGCGCAGCGTGAGCGGGGATGTGAACGTCTCGAACGTGACCGGGCGCACCACGCTCGGCAGCGTCTCGGGCGAAGTGAGCGGCAAGACCATCGGCGGGAACGTCCGCGCCAAGACGGTGAGCGGTGATCTCACGCTCAACAGCGTGACCGGCGACGTGGAGGCGGAGACGGTGAGCGGCGACATGGAGCTCACCGGTATCCGCTCGACGTTCGTGCACGCCAACTCCACGAGCGGGGATGAGCACTTCGAGGGCGCGCTCGATCCGAAGGGACGGTACGACTTCCGCTCGTACTCCGGCGATGTGCGGCTCGCGATCCCCGCCGGAACCGGCGCGCAGGCCAGCATCGAGACCTTCAGCGGCGACCTGGACAGCGACTTCCCCGTCACGCTGCTGCCGGGCAGCGAGCAGTCGCGGAGCCGGCCGCGGCAGATGCAGTTCAAGATCGGGAGCGGCGGCGCCGTACTCTCCGCCACCACCTTCAGCGGCGACGTCATCATTGAACGCGGCTCCGGCCGCCAGGAGGATTGATCCCATGCGCCGGATCGTTGCGGCCGTGCTCGCGCTTGCCGTACTCACGCCCGCCGCATGGGCGCAGACGTCGAATGGCAACACCTTCACCTGGAACGGAACCATTCCACAAGGCGACTGGCTCAACATTCACAACCTGAATGGCGACATCACCGTGGAGGGGACCGATGGTACCGTGGTGCGGGTGACCGGGGAGAAGCACTGGCGGAACGGCGATCCGTCGCGCGTCCGCTTCCAGGTCTCAAAGGACGGCGGCAGCGTGACCATCTGCGCGCTCTGGCACGAGGACGATCGCTGCGACGAGAACGGCTATCACTCGCACGGCGACCATGACGACGACCACAACGACGTTTCCGTGCATTTCACCGTGCAGCTCCCCAAAGGGGTGAAGGTGGACGCGGGCACGGTGAACGGCGGGCTCGATATCAACGGCGCGGGCTCGGAGGTGAAGGCCCACACGGTGAACGGCCGGGTGACCGCCACAACCGCCCAGGGGCCAGTGAACGCCTCCACGGTAAACGGCTCCGTGCGCGTGAGTATGGACGCGCTGACCGGCAGTGGCGATCTGCGCTTCTCCACGGTCAACGGCTCCGTGACCGTGGAGCTGCCCTCCACGCTCAATGCCGATGTCGATCTCTCGACCGTGAACGGCGGTATCAGCAGCGATTTTCCGCTCACCATCTCCGGGCGGATGTCCCCGCGGCACATCCACGCCACCATCGGCCACGGCGGCCGCGACCTGAAGGTCTCGACCGTGAACGGGAGCGTGGAGCTGAGAAAGCGATAGCTAGCTACTTCAGCCGCGCTGCCAGCGTCTTGGCAATGCGCTGTCCCAGTCGCCCGGTTGTCGAGCAGGCGACTGGATCGGTGGACGACCCCTCGTCGTGCGCGGTGGCCTCGATGAGCGTCTTGACGATCGTGCCGCCGCCGGCGTTCGGCACGACCTGCGTGCGCACGTTCAGCCGGACGGTGTACAAATCGGCCTTGTTCCCGTTCATGGAGTAGCCGCAGTCGATGAGCGCCGAGAGATGCGCGCCCGCAAAGCTCCCGTGGGCAACCGTGGGCCCGGTGCCGATCGTGTGCGACGCCGCGTCCATGGCGTTCGTCGGCATGTTGAGATCGCTGTACGTGGCCCGGAGCTGCGCCCACGCGCTGTCGAGCGGTGCGGAGATGGCCTCTGCCACGATGCCCGGTTCGTCATGCAGCACGATGTCCTCGGTCTGTGCGGGGCCGGTGGTGGCGGTGGGCACCATGGCGTGCGTGCGCCCGCCGGCCGAGGGAAGCGTGCGCTGCTGCGACGTCGCGCAACCGACCAGCGCCAGCATCGTCAAATACACAAGGCGAGGCATGTGACCTCCTGATGGATGGAACCGGTTCGGCCAGGCTGCTCCGCGTTCGCACGCGAGGACGGATGATATTGCCCGGACGCGAATTGCGACAGTCGCAGCGCGCTGCGCCGACCTGTTCGGGGCGCTATATTTCCTGCTGAACAACCATTACCGGAGTGTGACCATTATGGGCGTCTCCTACCGAGCAGGCACCCTTGTTCGGAGCGGCGCCGAGCGCGCGACGCTCGTTCGGCGAACGTACATGCTCGTGTTGGCGAGCGTCGTCATGACGATTGGCGGCGTGGCATTCGCCTTCACGCAGGAACCGCTCATGGCAGCGGTGGCGCGGCACCCCTTCCTCTCCTTCATTGCGGTGCTGGCCCCGTTGTTCCTTGCCCTGAACCGCCGCAAGAGCTACCCGGCGAACATCGCTCTCACACTGCTCTTCACCCTCATCGAAGGCATCTGGCTGGCGCCGATCCTGCTCTTCTACATGCGGCTGCAGCCGGGCGTGGTGGGGGAAGCCGCCGCGCTCACCCTCGGAGCCTTTGTGGTGCTCACGGGCTATGCCTTCGTGAGCCGGCGCGATTTCAGCGCGTGGAGGAGCTTCCTGACCGTGGGGCTCTTCGTACTGCTGGGCGCGCTGGTGCTCAACATGTTCTTCCACAATCCGGCCACCCAGCTCTGGCTTTCGGTGGTGGGGATTCTGATCTTCTGCGGCTTCATCATCGTCGACACCTGGCGCATCCGCAATGTGTACGGTCCGGATGACTACGTAGAGGCCGCAGTGAGCATCTATCTCGATCTGCTCAACGTCTTCCTGTTCATCCTGAGCCTCCTCGGCGGCGGCGACCGCAGCTGATCCTCGCTCTGTCGCACGGCTGTTCACCACAGCGGCACGGAGAGCACAGAGGTACGCGCTCCGTGCCGATATCCATCTGAACCGTGCGCCCATTCCGCAGGCTCCCCCTGTCCGTCGTCTGCCTCCTGGTACTGGCACTCTTGCCTGTGTCTGCCCACGCGCAGGCCGACACGTCCGCTTCCTCGCCCCTGCCCTCGCACGGGCATTTCTGGAGGCGCCTCGCGCTCGGCTTCGGCACCAGCATCCTCGCGCACGAAGCGGGGCACGTGGTGGCCGCCTATGCCGTGGGCGGACACCCGAGCTTCGGCTTCGATCGCGGGCGCCCTACCATCTACTCCGGCATCAGCGCCCGGACGGATCCCCACAAGCAGTTCATCTTCTCGAGCGCCGGGCTCACGGTGCAGGCGCTGCTCAACGAGGCGATTCTCGACATCCCGCACCACCGCGGGGGCGCGTTCGAGCGGGGACTGCTCGCCGGCGGTATCGCCACGACGCTGTTCTACATCACGCTCGGGCGCAACGCGAACGTGAGCGACGTGAGCTTCATGGCCAGCACCTCGGGTCTCACCAAGGGAGAGGTGTCGCTCATCTACGGTGGCGTTGCCGCGATTCAGACCATCCGTATCTGGCGCAGCCCGTCGTACGCACACTTCTTTGCCGCGCCGAGCCCGCAGGGCGGAGTGGAGGTGGGCATCCAGCTGCAGACCGGCGGCGGCGCGCCGCGCGGGCTCAGCGGCGCCCGGTAGCGCGGCGGCGAGCCGGGGCTACAGGCGGTCGCGAGGAGGCTGGGGCTGAAGATCCCGCTTCTTGTGCGCCCGCAGGATGCTCACCTCCTCCACGCTGTAGGTGGAGATGGAGAGCTGGTTCTCGATGGAGAACACGATCCCCTCATCGGGGCCGGTGACAATCGGCTCCGTGACGTATACCTGGTCCGATCCGATCGGGTCCGCCACGAGTTGCACCCCGTCCGAAATTCCCGCGACACCTGGCGGAATGCGCAGGTCACGACTGCTCATGCTGGTGACAGTGCCCAGGCGGTACCGCGTGCCCAGGTGCATGGCGTACACCACCATGTCCGACCAGTTGTGGTTGCTCACTTCGACCGGGATCTCCGTCCTCCGGACGGGGCCGGACGACCGGTGCTTGCCGCCGAGCGAGCATGCTGTCGCGAGTGCCGCGAGCATCGCCACGCCCATCCATCGTTGCCCTGTCCGCATTGCCGTGCCGCTCCTGCCGCTCCCGCCGTGGCCGGGCCGCCGCCGTCACGCCTCATAGGTTGGGAGCGGAAAATCGGTCCGCGAAGCCGGCTGCACGGAATCCGAGAGGCACCCGCCATGCCACTGCCGATCTTCGTCATGAGACAACCTGCCAGCCGAGCATTCTTTGCGGCTCGGAGCCGATGCGCGGCCACCGCCGGCACCAAACGTCATCCATTCCAATCCTCGACGCGCCGGCGCCGTTCCGGCAACCGAGCCCGGCCCTACTGCGCCGGCCCAGCCGTGCGGTCGGACAGGAGCTTGGTGGTGAAGCGCTGCCCTTCGGATATTCGCTCCACCTCGATCGACACCGCATCGATCGACTGCTCCATGCGCGCTAGCCGCTCCTCAATCTGTGCAAGCGTCCGGTCGGAAGGGAGTCTTCCCTTGCCACGGCCAACCCACATGCGGGTGACGCTGATGATCGTCCCCATGCCGCAGAGGATCACGAGAACAAAAAGGACGAAGATGAAGGGAGACATCGATGTGCTCCGGCATGGTGGGTTCTGACTCACTCTTGCGATTTCGGCATTTATTCGGTATATTACCCCATGGCGCTGTACTCATTCTGAGCCCGCGATCATGGCAATGCAACAGCCAGCGCTCTTCCCGGCAGCAGTGGAACGAGCGCTCCGTCAGCTCCCCGTCATCGGGGAGCAGCGCGACATCACCTACTACGGCACGTACGCGCGCACGGTGCTCAACGGACCCGCCACGACGGGGATGTCGTACTGGTCCATCAATCCGTACGTGGGCTGCGCGTTCGGGTGCGCCTACTGCTACGCGCGCTATGCGCATCGCTACGTGATGGAGCGCGCGGCGGCGGATGATCGGCTGGCCGATGCGCTGCAGCAGGACGCGACCGCCATGCCACCGTGGCTCGCGTTCGAGCGGCACATCTTCGTCAAGCGCAATGCGCCCAGCCGGCTGCGGCACACGCTCCGCCAGGGGAGCGACAAGCATCGCGCGCTGCTCGAGGGCGAAGGCATCGTCATCGGCACCGCCACCGACCCGTACCAGCCCGCGGAGCGGCGATTCCGGGTAACGCGCGGCATACTGGAAACGCTCGCCGAGCATCCGGGGCTCAGCATCGGAATCATCACCAAGAGTCCGCTCATCACGCGCGACGTGGATCTGCTCGTGCGGATCGCGCGTCACTCGTCGCTCTCCATCCATCTCTCGCTGATCACGCTCGACCGCACGCTGGCGCGTCGCATCGAGCCGCGCGCACCCACGCCGGAATCACGTATCCGCGCGCTCCGCCGCCTGAGCGCGGCCGGGCTCTCCGTCGGCATCTTCTGCATGCCGGTACTGCCGGGCATCACCGACGATCCGCGTGGTCTGGATGCACTCGTGCGACGCGTGGCCGATGCGGGCGCCATCTCGGTGAGTGCATGCGCGCTGCGGCTGCAGCACGAGGCGCGAAAGCGCTACCTCCCCTTCATCGAGCAGGAGTTCCCGCATCTCGCCGCACGCTACTCCCGAGCGTACGCCTCCAGCCACGAGTTGTCCGCACGCTATCGGAGCGGCCTGTCAGCGTTCGTTCATGCCCTCTGCAAGCGGTACGGTATCCGGCACAGTATAGAGCGCGACCGCGGCGCACCGGAAACCGCCGCGCGTGAGGACGAGCAACTCCTGCTGGAGGTGTGAGCGAGGCGCCCCGGCGCTCTCACAATTCACCGTTCCCTATGCCGGGCCATGAGCGCGTTGTACACCTGCTCGGCAAGCCGGTCATTCAGCGTGTACTGCACCGCGATGAGGTTGTTGTTGATGATGACGTGCGGCTTGCGCGGCATGCCGATCGTGCCGGATCCGGCGGTCGCGGTGTCGAGCGTGGCGCTGTCGTGCCGGCGGGCCGTGGCGCTCGGGTAGATGTAGACCTGCAGCTGGCTCCCGCTCACGTTCAGGAGCTCGCCGGCCAGTTGCATGCCCTCGTGATGCACGGTCTTGTGCTGGTCCGTCACCACGAGCCCCGCCTCGCCCAACCGCTTCACCACCTCGGACAGGCTCCACTGGTCGAGCGCCGCGGCCGCGCTCGCGCCGAGGGGCGCCGCTGCACTGGAGGCAGATCCGGCCGTCTGCGGCTGGCCCGCCCCGTTATTCCGCACCGCATCGTGCCCGCCGCACGATATGAGAAGCATCGCGCCGGCGGCCAGCATGGCCAGCGCGCCGCCCGCGATCGTGCGCCGCGGAACGCGCCGCATGCGGCCGACGATCAATCCGCGGTACGGTGTTGCGTCGAGGGAACGTCCGGTATCCACCGAAACGCGTCGGCAGGCGGGCGGACACGGCGCATTGTGGCGGCATACACCACGCGAGCGATCACATCATCGTCCATGGCCGGTAGGTAGAGAAAGCCGGCAATCCCGTTGGTGTCCATCAGGTGCGCCTCTTCGGGCCGGCGGGTCATGCTTACCGCAATGATGGGGACAGCGCCCAGGGTATCATCACGCTCCCACTGCGCCAGGGGGGCCGACACCAGCAGGTCGTAATCGCAGATGACCAGGTCGGGGAGCTCGGCACGCGCCATTCGCATGCCCTCCTCGAACCCCACGGCCGGAATCGACGCGATACCGATGGATCCAAATACCGAAGACACATGCTCGCTCAGGAACCGATGGCGGGCAATACAGACTGCGCGCATAACAGGAAGGCTGGAAGACGTCACCAGAGATCAGCGCCCGCGCGGGCACGTCATAAGCTAACACGCCCCCGCCGTGACGGAAGAGGAACAGACGCCGCACGGCGCCGTCCGCATGGCGCCGCGCCCTCTGAAACATGCTCGTGGCGTGGTACCGCCGCGGCGTGGTGCACGGGGGCCTGCACGGCATGCGACATGCTACGCACCTGCGCACATCCCCCGCGCTGCACCACGCTCCATGGAGTTGCTTCTGTCCCCCCACCCCGACCATCCGCCGACGTCCCGCCAAGCGACGCGCCAACCCCCCACCGCCCGCACGGATGGCTGGCTGCTCGATGCGCTGTCGGATGGTGTGGTGCTTCTGGACGCGCGATTTCGCGTGGTGTTCGTGAACAGCGCCGCCGAATCGTTGCTGCTCATCCGGCGCGAGGATGTCCTTGGCAAACCGCTGGCACCGGACCTCCTTCCCGGTGCCCGCAGCATGATGGGGGCGATCGAGCAGCAGGGGCTTACCGAACGCCGGCATCGCGTGCTGCACACCATCCGGCCGGATCGCCCGGAGCTGGCCGGCCGGCTCTTCGATGCGGAGATCCATCCATCGCCCGAGGGCGGCGCGGCCGTGCTCTTTCGCGATGTCACCAAGCGCGTGCAGCTCCAGCAGGCGCGCGTCGCCACGGCGGAAGCGGAGGCGGCGAACCACGCCAAGAGTCAGTTCCTGAGCACGATGAGCCATGAGATCCGCACGCCGATCAACGCCATCCTCGGCTACGCCGAGCTCCTGGCGCTCGGCATTCCCGGACCGCTCACCGAAGCGCAGCGCACCCAGCTGAGTCGCCTGCGCGACAGCGCCATGCATCTCATCGGCCTGGTGAACGAAGTGCTGGATATCGCCAAGATCGAGGCCGGCCAGCTCGTGGTGGAGCGGGAGCGGGCCAACACCGCCACCGCGGTCGCCGCCGCGCTGGCGCTCGTGCGGACCGAGGCGCAGGCACACGACATCACGCTCACGGAACAGTGCGCGGCGACGGATGGCACCGAATACCTGGGCGATGAGCAACGCGTGCGGCAGATCGTCACCAATCTCCTCTCGAACGCCGTCAAGTTCACCGAGCCGGGAGGACACGTGGCCATCTCCTGCGGCAGCGCTACGCACTTCGCCGGGCAGGCCGCGGCATCGGCGGGTGGCACGTGGGCCTTCATCCGCGTGGAAGACACCGGCATCGGCATTCCGGAGGACCAGCTTGCCGCCATCTTCGAGCCGTTCGTGCAGGTCGCGCGCGGGCGCACGCGGCAGAGCGGCACAGGACTAGGCCTGGCGATCAGCAGGCGGCTAGCGCGCCTCATGGGCGGCGACCTCACCGTGCGCAGTCGTCCGGGCGATGGCTCCGAGTTCACACTCTGGCTCCCCGCCACCACGGCGGACGCGGCGTCCGGAGAGCAACAGCAAGCGCGGGGCGTGCAGGCGCAGCGTGAGGCACTGCTTGAGGTCGGCCATCATCTGGAGCAGGAGATCCGCCCGGTCGTGCGGGCGCTGATCGACCGGCTCCGCGCGGATGCCGACGTGCCGCAGGCGGCCGAGTTGGGTGACGCCCAGCTCGAGGATCATGCCGCCGCCTTTCTCGTGGACATCGTCCAATCGCTGGTGATCGTGGGAGACAGCGGGGGCGAGCAGTCGCCGCTCATCCGCGATGGCACGGAGATCCAGTCGCTCATTGCCAACCGCCATGGCGCGCAACGGTTCCGGCTGGGCTGGAGCGCCGAACAGGTGCATCACGAGTTCGAGCTGTTGCGCGCACTGATGCGCGAGGCCGTGGACCGCGTGACCCGCCCCGAAGACCAGGCGGCGCTCGCGGCGGCCGCGGCCATCATCGATCGCCTGCTTGACTTTGCCGAGCGCGTGAGCATGCGCGGCTTTCGCCTGGCTGCCGCCGGCACGGATCAGTAACAGCTGCCGTGCCGGCAGCCAGGCGCGGGGCCGCGCGCTACCGCAGCATGGTGGTCGCGGAATCCACCAGCGCCGCTTCGGCACGGAGCGCCGCCGCGGTGCGGCCGATCTCCTGCCGTGCGAGCGCCCACTGCTGCTGCTCGACGGCCTCGCGCACCCCGGGCATGGTCTTGGCGCCATAGCCCGTGAAGACGCCTGGGGCGTAGAGCAGGTGGATGTACCAGGGCCGCCCCGGAAGTCCCTTGGGATCGGTCAGATCGCGCTCGCTGCGCAGCAGCAGCGCGTTCACGCCGTCCGTTGCGATGTGCACGATGCTGCTGTCGCCATCCGCGTGGAGTGCATCGCGCGCCTGGTCATACCGCGCGGCGCTCTGCGTGAGCGCGGCCACCGCCTGGTCGAGCGGCGAGAAATCGAGTGCAGGCGGTATGGCCTCGCTGTCCGGCGCCACTGTCGGCGCGCGCGGGTCGTTGATGTCGGCAAAGACCCCTTCCGCGATCTCGCGGTTCTGCGTCTGTGCCGCCTGCCGCTCCTGATCCAGCTCCTGCTTCACCTGACTCGTATACCGGCTCACCGTCTGCGCGAGCGGCGTGAAGTCGAAGGGAAGCAGCTGAGCGTCGGCCAGCCTCATGATCGCCGTGCCGGCGGTCTGTGCGAGCGCGCGCCCGTAGACGAAGCTCGTGTCGGAGAAGTGCGTGTACCAGTAGAAGTCGTCGTACGCGGAGTGATACACGCCGCCGCGGTCCTCGCCGCCGTAGCCGAGGTTGAGCGTGGCGATGCCCAAGTGCTGCAGGAACGGGGTGTAGTCCGAACCCGTGCCGAGCGCTCCGATGGCGAGGTCGCCATTGTCCAGCGGCATGCGGCGCTGCGCACCCGGTCGCGCCCGGCCGACCCGGCGCGCCCAGTCGCGCTTCCACACGGACACGTGCGTCTCGGGATCGGGAATGTCCCGCGCCACGCCGTTGATGAAGTGCTGCAGCGTGTGCGACCCCGACATGTTCAGGTAGCCGCGCCCGATGTTGTCACTGTTGATGTACACGACCGCATGCTGGCGCAACTCATCCGCGTGTTCCTCCGCCCATTCGGTGGAGCCCAGCAGCATTGGCTCCTCGCCATCCCAGGCGCAGTAGATGATCGTCCGCCGCGGGCGCCATCCCTCCTTGAGCAGTGTCCCGAACGCACGCGCCTCCTCGAGCATCGCCACCTGCCCGGAGAGCGGATCGCTGGCGCCATTCACCCACGCGTCGTGATGGTTGCCGCGAATCACCCATTGATCGGGCGCGCTGCTGCCGGGAATCTTCGCGATCACATCGTACAGCGGCTTGAGTGACCAATCGAACTTCACGTGCAGATGCACGCGCGCCGGCCCCGCCCCCACGTGGTAGGTGATGGGCAGCGCGCCACGCCAGTCGCCGGGCGCCACCGGGCCGCCCAGCGCGGCGAGCAACGGCTTCGCATCACCATAGCCGATGGGAAGCGTGGGGATGGGCGCGATCGTTTTTGCCTGAGAGAGCGGAAGTCGCTTCGCCCCCTTCACCGCCCCGATGCCCGGCGTGAGCGGATCGCCGCCGTAGAGCGTCACCTGCATCACGCTCCCGCGCTGCACGCCCTGCGGCGGCCGCATCGGCCCCTTGGGGTACACGTCGCCCTCCGCGTAGCCGTCGTCGGCCGGGTCGCTGTAGATGATGCAGCCGATGGCACCGTGCTTGGCGGCGAGCTTGGGCTTCACTCCGCGCCACGAGCGCCCGTAGCGCACGATGACGATCGCCCCTTTCACCGAGACGCCGAGTCGCGCCAGCTCCTCGTAGTCCTCCGGCAGCCCGTAGTTCACGTACACGAGCCGGCCGGTCACGTCGCCATCGGGCGAGTAGGCGTTGTACGGCGGAAGCTGCTCCTTCCCCTGGTACGATGTGCTGTCGCCCGGCACCGGCGGCTCCCGCAGCTTCGCCACATAGTGGGTGGGCGCCACCATCTCCAGCACACGGAGCGTGGGCGTGGGAAAGAGCACCTGGAAGTTCTCGATGTGTGCGTCGAACCCCCACCGCTTGTACTGCGCGAGAATCCACTCGGCGTTCTGCTTATCGTACGGCGAGCCCACGTGGTGCGGGCGTGCGCCGAGCAGATGCATGGTGCGCCGCATGGTATCCGGCTGGGGGATGGCTCGGAACTTCGCTTCCCAGTCCAGCTCGGCGCGCGCGGCGGCCGGGGAAAATCCCTCGAGCGGGCGCGGCGCGTGCGGGGCCGCGGCCCCGAACACAATCAGCAGCGGCGGGATGAGCAGATAGCGAAGGGCAGCGCGCATCGGGGTCCTCATGGTGACGTGGTGACTCGTGTCCCGGACGTCACTATGCTGCACCCCGCGCGCGCATCCCGCAACCGCGGCGGAGCGCCGGCGCCTACGCCGCGCTCACGCTTCCACGAGCTCCGAGGTCGTGAGGGCGTCCACGCGCGACGGCACTTCCCACGAGAAGCTTCCATCCTCGCCGGGCGTGCGGCCGAAGTGCCCGTAGGCGGCGGTGGGATAGTAGATGGGCTTGAGCAGCGCGAGATCGCGGATGATGCCGTAGGGCGTGAGGTCGAACGCGCGCGCGATCCGCGCCTCCAGCTCGGCGCGCGGCATGCGGCCGGTGCCGAACGTCTCCACCATGATGGACACCGGCTGCGCCACCCCGATGGCGTAGGCGATCTGCACCTCGCACCGATCGGCCAAGCCCGCGGCGACGATGTTCTTCGCCACCCAGCGCGCGGCGTACGCCGCCGAGCGATCCACTTTGGAGGGATCCTTGCCGCTGAATGCGCCGCCCCCGTGGCGGGCCGCGCCGCCGTAGGTGTCGACGATGATCTTGCGTCCGGTGAGCCCGGTGTCGGTGGCTGGGCCGCCCTCGGCGAACGCGCCGGAGGGATTCACGAGCACGCGGTCACGCCAGTCGGGGGAGAGGAGCTCCTGCGGGATCACGGAGGGAAGAACATCGCCCACGAGGTAGTCGCGAATCGTGGACTGGGAGGCGGAGGGGGCGTGCTGCGTGGAGATGATCAGGCGCATGACCTCAGCGGGCCGTCCGTCCTCGTAGCGAATCGAGAGTTGCGACTTGGCATCCGGGCGGAGCCACGACACCTCCTGAGCCTTGCGTCGGCGCGCGAGGTCGTGAACGATGGCGTGCGCATAGGTGAGCGGCGCCGGCATGAGCTCCGGTGTCTCATTGGTGGCGTAGCCGAACATGAGTCCCTGGTCGCCCGCCCCCTGCAACTCGACAGCCCCCTGCCCGTCCACCGCGCACCCGATCTCGGGCGACTGCGGCTGCAGGTGGATGTCCACGTGCGCCGAGCTGGCTGCAAAGCGTTCATCGAAGCCATTGTAGCCGGTGTCGAGAATGACGCGGCGGGCGAGCTCCTCGATCTCGTCGCGGGAGACGGGCTCCGTGCAACGGGTTTCTCCGGCGATGCAGACATGGTTCTTCGTCACGAGCACTTCGCACGCTACGCGCGAGCGCGGATCCCGGCTCAGGTGGAGGTCGAGGACCGCGTCGCTGATCCGGTCGGCGAGCTTGTCGGGGTGCCCTTCGGACACGGATTCGCTGGAGAGCGTGTAGGAGTCGCCAGTACGCTGCGTCATAGAACAGATTCTCTTGGAATGACGGGATAAAGAAAAGACCCGGCAGGCGATGGTCGCCCCCGGGCTCTGTTCGAGCAGTACACGTGAGCGGTTTAGCGGTATTTCTAGAGCGGCCGCAATCGCTACAAATCGCCGCGAGCAGTTGTCTTCGTAACGTACCGCCGGTAGAGCGATTGTCAATGGGCGGGAGATGAACGCTTGACTACCACGCGCGTTGGATGCGTCGTGCTCGGCGCCCGTGGAACTCGACGGCGCGCGAACCGGTATGTTTCACGTCACGCCGTTTCTTCACCCGCCGTCTCCTGATATGGGAGTGCACGAGATGCTGATCAGAAAGCCCGACGACATCCCCTCGTCCGAGATCACGGACGAACGCACGTACTTCAACCGGCGAAAGTTCATTGCCGCGGCTGGGGGGCTGGGACTCGCGGCGGCGGCCGGCGTGCTGGTACCCAAATTCCTGGACGGCGCCACGGATTCGCGGCAGGAAGGCGGCGCATCGGATCCCAAGGACAAGCTCACGCCCTACAAGGACATCACCACCTACAACAACTTCTACGAGTTCGGCACGAGCAAGACCGATCCGTCCGAGAACTCCAAGAACTTCCGCACGCGGCCCTGGTCGGTGGCCGTCGAAGGACTGGTGAAGAAGCCCGCGGTCTATCAGATCGAGGATATCCTCAAGCTCAACACGCTTCAGACGCACGTGTACCGCATGCGCTGCGTGGAAGCGTGGTCGATGGTCATCCCCTGGCTGGGCTTCCCGCTGCGCGATCTCATCAACCGCGTGGAGCCGCTGCCCAGCGCCAAATACGTGGAGTTCACGACGCTCTACGATCCCAAGCAGATGCCCGGACAGCGGCGTCCGGTGCTCGATTGGCCGTACACGGAGGGGCTGCGCATGGATGAAGCGATGCACCCCCTCACCCTCCTCACCGTGGGTCTGTACGGGAAAATGCTTCCGAACCAGGACGGCGCGCCGGTCCGCGTGGTGGTGCCGTGGAAGTACGGATTCAAGAGCGGCAAGTCGATCGTCAAGATCCGCTTCACGGAGACGCAGCCTGCCACCGCATGGAACAAGGCCGCGCCGCAGGAATACGGCTTCTACTCCAACGTGAACCCGCATGTGGACCACCCGCGCTGGAGCCAGGCCAAGGAACGGCGCATCGGCGAGTTCCGCCGCCGGCCGACGCTCATGTTCAACGGCTACGGCGACCAGGTGGCGCAGCTGTACGCGGGGATGGATCTGAGGAAGAACTATTGAGCCAGGGTGTCGGGAATGGGGTGTCGGGTGTGGGGGCGCGGAATGTAGGTCAGCGGCGCGATGGAGAAGGGGCGCGAGGAGCCGAGGTCGGCACTGCGGAGGCGTTGACGGCGCGCCGCCGCGCCAGGCCCCGCTCTCCGCTCAGCCATCCGCTGGCGCGGCCGCTCATCTTCGCGGTCTGTCTCATCCCCTTCGCGCTCCTCGCGTGGAACGCGTATCACGACAACCTCGGCGCCAACCCCATCGAAGCGCTGGAGATCCACACCGGGGTGTGGACGCTGCGCTTTCTCGTCATCACCCTCTCGATCACGCCCGCGCGCAAGCTGCTCGGCTGGAACGGGCTCGCGCGCTACCGCCGCATGCTCGGCCTCTTCACCTTCTTCTACGCGTGTGTGCATCTGTCGATGTACATCGGCGTGGACATGTTCTTCAACGTGCATGACATCCTGCACGACATCGTGAAGCACCCGTACATCACGGTGGGGATGGCGAGCTTCCTCATGCTCCTGCCGCTGGCCGTCACGTCCACGGCCGGATGGGTCAAGCGGCTTGGCGGCCGGCGGTGGGTCGCGCTGCACCGGCTCATCTACCTCATTGCCGTCGGTGGGACGCTGCACTACATGTGGGCGGTGAAGAAGGACATCCGCGATCCGCTCATTTACGCGTCGATCTTCGCGGCGCTGCTCGGCTACCGGCTCTGGATCACCTCGGGGCGCACCGTCCGCGCGACCATCGGGATGTTCGCCGAGCGCGCTAGTCCACCGCGAACGTCACATGCACCACCGCCGTGATGTCCTTGTCGCGCGACGTGATGTCATTCATCCCGTAGCCGCTCACCTCGGTGGAGTAGCGGG
>DASUKA010000118.1:0-56567 GCA_036278935.1 Gemmatimonadaceae bacterium
CAGGCCATCGAGCAGCGGCGGCAGACGATGCTCAAGGTGATGAACTTCATCGTCGATCGGCAACGCGACTTTTTCGAGAAGGGCGTGCAGTACCTCAAGCCACTCACCCTGCGCGAGGTGGCCGAGGTCATCAACATGCACGAATCCACCGTGAGCCGCGTGACGAACGAGAAGTACGTGCAGACGCCGCGCGGTGTCCTGCCGCTCAAGTTCTTCTTCTCCTCCGGCCTCTCCACGGCGGGTGGCGAGGATGTATCGGCGCGCGGCATCAAGGCGCAGATCGAGAAGTTGGTCTCCGAGGAAGACGCGCGCCGGCCGCTCACCGATCAGGCCATCGTCAATATTCTGAAGGAAGGAGGCGTGCGCATCGCGCGCCGCACTGTCGCCAAGTATCGCGATCAGCTCGGCGTGCTCTCGGCGCGCATGCGCAAGCGAGTGTAATGGCGCTCGCTCCCGGCACGGTCACCGCGGTGGCGGCGCCGCCGCGCGGGGTAGGGGATGCCCGCGGTCCGGTGGACGTGAGTGTGCTCGTGCCGGCCAAGGACGAGGCGGAGAATCTTCCTCTCTTCATGGAGCAGGCGGCCGCGGCCTTCGAGTCGACACCGGCGACGTTCGAGGTGGTCGTGATCGATGATGGCTCCGAGGACGACAGCTGGGCGGTGCTTCAAGACCTCGCGCCACGATATCCGTTCCTGCGCCTGGTTCGCCACCGCACCCGTCGCGGCATCGCTGATGCGCTGCGCACCGGATACCGCCAGGCGCGCGGACGCGTGCTCGTCTTCTATCCGGCCGACCTGCAGTACCGGCCGGAAGACATCCCCCGGCTCGTCGCCCCCATCCTGCGCGGCGAGTCCGACATGGTGACCGGGCAGAAGCAGGGGCATTACGAGAAGGCCTTCGTCTCGCGCGTGTACAACCGGCTGAGCCGGATGTTGTTTCGTGTTCCGGTGCGCGATCTCAACTCCGTAAAGGCCTACCGGCGCGAGATCATGGAGGTCGTCCCCGCGCGCCCCGACTGGCACCGCTACATGATCGTCATGGCGGCGGCGGAGGGATACAGCGTCTCCGAGATTCCCGTTCCGCTCTACCCGCGGCACGCGGGGCACTCCAAGTTCGGGATCGGCCGTATCCCGATCGGCGTGCTCGACATGCTCTCCGTGTGGTTCGAGCTCCGCTTCGGGCGCAAGCCCCTTCTCCTGTTCGGGCTACTCGGCGCGGCGCTCTTCGCGGTCGGCGTGCTGGTGGGAGTGGCGGGGCTCATCGCGCGGTATGGATTCGGCATTGGCTTCCGACCGCTGCTCAATCTCGTCGAGGTGTGCGTCATTGTCGGGAGCGTGCTGTTCGTGGGCGGCTTCCTTGGTGAGATGATTGCGGGGCAGCGCGCGGAGTTGCGCGAGCTGCGCAGGCGCGTGGATGCCGAGCATCCCGACGGCGACGCGCACGACTGAGCCACCGCCGGAGGAAGAGCGCGTCTCCGGCGGCCGCCCCGCATGGAACCGGTGGCTACTACGGGCGGGGCAGGCGCTGCTCGCCGTGGCCGTGGTATACTTTGCCGCCACCAAGCTCGCCGGGGAGTGGAGCGAGGTCCGCGTCGCCGCGGCCAGCCTGTCGCCCCGGTGGGAGCTCGTAGCGGCCTCGTGCTTCGTGGTGCTGGTCATCTATGCCGTGCTCGTTGCAGTCTGGTGCGTCGCCCTCACCGGCTGGAACGCCAGGCTGCCCTACTGGCCGGCCGCGCGGGTCTGGATGATCTCGAATCTGGGCAAGTATGTGCCCGGGAAGGTCTGGACCATTGGGACGATGATCATGATGACCCAGAAGTACGGCATATCGCCCCTTGCCGCTGGCGGGTCGTCGGTACTCACGACCGCAACGGCAACGGTGACCGGCTTCGCGGTCGTGGCGCTCACCGGGGCGCACGTCCTGCCCATTCCGTTCGACTGGCTGTTGGCCATCTGGATCGTGGGCGCAGGGCTGCTCGCGGTGCCGGTCGTGCTGCCGCGGCTGGGCACCATCGCGTCCCGACTGACGGGGCGGAGCATTGTGCTTCCCCCATTGCACGCCTGGGTCATGATCCGACTCATCGCGGGGACCGCGCTCTCGTGGTGCCTGTACGGCGTCGCGTTTCAGCTCCTTGCCCTGGGCCTGCTCGGCCACGCCGCGGGATCGCCATTGCTCTACATCGCGATTTTCGCGGGCTCCTACCTGATCGGGTTCCTCGCCGTCTTTGCGCCGGGCGGGCTCGTGGTGCGGGAAGGTGTGATGGTCACCGCGCTGGCCACCGCGGGCTTCAGTCCGGGGGCGGCGGTGGTGCTGGCGGTGGCGTCGCGGCTCTGGCTCACGGTACTCGAGATCCTGCCGGCGCTCGTCTTTCTCGCCATCCGTCCGGGACATAGGCCTGGCTCCGTGAACCCGGAGCACGGTGCCTCCTGACCTCCGTGGCCGCGCCGGTACAGCGCCGGCTCCGCTCACGCGCCATTAGCTTGCGCCCATGCGTGTTCTCGTCGTCACGCACAATTATCCGCGCTTTCCGGGCGACCGCGCCGGGGCGTTCGTGGCCCGTCTCGCGACGCTGGTCGCGGAACGCGGAAGCGAGGTGCATGTGGTGGCGCCGCATGCCCCAGGCGCGTCGGAAGAACAGCGAGATGGCGACGTGCAGGTGCGTCGGTTCCGCTACGCACCCGAGGCACTCGAGCGGATCGGGTATACGGGCGTGCTGCACCGGCGGGCGTTCACGTCGCCACTCACCATGGCGGGGCTGCTCCCGTACTTCGCGGCCTTTCGCAGGGCAATTGCGCGTGAGGTCGACCGGTTTCAGCCCGCACTCGTTCATGCCCATTGGTGGATGCCGGCCGGGTGGCTCACACCACGCCGGCTCCCGTACATCGTCACGTGCCATGGCAGCGACGTGCGCCTGCTCGAGCACGCGGCACTGCGGCGGCTAGCGCGCCCCGTCCTGTCGCAGGCCGCCGCCGTGACCACCGTCTCGCGGTTTCTCGCCCAGGATATCCGTGCTGCGCTGCCCGATGTGGCCATGCGCACCATGGTCACGCCCATGCCCGTAGACGTGGCGCACTTCGCCAGCGGTCGCACCGCGCAGCGGGTGCACCCACCGCGTATTCTCTACGCCGGGAATCTCGTACCCAGCAAGGGGGTGGACGTTTTGGTTGAAGCGTTCCATCAGCTGCGCCAGCGGGGTGTCGCGTGCGAGCTTCGCATTCTCGGCGGAGGGCCCGTGGCGCCATCGCTGCATGCACTCGCGCGCCGGCTCGGCGTGTTCGACCAGATACAGTGGATGCCGTTCGTCCCGCAGACCGGCATGCCGGCGGAGTACGGTGCGAGCACCATCACCGTGCTGCCGTCGCGCGGTCAGGCGGAAGGGCTGGGGCTCACGCTGGTGGAGGCGCTCCTCGCCGGCTGCGCGGTGGTCGGCACACCGGCGGGCGGGATCCCCGAGGTCGTCGTTCATGAGGAGACCGGACTGCTGGCGCGCGGGGGGGATGCACGAGATCTGGCGCGCCAGATCGAGCGTCTCCTCACAGACGCCGCTTTGCGGAATCGGCTGACGCGCGAGGGGTGCGAGCGATGTACGGCCACCTTCGCGCCGGACGTCGCGGCCGCGCGCGTCCTGGCACTGTACGAAGACGTCGTGGCGTCCACGCCTTTGGGCTGACCCGCTGCCCGTTGCAATGAGCGGCATGCTCCGCCGTGCGGCTTGCCCGTACCACGCCATGCCACGATCTTTCGGCCATGGCTTCCAAGCTGACAGCGCCGGGTTCATCGGAGCTCAAGGACTTTTACGGCGCCCGAACCAGCTGGCGCAGCCGCGGCCAGGAGCACATGCGCTTTCGCAAGGCGGCCGCGCTGGCGGGCGTACGCTCTGGCGCCGCGGTACTCGACATCGGGTGCCGGGATGGTGGGCTGCGCCACTTTCTGCCGTCGGATGTCCGCTACCAGGGTATGGATATCGCCGAGGAGTTCGCGAACGAGCATGTGCTCATCCAGGACATCGCGCTCGGAGCCCCGTTCGCCGACGAGTCGTTCGATTATGTGTTCTGCATTGAAGTACTGGAGCATGTGCACGAACCCTGGCGTGCACTTGGTGAGATGCGCCGGGTATTACGCCCCGGAGGCGTCGCGGTGCTCTCGGTCCCCAATCCGTATCACGTCAAGGAGATCATCTGGAACGTCTTCAGGATCGCGGATCGGCAGGGGCATATCCACTCCTGGACCCGTCAAACGATGACGGCATTCGGAGAGATGGCTGGTTTCCGCCTGGACGCCACCGGGGGCACGTATCTTCACCCACCGATTCCGAGCACCGCGTTGCTCGCGCGCTCCGTCGTGTATCGGTTCGTGAAGTCGTGAGCACCGCGGCCCTCGTGAGAAGACGGTCCGGCGTTTCTCGTGCGGCGGACTGACCGGCGCGGTCTCGCGTTCCATACTTCTCGCCACCCATTCATGTGACTCGGGGCGGCAGCGCCCGAATTCCTCCACGGTTCATCTCGACGTGACCAGAGTGACCTCAGCGGCTCGACACGCCACGCCGTCCCGTACGCTCGCATCACCCGTGGTGCGGACCGCACCGCGCTTTGCGCTCGGCTGGGCCACACTCACCTACGCGCTCTGCACGCTGGCGCTGGCCTACCCGATCCTGGCAGGCAAGTTTCTCGTCAGCCCGATCAGCGACGAGTACATCGCCGGCTACGCCTTCCGGCATTTCGGCGCCGTGATGCTGCGGCAGACCGGGCACTTCCCGCTATGGAACCCCTATCTGTTCGGCGGGCTGCCGTTCGTCGGCGCGATGCACGGCGACATCTTCTATCCGACGTTCATCCTCCGGATGATGATGCCGACGGATCTCGAGATGTCGCTGGCCTTCGCGCTGCACATCTTCCTCGCCGGCCTGTTCACGTACCTGTTCCTGCGCCTGGTGGGGCTCAGCTTCTACGCGTCGCTCATTGGCGGCGTGGCGTACATGCTCACGGGAATCGTGGCGGGCCTGGCCGCACCGGGGCATGACGGCAAGCTGTATGTGAGCGCCATCCTGCCGCTCATGCTGTGGCTGCTCACGTATGGCGTGCGGGACGGGCGCCGATGGGCCTGGGGCGCCGTGGCCATCGCGGTGGGGTTGGCGATTCTGAGCCCGCATCCGCAGCTCTTTCAGTACTTGCTGCTCACCACCGGGTGCTACGCGCTCTATGTGGGCATCAGTGAGGCGCGGGCCGGGCGCCTCGACCGTAGCACGGCCATACAGCGCATCGCGTTGGCGCTGGTGGCCGTGATGCTGGGCTGCGCGATGGGCGCCATCCAGTTCATTCCCGTGGCGCATTATGCGGCATGGTCGCCACGAGCGAGCGGGTTCGGGTACGCGCATGCGACCTCCTATTCGTTCCCGCCGGAAGAGCTCATCAACACCTACCTGCCGCAGTTCTCGGGGATTCTGCTCGCCTACTGGGGACGGAACGGCATCCACTTCCACAGCGAGTACCTCGGCGTCATCGTCTTGATGCTCGCAGGGGCGGGGCTGGGCGCCGCCCGCACGCGAAGCTTCGTTCGCTTCTGGATCGGCGTCGGTATCATCGCCCTCCTGTGGGCACTCGGCGGGTACACGCCGTTCTTCCATCTCGTATACGCGCTGGTGCCCGGGACGAAGTTCTTCCGCGCCCCCAGCACGATCTTCTTCGTCGTGGCCTTCAGCGTAGTCGTGCTCGCCGCCTACGGCGTGGAGCGGGTGATCGCGGGCGAGATCGGGCTGCGCTATCTCATGGGGTGGATCATCGCGGCGGCCGTGGTGGGCGTGCTCGCGACACTGGGGGTGTTCACCGCGCTGGGGACGACGATCATCGCGCCGCTCGCGCCGCAGGAAGTGGATCGCGTGCAGGCGAACGCGGGCGCGGTCACACTGGGCGCGTGGCGGTCGTTCCTGTTCGTGCTCGTCGCCGGCGCCGTGCTCATCGCCTTTATCAGAGGGAAGCTAAGTCTTGTGGCGGCAGGGTGGTTGCTCGCTGCGGCTACCGCTGCAGACCTGTGGACGGTGGAGCGACACTATTGGATGTTCTCGCCGCCAGCCAGCGAGATCTACGCCTCCAATCCCGTTATCCAGTACATCCAGCAGCACAACGTAACAGAGCAGGGCCGGGTGTACGGCGTCGCGCTCGCACCGGGCGCCGCCATACACGATCCGCTCCTGGGCTATGACGGCTTCATGACGCACGGCATCCGCGAAGTGACTGGGTATCATGGCAACGAGCTCGGCCGCTACCAGATGATCGATGGGCGGGGCGACGGTCCACCGGGCACCATGGATGAGCTCCAACGCGTGCTCGGCAACCCCAACTTCCAGCGGCTCGCCAATCTGCGCTATCTCGTCACGAATCTCGACAAGCCGCCCATCCAGGGGATGACCAAGCTCGTCGGGCCGGTGAAGGATGCGGCCGGGAGCACGATCTACCTGTACAGCATGCCAAAGGACAATCCGCCGGCGTGGGTGACGCCGGTGATCGTGAAGGCGGGGGATGACGCGGTGCTTGCGACGGTGCTGGATCCGCGCTTCGATGCCGGCACGGCGGCGCTGTTCGATACGTCAGCGGCGGTGCAGGGACAACAGATCTCGGCGCTGCCCGCGCCGCTGTCGATCAAGGCGCAGGTCACGCGGTACGATCCCGGCCACATCACCGTGCACCTCGATCAGGCCGCGCCGCGCGGCTCGGCGCTCGTCGTCTCGGAGAACTACTATCCGGGCTGGCAGGCCATGGTGGATGGGAAGCCGGCCGCGGTGGGGCGCGCCGACTACGTGCTCACCGGGGTGGCGCTCCCGGCCGGAGCGCGCACGATCGATCTGACCTTCCACAGCGCAGCCTACGAGCTGGGGAAGACGGTCACCCTGACGGCGCTCGCGCTCGCGATCCTCGCGATGCTGGCGGGCCTTCTCACTCCGCGGCTGCGTCGTGACTGAGCGCGCGCTCGTCGTGGTGCCCACCTACAACGAGCGCGCGAACATCTGCCGGTTCGTCGAGCGCGTGCTCGAACAGGATGCGCGGCTGGACATCCTGATCGTCGACGATGGATCCCCGGACGGGACTGGGGAGGTTGCCGATACGATCGCGGCCCGCGAGCCGCGGGTGCACGTGCTCCATCGGCCCAGAAAGCTGGGACTCGGCACGGCCTACATCGCCGGGTTCAAGTGGGCCCTCGAGCGGGACTACGCATACGTGTTCGAGATGGACGCGGACTTCTCCCACGATCCGGCGCATCTTCCGCAGTTTCTCTCTGCCATCCAGGATGCCGACCTCGTGCTGGGCTCCCGCTACCAGTCCGGCCGAGTGACGGTGGTGAACTGGCCCATCTCACGACTGATGCTGAGCTACGCGGCCAATCTGTACGCGCGATTCATCACCGGGTTGCGGCTGGACGATTCCACGGGCGGCTTCAAGTGCTTCCGCCGCGCCGTGCTCGAAGCGATCGACCTGGACGCCGTCCGCTCCAATGGCTACGCCTTTCAGATCGAGATGAGCATGCGTGCGTGGAAGAAGGGATTCCGCATCGTGGAGATTCCGATCGTCTTCGTGGATCGCACTGAGGGGCAGAGCAAGATGTCCAAGCGCATCGTGCGCGAGGCCGTCTGGATGGTCTGGCGGCTCCGGTGGTGGTCGCTGCGCGGGCGGTTGTGATGGGGCGGGGGCGCCGCTTTTTCAAGATGACCGGCTCGGGCAACGACTTCGTGATGTTCGACGCGCGCGATGAGCCGCCAGGCGCCCTCGAGACGCCGGCGGTCATTCAGGCAGTGTGCGCGCGCGGCACGGGCGTTGGCGCGGACGGGGTGGTGTTCCTGGAGCCGCCAACGCGGGCTGGGACGCACTTTCGCATGCGCTACTTCAACCGTGATGGCTCGTGCGGCGCCGCCTGCGGCAACGCCACATTGTGCATCACGCGGCTGGCAGCCATTCTGGGTGCCGCGCCCGCGGAGGAGATGCGGATAGAGAGCGACACCGGCATCCTGCACACCCGCCTCGTGGCGCAACATCCCGAGGTCGAACTGCAGCCGGTGCACCGCGTGTCGCCGTCCGTGGAGATCGCGCGCGAGCCGCAGGAGCGGCGCGCCGGCTTCGCGCTCGCGGGCGTGCCGCACCTGGTGGTGCTGTGCGATGACGTGGAGCGGATCGACGTGGCACATCGGGGAGCGCAGCTTCGACGCGATGCCGTGCTGGGCGAAGACGGCGCCAACGTGGATTTCGTGTCCCCGCGGCCGACGGAGAGAGGCGCAGGGTGGAGCATGCGCACGTACGAGCGCGGCGTCGAGGCGGAGACGCTGGCGTGCGGCACGGGGGCGATTGCGACCGCGGTGCTGCTGAGCACCTGGGACGAGTCGACGACCAGCACGACGATGGAGACGCGGTCCGGTCGCGAGCTGCGCGTCACGTTGCGGCAGTGTGCGGAGGGCTGGCTCCCGTCGCTGAGTGGAGAAGGCAGGCTGGTGTATACGGGTGAACTGCACGACGCGGGCTAGACTGAAGGTGTTGCGGAGAGGGTGTGGGTATGAGGGCCGGGCCCTGTTTATCCACAATTCGGCGTGGTCTGTAGTTTACATAATGTCTCTTATGCGCATGTCTAACGCGTAGTTAGCCCCTTGGCGCCGCGCTTGCGCGCTGGCTGTCGAACACCACGCTCTGGCTACAGATCCGGGGCGCCGACCGTGTGTCGCCCACCGCCCCTCGGAGACGCGAAGCGCTTGGCGGAACGATGTGCTCCGCCAGGCGCCAGGACTTGCGGCAGCGCGAGAATCTCTCGCGCCCCATGTCACGTCCGCTCGGTCAGCGGCCTTATCCCTTCGACACCGGCTTGGCTTCCAGCTGCCCGAGCCGGACGCGCGCTTCAGCCGCAATCCCCGGATCCTTATCGCTCGCGAGCGTCTTCCAGAGCGCCGCCGCCTCCGAGGTCTTGCCCGCTTCCATGAGCGCCCGCGCGGCACTGGCCCGGTACGTCGACCGGTACGCCGTATACGGAGTCGTAGCGGCCGCGTGCTGGTAATGCTGCGCGGCCTCGTCGAACTTCCGCATTGCCTCATAGCCGGCGGCCTGCAGATTCTCGGCGCCGGACGCGATGGCCGGGTCGTCGGAGGCGGTCAGTGCCGACAACTTGGCGATTCCCTGTGCGTACTGGCCCTTCTGATACAGGACATGCGCAAGGAGCATTGCGCCCTCGCGTGCCGCGTGCGTGCCGGAGTAGCGCGTGATCATCTTGTCGAGGTCACTCTGCGCAAGTGCGGCGTTGCCAGCCGCATACGCCTGCTCGGCAGTGCTCAGCGCGGAGGATGCGCTCTCTTCCCGAACCGCCTGCGCGTGCATGTAGAACCACACGCCAAGGGCCACCACGACGATGACGATCGCCCCGATACTGAGCTGGCGCATGTGGATCTGTGCCCATGCGAGCAGGCTGTCGGCGCGGTCATCGAAGTCCAGAGCTGGGCGCGCAGCGGCGCCTGTACGAGTCATGACTGTCCTGTGCTCTCTCTGCTGGTAGTGGAAATCGGCGGTACGGGTCTCGGCACCGCGCAGCGCCCCTGGGGTGACTCGAACACCCGGCCAACGGTTTAGGAAACCGCTGCTCTATCCGCCTGAGCTACAGGGGCGGCTCCATGACAATCTAGCGCCTTCGCGCATGGCGCTCAATGACTTAGCTGCCACCACGTCCGCCCGCCACCCCGCCGCTCTGGCGTCCGACGTCGTACCTTCGCATCATCCCCATCGAATGCGTCGTGGGAACTTAACCGACGGGCCCCTCGCGCGCGACGGGTCAGCACTTTCCCGACCTGCGTGAGTCCGCTGCAGGGAACGCATGCCGGGGCGCGTGGGTTGTGTCCGGCACATCGAACCGGAGATTCAGAACCATGCGGCACGACGAGAACGAGGTCACGGGACCGGTGCAGCGCATTGGCCGGCGTGCATTTCTCCGCGAGAGCGCCGCTGCCAGTGCTCTCGCCATTGCTGCTCCGATCCTCCCGGCGTGTGAGCGGTCAGCTCGCTCCGCGGCGGCAGAGACGGCGCCCGCCGCGCGGGGGTCATCCCCTGCATCGCTGAACGTCGCGCCGTTCGAGCTGGAAGAGGCCACGCTGGCCGAGTTGCAGGCCGGCATGCAATCGGGCAAGTACACGTCCAGAGGGCTCGTGGAAGCGTATCTGCAGCGCATTGCGTCTCTGGACGACCGCCTGCACCACCTGCTCGATGCGAACCCCGATGCGCTGCAGCTGGCCGAGGCGCTGGACGCGGAGCGGAAAGCCAAAGGTGCACGCGGCCCATTGCATGGCATCCCCGTGCTGATCAAGGGCAACATCGATACGCACGATCGTGTGACGACGACCGCCGGCTCCTACGCGCTGGCCGGGTCCATCGCGCCGCGTGATGCGTTCGTGGCCTCGCGGTTGCGACAGGCGGGTGCGGTGCTCCTGGGCAAGACCAATCTGAGTGAATGGGCCAACTTCCGCTCCACGCACTCCTCGAGCGGGTGGAGCGGACGAGGCGGACAGGGGCGCAATCCGTACGCGCTCGATCGCACGCCATGCGGATCCAGCTCTGGATCGGCCGCCGGGGTCGCCGCCAGCTACTGCGCTGTCGCGGTCGGCACGGAGACGGACGGCTCGGTGGTCTGCCCGTCGTCCTCGAACTCGATTGTCGGCATCAAGCCCACCCTCGGCCTCGTCAGCCGTGCGGGGATCATTCCCATCGCGCATAGCCAGGATACGGCGGGCCCCATGGCCCGGACGGTGACGGATGCCGCTATCCTGCTCGGCGCGCTGGCGGGCGTCGATCCGCGCGACCCGGCCACGGCGTCGAGCCGCGGCAAGGGACACTCCGACTACACGCGCTTTCTCGATGCCAACGGGCTTCGCGGCGCGCGCATCGGCGTTGCGCGCGGTCATCTCTTCGGCTACAGCGACGAGGCGGACGCGCTTGTGGATGACGCGATCGCGCTCATGAAGGACCGCGGTGCAGTGATCATCGACCCGGCCAATATCCCCACCCTTGGCTCCTTTGGCGACTCGGAGCTGGAAGTGCTCCTGTACGAGTTCAAAGCAGATCTCAACACGTATCTCGCGGGGCTGGGCGCCGCGGCTCCGGTACATTCGCTCAAGGAGATCATCGCCTACAACGAGCAGCACCATGACCAGGAGATGCGGTACTTCGGGCAGGAGCTCATGCTCCAGGCGCAACAGAAGGGTCCGCTCTCGACGCCGGCATATCGCAAGGCCCTCGCGCACGACCACCAGCGCTCACGCGCGGACGGTCTGGACGCCGTGATGCATGCGCACCATCTCGACGCGATCGTCGCGCCCACGGGTGCCCCGCCCTGGACCATCGATCTGGTCAACGGCGATCATGACCTCGGCGGCAGCTCGACCATCGCCGCCGTGGCGGGATATCCGCACATCACGGTGCCGGCCGGCTACGCGTTCGGACTTCCCGTTGGCATTTCCTTCATTGGCCTGGCGTACACCGAGCCGACGCTCCTGAAGCTGGCGTACGCGTTCGAGCACGCGACGCGTCATCGGCGTCCTCCGCGCTTCCTGTCCGGCGCAGTGCTGACTCCCGACTCCACCAGCGGCCAGTCGTAGCGTTCGGCTGGCGTTATTGGTGGTGTGGTGGTGGTGTCTGTGTGAATGGTTGGCAGTATGACATAACTGGCGCCCGCGCCTGACACATGCCGCCGCCCTGGCGCACATACCCGCATCGAGTAGTGGATCCCACACCGGCAACCGCAGCAGCCGAGCGTCCGCTGCGCGCAATCGCGCGCAGTGCAGCAGCAACGCTCAGTAGCGAATCAGGGAGCTGACGCGCCGGGCCCTCAGAACGTCCAACCCGGGGAGAAACGAGAGCGCCATGAGGAAGCTGCACCCCACCACCTCGGCGCCCAGCCGCTCGATCACCCGACAGGCGGCGTCCGCCGTTCCGCCCGTAGCCAGTACATCGTCGACGATCAGCGCGCGGTGTTCCCCGCTGAGCGCGTCCCGGTGCACTTCCAGCGCATCCAGCCCATACTCGAGCGAGTACTCCACGCGCTCCACGCTCGCTGGAAGCTTCCCCCGCTTCCGAATCGGCACGAAGGCCGCATGCAGCGTCTGGGCGATCGGCGCGCCGAGAATGAATCCCCTGCTCTCGATCGCCACGACGTGCGTGATCCCGTCTCCGACAAAGGGCGCCGCCATCGCATCGGTGGTCTGTCGGAAGAGCTCAGCGTCGAGGAGCACGGGCGTGATATCCTTGAACAGCACGCCCTGCTTCGGGAAATCCGGAATGTCGCGAATAGTGCGGCGAAGCACCGAACCGATGCCGTCTGTCGCGTCCGTAGCGTGCGTCATGCGATGTGATGATGGGTGGTTATCGTCGGAGCTCGAAAGGCGCGGCCGCGTCGCTCGACGCCGCGTCGACCGGTAACGATCGCACACGCTCCACTCTTGCGCCAGACGGGCCGCGGCGCACCACCATCAGGAACCGATCCAGATCCGCCTGGGTGCCGGACGCCACGATTTCCACTGTCCCATCGGCGCGATTTCTCACCCACCCGCCGACGCCGAGTCGGCGCGCGGCCTGCACGGTGAACCATCGAAAGCCCACCCCCTGCACCATCCCGCTCACTTCCACGTGGAGGTCGGCCACGTCCATTCCTAGGACGATGGCCGAAGGAGCGCGGCCAGCACCGCGGCCAGTGCTGCCGCATCACTCGTCGCGGGAAGGTCCGCGGGGAGCGGCACGTCGCCCCCGCGGATCCGATGCGCCACACGCTCGAGCGCGGCGGCGATGTCCGCATGCATCCGGTCGCCCGCACCGGAGCCCTCGATACCCCCACACTCGCACGCGCGCAGCTCCCCGCCGCCCGCCGTCGATTGCGCCACCGCCTCCGTTCCGCCGTCCGGTCCGTTCATGTCGTCCATCTCATCGAACCACGAGGAGGCGTCGTCATGTCCAGCATCAGCGCTCGCTCGTTCGGCAAGGTTGTCATCGCTACCGAACCAGTCGTCGTCCGATTCCGTGTCGCCCACTTCAGCCAGCGGCTGCACGACCGTCGCAACGTCCCATGCCGCGCGGCCGCGCGCATCGTCGGCATCGGGCTCCGACACCAGTGCGCTCGACGGTGTGCCGAAGTCGGCCGGCTGCGCGGGCGCCGACAGCCCAACCGGATCGATCTGATCGGTGGGGGACGGCGCCTCTTCCGCGATAGCCGGCGGCTCCTCGCATGAGGCCGCTGTTCGCTCGGCACCGCGCAGGGACTCCTCGTCCGTCGCTCCCGGTGCGGGCGCCGGATCGCTGCCCGCCCGCCGCATCGTCTGCTGCATCGCATGCTGTGCCGCGGTGCTCGGCGGCGTGAAGAGCGGCGTCGGCGCGCGCGGGCTCGCCGGCGTCCGTACGGTGCGCGCTGGCTCCGCAGCATGCCGCCCGGGGCGGGGACCCAGAAAGGGCGGGATCATGTGGTGGCCGCGCCGCGTCGCTGGCGGAGCGTCGTGCGAATCGTCAGACATCGGATCTCCAGAGTCCCAATATAGTGCGGAGCAATGGCCGACCGTCCCCTGCCCCACGCCCACGCGCGAGGGCGCGGTCGTGCGGCGGTTAGGTCGCCCAGCCGTATGTGCCCACCAGCGGGACGAACCTGGCCGGTCCAATGTCACGTCGTTCGAGCTGCTCCGCGCGTCGCATCAGCACCACGAGCGTCTGCTGCTCGCGTTCGCCCAGTGGAATGAGCATCCGGCCGCCCTCGGCGAGCTGCTCCGCCAGGGGCGACGGAACGTCCGGCGCGGCGGCCGTGACGACGATGGCGTCGAATGGCGCATATTCGCGCCAGCCCAGGGTCCCGTCCCCCGCGAGCAGCGACACATTGCGCGCGCCGCATGCGCGGATGACGTCGCGCGCCCGATCGAGCAACGGCCCGACGCGCTCGATGGAGAACACCTGGGACGCGAGGTGCGAAAGCAGCACGGTCTGGTAGCCCGAGCCAGTGCCGATTTCCAGCACGCGCTCCTTTCCCGTCAGTCCGAGCAGCTCCAGGTAGCGGGCGTGAGTGGAGGGCTGCGAGATCGTCTGCCCGTTACCGATGGGAAGCGCGCTATCCTCGTACGCGCGATGCTGCATGCCGCTGGGGACGAAGAGATGGCGCGGTGTGAGATCCACGGCACGCAGCACGGCAAGGTCGTGAATGCCGCTGTCGTGCAGCGCCTCGATCAGGCGCCGCCGCGCGCCGGAGAATTGCTGCATCATGGCGCGGCCCACCAGGCGACGGCATTCGCCAACATGCGCTCGTGCGTGAGATCGAGGGAGAGCGGCGTCACGGAGATATACCCTTCGCCCACCGCGCGGAAGTCGGAGTCCTCCGCGCCGGACCACGCGGCCGACCCGCCCCCGATCCAGAAGATCTCGCGGCCGCGCGGATCCCGCATCCGCACGAGCGAGTCCGAGTATACGCGGCGGCCAAGCCGCGTGAGCCGGACGCCTTTGATCTCTTCAGGTCGGAGCGCCGGAAGGTTGATGTTCAGCAGCGTATCGCGCGGCATATGATCCAGACTGGTGAGATGCTGAAGCAACCGACTCAGCACCTCCACCTGAGCCGCGAGTAGATCGGGATCCGCGCTTCCCTCGCCACCCGCAAAGGAGATGGACATGGCGGGGATGCCCAGCGACACCCCTTCCATTGCGGCCGCCACTGTACCGGAGTACAGCACATCCTCGCCCATGTTCTGCCCATGATTCACCCCGCTGAGCACGAAGTCCGGGCGGTGATCCATGAGCGCTTCAACTGCGACCATCACGCAATCCGTCGGCGTCCCGTCCACCTGGTAGCGGTGGTCTCCGCGCTGCACGGGGCGGATGGGGTAATGCAGCGTGAGCGAATGACTGGTGGCGCTCTGCTCCCGATCCGGTGCGACCACGGTGACGTCGCCAAGTGCCTGCGCCGCCCGCACGAGGCACTCCAGGCCAGGGGCGAGAATCCCGTCATCGTTCGTGCACAGCAGGCGCATCTACCGTGTGTCCCCGCATCGGGACGACCAGCGGTTCATGGCGCCTCGTCCCCTCCCCCGAGTACAGCGAGCAGCTCGCGCAGCTCACGCTCGGTGTTCCGGATGGTTTGCAGATCGAGCGCGCTGCGCGCCATCTGCCGCAGCTCACCGTGCTTGCGATGCTCGTCGACTTTCCGGCGCGCCCCATCGATTGTGTATTTCTCCGTGTACAGCAGATGCTTGACCAGCAGGATCAGATCCACTTCGCGCCGCTGGTACACGCGGTTTCCCGAGCGGTTCTTGGCGGGATTCAGAAAGCGAAACTGACTCTCCCAATACCGCAGCACGTGCGGCTTGAGATCGGTGAGCACACAGACCTCACCAATCGAGTAGAATTCCTGGACGGGTTCGTGGTGGTCACTCATGCGTCACTCGTTAGTCTTGCTCGGCACGGAGCTCGCGAGCCATGAGCTCACTGATCGCGAGGCGTGGTGGCTGCTGCTCGAACAGAATCCGGTGCACCGCCGCGATGATCGGCGTCTCGACATCCGCGCGCGCGGCGAGCGCGAATGCGCTCTGCGTGGTGAGCACTCCTTCGGCCACCGTCTCGCGCGTGGCCAGAATGTCGCTCAGCGTCGCCCCCTCGCCGATCTCAAAGCCGAGTGAGCGGTTCCGGCTGAGTGCGCCCGTGCAGGTCAGCACGAGGTCGCCCATTCCGGCCAACCCGGCGAACGTGCTCGCCGATGCGCCGAGCGCAAGCCCGAGCCGCGTGATCTCGGCAAGCCCTCGCGTGATGAGCGCTGCCCGCGGGTTGTAACCGAGTCCGAGGCCCTCGGCAATGCCAGTGCCGACGGCAATCACGTTCTTGAGCGCGCCGCCGAGCTCGACGCCGATCACATCATCGTGGGTGTACACGCGAAAGTTCGGTGAGCTGAAGGCGCACTGCGCGCGGGTGGCAGCGTCGAAACGGCGTGAAGCAGCCACCACCGCAGTCGGCTGCCGCGCCACGACCTCCCGGGCAAAGCTGGGTCCGGACAGGACGACGACATCGTGCTCGGGCATCTCTTCACGCACGATCGCCGTCATGGTTGCGAGCGTGCCCAGCTCGATCCCCTTGCTCGCGACCATGAGCATCGCATTCGGCGGCACGGCCGGCCGGCTCGCGCGCACCACCATGCGCAGGACGTGCGACGGGGTCACGTAGACGACGCACTCGGCCCCCTCGCTCGCGTGATCCAGCTCGTCGGTTGCGAGCACCGACTCCGCCACCGGCGCGCCGGCCAGAAAGCGGGCGTTCTCGTGCCGCGTGTTGATGGCCGTCACCACATCCGGTTCGTGTGCCCAGAGGCGCACCGCGTGGCCGTTCCGCGCCAGCAGATCTGCGAGTGCGGTGCCCCACGCTCCCGCCCCGATCACGGCGGCTCGCATCACGAGCTCTTCTGCTTCTGGTTGAAGTGGAGCTCCTGGCCGCGCCGCAGCCGGCCGATGTTGCTCCGATGCGTCCAGAACACAAGGACGCACACGAGCACGCTCAGCACGAACACGGGCGAGCCCGCCCCGTACCCCACCGCGGCCCCGGCGGGAAGCGCGATAGCCGCGGACAATGAGGCGAGCGACACGTAGCTCCAGCGGTAGAACACGAGTCCCCAGATCACCGTGGCGGCAAGCGCGGCGAATGGGGCAAGCGCGAAGAAGACGCCGGCGGCCGTTGCCACTCCCTTCCCTCCGCGCTTCCAGAGGAGAAAAACCGGACGCACGTGACCGATGATCGCGGCAATGCCGAACGCGATCGCCCAGTGTGCGGCCGAAGTCGCCGGCACCCATCGCGGAAAGACGAGCACGGGGACAGCGCCCTTGGCCACATCCACGACGAATACCAGCAGCGCGATGCGCCACCCGAGCACGCGATAGACGTTGGTCGCACCCAGGTTCCCCGAGCCGTGCTGCCGCAGATCGATCCCGCGAAAGGCCTTGCCGGCGAGGTACGCCGAGGGAATGGACCCGAGAAGGTAGGCGAGCGCCAGCAGGACGAAGGGGGACATCTATGCTGCCTTGCGCCGCAGCAAAATGCGGAGCGGGTTCCCGACGAAGCCCCACGCATCGCGGAAACCGTTCTGCAGGTAGCGCACGTAGTGCTCCGCAACGAGATCGGGATGATTGCCGAACACCGCGATGGTCGGTGGAGCGACCTCCACCTGCGTGGCGTACGTCAGCTTGACCTCGCGCCCCCGCGCCTGAGGAGGCTGGCGTCGAGCAACAAGCTCCTGCAGCCGCGTATTGACGCGCGATGTTGGAATGCGTTTCTGCCGCTCCTGCTCCACCTGCATGAGCACCTCGAGCAGCTTGCTCACCCGTTGCCCCGTGAGTGCTGACGTGAAGAGAAATGGCACGAATCGCAGGTACGGCGCCTTCTCTTCGGCCGCGCGCTGAAAGTGCGCTGCCGTCTTGTCGTCCTTCTCCTTCAGGTCCCACTTGTTCACGACCAGGATCAGACCGCACCCGTGCTCCCACGCCAGCGTCGCGATCTTCAGGTCCTGATTCTCCAGTCCGGTCACCGCATCGATGAGCAGCACGCTGATGGCAGATCGCTCGATCGCCCGGCGCGTGCGAAGCGCCGAGTAGAACTCGATCCCCTCATCCCGCTTCGACTGCCGACGCAGTCCGGCCGTGTCGACAAAGGTGAACCGTCTGCCATGATACATCATGGGCGTGTCGATCGCGTCGCGCGTCGTGCCCGCCGACTCGGACACCACCAACCGTTCTTCCCCGAGCAACCGGTTCACGAGCGAGGACTTCCCGACATTTGGCCGGCCAACAATCGCCACGCGCAGACCCGCATCTTCCGCCTCTTCGATGTTCGGCGCAAAGCGCTCGGCCACGACATCCAGGAGATCGCCCGAGCCTTTCCCATTGCGCGCGGACACCGGCACCGGATCACCCGCGCCGAGGGCGTAGAGCTCGTAGAAATCTGTTGAGGCGGGATTGTCCACCTTGTTGGCCACGAGCACCCACGGTCGTTGCGCATGACGCAGGAGCTCCACGATGTGCAGGTCTTCCGCCTGGATGCCCGCCTGCGCGTCCACTACGATCAACAGAAGATCCGCTTCATCGACCGCTTGCATGACCTGACGCCGGATCTCGACATCCATCGCGACATCCGGCCGCTCCACCAGTCCGCCGGTGTCGACCAACCAGAACGCGCGTCCATTCCACTCAACATGCGCAAAGTGTCGGTCGCGCGTCGTGCCGGCCTCCTCGTCGACGATCGCTCCATTGTCCCCTGTCAGGCGGTTGAACAGGGCGGACTTGCCAACGTTGGGGCGGCCGACAATCGCCACCACGGGATCAGTCACGCTCACGCCTCAGCCATCCTCAGTGCGGGCGCCTCACCGCGCCCGACAGAAGCAAGCACGTCGAAGAAGTCATATGATGGATACACGGGGATGGGCAGCGCATCGCGAACCGCCTGAAAACTGGCGTCGTCCAGAAAGACGCCGTCTTCGTTGATGCATTCGGCGGGGATGAGTGCGAGATCCAGATCCGCGCGCCCGGCGAGCGAACGGTGAATGTCGGCGCCCACGAGCAGGCCCGCGGTCGTGGTGGTGGGACCGAACAGCGAGTTCTCCGCCGCGATGAGCTCGAAGTGCGCCCCCGTTACCGGCGCGATCTTCTCGAGCAGCTCCTGCATGATGCCGTTGCTCATCGACGTGCCCGTCACCACACCGATGCGCCGGCTGTCCAGCCGTGGCGCCGTGCCCAGGCCGTCAGCCACTCGCATGCGCAGATGCGTCACGGCACCAACGCCGTTCTCGATCTGATCGAAATCGCCATAGTGCTCGGGGCCCGGGAGCTCGCGCCCTGCCAGAAGATAGAGCTCGTCCGAGCCGAACACCCACCCGCCCGCACGCTCGCGTCGAGCGCGCGCTTCCCACCGCTCGGCGTGCTCCAGGATGGCCGAGGCGTTGGCCGTATCCATGGGGTGGCCAGTGTAGAGATGGGAAAACTGTGTGAGCCCTACCGGCACGAGCGCGACGGTGAGCACGGCGTCATTCATGTTCCACAGATCGGTAAGCGATTGCTCCAGCACCGCGCCATCGTTGAGCCCCGGCACAATCACCATCTGACCGTGGAACTGAATTCCTCCGGCGGCCAACCTCGTGAGTTGATCGAGAATATTCGGCACACGAGGGTTGTTGAGCAGCTTCTTGCGCGCTTCCCACGGGGTGGCGTGCACCGACACGTACAGCGGCGAGAGTCGGTACTCGAGGATGCGCGCGATATCCCGCTCCTTCACATTCGAGAGCGTCGCGAAATTGCCGTAGGCGAATGAGAGCCGGTAATCATCATCGCGCACGTACAAGGGACGACGCAGCCCCTGCGGAAGTCCCTCGATGAAGCAGAACTCGCACCGGTTGGCGCAGCGCCGCACTCGCGGAGGCTCCAACTCCACGCCGAGCGTCTCTCCCTCCGGTCGCTCGATCTCGTAGACGATGGCCTGGCCATCGGGCAGTACGGCTTCGATAACCAGCTCGTCATCCGCCGTGAGGAACTCCCAGTCCAGGAAGTCGGCGAGCTCCCGGCCATTGACGGTCAGCAGCTCCGTGCCCGGCGGCATCTCGAGTTGGTAGGCTATGCTGCCAGCCTGAACGTGGCGAACCCGGATCATACGTGTCGATGTGCGCAAGAGGGGGAAGACCACAGCGGGTGATCTTCCCCCGAAGATTCGATGTGGCGGACCATATGGGGCCGGCCAGAGCATCAAGTAACTTAGGAACTGCGATGCTCGAAAGCAAGCTATGATGGTCACTTCGACTATGGCATCGAAGAAACGCTTCCCGTTCCGCCAACAGCAGATGTGCGCGGCCCCCTCCGGCACCCCGCCGGGCTTCCGGGATGGCACCGTTCAGCCCGCCGAGCACGTGGGCGGATGCAACACGGCCCGCGAGTGGGCCGCGGGCCGTGTCGAACGTGTGCTGAATCGGTGCGCGTCAGCTCACCGGCGCATAGCGGAACGCCACGATGCCGGGCTGGTCCACTTCCACCGTGAAGTCCTGTGACGCATTGGAGCCCGCGACCGGTTTGCACGCCTTCCCCGTGGAGTCCTTGCCCGATGCCCCGCAATCACTCTTGGGTCCCAGTGAAACGGTCGCCGTCTTGGTCGTTACGACATTCCCCGAGGGATCCAGGAACGAGAAGTTGATCGTGTAGGTGCCGGGCTTGCTCAACAGATTCTCGGCGGTGCCGGAGAGTGTGTACGAGCTGTCGGCCGGCGCCATTCTGGAAAAGGAGATGCGCACCGGGAGCTTGTTGCCCTTGGTGAGGACGGCGACCACGGAGTCGTTCCGCGCCTTCTGAAGCTTGGCGTTGTTGGTTGCTTTGGCGAGATTCTGCTCGGCGATCGCCAGCAGCTGCCAGTTGTCCGGATCGTTCGGCGCAAGCGAGAGGAGCTCGTGCGACACCTTCGCCATCTTCTCCCAATCTTTCAGCTTCCAGTACACGTTGCTCAGGTTGAAGAGCCCGGCGATCAGATATGGGTTCTTCTGATAGGCCGCCTCCATCAGCTTGGCGGCAGTCTGGAGGTCATTGACCCGGAAGGCGCCGGCGCCGGCATCATAGAGCTGACCAGCTGAATATTTCGCCGGGCTTGCGCTCATCTGGGCCCACATGGTGCTCAAGCCCGCCGAGTCACCCGAGGCCTGCAGCGTGCGGGTGAGCCCGGCCTGCGCGTTGCTGACGTCCTGCCCGTTCGGGTACTCCTTGAGATACGCCTGATACGCGGCGGCGGCCTTGGCCATCTCGCTCTTCTGCTGATCACCCGTGAGCTGCTCGGCGTGCATCAGCGTCGTGTACCCCACGCTGAACGCCACGTACTCCCGGATGCTGGCCATGTTGGAATCCTTGGCCGCCTTCTGGGGCGTTGCGAGCGCCAGCGCCTTCTGGAAGGCGTCGGATGCCGCGGCGTAGTCGGAGTCGCGCTGCGCGATGTTGCCGGCGAAATAGTAATTGTAGGGCGACCCGCGATAGATTGTGTTCGCGCGCGCGAGCAGGACCTTGGCCGAATCCAGGTTATTGCTGTTGATGAGCCCCCCCACCTTGTTGATGAGCGGCGCCCATGCTTGTTGCCGGATCTGATCGATCTGCGACGCGCACGTCGGGCTGGCAGTCGTTGCCGCCGTCAGAGCGCTGTCCGCAGCCGCAAGCACGTCCACGTTGCCCTGCGGGCCGCTGGCGTAGCCCAGCGCCTGTCGCGGCATTACGGGCGTCACACCAGGTTGCATGCTCCAGTTTACCAACGCCTGCCCGAGCACGTACTCGCGCGCGACATCGTTGTTGATTTTCTCGGGATGCTCGGTGAGCTTCTTGATCGCGTCCTGCAACCGCTTCTTCGCATCGTCCGGATTCTTGCCCATCTGAGCGATCGTCACGTCGGAGAAGGCGTCCTTCACCTCAGAAGGATTGGAGAAGTTGATCTCGCACTTGCTCCCCGCCGTGTCTTGCTGCGCGGCCGCCCTGGTGGCGACAACGGTCGACAGGGCAAGCGAGCAGGCTACCACGTTAAGCCAAGCGTTCATCGAACGATCTCCTGGAGTGTGAAACGCTGATGGCGAGGCGGTGCTCGCCGGTCACAATACCCCTGCTGACAACAGCCGTTCCCCAGCCTCACGCGCCAATAGAGCTACATCGGGGATCGGGCGACCCGTGGCGCCCGCGATGCGCTGCACGTCATCGAACTCGGGTTTTGTGCGCGTGCCCCCCGACGGCAGCGTAACGACCTTCACGCGCACATCGTACCCCAGCACCTGCACCGTGTGCATCTCGCGATGGAGCGCGCGCCGCTCGACTGTGATGCGGCGCACACCAATTGAGGTCGTTTGCGACAGCAGCAGAGATTCCACCGCGCTCGCGGCGGCGGGACGCACGAGGACATCCACACGTGTGCCCGGGCGTCCCTTCTTCATCACATTCGGCAGCAACACCACGTCGAGCGCGCCGGCGGAGCGCAGCACATCGGCGGCGCCAGCAAGCCATTCGCCGCTCATGTCGTCGATGTCGGCACTGAGTTGCACGAGCTGCTCCGTCACGCCGGCCGGCGCGCTCCCGGCGGCAGCGTCGCCCACCATCGCTGCATCGGCAAGTACCATGCGAAGCGCATTCGGGCGTCCCGGCGGGTCCTTGCTCCCTGCCCCGAACCCGCTGCGCAGAGGGATGTACGCGGCTGGGGGCGGACCTGCTGAGAGCACCCGCACGAGCGCGGCGCCCGTTGGCGTCACCAGCTCGCCGGCGTCGTCGGGACCAGGACGCACGGTCAGCCCTTCCAGCAGCCTGAGCGTGGCGGGCGCGGGCACCGGCAGGGTGCCATGCGCGGCCTGCACCACGCCGTCGCCCAGCGCGATTGGCCCGCAATAGACGCACGTGACGCCGAGCTCGGCCAGCCCCCACACAGCGCCCACCACATCCAGGATCGCATCCACCGCTCCCACTTCGTGCAGATGCACGCGCTCGGGCGGGAGCCCGTGGATCTTCCCTTCCGCCGTAGCGAGCGCAGCGAACACCTGCTCCGCATGCGCCGCGGCGGCCGCAGGCATGGCGGCCGCCGCGATGATCCGCCGTATCTCCTCGAGCCCTCGACCGTGCGGCTGTGGCGGGATGGCGAAGTCCACCTTGATGCATGCGATCCCCGCGCGATGCACCGTTCGAATGTCCACCCCCACGCCATCCAGCCCGAGTCGTGCCGGCAGTGCGCGCAGCCAGTCCGCATCGAGGTCGGCGTCCACCAGCGCCCCGAGCATCATGTCGCCGGCGATTCCGCTGAATGGGTCGAGAATGGCGATTGGCATGGCCCACCAAGATAGCCGCCGGGCGCGTCGTTCGGCCAGTGGCGCACGGCAGCATGCGGCGCATGCACGAGCGCGATGCTTCCTCCTCACCGCGCCGCGTGCTAACGTGTGACGGTGCAGCGATCCACCGCTCACCGCATGGCCGGGCACCCACGCCTGGACCACGCGCTCCAGCACCATCATTCGAGCCAACCGCCTGATGCGCATCTCCCCGCCCGCACGCTGTGTGGCGCTCGCCGCGGACAGCGCGCTTCCCTTCTCCATCGCGATCGCGGCCTGCATGGCGCTCCCGTTGGCGCTCGCCGCGCAGCAACCGACTGCCCCGGTCCCCCGCCCATACGACGTGGTGGAGACGCCAGACTTTGCCCGCGCAGTGAAGCGACACACCCGCACGCGCTCCGGCCAACCTGGCCCGGCCTACTGGCAGCAGCAGGCGACGTATCGCATCGAGGCGCAGCTCGACCCGCACGCCACGCGGCTGCGCGGCACGGAGAGCGTCAGGTATATCAACAATTCGCCGGATACGCTGCGGCAGCTCGCGTTGTATCTCCGCCAGAATCTGTTCGCCCCCGGTGCGGTTCGACACGCACCGACGCCCGTCACCGGCGGTGTGACGTTGCAACGCGTCGCGGCGGGCGGCCGTACGCTCACCAGCAGCTCGCGGCGCAATACACCGGGGTACCGGGTGGATGGCACCATTCTGTGGATCACCCTCCCCGAGCCGCTCACCCCGCGCGGCGGCAGGGTTCAACTCTCCTTCAGCTGGGCGTACACGCCCGCGCCGGTGCCGTCCGACGGCCGGGAGGGGACGGATGGCGACGTCTACATGATGGGCTACTGGTATCCGCAACTCGCCGTCTACGACGATGTGTCTGGCTGGGTGACCGACCCGTACACGAGCGAGGCCGAATTCTACATGGGCTACGCCGACTATGACGTCCGGATGACCGTGCCGACCGGATGGGTGGTGGGGGCCACCGGCACGTTGCAGAATCCCGGCGACGTCCTGACCAGCGAGGAGCGCGATCGACTCGCGGCGGCGCGGCACACCGACAGCCTGGTACACGTCGTCACCGCCCGCGACATCGCGGCAGGACACGCCACCGCACACGGCCGTCAGGGGACGCTCACCTGGCACTTCACCGCGCACAATGTGCGGGACTTCGCGTGGGTCACATGCGCGCATTATCTCTGGGATGCATCGCACACCGTGGTCGGCGCACACGATACGGTGGCGATCAACAACCTCTACCGCGCCGCTCCGGCAGGGGCCACGTGGGTGCAGAGCGTACGCGGTGACCGCGATGCCATCGACTTCCTCTCTCGCTTTTTGTGGCCCTATCCATACCCGCAGATCACGTCCGCCGAGGGCGTGCTCGAGAGCGGCGGGATGGAGTACCCGATGTTCACCATCCTGGAAAGCTGGCGCGATACTCTGGAATTGCACCGTGATCTCATGCACGAGATCTCACACATGTGGTTCCCCATGCAGGTGGGATCGGACGAGACGCGCTACCCGTGGATGGATGAAGGGCTGGCCGAGTTCAACGCCAGCCAGGGTGATACGCTGGAGGATCTGGTTGGCCGCGGCGTGAAGAGCGCGCAGCGGAGCTATCTCGCGCTCGCCCGCCGCGGCGGCGATGTCCCGCTCATGCGCCCAGGGAATGAATTTCCGCCGGACAATTACTTCACCATCGAGTACCAGAAGGCCACCTCGGTGTTCGTGGCACTGCGCGCCATCCTCGGCGATTCGGTCTTCCAGGATGCCTACCGCACCTACGGGAAGCGCTGGCTCGGCAAGCACCCCGAGCCGTACGACTTCTTCAATACGTTCAACAGCGTGAGCGGACGGAACCTCTCCTGGTTCTGGCACAGCTGGTTCTATCAGGCGTGGACGCTGGACCAGGCGATCGCCAACGTCCGGCAGGTGGGAGACAGTGTGGAGATCATGATCGAGGATCGCGGGCTCGCCCCCATGCCCGTGCCCCTTGCCATCACGCGCGCGGACGGTTCCGTTCAGCGCGTCGAGCTCCCGGTGGACCCATGGCTCGATGGCGCTCGGCGGCAGGTAGTGCGCGTGGCGGGGACGCCGCGCGTGACGCAGGTGGTGATCGATCCGGAGCACGTCTTTCCGTACATCGATCGATCCGCGCTCACCTGGCCGCGAGTACAGCGGGTGACCAGCGGGAGCACGCGCTCCCGCTGATGTTCCGCTGGCGCCTTCGTATCGCTCAGAAGCGATACGAGGCGCCGCTCCCGGTGTTGAACACGAGCACCTCCGCGTCGGCGGCAATGCGTCCGGCGCGCAGCAGAGCGTGAGCGACCGCGAGGGCGCACCCGCCTTCCGGCGCCGCGTCGATACCGCTCGAGCGCGACAGGCGCGACGTCGCCTCGCGAATCTCCTCCTCGCTCGCGGAGCCCGCATCACCGTGGCTCTCGGCGAGCGCCCGCAGGATCAGCCGATCGCCGAGCGGAGCCGGCACGCGCAGCCCGCTGGCATGGGTATCCGGTTGCTCCCACGGCGTCGCGTGATCGGCATGCGCGGTAAAGGCCCGGACGATCGGCGCACAGCCGGCCGCCTGCGCGGACACCATGCGCGGAAGGGCGACATCGGAGGCCAGCCATCCCATCTGCCGCAACTCGGCGAAGCCCTTCCACATCCCGATCATTCCAGTGCCGCCGCCGGTGGGATAGATGATCACGTCCGGCAGCTTCCACCCGAGCTGCTCGGCCACCTCGAGGCCCATGGTCTTCTTCCCTTCGATGCGATACGGCTCGCGCAGGGTGGACACATCGAAGTAGCCGCTCTCCGCGGAGAAGGCACGTGCCGCCTTACCGGCATCGCCAATGTGGCCGGGCACGGTGAGCAGATCGGCGCCCAACGCGCGAATCGTGTTGAGAATGGGCGCCGGCGTGGTAGCAGGCGCATAGACGCGCACAGGCATTCCGGCGGCCGCACCATAGGCGGACAGCGCCGCACCCGCGTTCCCCGCGGTGGGAACGACGAGCCCGGGCACTCCGAGCGCCCGGGCGCGCGTAACCGCGGCGCTCATGCCGCGCGCCTTGAAGGAGGCCGTGGGATTCAATCCTTCATCTTTCACCCAGAGCCGGCCGAAGCCCATCTCGCGCGCGAGCGCAGGGAGCTCGATCAGCGGTGTGGCGCCCTCGCCGAGGGTCACGGGAGCCTCTCCGTCGCACAGCGGGAGCATGGCCGCGTAGCGCCACATGTCCCAGCGCGGTTGAATGACATCGCGCGAGGTTGGCAGTGCGTCGTAGCGAACGAGGTAGGGTTGTCCGCAGGATGGGCAGACGGAAGCAGCGGCGTTCCCCGGCGCGGTATGATCACACGCCGAGCATGCCAGAGACCAGGTGGTCACGTCAGTTCGAGGTACGGGTGGGAGAAGAGGCTCGCAGCGCATCGAGCACGCGGCGCGCGCTCTCGGCGCTGAAGCCCGGGAGATTGGCGATGTCGGCCTCGTTTGCGGCGCGAACGCCCTGGACGCTGCCGAACGCCGTGAGCAATACGCGCCGCCTGCTCGGACCGATGCCGGGAATCCCCAGCAACTCCGATGTGATGGTGCGCATGGTGCGCCGCTTACGATTATACGTGATGGCGAAACGGTGGGCCTCGTCGCGTGCCCGCTGCAGCAGCCGTAGCCCGGGAGAGCGTCGCGAGAGACGCAGCGACTCGGAGCGACCCGGCAGGAAGATCTCCTCCTCGCGCTTGGCCAGGCTGATGAGTGGCAGTGCGCCCAGGTCGAGCGCGTGCAGCGCATCCGATGCGGCGCCGAGCTGTCCCTTGCCGCCATCCACCACGACGAGGTCTGGAAGGGGCTTCGCCTCCTCCACCCGGCGCTGGAAGTAGCGGGTGACCACCTCGCGCATCGAGGCAAAGTCATCCGTCCCTTCGACCGTCTTCACCTTGAACTTGCGGTACTCGGCACGCCGGGGACGCCCATTCTCGAACCAGACGCACGACCCGACGGTATCGGTGCCCTGGGCCGTCGAGATGTCGAAGCACACGAGTGAGCGCGGCACGCGCTGCAATCCCAGCTCCCGCTGCAACTCGTACACGGGATCCACCGCGCGCTCCTCCGCCTCCAGCGACGAGAGCTTGAGCTCCTCGAGGAGATGACGCGCGTTCTGCTCCGCGAGATCCAGCAGCTGGCGGCGCGACCCGCGTTGCGGCACCAGCAGCCGCGTTCCCGGCAGTGATTCCTGGATCAACACCTGATCCTCGACCTCGAACGGGAGCAACAGCTCCGCGGCGCGCTCCTCGGCATGCAGATAGGAGCGTGCGAGGTACGCGGCCAGAATAGCCGGCTCCGTCTCATCATCCAAGTTGGCCAGAAAGTGATGCGACCGCGCAAGCAGCTTGCCGCCGCGAACGCGCAGCACGGCGACGCAGGCCTCGTCTCCATCGCGAGCGTACCCGATCACGTCCCGGTCACCGCCCTCCACTTCCACCACCACGGTCGGCTCCTCCAGCTTCTCGAGGTGCATGAGCACGTCGCGCATCTCCGCCGCCCGCTCGAAGTCGAGTTGTGACGACGCCTGCTCCATGCGCGCCCGTACCCGACGCACCAGCTCATCGCCGTGGCCATCCAGATAGAGGAGCACTTCGTGGATCATGCTCTGATATTCCGCCTGCGTCTGCAGCAGCGCGCAGGGTGCCTTGCACCGCCCGATGTGATAATCCAGACAGGGCCGCTCCGGCATCTCGCGTGGCATATCGTAGTGGCACGACCGCACGGTGAAGATGCGCCGCACCACGTTGAGCGATCGGCGCATGGCCCCGACGTCCGTGTAGGGACCGAAGTAGCGCGCACCGTCGTCCACCAACCGCCGCGTGACCACGACGCGCGGAAAGGGCTCCTGTATCGTGACCTTCACGTACGGATACGACTTGTCGTCGCGCAAGGCGATGTTGAAGCGCGGGTGGTACTCCTTGATCAGGTTCGCCTCGAGAATCAGCGCATGTGCTTCGGACGGAACCACAATCGTCTCGACATCAGACACCAGGCGCATCAACGCCCGCGTCTTGATGCTCTCTACGTGGTCGCTCCCCAGATAGCTGCGAACGCGCGAGCGCAGGCGCTTGGCCTTGCCGACGTACAGCACGGTACCCTCGGCGTCCTTCCATAGGTAGACGCCGGGCGATTCCGGAAGATGGGCGACTTTGGCACTCAGGGCGGCGGAGACGTCAATCATGGCAATGCGACTCACGAAGCATGGCGCTGGCGCTTCCGGCGGCGTTCATCCGCGCGGCGCGGGCCATCCCTGAAATATAAGCCCGCCCGTGCGGCCTCACTCACGCTCGGCGTGTGAGCGACCTGATGATCGCTCGCGCTTCGGGGAGTCGCAGTGCCATTGTCACCCCGAAATAGATGAGCCCGAACGGAATGAGCGCGGCCACGGCGAGCACGATCGGGTGCGCGACACCCATCGCCCATTTCACTCCCCACGCACCGGCGGCACTCGCGATGGCGGCGATCCACAATTTGGCCAGCAACGACGCCGGCACGCCCGTTACGCCGATCCGTTGATTCAGCGTCCTGCGCAGGAGCACGAACTCCACCCACGCGGCGATGCCCGCCGACACGGTGAGTCCCGCGGCGCCCCACTTGGCATCCACGCCGAGCATACCAGGCAGGGGAATCGCGAAGAAGACGCCCAGGCCCGTGGTGAGAATGACACGGATGATCGCATAGCGCAGCGGCGTCCGCGTATCACGAAGGGCGTAATATGTCGATGAATACAGTCGTCCCAGCGTCGAGGCGAGCAGTCCGACCGACGCCCCGGCGAGAATTCCCCACACGTACACGCTGTCGGCGCGCGTGAACTTGCCCGTCTGAAACAGCGCACCCGCCAGCACATCGCCAAGCGTCAGAAACGCCACGGCCGACGGGACCACCAGAAAGGCAATGCGCCGCAGTCCCGCATCCAGCCGCGCCCGCAGGTACTCCGCCACCTCCGTCGTGTCACCGACCGCACTCGACATGGTCGGCAGCTCGGCGGCGGACACCGACATGCCGAAGAGACTGACGGGGAGCACCGCGATCATCTGCGCGTTCGCCAGCGCGGCCACGGCGCTCGTGGGCAAATAGCTGGCCAGAATCACATCCACGAACGAGCTCACCTGCACCACGCCGCGTCCGACGAACACTGGCAGGAAGTTGCGCACGACGGTCCGCACATGCGCGGATGCAATGCTGAGCGATGGGCGGAAGTGCGCCAGCAGGCGGAACACCACGGGCAACTGCACCACAAGCTGCAAGCCGCTGCCGACCACTGATCCCCACGCCGCCACCGCGGCGAGTGGAAACGGCCCCACGCGTCCACCGAAGCTCACGAGCGAGACGATGATCGCCAGGTTCCATACGACGGGCGCCGTGTACGAGAGGAAGAATCGGCGGTGGCTGTTCAGTACGCCCAGGCACCACGCGCTCATCACCAGCAGCCCGACGCCCGGGAAGAGAATGCGCACCAGATGAATCGTGAGCGTGCGCTTGGGCCCGCTGAAGCCACCCGCGATGACATCCACCAGCCATGGCGCGGCCGCGATGCCGAGCAGCACCAGCGTGGCCGTGACGAGCGCCAGCAGCGCCGCCACCGCGCCGGCCACTCGGTCGGCCTCTTCCTGACTCCCCTCCGCCAGCAGCCGCGCGTACACCGGAATGAAGGACGCCGACAGCACGCCCTCGCCGAAGAGATTCTGCAGGAAGTTCGGGATCTTCACGGCCGCGCTGAACGCGTCGGCGGCGGGGCCCAGGCCGAGGTAGTGACTCAGAAATCGCTGCTTGATGAGTCCGAAGATGCGGCTGAGCAGAATCCCCGCACCCACCAGCGTCGCGGACCGGCCCGTGCGCTCCCGCACGCGGCGCGATGCTGCGGCGCTAGCGGCGGCCATCCGCGGGATCGGGCGCCGCCAGCGCGTGGGCGATACCAGCCGACACGAGCGCGGCCGCATGCTCCCGCGCCCGCTCGAGCATAAGATCGAAGACGCGCATGCCGTGACGCGCCAGCAATGGCAGGACGTTGAGCATGCGCTCCTGCGGCTTGCCCAGTGGCCATAGTGCGCCCCGCGCCGTGGCTACATCCAGAAGCAGCTCGCGCTCCCGCCGCTTGACGGCTGCCACCGCCCGCCGCTCCAGCCGGTCCAGCCGGTGCCGCATGTCGCGCTCCGCCCCCGCCACCACGCGCTCCCCCACCAGTGGCTCGCCACCGTCATGGTTCAGCGCCTGCCGCAGAGCGGCCGCCGACGCATCGACGCGCGCCCGCCACTCGTCCATCGCGGTGCGCACCGCGACCGGAAGTCGCTCGCGCACCAGACGCGTTTCCGCGGCGTGCGGATCACGCAGCTCGTCCACCGAGAGCGACCGCCTCTGCAGCACGCGCTCGATGTGCGGTTCAACGACGAGTCCCGACCAGCGCGGAAGGGCGAGCGGCACCGGCGACTCCAGCGCGTCCGCGACGGCACCGACCTGGGCGAAGTAGGCAAGCTCACCCGGACCGGCCAGGTAGGCGGCGGTGGGCAGGATGCCACGCTCCACCACCGGGCGCAGGAGTACGTTGGGCCCGAGATCCGCGTGCGCATCAGCGGCGCGCGCGGCTGCGCTGTCCAACGGAACCCGCCGGCGCGCGCCGCGCACCGTCTCGTGCACCAGGGACAGCCCCGGCACCTGGGCGACTTGCGCCGTGTAGCCGGCCTGCTGGATGGCGTCTGCCCGTGCGCGCAATGCTCTGTCGACATCGGCGGCTCGGTCCAGAGCGCGCGCCACCAGCGGCCGCCATGCCTGGCGCACCGAGGGATGGCCCGCATCCAGCACGGCAATGCCCAGCGGCTCCAGCAGCGAACGCAGCAGGCGCACGTACGCACCCCCAATCGTCTCCATGGGCTCGTACGCGTCTCGCACCATCCGCCACACGTCGGCATCGGCAGCAGAGCCTGCACCATGCTGCAGCTGCGCCAGCAAAGGCGACACATCGGAGAGCGGAGTGTCGCGCATGCTCGCGCCCGTCACGGCTGGTGGCGACTGTGCAAGCGACTCCACACCGCCCGGCACCGCCACGTGGGTGACACTGGCCTCCGCGAAATCCGTGTCATCTGTGGCCGCCCAGAACACTGGCGCCACTGGCATCCCCGTCACCGCCTCCAGCTCGTCGGCCAGCGCGAGCGCGCTCAGCGCTTTGCTCCAGGTATAGAGCGGGCCGCCGAACAGACCCGGCTGCTGCCCGGTAGTGACTACAAGGCCGGCCCCGCCAGCGCTGCGGGCAAGGCGCTCGGCAGCGGCGCCTCCCGCATCGATCGCCGCCCGCAGCGGCTCCAGCCAATCGCGCCCGGCGAACGAGTCGCGTACACCGGTCGCGTATGTCACCCATGCGTCGCGCCCGAGAGGACGGGAGCGATACCACGCTGCCGGTGTCTGCTCGCGCACCGCGTCGCGCGCCAACGGCGAGCCGCCGAGTGGCCGCGTCAGTACATGCAGCTCAGACACGGGCGGCGACCCGCTGGTGGGCGACAATACAGGACGGCGCGGAACAGCCACCGGGGATCGGACATCGCATGGCTATCGGGTTACTTGTGATACGGTTCTCCGCGCACGAGAGTCCCGGCGCGGTAGAGCTGCTCGGCGAGCACCAGCCTGGCCAGCTCATGTGGCAGCGTCCAGGGCGCCAGCGCAAGACGCATGACCGCGCGATCCAGCACGGTGGCGGAGAGGCCGGACGCGCCTCCGATCACGAATGCCACATCGGGCCCCGCCCGTTCCCGCTCCCGTCGCAGCCACGCGGAAAACTCCTCGGACGTCATCCGCGCGCCGCCCGGAGTGCACGCCACCAGCTGTGCCCCGGGCGCGATGCCGGCAAGCAGCCGCAGGCCCTCCTGGTCCCGCACCTGCACACCGCTGCCGCGACCGCCCCGCGCCTCCCGGACTTCATGAATGCGCAGCGGCCAGTAGCGAGCCGCTCGCCGTTCGTACTCCAGAATTGCCGTCGCCAGCGATGCATTCTTCGGCTTCCCCACCACGGCGACGACGATGTGCATCTACAGCGCGCAGCCGGCCTCAGGCATAGACGCCGCGCAGCCGGTGAACCGCGGCAACACGCGTGATGGCGAGCATGTACGCGGCCGTTCGCATGTTGACCTTGTGTTGCTCGGACAGTCGCACCACTTCTCCGAAACTCTTGGTCATGATGCGCCCCAAGCGCTCGTTCACGGTGTCTTCCGTCCAGAAGTAGCCGCCGCGATCCTGCACCCACTCGAAGTACGAGACAGTCACCCCGCCGGCGTTCGCTAGAATATCGGGGATCACGAAGACGCCCTTCTCGTCCAGAATCGCATCCGCCGGCGCCGTGGTTGGTCCGTTGGCGCCCTCGCAGATGATCTTCGCCTTCACCTGCCCCGCATTCTTCCGCGTGATCACGTTTTCGAGTGCCGCCGGAAGCAACACATCCACGTCGAGCAGCAGAAGCTGCTCGTTCGAGATCCGCAAGTCCGGCAGATAGCCATCCAGCGACCTGTGTTGCTTCACGTACGCGATGGCCTCATCCACGTCGATTCCTTCGGTCTGGTAAACCCCGCCTGAGCGATCGCTGATCGCCACGACCCGGCACCCCTGCTGCTGAAGCAGGCGCGCAGCTACGGAGCCCACGTTGCCGAATCCCTGCACCGCCACGGTCGTGCCCTTGACCTTCATGCCGAGGTGCATGAGCGCGGCCTTGGTGACCATCATGCACCCCCGCCCCGTCGCCTCCCGGCGCCCGAGCGAGCCCCCCATCTCAATGGGTTTCCCCGTGACGACGGCGTTGACGGTGTGCCGTACGTGCATCGAGTAGGTATCCATGACCCACGCCATCACGCGCTCGTTCGTGTTCACGTCCGGCGCAGGGACATCCGAGTCCGGACCAAGGGTGTTCATGATTCCCGCGGTATATCGGCGCGTCAGACGCTCCAGCTCGCCGATGCTCAGTGTGAGCGGATCGCAGATGACCCCGCCCTTCGCGCCGCCGAATGGAATGTTCACCACGGCGCACTTCCACGTCATCCAGGCAGCGAGTGCCTTCACCTCATCCAGGTTGACGTTGGGATCGAAGCGGATGCCGCCCTTGGCCGGACCGCGGGAGGTGTTGTGCAACACGCGAAAACCGGTGAAAACCTCGATATCCCCGTTGTCCATCTGGACAGGAATAGAGACGATGATCTGCTTCTCGGCACTGCGCAGGATCTTGTAGAGGCCGGGCTCCAGATCGAGCAGCTCGGCGGCACGGTCGAAACGGGACATCATGTCCTCGAACGGATTGTCCTCGTTGAGCGGACGATCCTTGTCGGGACGCATAATTTTATCGGTACGGAGCGTAAGATCGGTTGTCATGGAAGAGGTGGAGCAGCCGGAAGACCGGCCGGAGAAGGTTGCGACGCGTCCTGGGTGCGGCACGCGCCGAGGAGTAGGGCGAGCACCGAATCAATCGCCTCCGCTCCCTGTTCGACGATGAGACGCTGAGAAACATACCACAGTGGCCCCGCGGCGCGAGGCCATACCGGCGCGAGCTTGACCGCGTCTTTGAGGGTACAAACGGCAGTCTCGCCGGCGCCCAGCGACTCGGCCAGGCGCGTGGCCAGTGCCGAATCGAATGGGTGATGGTCGGACAGCGCGCAGGCGCGCACCCTGGCCCCACGCATCTCCAACTGCCGCTGGAAGGCGCCCGGATCGGCCACCGCCGAGATGGCCAACACGGGCATGCCGCGCAACGTCTCCAGCGGCCTCGTGCCTTCCCCCCGCACTTGGCGCAACTCGGCCGGCGCCAGATGGACCCGCGCGAGAGGAACATGCGGCGCGATCCGCTGCAGGTAGCGCGCGGCTGCATCCGCAACATCCGTCGACGCCACCTTGCGTGTGACCACGAGCAATGACGCGCGCCGTAACGCGCTTGCGGGTTCGCGCCACGGTCCCGCGGGCAGCAGCCGCCGGATGGGGCTCCAGCGGTCCGCATTCACCAGCACTACATCTGCCGTGCGCTGCGTGCGGCGGTGCTGGAACCCGTCGTCGAGCACCGCCACGTCGGCGCCATCGGCCGCCGCCCGGGCGATGCCGGCAACGCGGTCGGGCGAGACGACCACCGGGATGGTGGGGTTGAGCCGCTCGTGGACCATCGGCTCGTCACTGCCGTAGCCGCGCAGAACGAGCGCCGGATGCACTCCGCGATCCGCCAGCGCGGCGGCGAACCATGCCGCCACCGGCGTCTTCCCGGCTCCGCCGACGGCAATGTTGCCAATGCTGAGTGTGGGAATTGGCGCAGGGTAGGCAGGGAGCGCGCCAACATCGTAGAGCGTCCCTCGCATCTTCACGGCGCCGCGGTACAGCAACTCAAGCGGGGTGAGCGCCGCGCGCGCCATCCTTGGCGTGGCGCCGTGGCCCCACCAGACCCAATCCATAAGGCGCGTTTCAGGCACGGGCTGCGGCCGCCGCATCTCCCATGAGCATCGCCAGCCGCTCCGCCTCGTCGACGGCCGCGCGTGGCGTTGCGGCTGTCACATACACGGGATTGCCGTAGCTGACCGTGATGCGCGAGAACGGTCGCGGAATAAGAAATCGGTCCCAACTGCGGAGCCGCCAGGCACGAGGCGCGAATACACGGAGGGGGATGATCGGCGCGCCGGTGCGCTGAGCCACCACCAGCGCGCCCGGCGCGAATTGGTGCGTCGGCCCGCGCGGGCCATCCGGGGTGATGGCCACGTCGCGACCGGACTCCACCACGCGGCAGAGTCCGAGGAGCGCGCGCCCCGCTCCCCGACTGGTGGAGCCGCGAACCGTCGGATAGCCGAGCGAGTGCGCCACCCGCGCGATGATCTCGCCATCAGCATGCTCGCTGATCAGAATGCTGATGTCCTCCCGTCGGTGATGCCACAGGAGCGGGAGCATCTCGCCATGCCAGAGGGCCAGGATCACCGGCCTGCCGCACTGGCGGATCGATTCCATCGGGCTACGGTTGACCTGCCGCATTCGCCACGTGCTCGCAAGCAGACGCATGACGATTCCCCCGACGAACGCCGCCCACAGGATGCGGCGCGGAACTGCACGCGCCTCACCGGTGCTCATTGCGCGAGCTCCAGGACGATCTCCGCCACACGCGCCGCTGCTCCAGGCTGCCCCAGCTTTGCGCGCACCTCAGCCAGCCCGCAGCACATGGTCTCCCGCTCGCGGCTCCCCTCGCGCAACAGCGGCTCCAGCGCCTCGGCCACAGCGCCCGGTTCGAGCGCCCCCTGGATGAATTCCGGCGCCACCTGGCGCTCCGCCACAACGTTCACCAGGCCGATGCGCGGAATCCGCACGACTCGCCGCGCGATCGCGTACGTTGCGTTGCTCGCGCGATAGCCGATCACGAGCGGACAGCCGGCCACCGCGGCCTCGAGTGTGGACGTGCCGCTCTTGGTGAGCGCCGCCGTCGCGGCACGCCAGATGGTGAACGGTGCTGCGCGCACGACGGGATACGGACAGCGGTCGGCTCCGAATTCGATGCCCGGGGCGGCGCTCACAATCACGTGCAAGCCGGGAACGCGTTGCTCCAGCGTGCGCGCCGTATTCACAAATCGACCGAGGTGACGTACGACCTCCTGCGGGCGGCTGCCCGGAAAGAGCGCCAGCACCGGTCCCTGTGCGGGAAGCCCGAGCTGCGCGCGGGCCTCCTCGTGCGTGGGGAGATGCTGCGCATAATCCAGCAGCGGGTGTCCCACGAACGTCGCGTCGATGCCGTGCGACCGGAGCAGCGCCTCCTCGAATGGCAGGATCACCGCGGCGCGCGTCACGGTACGGGCCATCGTACTCAGGCGGTTCGCCCCCCATGCCCATACCTGCGGCGTGATGTAGTAGAGCACGGGGACACCCGCCGCATGGGCCGCCGCGGCGACCTTCATGTTGAATCCCGGATAGTCCACCAGCACCACCACTGCTACGCGGCCGCCCTCCAGCCGCCGGCGAATCTCCGCGAGCAGCCGGTAGTGATGCGGCACGTGCCGCACCACCTCCACAAAGCCCATTACGGCCATGCGCTCGGCGTGCTCGAGGAGAACGACGCCGGCATCCGCCATGCGCGCGCCGCCGGTGCCGGTGAGTGATAGGGCTGGCATGCGGCGGCGAAGCTCGGCGCTGACTCCAGCGGCGTGCAAGTCGCCGGACGTCTCGCCGGCGACGAACAGCACTTCACGCACTCGGAGCCTCGGAGAGAGCCGGACGGCCGCGCTCGATCTCGCTCAGGATGCGCAGCGCCAGAGCGAGCGCCGCGCGGCCGTCGTGCCCCGTGACGGCCACCGGCTGCTCGCCGCGCACCGCCGCCACGAAGCTCTCGAGCTCCAGCCGCAGCGGTTCGCCCTCGGGCGCTTCGAGCGCAATCCGCTCCACGAATTCCTCCAACGCACGCGGCGCGGTGGTGAACAACGCCAGGTCGATGTCATTACGCAGCCGGAAGAACTCCCCCACGCCGCGCGCCAGATCGAGCGAGAGATATCCGCTGCGCTGAAAGATGCGGATCTTCCGAAAGCGCTCGCGCGACACGCGGCTGGCCGTGATATTGGCCACGGCGCCCGTGTCGAAGGTGAGGCGCGCGTTGGCGATGTCTACCGACGGCGTGAGCACCGGCACGCCCACCGCCGCCACCTGCTCGATCTGACCGCCCACGAGCGTGCGGATGAGATCGATGTCGTGGATCATGAGATCGAGCACGACGGCCACATCCGCGCCCCGCGGATTGAACGGCGCCAGTCGGTCGCTCTCGACAAAGCGCGGCGCGTCCACGTACGGCGCGGCAGCGCGGATGGCGCGGTTGAACCGCTCCACGTGTCCTGTTTGTACCAGCGCTCCCGTTCGCTGTGCCACCGCGAGGAGCTCGTCCGCTTCCTCGAGTGTCGAGGCGATCGGCTTCTCGATCAGCAGGTGCCGCCCACGCTCCAGCGCCGCCAACGCCACCGCGTGATGTGCCGGCGTCGGAACGACGATGGTGAGCGCCTCCGAGGCATCGAGCAACGCCTCGAGTGTGGGGAACGCTCGGACCGACAACTCGCTCGCCACGCGCTCGGCACGCATCGCATCCGCATCGAAAAAGCCCGCCAGCTCCACACCGTCGACGTCCCGCAACAGACGCACGTGGTGATAGCCCAGCCCGCCGGCGCCCACCACACCAACACGCAGGAGCGGGCTCACATGACGATTCCGCGCTGACTCTTGTCCACAAACTCGATGAAGTGCTTCACTTCGGCATACATCTCCAGCTCCGCCTGCGCTCGTTCGATTGCCTGCGAGACGTTGAGCTCCGAACGGAAGAACAGACGGTACGCCCGCTTCAGCTCGAGAATGAGCGCTGGGTCGAAGCCGCTTCTCCTCAGGCCCACGCTGTTGAGTCCGTACAACCGCACTGGATTCCCCACCGCCTTGAGATACGGCGGAATGTCCTTGGCCACGCGCGACGCACCGCCAATGAAGCTGTGGGCGCCGATCTTCACGAACTGATGCACCGCGGTGAGTCCCGAAATGATAGCGTATGATTCGATCGTCACGTGCCCGGCCAGCTGCGCCGCGTTGGCGAGAATCACACCGTCGCCCACATGGCAGTCGTGCGCCAGGTGCACGTATGACATGATGAAGCTGCCGCACCCCACCGTCGTCTTCATCGACTGCGTGGTCCCGCGGTTGATGGTGGAGTATTCGCGGATGACCGTGTTCTCGCCAATCTCCACCGTAGTGACCTCGCCGTCGAACTTCAGATCCTGCGGGTCGCTGCCGATCACCGTTCCGACCCCGACTTTCACGTTGGCCGCCAGTCGGACGTGCCGCTCCAGCACCGCGCGCGCGGCGATGACGCATCCATCACCAACCATGCAATCCTGACCGATGATGGCGTAGGGACCGATGTCCACGCCATCGCCGAGTTGCGCATCGTCGGCGATGATCGCCGTGGGATGAATGCGCCGACTCACTTGTCGCGCACCATCGCCGCCATATCCGCTTCCGCCACCACCTCGCCATCCACCTTGGCAATGCCGTGCATGCGGCACACCCGCCCGCGAATCTGCGTCATCTCGAGCTCGAAGCGGAGCTGATCGCCGGGCCGCACCGGCTTGCGCCACTTCACATGGTCCAATGACATGAAGTAGACCACCTTGCGGTCGGGATCATCCACCGTACCGAGGAGCAGCACGCCGCCCACCTGCGCCATTGCCTCGATGATGAGCACGCCCGGCATGATGGGGTGCCCCGGAAAGTGGCCCTGAAAGAACGGCTCGTTGATCGTGACGTTCTTGATGCCCACGACGCGCCGCCGCTCCTCGATCTCGACAATCCGATCGACCAGCAGAAACGGATAGCGATGGGGCAGGATCTTCATGATGTCTTCGATGCCGAGCATCGGGGTCTCCCTCGCCGCGAGTGTAACCATCTGGCGAACGAGCGCGACGGTACCCCGGTGGCTGGGACGCACGGCGATCATCCGTGCCCGCACCCGCTTTCCCGCCAGCGCCAGGTCGCCCACACAATCCAGTGCCTTGTGCCGCACGAACTCGTCCCCCCACCGCAGCGGCGCCCCCACCACTCCAACATCGTCCAGCACGATGCTGTTCTCCGCGGATGCACCCTTGATCAGGCCTCGCGCCCGCAGTGCTTCCGCCTCGCGAATGAAGCCGAACGTGCGCGCGGGCGCCAGCTCCGCTTCGAACGATGATGGCGTCACGCGGTATTCGCCCGTCTGGCGCCCCACGAGCGGATGCGCGAATTCGATCGTCACCTTCATCGAGAGCGACGGCGCCGGGAAGACATCATACGCAGACTCGCCGTTCGTCACACTCAGCGGCACGCGCAGATCGAGATAGTGGACATCGCCCGGTCGCTCGGCAATCCCGGCGCGCGAGAGCGCCTCGAAAAATGGCTTCGCGCTGCCATCCAGAATGGGCGGCTCCGGCGCGTCCATCTCGATCAAGAGATCATCGATCTCGTGTCCCACCACGGCCGCCAGCACGTGCTCTACCGTATGCAGCGCGCGCTCACCCGTGCCGATCTGCGTGCGTCGCTCACTCTCGACGGCATGCTCCACCAGCGCCGGAATGCAGGGCCTGTCTGGCAGATCCAGACGGCGAAAGACGATTCCCGTGCCGCCCTCCGCGGGACGGAAGGTCAGCCGGCACTGCTCGCCCAGATGAATTCCCACACCCTCGAGCGTCACCGGCTCGGCGATGGACTGTCGGCGTTCGCTCACTCTGCGGCCCTCGTGAGGAGTTGTTCGATGCGCTTCATCATGCTGGCCAGACGGAACAGAGCGGCATGCGCACGGAGCATCTCTCGATGCGGGCGCGCAGGGTACCCCGACCACGTCTCGCCCGCGGGGATGTCACCGAATACGCCTGCCTGCGCGCTCAGCCGCGCGCCGTCGCCGATCGTGTGGTGCCCGCTCACGCCCACCTGCCCCGCCAACAGGCAGCCGTCCCCGATGTGCACCGATCCGGCGATCCCGACTTGCGCCATGAGCAGGCAGTTCCGGCCGATCCGTACGTTGTGCGCAATATGCACCAGGTTGTCGATCTTGGTTCCCGCACCGATAACCGTATCGTCGATGCTCCCGCGGTCGATCGTTGTATTGGCGCCGATGTCCACGTCGTCGCCAATGAGGCATTGTCCGACGTGCGGTAGCTTGGCGTGCGCTCCATCGCGGAGCACGTAGCCGAAGCCGTCTCCGCCCAGACGCGCGCCCGAGTACACGCGCACCCGCTGCCCCAGCCGCGTGCCGGGCGACAGCGTGACGGACGCCGACAGGTGACTTCCCACACCCACTTCCACGCCCGCGCCAACCACGCAGTGCGGGCCGATCGTGACTCCATCGCCAAGTGCGGCGCCATCGCCCACCACAGTGTACGGCCCGATCGATACGCCCGCGCCCAGCTTCACGCCTCGGCCCAGGATCGCGGTGTTGTGAATGCCGGTGGGAGACGGGGCTTCCGGGTATAGTTGCGGCAGGATGCCGAGTAACGCCTCGGCCGGACGCTCCACGACGATGCGGCACCGCGCCCCGCCGGGCGAATCGGCCAGCTCGGGGCACACCAGGATCGCCCCGGCCCGCGACGAGGCAAACTGCTCGCGATACCCGGCCGTCGCCAGAAGGCTCAGATGGTGTTCCTCGGCGCGGTCCAGCGGGGCGATCCCTGTCACCACGTGGGAGCCATCACCGCGTACCACCCCTCCAACCAACCGGGCAAGCGCCGCGGCGGAGAAGGAGATCGCTCCCTCCCCGCCGGCGCTCCCGGACGCGGTCGCGTGTTGCGTCAACTCGCCGTTAGGGGTGCCTACGGCCGTTTCTTCTTGGGGATCGTCACACCGACCGGTGTGGCCTCCACCCCGCTTGCCGTATCACCGGGTTTGCTGGCGGCTCCCTGCTTCTTGCTGCTCGCCGAATCCGCCTTGAGCCGCGCAATGACCTTGGGCGTGATGTCCAGACTCGAATCCGCGGCGACCACGGCGCCCCCCTGCGCGCCGACGTCGAAGACGATGGCGTAGCCATCCTCGACCCGGATTTCCTGGATCACAGAGTCGATCTTCGCCATGATGGGCTGGATCAGCTCGTTCTCGTGCTTCTGCGCCTCCTGCTGCAGATCCTGATACCGCTGCTGGTAGGCCTGTTGCTTGGCGCGGATGGCCTTTTCCTTGGTCGCCTGCACCGCCGGGCTGAGCGTCGACTTGACCTTGTTGTACGAGTCGACCATGGCGTTCAGCGAGTCCTCCATCTTCTTGACCTGCGCCCGGTAGCCCGCCATGTCCTGCGTCAACTGCGCCTGCGCCGCGGCCCGGCCCGGCGCGACGGCCATGATCTGCTGCGAGTTGATGTACGCGATTTTCGGCCCCGATTGGGCCGCAAGGCCCGCGGTGGCCACGGTAGTGAGCGCCAGCGCACCGAGCGCGGCGAGGACGAAACTGCGCATGAAGTGCTCCATTAGAAGAGATTGCCCAGCCTGAAGTGCAGCTTCCACTTGGGATCGGGCCGGCCGAGCGCGTCAACCCGGTCGAACCCGTACGCCCAGTCGAGACCCAGCGGGCCAAGAGGCGTCACGACCTCAATACCGATCCCGGCGCCTCGGAAGAGGCGCGTCGGATCGAAGTCCTGCGGGCGGTTCCAGATGTTGCCCGCATCGAAGAACAGGTCCGTATAGATCATCTGGTTGAACCGTAGTCCCAGCTCCGCGGTGGTCGTGAAGAACGCGTTGCCGAACGAGCTGGTTTTCGCCTGCCCATTGTTCTCCGCTGAGGGATCGTACCCTTCCGGCGTGATCGAGAACTCGTCGTAGCCGCGCAGCATCTCGCCGAACTGCGTTCCTCCCAGCGAGAACTTCTGCGAGATGAAGAACGGTCCCGGGTCACCGAACAGCGCGCCGCCTCGCGTCGTCAATCCGAACACCAGCTTCATGCTCTGCGCCCCGAGTCCCCCACCGCCGAACTCCGCGAGCGTTGAGTACGAACGCAGCTCGCCCGTGTAGCGTTGGAAGTCCGCCGTGCCGCCCAGGGGCCCGCCGTTGAACTGCGCCGTGATCGTCTCCAGGCCGCCCGCGGACGCGAACGGCATATCGATCCGCGTATCGTGCGTCGCGGTGACGCCGATGCTGCTCCGGAAACAGTGATTGCACTGCAAGGCGCTCGTGAGACTGTCCTGGTTCACCAGACCGCCGGTATAGTGCTCCGTCTCCCCGGCATAGGAGAAGTACAACATGCTGTACAGCGAGCCCCGGATCGGGAAGCCGAATTGGAGCGAGCCTCCGGTGCGGGTGTCCTGCCCCAGATCCGCTATGATGAACCGCGACTGGGTATGGTACGCCGTGGCGGTGCCCGACACCCGGCTCAGCTTGATCGAGGGATCGGTGTAGCTCAGTTGAAAGTCATTGATGTACCGGCCGAACTGCCACTGGAGCGAGGCGCGCTTGCATGCGCCGAACAGATTGGGTTGCTGCAGCCCGATGAACCCGCCCAGTCCGGTGCCCTGCCCCACCGACGCACCGAAGTTGATGTTCCCCGTGTGCTTCTCTTTCACCTTGAAGGTGATGTCCACATCCCCATTCTTGTCCGATTTGATGTCCGGCGTGGGCAGCGGCGTCTCGAAGAAGCCGAGGTTGGCGATGTTCTGATAGCTGCGGACCAGGAGGTCCTCCCGGAAGATGTCTCCCGGGATGACGACGAGCTGCTGCCGGATGCAGGACTCGGTGGTGTAGTCGTTCCCGACGATATCCACGCGGTTGATCGTCGCGGGCGATCCTTCCGTGATGTCCCACCGGAGGTTCACGGTCGGCACCGCTCCGCTGTCCACCCGCTGCACCACGGGCTGCACCTGCGCGTACATGTATCCCTGGTTACGGTACGCGGTGAGCAGTTTGTCGGTGGCGGCGTCCCACGCGGCCTGATCGAAAATGCCCTGGGGCTCCGACCCGCCGAATAGTCCCTTGATCCGCTCCGTGATCGAGGGGCTCTGATTCCCGAAGGGATAGAACTGGTCGATCTCCTGGGTAGAGAAACGCTGGTTGCCCACCACCTCGAACTGCCCAACGTGATAGCGCGGACCCTCGTCCACCTTCACCTGCAACAGTCCCTTCCCGCGGTTCCGGTCCACCAGCAGTGTGTCGTGTACCACCTGCGCGTCAATCAAGCCGCGCCCCTCGTAGAGCTTTGGAATTCGCTCGCCGAGATCCGATGCGAACTTGTCCTGATCGAAAGCACCCTTCCGCCACCACCAGAACCCCTCCGGCTTGACCTTCATGGCACCCACAACATCGTTGTCGGAGAGCTTGGTGTTCCCCACGATGTTGATGCCGGAGATCGCCAGCCGGTGCCCCTCGTCGATCGAGAAGGTAAGCGCCGTGCGACCGTCCGTGGTACTGCTGTCCACGGCGATGCGAGCCAGGTAGTAGCCGCGCGCCTCGTACAGCGAGTCGATGCCGTTGACGGCCTGCGCCAGCTTCGCCGGATCCAGCGGCTGTCCGACGGGGAGTTTGATACGTTCGCTCACGGCCCCCTGCGAGACTACGTTGGTGCCGCGGACCGCGATGCCGCTCAGGATCGGCCGCTCGGCAACCGTCAGAACGAGTGCGGACAGACCGGCCGCGTTCGTCTCGCACGCTACCCGGACATCGCTGAACTGTCCCGTCGCAAAGATGTTCTTCATCGCGCGCTGGACAATCCGGAAGTTGACCGTGTCGTGAGGGGCCAGCCCCGCGTTCCCGAGAATGGTGGCCGCGCTCACGCGGTGGTTGCCCTGCACCAACACCGTGTCGGGGTTGGCGCATTGCGGTGCCGGGGCCTGCTGGGCGTACGCCGTGCCCACGCCCAGCATGAGAGAAAGGAATACGAGGGAGAATCGCGACATGATCTAAAGTACACGCGACACGGCCGAATGGCCCACTCGCCCGGGGCCATTCGGCCGTGTCGCGGCGCGCCTGAAGGTCAGGCCGTCTTGCTCAACACGCGGAACTCCAACTGGGCACCCGCAGCGGCGTGGTCCACCTCGATCTCGTCGCCTTTGGAGAATTCTCCTACGAGGATCTTCTCCGAGAGCGGATCTTCGATGAATCGCTGGATGGCGCGCTTGAGGGGACGGGCGCCAAAGTCTTCATCATAGCCATGCGCACTGAGAAATTCCACCGCGGCGTTCGTCAGCTTGAGCGTGAGCTCCTCCTCCGCCAGCCGGCGCTGGACGTCCCGGAGCAGAATCGCCACGATCTGCGCGATATGCTCCCGCGTAAGCGGGTGGAAGACGATGACATCATCCAGCCGGTTGAGGAATTCCGGATTGAACGTGCGCTGGATCTCCTCCTTCACCTTCTCCTGAATCCGCTCGAAGTTCCCCCGGTCATCGGACGTCGCGAAGCCCAGCCCCTTGTTCTTGATGTCCCGCGCCCCGACGTTCGACGTCATGATCACGACAGTGTTCTTGAAGTCGATCACCCGGCCGTAGTTGTCGGTCAGGTGCCCCTCGTCGAGCACCTGCAGCAGGATGTTGAAGACATCCGGGTGCGCCTTCTCGATCTCGTCCAGCAACACCACGCTGTAGGGCTTGCGCCGGACGGCCTTCGTGAGCGTGCCCGAGTCCTCGTAGCCCACGTAGCCCGGAGGTGCGCCGATGAGCCGGCTCACGGAGAACTTCTCCATGTATTCGCTCATATCGACGCGGATCAGCGCCTGCGGATCAGCAAACAGGAACTTGGCCAGCGAGCGCGCCAGCTCCGTCTTGCCCACACCGGTCGGTCCGGAGAAGATGAACGAACCGATCGGGCGGAGGGGATCCTTGAGGCCTGCGCGGCTCCGACGGATGGACCGGGCCAGCGCCTTGATCGCCTCCTCCTGCCCCACCACCGTCGAGTGCAGCTCTTCCTCCATGCGCAGCAGCCGGGAGGTTTCCGCCTCTTGCAGCCGCATCACGGGGATGCCCGTCCACCGGCTCACAATGAAGGAGATCTCTTCCTCGCCCAACACCGGACGGAAGGACTGGCGATGCCGCTCCCACTCCTCCTGCTTCTGGCGGATCTCCCCCTGGAGCTCGCGCTCACGGTCACGCAGACCAGCCGCGCGCTCGAAGTTCTGATCGCGCACTGCGGCTTCCTTCTCCGCGTTCACTTCCTCCAGCTTGGTCTTGAGCTCCGCCACTTCCGACGGCGGTGCCTGCGCCGCAAGCCGCGCCCGCGCCCCGGCCTCATCGATGACGTCGATGGCTTTGTCGGGAAGGAAGCGGTCCGTGATATAGCGCTCGGACAGCTTGGAGGCGATCACGAGCGTCGTATCCGGAATCGTGACGTGGTGATGGTCCTCGTACTTCTTCCGCAACCCCTTCAGGATGTCGATGGTCTCATCCACCGTCGGCGGATCGACGATCACCGTCTGGAAGCGGCGCTCCAGCGCCCCGTCCTTCTCGATGTACTTCCGGTACTCGTTCAAGGTCGAGGCGCCCACGCACTGCAACTCGCCCCGCGCCAGAGCCGGCTTGAGCATGTTGCTCGCGTCAATCGCGCCTTCCGCCGCCCCGGCGCCTACCAGCGTATGCAGCTCGTCGATGAACAGGATGACGTTCTTGTTCTGTGCGATCTCGTTCATCACGGCCTTGAGCCGCTCCTCGAACTGCCCACGGTACTTGGTCCCCGCGATCACGGCCGCCATATCAAGCGCTAGCACGCGATTGTCACGAAGCGACTCGGGGCACTCGCCGGTCGCGATGAGCTGCGCCAACCCTTCGACGATCGCTGTCTTGCCGACCCCCGGCTCTCCGATGAGCACCGGGTTGTTCTTCTTCCGCCGCGTCAGCACCTCCATCACACGCTGGATCTCATTCCCGCGTCCGATGGTCGGGTCCAGCTGTCCCTCGCCCGCCAGCTGCGTGAGATCCCGGCAGAAGTGATCGAGCGCCGGCGTCTTGGACTTCTTCTCACCCTTGGGGGTCTGCGAGGACGGCTGCTGCGCGCCCTGCTGCGCCGTGATGCCACCGCCCTGCGGCAGCTCCGTGCCCAGGAGCCGCAAGGTCTCCGTGCGGGCCGCATCCAGATTCACGCCCGTATCCGTGAGTACCTGGGCGGCGATCCCCTTCTCCTCCCGCAGGAGACCCAGCAGCAAGTGCTCGGTGCCCACGTAGGAATGGTTGAGCTCGCGCGCCTCGCTCATCGCCAGCTCCAGCACTTTCTTGGCGCGCGAGGTATACGGCAGATCGGGGCCGGCGGCTTGCGCTCCCTTCCCCTTCTTGACCGTCTCCTCGATCTTCTGCTGGATTTCCTCCAGGTCCACGCTCAGGTTCTGCAGGACGGCCGCGGCGACTCCCTCGCCTTCACGGATCAGTCCGAGCAGGATGTGCTCCGTCCCGACGTACTCGTGATGGAGCCGCGCCGCTTCTTCGCGGGCCATCGCCAGTACCTTGCGCACACGCTCGGTGAAGTTGTAGCCGTTCATAGGTCCCTCAGTTCCGGGGTCCCGGCGTCGGGGTTACCCGTGCATCCCCGCTTCGTCAGCTAATGCCTGTCGCACATATCGTGCGCGAGCGAGGTTCGCTTCGTTCTCGGTCAGCTGCCGCCCTTCGGCATACGCCAGATGCGCAGACTGAGAAAAAATCAGGAGCTTGTTGAGGGTATATACACTGAGGCCCGATATCAGTTTCAGCCCCACCGCCAACCGCACGCCACTCAGATAGTTCATCGCCTCTTCGAATGTGAGGCTGCGGGCATAGCGGAGCGTCCCATACGCGCGCCACAGCTTGTCCTCAATAATATAGCCCGCATCCCGGAGCAAAACCCGCCGAGCCTCCTCCTCCTTCTCGATCACTTTCCCCACCACCTGCACCAGCTGGTCGAGCAACTCCTCCTCCGACCGGCCCAATGTGGTCTGGTTCGAAATCTGGAAGAAGTTGCCGACGACCTCGCTCCCTTCCCCATACAACCCCCGATACGTCAACCCCATCTGCTGCAAGCTCGCCAGGACCCGCCCGATCTCCTTGGTCAGCACCAGCCCCGGCAGGTGAATCAGCACGGACGCCCGCATCCCCGTCCCGGTGTTCGTCGGGCATGACGTCAGGAACCCGAACTCCTGGTGATACGCGAACGGCACCCGCGAGCCCACCTCCCGCTCGATCCGGTCGACCGCGCCGTACGCCCGGCTCAGGTCGAACCCGGAGCGCAGCGCCTGAAACCGGAGGTGGTCTTCTTCATTTACCATGACGCCTATGCCATCCCCAAGAAACACGGCGGCTCCGCTCCGGACCGGATGCTGCGGATCCAGCCCCGCCAGCTCCTTACTCACCAGGTGGCGCTCATGCAGCAGCAGCCGGTCCTCCGGTGGCAGCTCATCCACTCGCACCAGCACGTGCTGTCGCAGGCTCGGCATGGCCTCGATCGCCTCGCGCACCTTGGTCAGCACGCGCAGTCGCTCACCGTCCCGGCTTCGCACCGCGAACGCGTAGCCCTCCAGGTTCCGCGCCAGGCGAATGCGGCTCGACAGCACGATGGCCGACTGCTCACCGGAGGAGTCCAGCCAGCTCACCCCTCCATCAGGCAGCAGCGACAGGTCAAGCGTCATTCCAGCACCTTGATCTGGTCGCGCAGCTTGGCGGCCACCTCGAACTGCTCCGCGTCAATGGCCCGCCGCAGTCGCTCGCGCAGCTCCGAGAGTACGGTCGCGCCTTCCGCCTGCCGCGGTTCCGGCGGCTGATACTTCTTCCCGAGATGCCGCGAGTTTCCGTGCACCCGGCGGAGCAGATCGCGCAGGCTCGGCTCGAACGCCGTGTAGCAGCGCGCACAGCCCAGGCGGCCGGTCGCCTTGAAGTCCCGGATCGTCGCCGAGCAGAAGGGGCACCGCGGTGCGTCGGCCGTGGGCAGCTGCTTCTGCACCGCCTGGATGAACTCCGTAAGCGTGTGCACAGGCATGTTGACGGTGGTCTCCACGCCCTTTTCCGCAGCGCACTTCTCGCACAGGTGGAGCGTGGTCATGGTATCGGCCACGACCTGCGTCAAGGTGACAGCAGCATCCCGCTCCTTGCAATTGTCGCATAACATCAGGGCACTACCTCCCGCACGTCAGTCTCGTGCAGGCATCCATTCTCCAGCACCAGCGACCGGTCCGCGCGTCCGGCCAACGACCGATTGTGCGTGGCCACCACCATCGCAATTTCGAGCTCACGCACCAGCGAGGCGAACTGATCGTGCAGCCGCTCCGCGTTGACATGGTCCAGATTCCCCGAGGGCTCATCGGCCAGCACCACCACCGGATCGAGCGCCAGCGCCCGCGCCACCGCCGTCCGCTGCTGCTCGCCGCCGGACAGTTCGGACGGCCGATGCGTCATGCGGCCGCTCAGCCCGACCCGCGCCAGCAGTTCCTCGGCGCGGGCACGGGCGCGCGCTGTCGGCCAGCCGGCAATACGCAGCGGCATCATCACGTTCTCCAACGCCGAGAACTCGCGCAGCAGATGATGAAACTGGAAGACGAACCCGACCTTCCGGTTGCGCAGCGCTGCCAGGTCGGCATCACTCCGGCCGCTGATCGGCTCCCCGTCCAGCACCACGTACCCCGATGTCGGCTGGTCCAGCGCCCCAAGCAGATGCAGCAGCGTGCTCTTGCCCGCCCCGCTGGACCCCACCACCGCCAGCATCTCACCCCGACCCACAGAGAGATCGATCCCTTCGAGGACGCGGATTCTCGATCCGTCCCCCCCAACGTAGGTCTTCGCGAGCCCCCGCGCCTCGATGACCATCATTCGTGCCGGATCGCCTCAACCGGAAAGAGCCGCGCCGCCTGGTTCGATGGGTAGAGTGTCGCCAGCGCCGCGATCGCCACGCTCGCCAGCACGATCCAGAGCACGTCCGTCGCCTGAACGGTCACCGGCAGGTGGTCAATGAAATATATCGACGGATCGAGCGAGATGAATTTATAGCGATCCAGGAGCACCGCCGCACCGAGCCCGATGAGCGCCCCCAATCCCGTCCCCAGTACACCGATCGCGAGTCCCTGCAGTACGAAGACGCGCCGCACCGCATGCGACGTCATCCCCATCGCCTTCAGAATCCCGATCTCCCGCGTCTTGTCCTTCACGACCATCGTCAGCGTGCTCACGATGTTGAACGCCGCCACCACGACAATCAGGAGCAGGATCACCCCCATCCCGAGCTTCTCCAACTTGAACGCCTGAAAGAGCGAGGAGTTCTGGTCCTGCCATGTGATGACGCGATAGGGCAGTCCCAGAAGATTATCCAGCGCGGCGCCCACCGCCGGCGCCTCCGATCGCGACGCCGTACGTGCCGCGATCCCCGTCACCGCGTCGCCGAGCCCCGCGAATTGCTGCGCTGCGGCGAGCGACAGATAGGCGTACGTGTCGTCGTACTCGTACATCCCCGTCGACACGATACCCGTCACCTGGTATTCGTGGAACTGGGGGATATACGCGCCCAGCGCCTGATTCATCTTCACATTGGCTCCCGACACCAGCGTCACTGTGTCACCCAGATAGACATCGAGTTGCTCGGCCAACCGCTTGCCGAGCACCACACCATCCTGGGTGCCATCGCTGCTCCGGAATCGGAAGTCACCCGCCACGGCATAGTCCCGCACATCGGTCACCGCGGGCGTCCCATGCGCAGGCTGTGCGAGCCCGTTCACCACCACCGGGGCGTTATAGTCGTGCCCCTTCACGTTGATGAGCCCTTGTGAAATCACCTCCGGCGCGGCCGCCACGATTCCCGGCTCGCGCCGGACCTTGTCCAGCGTCGTGCGCCAGGCCGACATCTTGAGATCCGCTCCGAATGTCAGCACGCGGAGATCCGGGCTTCCCACCAGAATCTTGTCGCGCAGGTCGTTCTGGAGCCCGTTCATCACACCGATGATCACGATGAGCGCACTGACACCCACCACCACGCCGCCAACCGCGATGATCGTGATGAACGAGAGTCGCCGCGAGCGGCGATGGCTCCGGAGGTATCGCCAGGCAATTGAGAATTCGAGCCTGCTCATTCGGGCCGCATTGCAGGAAAGAGAATGACGTCGCGGATGTTCGCGCTCTGGCTGAGATACATGAACAGCCGGTCGATCCCGATGCCGACGCCGCCCATCGGCGGCATGCCGTACTCCATGGCGCGCAGGTAGTCCTCATCCACCCCGAACGCCTCCTCATCACCCGCTGCACGCAGCGCCGCCTGCGCCTCGAAGCGCCGGCGCTGATCGAGCGGGTCGTTCAGCTCGCTGAATGCGTTCGCCAGCTCCCTGCCCTGTACGAACAGCTCGAAGCGCTCGGTCAGCGCCGGATTGCCGCGCTTCGGCTTCGCCAGCGGAGAGAGCTCGACAGGAAAATCCACAACGAAGGTGGGATTCACGAGCGTGGGTTCGACGAGGGTCTGAAACAGCTCATCAAGCATCTTGGGACGGCTCAGCCCCTCCACTCCTTGAACCCCAGCACGCTCGGCCCTGTTCCGCAACGCAGCATCATCCAGCGCCATCACGCTGGTTTCCAGTGCCGCGTCGAGCGCCGCCACCCAGGACACGCGCGGGAACGGGGGGCGAATGACCGGCACCTGCTCGCCAACACCCGCCACCGATCGCACGGCCGCCGCTGAGCACTCCAGCAACGCCTCCACCACCGTCATCATTTCGCGGTAGTCAGCAAAGGCCTGGTAGAACTCGAGCATCGTGAACTCGGGATTGTGAGTGCGGTCAATGCCCTCATTGCGGAAATCATGCCCGATCTCGTACACGCGCTCGAACCCCCCGACGATCAGGCGCTTGAGATACAGCTCATCGGCAATACGCAGGTAGAGGGGCATGTCCAATGCATGATGATGCGTTGTGAAGGGACGCGCTGCGGCTCCGCCGTACAGTGGCTGCAACACCGGCGTCTCCACCTCCACGTAGCCACGCTCGTTCAGAAATGCTCGCACCGCGGTTAGGAGCTGTGACCGCGCGATGAAGAGCGAGCGGACTTCGGGATTCACCGCCAGGTCGGCGTAGCGCTGACGCGAGCGCTGCTCCGGATCGGTCAACCCGGAATGGCGCACCACCCGTCCGTCCATGTGGGCGTCCTTCCCCAACGGCAGGGGCCGCAGCGATTTCGCCAGCATCTCGAACTGCTCCACGCGAACCGTCGCCTCGCCGGTGCGCGTGCGGAAGAGCGGGCCGGTGACCCCGATCACATCGCCCAGATCGAACAGTTCGAGGAGCTCGTACCGATCCGCACCCAGCACATCGCGCCGGAAATAGAGCTGGATCCGCCCCGACTGATCAGCCAGATGCGCGAAGATCGACTTGCCATGGCCGCGCCACGACACGATGCGGCCCGCGAGACTCACGCGCTCTGCATCACCCTCCCCCGAGGCATCCAGGCATGCGGCGGCCTCGGCGGCAGAGTGCGTGCGCGCGTACCCGTAGCCATACGGCGCAACGCCGCGCGCCGTCAGCCGGGCGAGCTTCTCGAGGCGCGCCGCCTGGACAAAGCCGACCTCGTCGCTCACGCCGCCTCGCTGCTGGAGCCTGCCTGCTTCAGATACGCCTCGATGAAGGGATCGATCGCGCCATCCATGACGCGCTGCACGTCGGTCAGCTTCACCCCGGTGCGATGATCGTTGACCATGGTATAGGGCTGGAACACGTAGCTTCGGATCTGGTTGCCGAACGAGACATCCGTCTTGGTCGCCTCGATCTCGGCCTTCTGTTTCTCCCGCTCCGCGACTTCGCGCTGGTACAACGCCGCCTTCAGCATCTTCATAGCGGTCGCCTTGTTCTTGAACTGGGACCGCTCCTGCTGACAGGAGACGATGATCCCCGTCGGAATATGGGTCAGCCGCACGGCCGAGCTGGTCTTGTTGACATGCTGGCCGCCCGCCCCCGAGGCGCGAAACACATCCATGCGGATATCCTCGTCGCGCACATCGATGGTGATGGTGTCGTCCACCGACGGATAGACGAACACGGATGCAAAGCTCGTATGCCGACGCGACTGCGCATCGAACGGGGAGATGCGCACCAGGCGATGCACGCCGGTCTCCGCGCGCAGGAACCCGTAGGCGTACTCGCCCGTGATCTCGAGCATCGCCCCCTTGATCCCGGCTTCCTCACCCTCGCTCAGATCCAGCACGCGCACCGTGTAGCCCTTCCGCTCCGCCCACCGCGTATACATGCGCACGAGCATCGAGGCCCAGTCCTGGGCCTCGGTACCGCCAGCCCCGGCGCTGATCTCGACCAGGGCGTCTCGCGCATCATCGGGACTCCGCAAGAGCGACCGGAGCTCGAAATCCTGCAGTGCGGCATCGAGCTCGTCCGTCTCCCGCTCCAGGTCGCTCGCCATCGCCTCGTCCGCCTCGACGGCGAGCATCTCCTCCAACTCGGTCGCCTCGGCAAGCCGAGTGGACAGGCGGTCATACGGCTCGATCCAGGCGGTGAGTGACTTGACCTCCTGGATGACCTCGCGCGTGCGGTCGTGATCGTCCCAGAAACCCGGCTCCGCCATGCGCGTCTCGAGCGCCATCACCCGCGCGCGCTTGCCCTCGATGTCAAAGATACCCCCGAAGCTCGTGCAGCCGGTCCTCGGCGCGCAGCAGGCGGCGAGCTCGTTCCGATTCAGCCATTGTTTTCTCCGTACCAGGTAAGCGACGAGCCGTCCCGCCACAGCGGCGCAGGACGGCTCGCGAAAGTAGCCACCCAAATATACGGCGGCTTGGACAGCACGTGTAGGGCGCCGCTACATGCGGCGAGTGCGGAGCAACGAGTGCGGAGGGGAACGCCCCCGTGCGGTGTGCGACGGTCCGTCCCGTGCCGCTTAGAACACCTTCCGGCCGGCGGCAAGCACCTCGTTCAGAGCGTCCTGAAAGTGCGTCGTGCTCGACGCGAAATCGCGCCCCATCTGCTCGACGTACTCTTCGTAGCTCTTCTTGATCTCCTCGCGAAACAGCTCACGCAGCGTGCCGTGCTCGAGTCCCTTCCGGTGCTTCTCCGGAAAGTACGTGATGATATCCGACACGAGCGCGCGCGCGAGGCGCCTCGCTTTCTGATTCGGATCGTTGGCGAGGAAGGGGTTGATGGGCGGCCGTGCCGCGGGGGGCGCGCCGGCGGGCGCCGAACGTGGGTGCGCCACCCCCTGCGCGGGCGGAACTGGTACCACAGGCGGCGCTCCCACGGCGGGGGTGGGCCGAGGCATCCCGGGGCGCTCAGCCGGCGCGGATGGCATGGCCGGCAGCGTAGTGCTCCGGTCTCGCTCCACGATGCGTGGATGGGGATACGGCGCGTCCGCATGCGGCACCGCGGCTGGGGAGCGGGGCGGCGTGAGCGGCGCCGCGGCAGCCTGTACCGAGGGTGCTCGCGCCGGTGCGATCGGCGCGGTGCTCGGTAGAGGGCTCGGTGCAGTGATCAGCGGAGCGATGCGCGGCGGCGCGGCTTCAGCCAGTGCGGAGACGGGTTGCGGCGGATGCTCGCGTGGTTTCAGCGGTGCGGCCATGGACGCTGCCGGAGCCCTGGCGGGATCGACCGCCGCTGCGCTCGGCGCGGTGTACGACGTGGGTGGTGCAGCGGCCGCCGCTTTTTGCATCCCAGCCGGGGCGGGGGCGGAGACGAACTCCTGATCGATCGCACCCTGCTTCCCGATGGCGATCACTCCGCCGCACACGGAGCAGCGTGCGCGAACACCGGCACTCGGAACCTTGGCCGGATCCACTCTGAAGACAGAGCCGCACTCTGGACAGGCGATATTCATGGTTCTGCTATTCTACCGTGCCGCGGGTTAAGGCTGTTCCGGAGCGCCAACGGGCACGGCACACGCGTCCTGCCGTCGATCGACGACAAACACAGAGCCGGGCAGCGTCTTGGCGTAACTCTTCATTTCCGTGGCAAGCTCACTCACCCGTCCCGGGTGGGGAAAGCTCCGGCGCTCGTTCGTGACCACCCCGATGCTCACCGTCATGAGCGGCACGCGGTGCAGCTGTCCCCTCCGGTCCTTGCCGAAGAAGTAGCCCGCCTCCCTGTCCTGCTCCGAATACTGATAGGGCACAAGGGCATCGAACACCTCGATGATCTCCTGGCAGATCACGGGGACGCTATCGATCGGGGCGAGGAAAATAAAGTCGTCACCGCCAATGTGGCCAACGAAACCCTGCCGTTGGCAGAGCCCACGCACCACGTCATGCAGGACCTTCGCGAGGATCCGGATCACGCGGTCACCCTCGCAGTAGCTGTAGCGGTCGTTGTATTCCTTGAAGTGGTCCAGATCTGCGTAGCAGACGGCGAACAGCTCTCCTGACGCAATTCGGTCCGCAATCTGTGCCTCGATCTGCGGTGCACCCGGCAGTCGCGTGGATGGGTGAACATGGACGTCGCGATCCGCGCGCCGCAACATCACGTCGAGTCGCTGCAGCGCCTCCTTGAGCGGCGTGCCGGGAAGGATCACCTCGTCCGCTTCCGCATCGAACGCCGCTCCGGACGCCCCTTCGCCGCCTGCCACCAGTACCCCGCCCGGAATGACGCTGGTGTATGGGTCAGCCTTCAGGCTCCGGCAGGCATCCAGCACCAACGGCGTGCAGCGGCGTGCATCGAAGATCACCACGCGCGGCCGTCCACGGAGCGCCATGGCTAGCAGCTCTGTCGCCGCGGTACAGATAATGACCTCCAGCCCGCGCGCATCGAGCCATCCGCGCACAGCATCCGGCGGTTGCTGTGCATCAGGAGCAAAAAAGACGGCGTAGGAGTGAGCCACCTGGGCGGACCTCGCGGCTGGCGGCGCCGGGATGATGAATGCCCCCAATGGGGCCAACACCCGAGCGCGTCCGTAGTTGCGTTCTTCCCGGGACGACTGGAAATGCGTAAACGCAACGCCACGCGGCCCTGCCAGCGCGTTCGCGCTACCCAGCGTCTAGCGGAGTCGCCTCGTCTACGAGCATTATCGGAATATCCTCTCGGATGGGGTAGCAGAGCCGGCAGGCGTGACAGATGAGCTGCTGCTGATTCTCACGGTACTCCAGCGTCCCCTTGCACTTGGGGCAGACCAGGACTTCGAGCAGTTTTGGAGAGAGTGGCATCGTTTCACCCTTCTGGAAGCGTGTAGCCGAGACGTCGCAGTGCTGCCGGGTTCTTCCGCCAGTTGGCCAGCACCTTGACGCGCAGATCGAGGTACACGGGGGCCCCGACCAGCGCTTCGACCTTCTGGCGCGCCGCGCGGCCGATCTCGCGAATGCGGGCTCCCCCGTGACCGATAACAATGCCCTTCTGGCTCTCACGCTCGACGTAGAGCACGGCGCGAATGTACACCGGAGACCGCTCTTCGCGAAACTCCTCCACGGCGCACGCCACGCCGTAGGGAACCTCCTGATCGAGCTGCTCCAGCGCGGTTTCACGCAGGAGCTCGCTCGTGAAAAAGCGTAGCGACTGCGTTCCGATCTCGTCCTCCGGATAGAGCCATGGGCTCTCGGGCAGGCGCTCGGCGACCATACGCACCAGCGCCGGCACGCCCCGGCCGGTGAGCGCGGAGATTGGGACGGCGTCGGGCATGGCGCGCTGGACGTCTTGGCGCTGGCCATCGGAGAGGGCGTCGATCTTGTTGAGTACCGTCAGCATGGGTGCCGCGGGGGACGAGGGAATCCGCGCCGCCTCCGTGAACGGCGGCGGGACACCCTGCGTTGCGTCGGCAAGGTAGAGGATGACGTCGGCGTCGTCCAGCGCGCGGAGTGCCGACGCGCGCATGGCGCGCTGCAGGGCGCTTCGAGGATCCAGCAGTCCTGGTGTGTCGAGGAGAACCAACTGAGCGTCCTCGGTGGTTCGGATTCCGATCACCCGCTCGCGCGTTGATTGGGGTTTCGGACTGGTGATACTCAGCTTCTGCCCCACGATGCGGTTCAGTAGCGTGGATTTGCCGGCATTGGGGCGACCGGCCACCGTAACGAAGCCCGCGCGTGGCATTGGGGGAAGGTAGTGGAAGCGCTCGGTGCGGTCGAGGGGCGTCGAGCCCACGGAGTCTCTTGGTGGAATGGGCGGGATGTGACGAAGCCCCCCGTTCGCGATGCGAACGGGGGGCTTCGGAATTGGGTGCCGGCGGCGGCCTACTCTCCCGCGCCCTCTCGGGCGGAGTACCATCGGCGCTGCAGGGCTTAACGATCGTGTTCGGGATGGGAACGAGTGTGGCCCCTGCGCTCTGGCCGCCGGCGAATCTAGTCGCCGTCTGACGAACGAAGGTGGTGTGATCGTGAGAGCGGAATCATCGAAACGAACATGCTCTGTTTGCGAACTGCTATGCGGTGTAGTCAAGCCGCACGGGCGATTAGGACCGCTACGCTTGGCGGTGGTTACCCACCTTCCACGGGCGGCCTATCGACGGAGTGGTCTCCTCCGGCCCTTCAGTGTCCTTAAAGGACAAGGGACGATTCATCTCGGGGGGGGTTTCCCACTTAGATGCATTCAGCGGTTCTCCCCACCGGCCATCGCTACCCGGCGCTGCGGTTGGCACCACAGCCGGGAGACGAGCGGGCCGTCCGACCCGGTCCTCTCGTACTAGGGTCCGCGCCCCTCAATCGTCCAACGCCCACGACGGATACAGACCGAACTGTCTCACGACGTTCTGAACCCAGCTCATGTACCACTTTAACCGGCGAACAGCCGGACCCTTGGGACCTGCTCCAGCCCCAGGATGTGATAAGCCGACATCGAGGTGCCAAACCGCGCCGTCGATGTGAACTCTCGGGCGCGATAAGCCTGTTATCCCCAGCGTACCTTTTATCCGTTGCGCGATAGCCCGCCCACGCGGGGCTACCGGATCACTACGGCCCACTTTCGTGCCGGTTCGAGCCGTCGCTCTCACCGTCAGGCGCCCTTCTGCCGTTCCGCTCGCCGTGCGGTTACCGTCCGCACTGAGGGCACCATGCGCGCGCCTCCGTTACGCTTTCGGAGGCGACCGCCCCAGTCAAACTGCCCACCTGCCACGGTCCCCACCAGAGTTTTCCTGATCGGGTGAGGCCGGCGCCCAACCCAGGGTGGTATTTCACCGTTGGCTCCCCGCGAGCTAGCGCCCGCGGTTCATCGCCTCCCACCTATCCTACACAGTGAAGTGTACCGGCCAATGACAAGCTGCAGTAAAGGTGCATGGGGTCTTTTTGTCCTGTCGCGGGTACTCGGAATCCTCACCGAGACTGCAATTTCGCCGAGCACGTGGTCGAGACAGTGCCCAAGTCGTTACGCCATTCGTGCAGGTCGGAACTTACCCGACAAGGAATTTCGCTACCTTAGGACCGTTATAGTTACGGCCGCCGT
>DASUKA010000119.1:0-4452 GCA_036278935.1 Gemmatimonadaceae bacterium
CATCATCGAGTGGACCGACGTGTCCGACGAGGCGATGGCGTGGCACTTCGCGCGGCCGGACAACGAGATCAAGAACGGCGCGCAGCTCATCGTGCGACCCGCACAGGTGGCGATCCTCGTGGACCAGGGGACGATCGCCGACATCTTCCAGCCGGGCCGGCATGATCTCACCACCGCGAACATGCCGCTCCTCTCCCGCCTGCGCGGCTGGAAGTACGGCTTCGAGAGCCCGTTCAAGGCGGACGTCATCTTCCTCAGCACCCGCCAGTTCGTGGATCGGAAATGGGGCACCGCCCATCCGGTCATTCTCCGCGACGAGGAGCTGGGCCCCGTGCGGCTGCGCGCCTTCGGCACGTACGCCGTGCGCATCGTGGACGCCGCGAAGTTCGTGACGGAGCTGAGCGGCGCGACGTCAGCGTTCGCCATCGACCAGATCGCCGCGCAGTTGCGGGACATGGTGGTCGCGAAGGTGAGCGCCGTGCTGGCCGACGATGGCATCTCGATCTACGAGCTGGCCGCGAAGTACGCCCAGGTCGGCGCGCGCGTGCAGGAGCGCGTGGCTCCGCAGTTCGAGCAGTACGGTCTGAGTATCACTCAGCTCGTGATCGAGAATGTGTCGCTGCCGAGCGAGGTGGAAGCCACCCTCGATCAGAAGACGCGGCTGAGCATGTTGCACGGCGAGCTGGACTCATACGCGCAGCTGCAGAGCGCCGACGCGATCCGCGAGGCGGCGCGCAACCCGAGCGGTGGCGCGGCTGCCGGCGTCGGCATCGGGATGGGCGCGGCACTCGGCCAGCGCGCGATGGCCGCCGCGCCGTCAGCGCCATCCATCGCCACTGCGTCCGCCGCGCCCGTGACGCCCGCGGTGGCCGCTGCAGCGGCCGCCGGCGCGAGCGCGGCTGGATCGTTCGAGCCTCCGCCGCTGCCGACCGCGCTGTGGTACTACGCCGTGGGAAACGAGCGGAAGGGTCCCGTGGATGAAGCGACGCTCGGCAGCCTCGGTGCGCTCACCGCCGAGACGCTCGTCTGGAAGCACGGCATGGCCGGGTGGGCGCCGGCGGCGAGCGTCCCGGAGCTTGCGACGCTGATTCAGCGCGGACGCTGATCTGCCTCGCGGCGCCATCTTTGAGCCCGGGCAGAGCACGCCATCAGGCGGGTCTAATAGCTGAGGACGGTGAGCCCGGGAACGCGCTCGAAGTCGCGCACGTTGCGCGTCACCAGTCGCGCATCCTCCACACGCGCGGCCGCGGCGATGAGCAGATTCATCGCCGCGATCGATTCACCGCGCCGGCGCATCTCGCCGAACAGACGGCCGTATTCGAGTGGAAATCGCCCGTCGGCGGGGACCACTCGAAGCGCTGCACAGAGCGCATCGACGCGAAGGTGCTCCTCAGCCGGCGCATCGGACAGTTCGGCGCCAGCGTGAAGCTCGCAGGACACATGGATCGAGATCGCGAGCTCTTCATCGGCGAGTGTCTGGAGCAGGCGATGCGCCGGTCCCTCGGCCCCGCGTGTTCGTTCGCGGAGCAGGTCGACAAGAAACGATGTGTCGAGGTGCGTCACAAAGCGACGGCGCGAGCGGGCGAACGTTTCCGAGCAGCGATGACCCCGTCCGTGGCATCCAACGTCGAAGCGCCGAGCGCGATCGTGCCCAGCGCGGCGTGCAGGACGGCGCCCGTCGCGCCGCCATGGAAGTGCTCTTTGATGACGTCGGAGAACGATTGGTTCGGGCGCTTCCGGCGGCGAAGCGCCTCGTACGCCTCGATGTCGATGGTGATCGTCTTGACAGCCATGCATCTAAAGTGCACTTACTATGCACTGGAGTCAAGACAACGGCTGGATCTCGCCCCTTCGGCGTATCATGGCCGTTGAGCCATGGACCGAGCGAGCTCCGCGCTGCGTCGCATCTCGCCAGCGGCACCCCTCTTGCGCGCGCCGTGACGCCCACTGTTCGCGGATTCTGGAGGTCGAGCATGGCACAGACAACGCACGACACGATGCACGCCGCCGCCATCGACACGTTCGGCGGACCGGTCACCCTGCACACGCTGCCGGTACCGGAGATGGGACCGGACGAGGTCCTGGTCCACATCCAGTCGGCCGGTGTCGGCGTGTGGGATCCCTTCGAGCGCGAGGGAGGGTTCGCGAAAGCGTTCGGCGTGAAGCCGCACTTCCCGTATGTCCTCGGCTCCGAGGGCGCGGGCACCGTCGTCGACGTCGGCACACGGGTGCGTAACTTCAAGAAGGGAGACCGCGCCTACGCTGTCGCGATCCCGATTCCCAGAGCGGGATTCTACGCCGAATACGCCGCGGTCAAAGAGAGCGACGCAGCGCCGGTGCCCGATACGCTGAGCGTCGAGCAGGCCGGCGTAATGCCTGTCGTTGCCATTACCGCGCTGCGCGGGCTTGACGACATGTTGAAGTTGAAGCGCGGCGAGTCGGTGATGATCTTCGGCGCCAGCGGCGGGATCGGACATCTGGCCGTGCAGTTCGCCAAGCACATGGGCGCCCGTGTGTTCGCGGCCGCGTCCGGCGACGACGGGGTGGCGCTGGTCAAGCGTCTGGGCGCCGATGCCGTCGTTGATGGGCACAGAGACGATGTGCGTGCCGCGGCGCGACGGTTCGCGCCCGATGGCCTCGATGCGGCGCTCGTCACGGCCGGCGGCGAGGTGACCGATCGAGCGCTCGAAGCGGTACGCGACGGCGGGCGTGTCGCCTATCCCAATGGTGTCGAGCCCGAGCCCAAGGCCCGCCCGGGCATCGCGATCAAGAGCTACGAGAGTGATGTCACCCCAGAGATGATGGCCAAGCTCCATCGGCTCATCACCGAAGCGCCCATCGAGGTGCACGTGGATCGCACGCTGCCGCTCGACCGCGCTGATGAAGCGCTCCAGGCGCTCGACCGGCACTTTCTCGGGAAGCTCGCGCTGCGGCCGAGTTGATCAGGGGACGAGACCGGCGGAGGACCGTCGGGGCGAAGCGGAGGGCCGGCAATCGATCGCGGGCGCCATGGTCCGGGTGACGAGGGATGAACCGCGGTCGGAGGCCGGCTCTCGCATCGTCGTCGCATGAATGGACCTGCTCGACCTCAGCTACTCCCCCGGCTGCGGCGCCGCCCGTTGCTTCTTCCGCGCTCCCGGTGCCTCCGGCCGCAGATACCCGATCAGGCAGCAACAACAGATGCCGAGCCCAACCAGCGGATATTTCAGCGCGACAACCGCAGCCAGCCCGAACAGGCAGAGCGTCACGATCGATCGGACATGCATGATCCTCCGAGCGCTCAGGGAGATGGCAGCGGTCGGAGCGGGGTCAACAAGCTCCCGGATCAAGAAGACGTACGTCGCGTTCACGAGGAAGAACACCGCCGCATAGAAGGCGACCGGTTGCGGCGCCAATTTGCTCACGGCCATCCACGCGGTGGCGAGCGGCAGCAGCGACACGGAAAACAGATGCGCGAAGTTGAACCAGATCAGGCGAGACGTCACCTCCGTCGCGTAGCGCAGGAGATGATGGTGATTGCTCCACACAATGGCGATAAAAACGTAGCTCACTCCGTAGCTGAGCCATGTGGGCCACAGCAACAGGAGCGCCTTGAAGGTAGGGAGCGCCGGCGGGCGCAGCTCCAACACCAATACGGTAATCAGGACGGCAAACACCGCGTCGGAGAACGCGCTCAGGCGCTCCGGGGTGGCTCTCGCGAGGGACACGGTCGTACCCTAGGTCTTGGAGTGGAGTTCAGCCTTCCATCGATGGGCGGCAGGGCATCCCTCCGCGTCCGGGTGATGCCGTCCCCGCCGTGACCGCCGCCCCTCGGCCAGCGGCCGGCCTCACTATACGCTAAGTTGGATGTCCTGACGACCTGGGCCACCTTCCGCCCTGTCAAGTGCCGCAACTCCGCGCGCGACTCGAATCCGTGTTGGGCAGTCACTACGCCATCGAGCGCGAGCTTGGCGGTGGCGGGATGTCGCGCATCTTCCGTGCGCGCGACGAAACGCTCGGTCGCGACATCGTCATCAAGGTGCTCGCACCGGAGTTGGCCGAGGGGCTGTCGGCTGAGCGGTTCGAGCGCGAGGCGCGGCTCGCCGCACGGCTGCAGCATCCACATGTGGTGCCCGTCATCGCCGCCGGGGTCGCCGGTGGGCTGCCGTATTACACCATGCCGTTCATTGATGGGGAGTCGCTGCGCACACGGCTGACGAGCGGTGTGCCGCTCGAGCTCCCGGCCGCGGTCAAGGTGCTGGCGGACGTGGCGCGCGCCCTCGACTACGCGCACCGGCAGGGCGTGGTGCACCGCGACATCAAGCCGGAGAACGTGCTGCTCTCCGACGGCATCGCGGTCGTCACCGACTTCGGGATCGCCAAGGCGCTCCGCGCCGCGAAGACGCAGGCGCCAGGTGGCACGCTCACGCAGATCGGCACCTCGCTCGGCACACCCGCGTACATGGCGCCGGA
>DASUKA010000120.1:0-4418 GCA_036278935.1 Gemmatimonadaceae bacterium
CATGAGCGTGAGCGCCGTTTCGCCGACCACCAGCAGATGGCGGCCGCGCTGCCGCGCGGCACCGGCGGTCGGGCCGCGTCCGCCCTCCTTGAGCGCACCCTGCACGTCGCTCCGGCCCGCGCGCAGCGCGGGTACCAGACCAAAGGCCAGTCCGGTGACCACGGAGAGTGCCAGCGCGAAGGCGAGCACGCGCAGGTCGAGCCCGACACCAGCGATGCGTGGGATGTCCCCCGGTTGCGCGGCGATGAGCAGATGCGTTCCCCAGAAGGCGAGGAGCACGCCCACCGCGCCGCCGGCCATGGCGAGCAGCAACCCCTCCGCCAGGAGTTGTCGCACGAGATGGCCACGCCCCGCGCCGAGGGCGGTCCGCACCGCGAATTCCCGGCGGCGCGCATCTGCACGTGCCAGGAGCAGGCCGGCCACGTTCGCGCAGGCGATGAGCAGCAGGAGCCCCACCGCGCCGAGCAGCACGAGGAGCGCGGGGCGTACCGCACCAAGCACATCGTTCCGGAGCGACACCACGGTCGCCGTGAAGCGCATGGCCGCCGGGTATGCATCCGGATAGTCGCGCACGAATTGCGCGGCTACCGCACGCACCTCGCTCCGTGCGCGCTCTGGCGTCACGCCCGCCCTCAGCCGCCCCACCGCGCGCAGAAAGTGACTCCCACGGTTGGGTACGGTGGTACGGTCATAGTCGAGTGGGACAAAGAGCTCGGTCGGGCTCCCGGCGAAGTCCTCCGGCAGGCGGAAGGCGGCCTGCATCACGCCGATCACGGTGTACTCCGTTCCGTCGAGCACGATCTGGTGACCGACCACCGCGGGTGAGCCGCCGAAGCGACGCTCCCAGAGTCCGTGGCTCAACACCACCACCTTCGGGCCTCCGGGCCGGTCCTCCTCCGCGGTGAACACGCGGCCAAGCGCGGGCTGCACGCCAAGTGCGGGGAAGACGCCGGCCGTGAGGTACGCGGCCGAGAGGCGCTCCGGCCTGTCTCCGCCGGTGAGATTCATCTGCTGCCCTGCCGCATACGCGCCGAACGCGGAGAACGCCTGCACACGGTCGCGGTAGTCGAAGTATTCGGCGGGAGAAAGCGGCGCCTGCGGAGTTCCCTCGAAGTTGTTCCAGATGCGCATGACGGCATCCGGCTCGGGGTAGGGCAGTGGGAGCAGCAACACGCCGTTCACGACGCTGAAGATTGCCGTCGCGGCGCCGAGGCCGAGGGCGAGGGTGAGAACGGCCACCAGCGTGAAGCCGGGAGAGCGGCGCAGGGCGCGGAGCGCGTAGCGGAGATCGGAGGCGAGCATGCGCATGGGACTCAGGTGGATGTCGGTGGATGGGCGGCGCTACGTCCGAACGATGAGATACATGAGCGCGCTACAGAGTTTGAATGGGGCGCAACAAGTCGCCTCGATGCAGCAGGGGGCCGCGACGCTGCCACGAGTCGCCTCACTCATCCCGCAGCGCGATCACTGGATCCACGTGCGTTGCCCGGCGTGCGGGAAGCCAGCTGGCGAACCCCGCCACCACGCACAACACGAGCGCCGTGACCACCAGTGTGGCTGCGTCCGTCGGCGCGACGCCGTACAACAGACTCGACAGGAAGCGCGTGAGCAGTAGCGCGCCCGCCAGTCCGATAGCGATACCCAGCGCGGTGAGCACGAACGCATCGCGCATCACCATGCCGAGGACGCTTCCCTGGCGCGCGCCGAGCGCCATGCGGATGCCGATCTCGTGCGTGCGCTGGCGCACCGTGTAGGAGATCACGCCATACATGCCGATCGCCGCGAGCATCAGGGCCAGCCCACCGAACAGGCCGACGAGCACTGTGAAGAAACGCGGCCGGGCCACGGTGTCGGTCACCACCTGCTGCAACGTGGTCACATCCGAGATCGGCAGCCGCGGGTCAATCTCATGAATGGTCCTGCGCGCCGCTTGCACCAGCCGCAACGGATCGCCGGTCGTGCGGATGAACACGTTGAAGTTGGAACGGAAGGCGTAGCTGTCTGGCAAGTACACTGCCGTGGCGGACGCCGTCGCGAGCCCGTTATTTCGTACGTCGCCGGCCACGCCCACAATGCGGATGTCTGCCGTGTCCAGGCGCACCGTCTTTCCCACGGCACTCTCACCCGGCCAGTATTCGCGAGCGAATGCCTGGTTGACGATCACCACGAGCGGTGCGGGCGGACGGTCGGCATCCGTGAAGCTGCGCCCGCGCACGAGCGGAATACCGAGCGTCCGGAAGTAGCCCGGCGTGACGATATACGCGCCCGACTGCGGCAGCACCGGCGAGCTCGATGCGCGGCCGGGGATGGAGAACTCGTATGGCTCGCCGCCCCCGTGGAGCGGCAGCGTCTTGCTGCCGCCCACCGCTGTCACGCCCGGCAGGCTGGCCAGCCGCTGAAGAATCTGGCCGCGCTCCGCACGTTGCCGCGCCAGCCATTGCTCCTCATCCACACCATTCGCATCCGGGCTCGTGAGGCGGAGACTCAGCACGCGCTCGGCGTTGAATCCCGGGTCCACGTGAGAGAGCGTCCAGAAGCTCCTCATCATGAGCCCCGCGCCGGCGAGCAGCAGCATCGCGAGCGCGGTCTCGGCCACCACGAGCGCGCTGCGCACGCGGCGCCGCTCCCGCCCGGCGGAGCCGGCGCGCCCGCCGTCGCGCAGCGCCTGATAGTCGGCGCGCGCGGCACGGAGCGCGGGCAGCAGCCCGAAGAGAAACGCCGTGACCAGCGTGACCGCCACCGCAAAGACGACGACGCGCCCCTCCGGCTGGATCGCGTCCGCGCGCGGGAGCTCCGAGCCGCCCATAGCCACGAGCACGTGCACGCCCCATTCGCCAACGAGGAAGCCGAGTGCTCCGCCCACGAGCGCGAGGATGACGCTTTCCGTCAAGAGCTGCTGCACGAGCCGCCGATGCCCGGCGCCGAGTGCCGAGCGCACGGCCAGCTCACGCTGTCGCGCGCTGCCGCGCGTGAGGAGCAGGTTCGCCAGGTTGGTGCAGGCGATGAGCAACACGAGGGCGACGGCCGCGAGCAGTGCGAGCAGTGCGGGCCGCACATCGCCGGCGATCGCATCGTGGAGCGTGAGCACGTGCGCCGAGCCCCACCCCTCGTTGCTCTTGGGATAGGCGGCGGCGAGACGCGCAAGGAGCGCGGTCGTCTGCGACTGCGCGGTTGCGACCGAGACGCCGGGCCGCAGCCGGGCGACCACCTCCATCCATCGGAGGCTGCGGATGTGCGGGATGTCATCATCGGTGATGAGCGAAATCGGCGCCCAGACATCCGGGTCGCCCGCGGGGAAGCGGAACGAGGCCGGCATCACGCCCACGATGGTGAAGGGCTGGCCATCCAGCGTCACCGTCCGGCCGACCACACGAGGGTCGGCTCCGAAGCGACGGCGCCAGAAGCCATCGCTCAGCACCACCTCGCGGTCAGCGCCCGGGACATTTTCCTCCGGCCGGAGTGTGCGCCCCCGTGCGGCGGGCACCCCCAGGGTGCGGAAGAAATCCGCCGAGACGAGCGCGTCGCCGACGCGCTCAGGCTCGCCCGATCCGGTCAGGTTCATCCCACTCATACCGGGCGTGAACAGATACGCGCCCACGCTCGCGTACGCGTCGTGACTCCCGCGTACGAGATCGTCGAAGTCCTGCGGCGAGAAGCTGCCGGTGAAGATCGAGCTTTTCGCGTTCACGTCGAAGATGCGCACAAGCCGCGACGGATCGCGGTAGGGCAGCGGCTGGAGCAGCACGCCATCGATCACCGTGAAGATGGCGATGTTCGCGCCGAGGCCCAGGGCGAGGCAGAGGAGCGCCACGAGCGTGAAGCCGGGGCTCCGGCGCAACGAGCGGAGCGCGTGGCGGATGTCGCGAAGCAGAGTGTCCATCGTCAAAGGGAGTTGATGTTCCACATGCACATACTCGTCATTCGCTCCGCAGGGCGGTTACCGGATCTACTGCGGTCGCCCTGCGGGCCGGCAGGTAGGAGGCGAGCAGGGCGCTCGCGAGCACCATCGCTGCAACGATGCCCATTGTCAGCGGATCGACTGGACCGATGCCCCGGAAGAGGCTGGCGAGCAGGCGCGCGGATGCCAGCGATCCCACCAGCCCTACGCACAGCCCGATGACCGCAGGAGTCATCCCCTGCCGCACGACGAGCGCGCGCACGCGTGATGCGCCCGCGCCGAGCGCCATGCGAATGCCGATCTCGCGCGTGCGGCGGGCGACGGCGTAGCTCAGCACGCCGAACAGGCCGACGACTGCGAGCAGGAGCGCCGTGGCGGCGAACAGCGACAGCAGCCAGGTGCGGAAGCGCACGCTCGAGAGATCCGCATGCATCACGGATTCCATGGTGGCGACGGTCGGCACCGGCAGGCGCGGGTCCACGGTGTGGATGAAGCGCCGGAGCTCGGGCCCGAGCGGCGC
>DASUKA010000121.1:0-15449 GCA_036278935.1 Gemmatimonadaceae bacterium
CCCGATCCCTGCTCCCGTCCGCGCCCCGTCCGCGCGCGCTTCCGCTGGTAGTACCGCCGCGCTTTGTCCCGGCTGCCGCAATCCGCCATGGAGCACCAACGTCGGCTCCAGTTCCGCGTGGTGTCGAGAAAGAGCCAGCCGCAGTCGGCGTTCGCGCACTGACGCAGCCGCACGAGGTTGCCCGCGGTCAGGAGCTGTGCCGCCGACCAGACCACGCGTGCCAGCGCGACGTCGAGCATCATCGCTCCGTCTCCACGCACCCGCGGGCCGCCGTCATTCTCCGCCCTCTCGTGCGTCATCGCACCCGCGATCCGCCACGTAAAGCCGTCGCCCTCCCATGCCACATCGAGCAGCGCGAGCGCGCGGCGAAGCACTCCATTGAACTCGGCAAGCCGCTCAGCATCCGGCGCGCGCGCCGCCGCGGCCGCCGAGAGCAGATCATGCAACACCGCGCGAAGCTCGCGCGCCTGGTGCAGTGTACGCGCCGAGCGTTCCGGGTCGTGCGCCGCGTCGCGCGCGAGCTGCTCCCACTCGGCATCAGTCACCACGCCACTCCCGCGTATCCAGGCCACGAGGTCAGCCACGCTTTCCAGCAGCTCATGCGTGGTACCGGCCCGCGTCCACGTGATCGTGTTATGGAAATCGAGTACGGGATGCCCGCCGATGCGCTGGAACTCCCGCTCCGCCATGCGCGATGTCGCCATTCGTCCTCCAAGAGCGAAAGTTGCTACCGGCTATCGCCGGTTGACAAGTAAGAGTGCCCATGCATATTACCGTCTACAGGACTTTAGACCGTGAGAATAGTGGAGGAGGTGACCGAGATGATCGCACGGCGCTGGCGGGGCGCGACCCCCGCGGACAGGGCAGAAGCCTACACGGAGTACCTCAACCGAACCGGCGTACCCGACTACCGGGCGACGCCGGGGAATCGCGGTGTCTACGTGCTGCGCCGCATCGAAGGAGACCGCGCGGTGTTCGAGCTGATCTCCCTCTGGGACTCACTCGACGCCATCAAGGCGTTCGCCGGCGACGACGTGGAGCGCGCACGGTACTATCCGGAGGACGACGACTACCTGCTGGAGCGCGAGCCGACGGTCGACCATTTCGACGTGGTGGTGTCATGATGGCGACGCGCCAGGGATCTACGCGCCGAGGGATGGGCGGTACCCCGTCACGGGCGCTCCTTCTGCGGGCGCTCCACGAGATCTACCACGGCCCCGCGTGGCATGGATCATCCCTCCGACTGTCGCTCCGAGGAGTGAGCGCGGCGGATGCTGCCTGGCGTCCCGCGCCGGACCGCAACTCGATCTGGGATGTGGTCCTCCATCTCGCCTACACGCGCCACATCATGCTGCGCCGGTTGGGCGTGAAGTCCGCGCGAGCCTTTCCGCACCCGTTGCGCTCCTCATGGTGGCCGCGACTGCCGGACACGCTGGCGGAAGACACGTGGCGCGCGGATCTCGCCCTCCTCGAGGAGTACCAGGAGCGCCTGCTCGCGGCCGTCTCCGCCGTGCCGGCCGCGCGGCTGGCTACGCGGCGCCGCGGCAAGGTCGTCTCGCTCGGCGACGAAGTGCTGGGCGTCGCCCACCACGACGCGTACCACACAGGACAGATTCAACTGCTCAGGCGCCTGATGGCATAAACGACGCGCCCCGCCGCCCGCACCAAGCATCGAGGAGCAGGTGCGGCAGGCTCGGCGCTCCATCAACCTGAACGTACGCCTTCTGGAAGACTGGGCCGCTCTCCACCTGATGGCAGGGCGCGACTTGACCGCTGGCCGGTTGCCCGTAGCTTCCCAGCCACGTTCTCCGTCACGCCCCCAGGCTGGCCCGCTCGCCGAGCGAGCCTTGCGCTGTCCCGCGCCCTCTACATTCGGCGCGGCCTCGCTCTTCCTATCGTCTGTCCCTCAGTCGGATGCTCACCGAAGACGCCCTTCGCCACCTCATCGCCGAGGGCGAACAGCTCGACGTCGAGTTCAAGAGCGACGAGCGCGACCCGCTCGATGACCGCGCCCTGGTGGAGGCCGTGGTGTGCCAGGCGAACGGGCGCGGCGGTGTTCTGCTGATCGGAGTGGAGGATGACGGGCGCGTCACCGGCGCGCGCGCCCGCCATGGCGCGTACACCGATCCGCGCCGGCTGGAGTTGCTTGTCGCGGCGCGCACATCACCAAGCTGTTCCGTGGAGTGCGGCGTGGCCATGCTCGACGAGCGCCCGGTGATCGTCGTCGAGATCCCGGCCGGGCTGCCGGTCACCTCCACCCGCGAGGGGGTGTACAAGCGCCGGGCGCTGGACGTGCACGGCCGAGCGCACTGTCTCCCCTTTCTCGCCCACGAGATGCAGTCACGCGAGGCGAGCCGAGGGGCGCTCGATTACACGGCGCTCGTGGTGCCCGAGGCGAGCTGGGAGGATCTCGACCCGCTGGAGCTGGAGCGGCTGCGGCAGACGGTGGCGCGGAACCGCGGCCGTGCTGACGCGGCACTGCTCGGTCTTCCCGATGCGGAGATCGTCCGCGCGCTCGGGCTGGGCGAAGGCGGCGACGAGTTGCGCGTCGACCGGGTACGCGTGGCGGGGCTCCTCATGGTGGGGCGCGAGCCGGTGCTCGAGCGGCTCGTGCCGGCGCACGAGGTGGCATTCCAACTACTTGCCGGCACCCGCGTGGCGGTGAACGACTTCACTCGGCGTCCGCTCATCCGCGTGGCGGCGGAGCTCGCCGAGCGTTTCGACGCGCGGAACGAGGAAGAGGAGATCGAGGTGGGCCCGGTGCGCGTGGGCGTTCCGCGCTACAGCCCGGCGGGCTTTCGCGAAGCGGTGCACAACGCCCTCATCCACCGCGACTACGCGCAGCCCGGCGCTGTGCACGTGCAGTGGCGCGACGAGGAGATCGAGGTCAGCAATCCCGGCGGCTTTCCCGACGAGGTGCGGCTGGACACGCTGCTCGTGGCGCCGCCCAGGCCGCGGAATCCGCTACTGGCCGATGCGTTCAAGCGCATCGGGCTGGTGGAGCGCACCGGGCGCGGCATCGATACCATCTTCGAGGGGCAGCTCCGCTACGGCCGGCCGGCGCCGGACTATTCGCGCAGCTCGCTGTCCAGCGTCCAGGTGGTCCTCCCCGGTGGCCAGCCCAACCTTGCCCTTGCTCGGCTCATTATCACGCGCGACCAACCAGATCGCCGCGTGACCATGGATGAAATGCTCATCCTGAACGCGGTGGAGCGGGAACGGCGCATCGACATCACCCGGGCCGCCACGCTTATGCAGCGCACCGACGGCGCCGCGCGCTCGGTGCTGGAGCGGCTGGTGGAAGCGGGCGTGCTCGAAGCCCGCGATGAGCGTCGCGAGCGCGCGTACCATTTCTCGGCGGCCACCTATCGAGCCATGGGGACGCCGGCCGCGCACGTGCGCATGGCGGGTATCGAGCCCATCCAGCGGGAACGAATGATTCTCCAGTACGTGAATGCCCATGCCCGGATCACCCGCAGCCAGGCGGCGGAGCTCTGCCAGGTCGGAGGGCGGGAAGCGCGGGGGGTGCTGGAGAAGCTTGTGAAGCGCGGCGAGCTGGTGGTGCGCGGCGAGCGGCGTGGGTCGTATTACGAGCGGCCGGCGGGGGTTTTGGCCGGTGGCGAGGAGTGACGTTCAAAGCCGCGTTCAAAGTTATGAACATTGTCCACAGAGTTATGAACATGGGTCATAATTTTGACGGGCGAATGGCGGGCGGCGAATTGCTATGCGGCGGAAGCGGTTCCGGGGCAATGCTTCAGGACAATCAGCAACCCAAGGCTTATTGAGCGTCCACTGGTCAGAGCACGCGAGCGGGCCGCGGGTTGTCTTACCAAGATGCTGCCTGAATTGACCCCGGTGCCCCGGGAAATGGTCGCCAGCGCTCATGACCGGCTTCGGCGGTACGCCCGCCAGTGGCGAGTCGCGCTCGACGAGCCGTTCGAGACCGCGAGCTCGCTCATTGCCTACGGCAGGCGTGGCGCGCAGCCAGTCGTGCTGAAGGTGGTCAAGCGGCCGGGGGACGAATGGGAGAGCGGGCGGGTGGCGGGCGAATTCGGGAGAAGCGGCATCGTGCGCGTATACGAGTGCGATGGTGGCGCCATGCTGCTGGAGCGTATACGGCCCGGAAATGCCCTCGTCGATCTGGCTCTGAGCGGGCGGGACGAGGAAGCGACGGCTATCCTGGCTCGGACCATCCAGGCGCTGTCGTCAACTCAGGCCATATCGCTGTCGCCGGCGCGGCCGGTAGCGGGGTGTCCGACCGTCGGCGATTGGGGCAGGGCCTTCGACTGGTACCTCGCGAGCGGGGATAGGCAAGTTCCCGGAGCGATGGTGAGGGAGGCTCAGCGGCACTACACGCAACTCAGCGCGTCGCAGGGGAGCCAGCGACTGCTCCACGGCGACCTGCAGCACTCGAACATCCTGTTCGACACTCTACGAGGGTGGGTGGCGATCGACCCCAAGGGAGTGATCGGTGAGGTCGAGTACGAGGTCGGGGCGGCGCTCAGGAACCCGCGCGAAGATTCCTCGCTGTTCACCGATCCGACGACGATCCGGCGGCGGGTCCATCAGTTCACGTCCATGCTGCAGCTCGATAGTGCCCGCGTATTGCGCTGGGCATTCGCGCAGGCGGTGCTTTCGGCCATCTGGGAGATCGAGGATGGGGCGCACGTAGATACCACGCATCCGTCGCTCGTGCTCGCGGAAGTGATCCGGCCGATGCTCTAGGAGGACGAGGGGACGCGCCGGCCCCGCTGCAGCGATGGCTCGGCAGGAGAATCCGAACGCGGGCAGGGGTCAACGAATGCAACGGCAACAATCCTGCCCGCACCCGGGCTCACCCGTGAGATTGTGCGCGCGCAGGGTAGACAGTAGATGTACATTGTATGTACATTTTCTCATGTCCGACTTGCGAATCGAGTGGGATCCATTGAAAGCCCGTGCGAACGCGCGCAAGCATGGCATAACCTTCCAGGAGGCAGAAACCGCCTTCTACGATGACAACGCCCTGGTGATCCCCGACCCCGATCACTCCTCATCGAAGAGCGATTCCTGCTGATCGGCCTGAGCGTTACGCTCCACGTCCTGGTCGTCGTGCATTGCAGTCAGGACGATGGCGAAACCATTCGGCGGATTTCAGCCCGGCGAGCAACCCGATCTGAGCGCGCTCAGTATGACGCGAGGTGGAAGCAATGAGACAGGAATACGATTTCTCCAAAGGCACGCGCAATCCCTATGCGAAGCGTCTGAAGCAACCCGTCACGATACGGTTGGATCGCGCCACGCTGGCCTATTTCAAGGGGCTGGCCGCTGAGCTGGATGTACCGTACCAGACGCTGATCAATCTGTACCTTCGCGACTGCGCGGTGACCGGGCGACGCCCGGCAATGCGCTGGCGCAAGCCGCGATCGGGTGCGGCCTGAGGGCGCTCCCGCCCGATCAAAGAAGTGGAGGTGCGTCATGCCCGAAGAGACTTCGCCGTCTGCCACGATCGCGGGTCAGCTCTTCACTGCGGCACGAACCGGCGATGTGGAGCAGCTGACCGCGCTGCTCGGCGCGCACCCCGACATGCTGCACGCGCGCGAGAAGCCGTACGAGTGGACACTGCTGCACGCGGCCGCGCAGCACGGGCGTCTTGCGGCTGTTGAGCTCCTGCTCGCGCGTGGGCTGGACGTGAACATTCGCGAGAGGGGCGACAACACGTACGCCATGCACTGGGCCGCGGCGGGAGGCCACCTCGACGTGGTGCGGCGCCTGGCCGACGCGGGCGCTGATGTCGTGGGGCACGGCGACGACCACGAGCTCGAGGTGATAGGCTGGGCGACCTGCTGGGAGGGGTGCGACGACGCGGTGCATCGCGCGGTCGCGGATTTTCTCGTGAGCCGCGGCGCGGGGCACCACATCTTCTCCGCCATCGCGATGAACCTCGCAGACGAGGTGCGGCGGATCGTCGCGGAGGATCCGTCGGCACTCAACTGCCGGATGAGCCGCAATGAGAACAACCAGACGCCACTGCACTTCGCCGTGCGGATGAATCGACTGGCGATGATCGCGCTCCTCCTCGAGCTGGGCGCTGACCCGCTCGCGGTGGATGGCGGCGGCCAGCCGGCGGCCCCATACGCGAGAACCAAGGACATCGACCGCCGCGTGATGGAGGCCATCCATGCGATGACGATGGCCGAATTGAACAGCGCTCAGCGCGGGTCTCGCCCTTCACGCGGTGGTCCGATGGACCTCGTCGCCAGTCTCACACTCGGTGATTGGGACACGGCCGCTCGGCTCGTGGCCGACAATCCGGAGTTGCTCGACAGCGGAGCGCTGCATCTCCTCGCCAAGCGGAACGACGTGCGCGCCGTAGAATGGCTGCTCGCTCACGGCGCCACTCCGAACGCGCGCTGGATGCACTGGGACGCCGAGGTTACGCCGCTGCACATGGCTGCGTGGAGTGGCAGCCTGGACATCGCGCGAGCACTGCTCGCGGCCGGCGCCGACCCGACGATCCGTGACAGCAAGCACGAGGGTGACGCGCTCGACTGGGCGGAGCATTTCGGGCGGCCGGAGCTGCACGCGCTGATGCTGGCGCATGTGGCAGGAAGCGAATGACATCCGCGCCAAGTGGGGCAAGGGGCAGTTCGTTCGTAGTGAAACCGAAGCTATGCTCGGCCCCGCGCGCCGGGCGCTCCACGGCGAGCCCATCGAAGCGCTCAAGACGGAGTAGGGGGAGGTACGATCCGATGCACCTACTTCTTTGATCGCTTGCCTCGCCGTGCTTTCTGTCGCGCATTCGCCGGCCGCACGCGCTTCTGTGGCGCTATGCTGACTGGGAGCCGGTCCCACGGCTCTGGTTCGGCGTTGGGTACTTTCGCCATGGCGGCAAGGAACCGGCCTCTGTTCCCGCGTCCGGCACGCTCGATGTATTCGACCGTCATCAGGGCCGCCAGCTTTTCCGCGAGGGCGGTCGCGACCAACTGGTTCACGGAAATCCCTTCGCGCTCCGCCAGCGCCCTGGCGGCCTGGTGAAGTGACTCCGACAGACGAAGACTCATGGCACTCATTCGACAACCCCTTCCAGTTCCAGAAGAAACTCGGCGGCCGTAATGATCCTCATCCCAAACCGCTCCGCGCCGCGGAAGTCGCGCCGGTTGTACGTCACAATGGCATCGCACCCGCCAGCAACGGCGACCTCCAGAACATGATCATCACGTGGATCTGGCAGAACGGGCCGCCAGAGGAAATAGATGTCCTGAAGCTCGGCCGTCGCCGCAAGATAGTCCAGCACATCGTCGATGGCCTCAACCGGTAGCGCGATGCCTGATGCCTCCCGTTTCAGCGCGCCCTCGTACTCGAAGAGCAACGGGACGGAGAGGCAGTGTTGGAAGCGTCCGGTGCCGACCCGCAACAGCACGGCCGCGGACGACCCGCCGCGAGACCGGAGTCCCGCGACGACGACGTTGGTATCGAGCACGACCCGCCGTCCCATATGATATCATAGGTGATACCACGCAGACATGCAAGCGGTGCGCCTCGTTTCCAGGGCATCGACGGACCTCGCTGAGTCGAGTTTCGTCGTGCAGGTTCGTCGAGTGCTACCTATGTCCCCGAGCTTCGCTGTTACCGGTGTACCTGAGCCGTACCGTCGCGCGCCTAATGTTGACTAGGGTGCACGGCATCCCGATGGAAGGAAGAAGATGCGCAGAAAGTCGACGCGGGGGTTGGTCAGTTGCAGCGCTGGCATGCTTGAGGTGTCCTCGCGCGCTTCGTCCAGTTCCGCCTGCTCGTGGTGATTCAACAGATCCCATCTCGGTTCGGCGAGATACAGGCGCACTGCATCAAGGGGCAGTTGGGACTTGAGCACTCCGCCGTCCCACCCCCAGATGATGCCCCCGGCATCAGACCCCCACCCGTTGAAGCGGAATGCCTTACCGTTGACCCGTTCCAGGTCGCGCAGGCTGGAACCAAGTGTCAATCCGTCTTTGAATCGCCAATGACTCCGCAAACCAGAAAGGCGCACCTCTGCCGGATCCTTTCGAGCCAGCGTGTCGCGCCACAGGATCTCGAGGCGATTCGCGGAGTCCCCCGGAAACACCACTGTCCCTGGGCGTTGCTCTCCCTCGTCAAGGTAGATGGTCGTCGGCTGGACGTTCGCGGGTCCGAACCGTGTTCGGAGCTCTGCTTCTGATGAGTTGGTAGTAATCGGGCCAACTCGGCATCCTGGAACCAGCAGCCAGTCGTGGCTGCTGTCCTGAGCTGCCGCGGTGCCGGCGAGCCCAAGAAGGACGAGGAGGAGGGTCAGTTTGCCGGTCATGGTCGTCCGCCTGGAAGTTACGATTGGACTGGCTCCCGACCGTCGCGTGGGTGAGCTCCTCGCGCGCGGCGGAGCCACCAGAGTCATCTGCGACGATCGATCCGTCGCCCATGACACGGAGATCAGCCCATGGCATCGTCTGCTGCCGCTACGGTTGCTGCTGCTCGCCGTATCATCTATCTCGGGATGGATGTACACAAGGAGTCGATCACCATCGCGGTCCTCTCAGGAGACGCGACTCGAGGTGCGGTAGTGGACCTCGCGCTTGACCGGCGCGCGTGCGAGGCGGAGCGCCCGCGACGCCACGCACCAAAGCATGGTGGTGTCCCCAAGACGGGGTCGTAGAGGAGCCATTGCGCCTCTCACGCCGTTCCCGCGTACGCCCGTCTCAGCTCGGCGATGTCGAACTTCTTCATGCGCAGCATCGCCTCCATGGCCCGCTGCGCTTCGGCCGAATTCTCGTCCCTGAACAGCTCGTCCAGAAAGTTGGGGACGATCTGCCATGCGAGGCCGTAGCGGTCCTTCAACCAACCGCACTGCTGCGCCTTGGGATCTCCACCGGCGGACAGCATCTCCCAGTAGTAGTCGATCTCCTCCTGCGTCGCGCAGTTCACCTGCAGGGAGATCGCTTCATTGAACGTGAACACGGGCCCGCCATTGAGCGCGGTGAACGACTGGCCGTCGAGCTCGAAGGCCACGACCATCACCGAGCCAGCGGGCCGATGATGGGCCTCGAACCCGGCCTCGCTGTACCGCGTGACCGCGGTGATCCGCGAGTTCTTGAAGATGCCGGTGTAGAATCGGGCGGCCTCCTCGGCTTCGCTGTCGAACCAGAGGAACGGGGTGATTCTCTGAGTGGTGACCATGATGCTCCTCGAGGTGATGAGATGGACGCGCGCCCTTATCGCTCGGGGCGCCGGAGGATGAGTATCCCCACTCGCGCGTCGCGCAGCATGAGCCCCGCCCACACGAGCGCGCCCACGATGACGGGGAAGAGCACCGGGAAGAGCGCCGCCTCGGCCCTCAGCTGGAGGGCGGTCGCGCCACCCAGGTACGCCGTCAGCAAGAGGGCGCCGATGGTCGCCGTGCGCGGAATCGCGTAGAGCGCGGTGTACGCGAGCTCCAGGAGGGCGATGCCGATCGACAGGTGCAGGGGAACGCCGAGTTGCGCGAACGCCTGCACCACGGGCGGCGGGACGAGCAGATGGAGCACACCATCGAACATCATGAACAGGACGACGAGTACCGTCACGATGCGCCCGGCCCACATTCGCGAGCGCGGGACCGGGCGCGCCAGAGTGGCTGATGGCATCACTCTCTCCAGTTGGGGTTATGCGGCGTGCTGAATCGACTCGTCGGTGCGCGGTGCAGCAGCATGCCGCGCGGAGCGACGTGCGGTCCAGGTCGACGCCTGCAGCCAGCCGCGTCGCCCATAGACCACGAACACCGCGAGCAGCCCCGCCACGAACGGCACGAGTGCGAAGACGATCATGCCGCTCTCCGCCGTGATCACCGTTGCGCCCGTCATGATGATCGTCAAGCCCAGCGCGGCCAGCGGGGTGAACTCCCTGCGAATGTGCAGCAGCCCCGGCAGCAGCAGACCGAGCGCGCCGAGTAATTCCATGACGCCGATGAACCGCAGAAAGAGAGTCGGCAGCGGAATGGGCCCGCGCATCGCCGCGGCCGGGAGGACCAGCTTCATGCCGCCGGCAAAGAGGAAGAGAGCGGCGAGCAACGCCTGAGCGGTCCAGAGCAGTACGCTGATCTTCTTGCTACGCATTGTCGTGTCTCCTGCTGAAGAGGGTGGGAGCCGGGCTGCCGACCGGTTGTTCGGCCTGACGTGAGCCGGCTCTACCATCACGTCGAATGGGGAGACGGGATTTCGACATGCACTCCGGGGCCCTGCCAAGGCGCCGGTGGGCGTGCGTGACGCCGCGCGGGACCTCTCCTCTTGACAGCTAGAGGGCTGCTCCCCAGATTCCTCTCGACAGCTACAGAACGTCACGTCAGGAAGCGCACATGGCCCCGCACACGCAGACGGATGCCCTTCGCGGCTCGCTCGACCTGTTGGTCCTCAAGACGCTTTCCCTGGAACCCATGCACGGCTGGGGGATCAGCCGGCGCATTCAACAGATCTCGGACGGCGTGCTGACGGTGAACCAGGGGTCGCTCTACCCGGCGCTTCAGCGGCTGGAGAAAGACGGGCTGATCACGAGCGCGTGGGGGACGACGGACAACAACCGGCGGGCACGCTACTACCGGCTCACGGCGCGGGGGCAGCGCATGTTGGGCGACGAGTTGGAAAGCTGGCGGCGGTTCGCTGCGGGGCTCGAGGCGGTGCTGCGGACGACGTGATGCATCGCGCCGCACGAGTCGTGTGTCGGCTGGTCGTGTCTCGTGTCAATGGTCGAGGACGCAAGACATCGTCGCGCCGTGTTGCTCGTGTCGACCAATAGCTGGAGCTTGCCATGAGCTGGCTGTACGCACTTCGCGCTCGTTTGCGTCTCCTCTTCGGGCGCCATGCCGCCGAGCGGCGGATGGAAGAGGAGTTCGGCCTCCACATCGAGCTGGAGACGGAGCGGCTGGTACGCGAGGCGGGACTCGAGCCCGAGGAGGCCAGGCGCCAGGCGCTGGTCTCCTTTGGCGGCGTGGAGCGGCACAAGGAGGAACTGCGCGAAGGCCGAGGACTGGCGTGGCTCGGCGGGCTCTCGTTGGACCTGAAGCTCGGCCTGCGGATGATGGCCAAGTATCCTGCCCTGTCGCTCGTGTCGGTGCTCGGGATGGCGCTCGCCATTGCGACCAGTGCAGTCGTGTTCGGCTGGATCGCGGCCGCGCTCGATACAACATTGCCGCTCGAGGGCGGAGACCGGATCGTCGCCGTACAGACGAACCGCGCCGATGTGGCCGGCAACGTCGACCGGCAGGTGCTGCACGACTTCGTCGCGTGGCGCACCGAACTGACGACGGTTCGTGATCTCGGGGCGTTCCAGCTTGGCGACCGCAACCTGATCGTCGATGACCACGTGGTGGGCGTCGTCGAGGTTGCCGAAATGTCCGCATCGGGGTTCCGCGTGGGAGGCGTGCCGCCGGTGCTGGGGCGAGCGCTCCTGGACGACGACGAGCGCGCGGGCGGTGTGCCCGTCCTGGTGATCGGATACCGCGAGTGGCAGCGCTACTTCGATGGCGAACCGGACATCATTGGTCACCCGGTGCGACTGGGCACCACGGTGTATACCGTGGTTGGTGTGATGCCGGAAGACTTCCGCTTCCCGCGAAACGAAGGCTTCTGGGTTCCGCTTCGACTGGACGCGTCGATGTACGCAATGGGTGCCGGGCCGCCGATCCAGGTCTTTGGCCGGCTCGCGGACGGGGTCACGCTGGAACAGGCGCGCGCCCAGGTCGCGGTGATCGGCCGCCGCTTGGCGGCCATGTACCCGGATACCCACCAGTACCGGCGGCCAACGATCGTTCCGTTCGCGCGCACGGCGGGGCCCACGGCGGACGCGTGGGAGATGATGTGGCGCCTGCATCTGATCCAACTCGGCGCCATTCTTCTCCTGGCCGTGGTCGCCGCGAATGTCGCGGCCCTGGTGTATGCCCGGACGGCGACGCGGACGGCCGAGATCGCGGTGCGCATGGCGCTCGGGGCAAGTCGTACACGCGTGATCACGCAGCTCTTCGTCGAGGCCCTCATCCTCTCCGGGGCCGCGGCGGCGGTTGGTCTGTCGCTCGCGGGTCTTGCGCTCGCGGGGGTGGAGCAACTGCTCACGCAGCATTCTTCTCAGGACCTGCCGTTCTGGTTCCACCTCGGGCTGTCGCCCGGGTTGATCGCGTATGTCGGCGGCCTGGCTCTCCTCGGCGGGACGGTCGTCGGCGTCGTGCCTGCGCTCAAGGCAACGGGACGGCGAGCGTATGCGGGTCTCCAGCAATTCGGGGCGCGCGCGTCGAGCATGAAGCTCGGCCCGACGTGGACCGCCCTGATCATCGCGCAGGTGGCGGTCACCGTCGCCATCCTACCCGCCTCGATCCACCACGCGAGCGTGTTCCTGCACATCGGCATGCGCGATCTTGGGTCTTCGACCGAGACCCTCCTACGCGCTCGTGTGTCCCTTCCTCGGGAATCGGCGCCGTCCACCACGGCAGACACCGCCTCCCAGCGTCGCTTCAACGCGCGCTTTGCGCGCCGTGCCGGTGCCCTGCTGCGGCGCCTTGGCGCCGAGCCCGGCGTCGGTGCGGCCTTCGTCAGCGCATTTCCGGGAGGAGAGCCGTATCGGCGGTTCGAGATCGAAGGCGATCGGACCAGCAGCGCAGGAGCGGCTGACTCCGTGGCGCGCCGGCCCACGGTCCTCACCACTATCACGTCGGCGACCGTCGGCCTGTTCGATCTGCTCGACGCTCCCATCGTGGCCGGCCGCGGATTCGTCGATGCCGATACGGTCGAGGGATCGACGGCCGTCATCGTGGATACGGCCTTCGTCGCGCGCATTGGAGGTGGCAACGTCGTCGGCCGGCGCATACGCCGTGTCGCGGCGCGCCGTCCCATTGCAGGCGACGGCAACGCTGAGCGCGCGCCGTGGCTCGAGATCGTCGGGGTCGTCGCCGACCCTCCACGGGAGAGTACGGACCCGGACGACATTGCGCTCCCGAGCGTGTACCGCGCCGCGGCGCCCAGCGCGTTGCGTATGGATGACCGTGAGGCGACATCGATCCGGCTTTGGATGCATGTCAGGAGCGGCATCACGCCCGCCTTCACGCGTGGGCTGCGCACCGCGACGGCCGCGGTCGACCCGGGCTTCCAGTTGGTCGATGTGCGCACCGATGCGGAGGTCCTCGACAGGCAGGAGCAAGCATACCGAACCTTCGCCCTCACCGTAGCCGTCACCACGCTGAGCGTGCTGCTGCTGGCCGCCGCCGGCATTTACGCGATGCTGTCGTTCACCGTCGCGCAACGGCGGCGCGAGATCGGCATCCGCGTCGCGCTCGGCGCCGACCGCCGCCGCATCATGAGCAGCGTCTTCGCGCGGGCGAGCGCGCAGCTCGGGGCAGGCGTCGCGGTTGGGTCGATCCTGGCGCTCGCGCTCGACAGGGCGACGGACGGCATGGTCATGGGCGGATCGTCCGCGGTCGGTGAAGGGCTGCGCGGGGCGGTCGTGCTCATGCCCATCGTGGCGGCGATCGTGATGGTCGTTGGGCTGTTCGCCGTGCTCGGTCCCGCGCGACGCGGACTTGCGGTGCAGCCGGCCGAAGCGCTGCGGGAGGAGTAGTCGTGGACCATCGCATCATTCGCACATCAGCTGACGAGTGGCGCCGGCGGATCCGCCATGGCCACCATGATTGCTGGAACACGCCATGAGCTGGCTGCATGCACTCCGTGCGCGGTTGCATCTCCTCGTCAGCCGTCGGGCTGCCGAGCGGCGCATGGAAGAGGAGTTCCGCCTCCACCTCGAGCTGGAGACGGAGCGGCTGGTGCGTGAGGCAGGGCTCGAGCCCGAGGAGGCCAGGCGGCAGGCCCTCGTGGCCTTCGGTGGGGTGGAGCGGCACAAGGAAGAACTGCGGGAGGGCAGGGGACTCGCGTGGCTCAGCGGGCTCTCGCTCGACCTCAAGCTTGGGCTCCGGATGATGGCGAAATATCCGGGGCTCACACTCGTGGCGGTCGTGGGGATGGCGGTGGCCGTCGCCATCTGCGCGGCCTCGTTCGGGGTCATCTCCACCGTCGTCGACGCCACGCTGCCCCTCCCTGATGGGAACCGCATCGTCGCGATCCAGAACATGGACACGCGCACGAGCAACGAGGCCCGCCGGACCTACCTGCACGATCTCGCGACGTGGCGTTCGGCATTGACGGCGGTTCAGGACGTGAGCGCGTGGCGGACGATCAATCGCAACCTCATCACGCGCGGCGGTCCTCCTGAATCGGTGAGCATCGCGGAGATGAGCGCGTCGGGCTTCCGCGTCGCCCAGGTGCCCCCGCTCAAGGGGCGGTACTTCAATGATGCCGACGAACGCGCCGGAGCACCTGCTGTCGTGGTGATCGGCTATACCGTCTGGCAGAACCGCTTCGCCGGCCAGTCGGACATCATCGGTCAGACTGTTCAGTTGGGAGCGACCCCGTACACGATCGTCGGCGTCATGCCGGAGGGCTTCGCGTTCCCGGTCAACAACATCATCTGGACTCCGCTGCGACTCGATCCATCCGACTTCGAGCGCGGCCGCGCGCCATCGCTCGACGTATTCGGCCGCCTCGCGCCGACCGCGACGCTGCAGGATGCGCAGATCCAACTGAACGCCATCGGCGCGCGCCTGACTGCGGCCTATCCAGAATCACACGAGCACGTCCAACCCCGCGTGCTTCCGTACACACGGTCCTTCCTCGACGGCCCGCAAGTGGCTTGGATGCTCCACCTCGCCGAGCTCTTGGTGAGCTTACTCCTGGTGGTGATCGGCACGAACGTCGCCATCCTGGTCTACGCCCGCACGGCGACGCGGACGGGCGAGATCGCGGTGCGGAGTGCGCTCGGCGCGAGTCGCGGCCGGATTGTCGCTCAGCTCTTCGCCGAAGCGCTCGTGCTCTCGGTTGGCTCGGCAGTGGTTGGAATCGTGGGTGCAAAGCTGATCCTTCACCAGCTCCGCTACTTTCTTTCACGGATGGCGGGAGCGACCGAACAGCTCCCCTTCTGGATGCATTTCGACATCTCGCTCTCCGTGCTCCTGTACGTCGCGGGGCTCGCCGTCCTCGCCGCAGTGATCGTTGGTGCTCTGCCCGCGCTCAAGGCAACCCGGCGCCAGCTGCACGCGAGCCTTCAGCAACTTGGAGCGGGTCGTTCCGGGATACGGCTTGGCAAAACGTGGACGGTGCTGATCGTGGCCCAGGTCGCGGTGGCCGTCGCGATTCTGCCGCTCGCGCTCCGATACGCCGGGCTGTGGGTTCGCATCGAGTTGGCCGAGCCGGCGTTCGCGACCCAGCACGTCCTGACGGCAACGCTTGTCCTCGACCGGCCGGAGTTGCAAGGGCGCGGAGCCGAGGTGGAACAAAGGGTGGCACGCCGTTCTGGTCCATCGCGTGCGACGAGTGCCGACTCCGTGGCGCGCGAGCGAGCCTACGCGACACGGTTCGCGACCCTCCGCATGGAAGTGGTCCGTCGCCTCG
>DASUKA010000122.1:0-4438 GCA_036278935.1 Gemmatimonadaceae bacterium
TCTCTCCTTTCTCCTACCCGACGCTTCCTTCCAACGTGATCCCCAGCAGCTGCTGCGCTTCCAGCGCGAACTCCATGGGCAGGTTCTGGAAGACTTCCTTGCAGAAGCCCGAGACGATCATCGACACCGCCTGCTCCGCGCTCAGGCCGCGCTGCTTGAGGTAGAAGATCTGGTCCTCGCCGATCTTCGACGTCGAGGCCTCGTGCTCGGTGATGGCCGAGCTGTTCTGCACTTCGATGTACGGGAAGGTGTGCGCACCGCACTGGTTGCCGATGAGCATCGAGTCGCACTGCGTGTAATTGCGCGCGCCCGTTGCCTTGGGGAGCACCTTCACCTGTCCGCGATAGCTGTTGTTTCCGTGGCCGGCCGAGATCCCCTTGGAGACGATGGTGCTCTTGGTGTTCTTTCCCATGTGGGTCATCTTCGTCCCCGTGTCGGCCTGCTGGTGGTTGTTCACCACGGCCACCGAGTAGAACTCCCCCACGGAGTTGTCACCCTGCAGGATGACGCTCGGGTACTTCCAGGTGATGGCCGAGCCGGTTTCCACCTGCGTCCACGAAATTTTCGAGTTGGCGCCCGCGCACTTGCCACGCTTGGTGACGAAGTTGTAGATGCCGCCCTTCCCTTCTTCGTCGCCCGCGAACCAGTTCTGCACGGTCGAGTACTTGATCGTCGCCCCCTCGAGGGCGATGAGCTCCACCACGGCGGCGTGCAGCTGGTTGGTCGACCGCTTGGGCGCCGTGCATCCCTCCAGGTAGCTCACGTACGCTCCCTCGTCGGCGATGATCAGCGTGCGCTCGAACTGTCCCGTGTCCGCGCTGTTGATGCGAAAATAGGTGGAGAGCTCGATGGGGCAGTGCACCCCTTTGGGCACATACGCGAAGGAGCCGTCGCTGAACACCGCGGCGTTGAGCGCCGCGAAGAAGTTGTCGCTGTGCGGCACCACGGAGCCGAGATATTTCTTCACCAGATCCGGATGCTCACGCACCGCCTCGGAGAAGGAGCAGAAGATGATGCCGAGCTGCTCGAGCTCCTTGCGCATGGTCGTGCCCACCGACACGCTGTCGAACACCGCGTCCACCGCCACGCCCGCGAGCATCTTCTGCTCGGTGAGCGAGATGCCGAGCTTCTTGTAGGTCTCGAGGAGCTTCGGATCGACCTCGTCCAGGCTTCCGACCTTCTTCCTGGTCTTGGGCGCCGAATAGTAGATGACGTTCTGGTAGTCGACGGGCTCATAGGTGATGTTCGCCCAGTGATGCGGCTCGTGCATGGTGACCCACCGCCGGAGCGCCTTGAGCCGCCATTCGAGCAGCCACTCGGGCTCCTGCTTCTTCTGCGAGATGAGGCGCACGACGTCCTCGTTCAGCCCGCGCGCGAGGGTATCCGCCTCGATGTCGGTCACGAACCCGTAGGCGTATTCGCGATTGACCAGGGTTTCGATTGTCGAGCTCATGCGTTCTCCTCATCAGTGTGATGCCAGCCACGAGAGCCGCCGGCACCCGTCGCCGTCCCCGCCGCCGCCGTCCGCTCGTCGGCCGTGTGCGGCGCGCACACGGTATACGTACAGCTGTTGCATCCTTCGAGAATGTGCGATTCGCGCGTGACGGATGCGCCGAGTGCGCCAGAGAGGAAGCGGGCCTCCGCCTCGCACACTTCGGGAACGCGCTGTGCCACCGCGTGAATCGCGCAGTTGTGCTGGCGAATCGTGATCTCGGTGGGCGAGTGCGCCTCCGCTTCCGCCATGTACCCGTCCGCCGTGAGCAGCTCCGCCAGCCGCTCGGCCCGCTCCCGGAGCGGCAGCCCATTCAGCTCAGGCACCGCGTCACGGACGGCGGCGGCCCAGCGCCGCTCCAGAATCCGCACCACGCCGTCGCTCCCGCTCATCTCGCGCACCGCCTCGATCGCGTCGAGCAGCACAGACTCGTAGGCCCGGGGAAAGAGCGCCTCGCCGGCGTCGCTCAATGTAAACGCGTACGTCGGCCCGCCCACTCCGCGCACCTCGCGGTCGTGCCGCACCAGCCCGAGCGCCTCCAACTCCTTGAGATGCCGGCGGAGCGCATTGGGCGTGACCGCGAAGCGCCGCGCCAGCTCCTTGGCCGTGAGCGGCTGCGCCGTCTTGAGCGCAAGCAGAATCTCGGCGCGGAGCCCGCGGAACGCGGCAATAGCGGGCACGGTGGGGGTGGCGAACTGCATGTGAAGTAATTTAGTCCCCTTTCAGGAGACGGTCAACAAAAATGTGGACGAATTCGAGATGGTAATGTGGACGAATTCAGCGTGGTACCGAATTCACCCCTGGTCCATCTCCCGAATCGCCCGACTGAGCAGCGTGGTGGCCAGTGTCACCTTGTATCCGTTCCCCGCGAGCGGCCGCGCATCATACAGCGCACGCTCGGCCAGCGTGGCGACATCCTGCTCGTCGAGGTTCCCGCTTGCTGCATCCTCCTCCACGGAGGAGGTCACCCGCCAGGGCGTGGGTGCCACGCCGCCCAGCACCAGTCTCACTGCGCCATCCGAGCGCCGCACCGCCGCAAGGCTCACGAGCGCGAAATCCCATGCCCCGCGCTGCATGAGCTTCTCGTAGCGCTGCCACCCGCCCTCGCGGCCTGGCGGAATCACCACGCCCGTGACGAACTCGCCGGCTTCGAGCACCGTCTCGCGATCCAGCCGCTCCGCGGGCAGCACGTAGAACTCCTCGATCGCCACCGTGCGCGTGCCGCCGGGCCCGGCAATCTCGACCACCGCGTCGAGCGCCGTGAGCGCCACCGCCGGGTCGGATGGATGCACGACGTGGCACGGACCGCCGCCGAGTATGGCGAGATACTGGTTCTCGCCCGTGGCTGCGGGGCAGCTGTCCCCGCCGTTCTTGAGGCAGGGGATGTTGCGGCGGAAGTACCAGCAGCGCGGCCGCTGGCACAGGTTCCCGCCGAGCGTGCCCATGTGTCGGAGCGCCGTGGTGCCCACCGACGCGCAGGCGCTGGCGAGCGCTGGATACCGCTCCCGGATCATCACGTTGGCGGCGAGCGTGTTGATGCGGACGGCGGCGCCGATGCGCAGGCCGCCGTCCTCGGCCGCTCCGATGTCCGTGCCGCCCGGGATGTAGCGCAGGTCGACGAGCGTGTCGGGGCGCGCCAGATCCTCCTTGAGCACGGTGAGGAGATCCGTGCCCCCGCCCAGGGGCATGCTGTTCGGCTCTGCCAGCCGCTCGGCCGCGTCGCGGACCGTGTCCGCGCGCTGATAGACGAAAGGGTGCACTGGTATTCTGGTGATCGAAGAGTGAGCTTATCGCTAGGATACGCTCGATGTCCAGAGCGAAAGCCGTACCGGAGGAAGGCGAGGGAAGTGAGTTGTGAGTTCTGAGTTGCGGGATGGCCCGGGGGAGAGGGCTGGACGCGTTCGAGCTGTTTCTGACCCACCGACCCATTGACCCACTGACCATCGCAGTCCCGCCTTTCTCCTTTCGCCTCTCTCCTCTCCCGCTTTCCTAGCCATGCCAGCAGCCAAGAAATCCCACACATCGAACGGGCGCGCTCCCAAGCGGGCGGATTCGCGCACTCCGCGCGCCCCGCGTCCCAGGCGCGAGCCCGCGGCGCTGCCGTTCGAGCTCCGCGCGTCCACTATCCAGGGGCAGGGCGCGTTCGCCACGCGTCGCATCCGCAAGGGAGAGCGGATCGTCGAGTACACGGGGGAACGGATTACGGAGGAGGAGGCCGACGCCCGCTACGATGATGCGGGGATGGAGCGGCACCACACCTTTCTCTTCAGTCTGGACGACGGCCGGGTGGTGGATGCGGCCGTGGGGGGGAACGAGGCGCGCTTCATCAACCACTCGTGCGAGCCGAACTGCGAGGCGGTGATCGTCCGCAAGCGGATCTACATCGAGGCCATCCGGAGCATTGCACCGGGTACCGAGTTGTGTTACGACTATGCGTACGAGCGCGCGGACGACGCCGATGAGGAGACCGAGCGGCTGTACGTGTGTCACTGTGGATCGAAGAAGTGTCGAGGCACGATCCTCGCGCCGAAGAAAAAGCGCGAGAGGGGGAAAGGCGAGAGGAGAAAGAAGAAAGGCACGGAATGAGGGGGCGGAATGGCGCCCGTGGGAGACATCTCGTTTCTCCGGGTGCTGCGCCGTTCTCCTCGCTCGCCGTTCCTTCGACAGGGGTGCCGGCCGCACGTGGGCAGCCGGCTGAGAGAGTCCCTTTGAACCTGATCCGGCTTGTACCGGCGTAGGGAGTCAGCATCATGGATGAACAGAAGACATGGGAGGCCGCCGGCGTTGCGTCGGATGCGGCGTCCGCAGGCAACGGCACGCACGCTGGTGCGCCGACAATGACGGCGGGCGCGGATGCCCCGACCCAGATGCGCTTCGCGCGGCGGGGCGAGATTACCGACGCCATGCGCTTCGTCGCCGAACGCGAGGGGCTGCCGCCCGAGCTGA
>DASUKA010000123.1:0-33087 GCA_036278935.1 Gemmatimonadaceae bacterium
GACGACGAAGTCATGACGACGGGATTCCCGCCGTACAACTACGAGAAGTTCAGTGAGAATCTGATTCGCGCCGGATGGAGCCCCGCGGCGCTGGACATGCGGACGGCATACTGACCGGATCGCCGTTCCGGACGAGAGAGACCCGCGATGGCGCGGGTATCGACACGTGATGAGTTCAGCGCGCTCCTTCGCCCCTCACAACCGCACCCTTCGCAGCAGCTGCGCGTTCACCGCGACGATGATGGTGCTGAGTGACATGAGAATCGCCCCCACCGCCGGACTCAGCACGATCCCCACCGGTTCCAGCACGCCCGCCGCCAGCGGGATCGCCACGATGTTGTAGCCGGCGGCCCACCAGAGATTCTGCACCATCTTCCGATAGCTCGCCCGGCTCAGCGCGACGATCCGCGACACGTCGCGCGGATCGCTGCGCACGAGCACCACGTCCCCCGCCTCCACGGCCACCTCCGTGCCCGCGCCGATCGCGATGCCCACGTTTGCGGTGAGCAGCGCGGGCGCGTCGTTCACCCCATCGCCCACCATGGCGACGCGGTGTCCCTGTCGCTGGAGCGCCTTGATGGTCTCCGCCTTCTCGCCTGGAAGCACCTCGGCGAACACGGCATCGATCCCCAGTTCGCGGGCCACGGCGTCGGCCACCACGCGGGCATCACCGGTCAACATCACGACATGAATGCTCTGCTCGTGCAGCCGGGCGATCGCCTCACGCGACTCCTCCCGTATGGCATCCGCCACGGCGAAGACCGCGCGGGCCGCATCTCCGTCGACCAGCGTGATACTCGCTTCACCACGACTCGCCGCGCGAGCGGTCGCCTCACGCAGCACGGCAGGTGGCTCGATGCCCGCACGCTCCAGCAGCGCGGGACCGCCAACCGCGAGGTCACGGCCATCCACGCGGGCACGCACGCCCTGCCCGGGAATCGCGCGGAACTCCTCCGCGGCCGGGATCTCGAGCCCTCGGTCCTGGGCGGACTGCACGATGCCGCGCGCGATCGTGTGCTCGGAGTCTCGCTCCACCGCGGCCGCGAGACGCAGGGCCTCATCGGCCTGGAGGCCAGGGACGGTGGTGATTTCGACCACGCGGAACGCTCCGAGCGTGAGCGTGCCAGTCTTGTCGAAGACCACGGTGTCCACCTGACGCGCGCTTTCCAGTCCCCGCCGGTCGCGCACGAGCAGGCCGTTGCGGGCGCCGATGGTGGTGGAGATGGCGATCACGAGCGGGATGGCGAGGCCGAGCGCGTGCGGACAGCTGATGACGAGCACCGTGACCACGCGTTCCACGGCAAAGGCGCCGCTGGCGCCCGCGGCCAACCACACTACCAGCGTCACGAGCGCGGCGCCCACGGCGACCAGCGTGAGCGCGAACGCCGCGCGATCGGCCAGCGCCTGCGCGCGGGAGCGCGAGCGTTGCGCCTCGTCCACGAGCCGCATGATCCCCGCAAGCGCGGTCTGCTCGCCCGTACGCGTCACCTCCACGCGCAGCGAGCCGTCGCCGTTCACCGTGCCACCGATCACGCGCGCCCCCGCGGTCTTCGCGACCGGGCGCGACTCGCCGGTAATCATCGACTCATTCACCGCGCTCCGCCCCTGGCGCACCACACCATCCGCCGGCACGCTCGCGCCAGGCCGCACGAGGACGATGTCGCCCTCCCGTAGCGCGGAGACGTCGACGTCCTCCAGACGGTCGCCCACGACGCGGGTGGCGGTGTCGGGCAGCAGCTTCGCCAGCTCGCGCAACGCGCCCTGCGCCTGTGAGACGGACCGCATCTCGAGCCAGTGGCCAAGGAGCATGATGGTGACGAGGGTGGCGAGCTCCCACCAGAGCGCCACGCCGTGCACGCCCGCCGTCACCGCCACGCTGAACACGAACGCCACCAGAATGGCGAGCGCGATGAGGGTCATCATGCCGGGCCGCCCGTGGCGCAGCTCGCGCACCGCGCCCTGGATGAACACCCAACCACCGTAGAGGAAGACGATGGTGCCGAAGAGCGGCGCCACCCAGCGGGAGCCGGGGAAGGTCGGCGCGGTGTAGCCCAGCCAGTGCGCGACGGGCCCGCTCCAGACGAGCGTCGGGATCGTGAGCGCGAGGGAGATCCAGAACCTGCGCTCGAACATCGCCACCGAATGTCCCGCATGCACGTCATGGCCGGCGTGAGCGCTGGCCTGATGCTCGGCATCGCCCGCGGCCCCGTGCGCCGCATGGCCTATTGCCTGGTGCGCGGTACGATCGCCGGCGTGACTCTCGGCGTGCTCGTCGGACGGGTGCTGATGCGGTCTGGTGACCATGCTGCTCAGGGGAAACGGTGATCACGCGATGCCGAACGGCGGACGCGGCATCGCGCGCCAATAGCGAATCTCAGACCAACGAAGGGCTCGCGCGCCGGAAATGAATTATGAGCATATAGTAACCAAGCCTTCCCGATCTCGTAATCCTTCATTCATGCGGGTGTTACGTGCTGACGATATTGTCCCTGATGAGACGGCGGTGCCGCGCGCGTCCGCGCGTCCCTCCGTTCCACGCATTCCGAAGGGAATCCACGTGCTCGTGGCGCCACCGACGATCCCTATGCGGATCCCATCGATCGACCTGTCGCAGTCGGTCACCAACCCCGGGGACTTCAACGCGATAGGCACGCCGCGTGGCAGCGCGAACGGCGTGGATCGGGGCGCGCCGACGGGCCCGAGTGGAACTTCTATCCCGCTGAGGTGGGCGGGCACAGGGTGAGGCCGCTCGTGCAGATGCCGTTCGTGTTCACGGTGCCGTGACTCGACCGCTCACTCCGCGCGCAGCGCCTCCACCGGTTCTACCCTGGTGGCGCGGCGCGCGGGGATGAGGCAGGCGGCCGCGCTCACAGCGAGCAGGATGAGCGGCACCGCGACGAACGTCACGGGATCGTGCGGTGTCACGCCGACGAGCAGTCCGGTGAGCACGCGCGTGCCCGCGGCGGCCAGGAGCAGCCCCACCACGGTGCCGATGAGTGCCATCGTCATCCCCTGCCGCACGACAAGCGCGAGCACGCTGCCGCGGCGCGCGCCGAGCGCGGTGCGGATGCCGAACTCGCGATGGCGCGCTGTGACCGAGTAGGCCAGCACACTGTAGGTGCCGAGCGCGGCGAGGATGAGCGCGAGCATGGCGAAGGCGGTGGTGAAGATCATCGGGAGGCGCTGGGCGGAGAGCATCCCATTGAACACGTCGCGCATGGTTTGGGCGCCAACGACCGGGAGGGCAGGGTCCATCTGATACAGCACGCGCCTGATGGCGGGCACGAGCGCCGTCGCATTGCCGGTGGTGCGGACGACGACCGCTGCCCACCCTTGTGGGTGCTGTTGCATCGGGACGTAGACGGTCGGCGGCGCGTCGTCTGAGGGACGTTCTCGCACATCGCCCACGACGCCCACCACCTCCATCCAGGGCGCACGCTGATTGCCGAGGCGAATGCGTTGGCCGAGCGGGCTCGCGCCCGGCCAGTACTCGCGTGCCAGGCTCTCGCTGATAACGGCGACGAGGGGCGCGTTCTCGCGATCCAGCGATGTGAACGCGCGGCCGCGGCGGACCGGGATGTCGAGCGCGGCAAAGTATCCAGCCGATACCGTGACCTGGTTCGCAAGGTCTGCTATGCCCGCCGCGCGAGCGCGCCCCTCCACCGCGAACGAATCCGGGCCAAAGGCGGTATACCCCTCCCACGGTGCGACGACAACCCTGCCCACGCCGCGCACGCCGGGCAACGCGCGGAGCGATCGAGTAAACAGGGTGAAGAACGCGGTCCGCTGGCCAGTGCTCGCGTACCGCGGCGACGAGAGAGCGACGTTGAACGTCAGCACATCGGAGCCGACGTCGTACCCGACGCCGGTCTGCTCGAGGGCGACGAGGGTACGACCGAGCAACCCGGCACCGATGAGGAGCATCACCGCGAGCGCGACTTGCGCGGCCACCAACACGCGACCCGTTCGCGCGCTCGCGCGTCCGCCCGATGCGCCACGGCTCGATTCGGCAAGCGAGCCATGCAGATCGAAGCGCGTACCCGCCAACGCGGGGGCGAGCCCGAACGCCAGCGCGCTGAGCAACGAGAGACCGAGCGCGAACACCAGTATGCCAGCATCGATGCGCACATCACCGATCGAGGGGAGTACCGCTCGTGCCACATCGACCAACACGTGCTTCCCCCAGAAGGCGAGGCCCACGCCAAGCGCGCCGCCGGCCAGGCCGATCATCGCGCTCTCGGTGAGGAGCTGGCGCACGAGACGAGCGCGACCGGCTCCCAACGCCGCGCGCACCGCCAGCTCGCGCCGGCGTGCCGTGGCATGAGCCAGGAACAGTCCCGCCACGTTCACACAGGCGAGGAGCAACACGAGTGCGGCCGCTCCCATCACCACAAGCAGCGCGGGGCGCACATCTCCCACCATTGCATCGCGTAATGGAACGGCGTTCGCCGGCGCGACACCATGAAGCTCGGGGTATCGCTCGTGCTCCCGGCGGGCGAGCACGTCGAGTGTGGAATGGAGCTGGGCCGCTGTCACTCCATCGGCCAACCGGGCGATCCCGTTGAACATGCGATTTCGCCAGGCGACCACCGGGTTGCGAAGGTAGCGCCGCATGTTGAGCGGCGCCCACATCTCGACCTGACGGTCCGGAGATACGAATGTCGCGGGCATGACGCCCACCACGGTGGACATGTGACCATCGAGCTGAACATCCCGGCCGACGATGCTCGAGTCGCCGGCGAACGTACGCTGCCATAGCGCATAGCTCAGGACCACCACCGGCATGGCATCACCGGCAGTGTCGCGCGCATCGATCGTGCGGCCCAGCAGCGCGCGCACACCAAGAACGTGAAAGAACTGCGGGCCCACCTGCACGCCCTGCCACATCTCCGCGCGCTGGTCGCCGACGTAGGTTGCGCCGCCGTACATCCCGAATACCGCCGCGTCCGCGAACGCGCGCGACTGCTGCATGGTAGCGATCTCGGTCAGGGTCAGCATGCCGCGGGCATCGGGCACGCCGGGCTGGCCGCCGTAGATTCGCACCAGCCGATCGGGCTCGCGATACGGCAGCTGATCGAGCAGCGCCTTGCGCACCACCGAGAACACGGCCGTGTTCGCGCCAATGCCGAGTGCCAGTGTCGCGAGCACGACGGCCGCGAATCCCGGCGTGCGCCGCATCCCACGCCACGCGAGTCGTGCGTCCTGCCGCAGCTCGGCGAACCACTCGGCGCGTTGTGCAGCACGCTCTCCGCCGCGATCGAGATCGACGCAGACGCGACGCGTCTCGTCCAGATCGCCGAACTCGGTCATCGCTCGACGACGCGCCTCGGCCTCGGGGATCCCCTGCTGCACGAGCTCGGCCGTGCGCATGTCGAGCTCGAAGGCGAGCTCCTCCTCCAGATCAGCCTGGATGCGCCGGGCGGAGCGCCACGGGAGCTGGAAGCGGCGATGGTGCTCGGAGTCGGGGTGCGGCATGGGTAGGTCTCCCAAATCCTGGGTCTTCATCCGACGGAGCAAGGAATCTCTTCAAAGCCTGTCATTCCGAGCGCCTCCTGTTGTCGTCATTCCAAATGGCAGCGAGGAATCTCTCGCCTGGCAGGCAAAGATTTCTCAGTCGCTGGCGCTCTTTCGGAATGACACCCTCCTCATCAACTGGGGCCGAGCACCAGGGTGAGCGCCTCCATGTACGTGCGCAGCTGCTTGCGTTCCGCCCGCAACTGCTTGCGTCCCGCCGCGGTGAGCTCGTAGAAGCGGGCGCGGCGGTTGGTGTCGGAGATGCCCCACGAGGCACGCACGAGCTTCTTGCGTTCCAGGCGGTGCAGCGCCTGGTAGAGCGCGGCGCTCTCGATGGTGAGCGCGCCGCGCGAGCGTTCGCGCACGAAGCGCGCGATGGCGTAACCGTGCATGGGCTGCCAGGCCAGCGTACGCAGGATGAGCACGTCGACAGTGCCCTGCAGGAGATCGAGTGAGGAGCGGGTCATCTGGTGCCAGTCACGGGCTGATATGTCACCATGTGATTGGTAACGATATGGCGAGGCGGGCGTGGCGTCAAGCGGCGGGGCGGCGATTGGCCCGCGCGAGGCACTCGGGCCCTTGCGAACCGCTCGGGGCGTTGGTACGTCAGGTATATGGAGGCGTATATGGATACAGAGACGGACCTGTCGAAAAAGACGACCATCCCGCTCTTTCCCCAACAAGGCGCCGGGCATCGCCTTGCTGGAGCAGGTGGCGAGCGGCGCGCTGCACGCCGCCGTCGTCATGACAGAGGGCATGGAAGCGGTGTGCAGCTACGACCGCGACTTCGACCGGATTGCTGGGGTCGTGCGCCGGGAACCGGGCCGTTCGCGGGGGTGAGCGGATGCCGGCGGGGTCAGGTCTTGAACCGTGACTCAGGGTTCAAGACCTGACCCCGGCTCCCCCGGCTCCCCTCGCTACGGCTGCCGGTAGATCACCCCGTTCTTCATCACGAAGTGAACCCGGCTCACCGCGCTGATGTCGGCCGTGGGATCGCCCTGCACGGCCACGATGTCGGCGCGCAGGCCCGGCACTAGCCGGCCGATCTCATTATCCATGCGCAGGATCTTCGCATCCACCGCGGTGGCCGCCAGCAACGCCTGCGCCGGCCGCATGCCGTCCTTCACCAGCCATTCGATCTCGCGCGCGTTGGTGCCGTGCGTGTACACGCCCACGTCACTCCCGCATCCGATCGTCACCCCGTTCTTGAGGGCGAGCTGCACCGCGTGCTTCGCCTGCTCCATGCTCGCCGTGGGCTGGCTCTTGCCCGGCACGTAGCCACTGAAGTACTCCGCGTACGCCTCCACCGCGGTGAGCGTGGGCAGATACGCCACGCCGTGCTCGGCCATCATGTGAAAGACGGAATCGCTGCCGCCGTAGCCGTGCTCGATCGTGTTGACGCCCGCCACCACCGCGCGGCGCATCCCTTCGTTCGTGCTCGCGTGCACCGAGACGGGGAGGCCGAGCGAATGCGCGGCCTCGACTCCGGCGTCCAGCTCCTCCTGCGTGAAGGTGGGCACCGAGCCATGGCTCTTCCCGCAGTGATAGTCAGCATAGATCTTGATCCAGTCGGCTCCACGCCCCGCCTGCTCGCGCACGGCGTGGATCATCTGCGCGCGGCCGGCCACCGGAATGCCGCCCTGCGGCAGGTCAATGTCGGTGCGGAAGCCGGAGGGACCCGGGCCGTAGCAGAACGCGGCGACCGTGGCGCGCGTGGCCACCTTGAGACGCGGCCCCGGGATGAGCCCCTGGTTGATGGCGGACTGGACGGCGACATCGGCGAACCCCGCCCCCTCCGTGCCCAGATCGCGCAGTGTCGTGAAGCCCTGCATGAGCGTATTCCGCACATGGAGCACCGCTTCCACCACGCGATATCCCAGCGGCTCCTTGAGTACCTGATCGTTCCACAACGTCTCGTTGTAGGGATGCAGGAAAATGTGCGAGTGCGCATCGATGAGACCCGGGAGCAGGGTCATACCGGAGAGCGTGATAGTTTGTGTGCCGCCGGGGGCGTGCACCTGGCTGGACGGCCCCACGGCTACGATGCTGTCGCCTTCCACGAGCACTTCCCAGCCGGCGTGCGTCTGCTCGCTGGTGGCGTCGAACACGCGATCGGGTTTGAGGAGCACGGGATGGCCCGGCGGTGGTGGAACGAGCGGTGCGAAGCCGGCCTGGCCGGGCAGGCGCAGCGCCGAGAGCAGCGTGTCGCGTCTCTGCGCGGCGGATGAGCGCGGGGGAAGCATGACGAGGAGGGCGGCGATGATGAGGGTGAGTGCGCGGGCTGGCACGTGCAGGCGCACCCGATGCGACGGGCGGGAGTGACGCCGCGCGGACGACGTGAGCATTCGAATCTCCTGGGGTGGTCGATGGAACCTGGCGTCGCGTGCACTCAGCGCTCGCGTGTCCATGACCACCGTGCCGGAGAAACGGAGGGCGGGCCGAGATGGGAGTAGGAGCGGAGTGTCCGACAGTAGCCGAACAGCCGGCGACCGCGGGGAACATAGCCTCTCCCGCTCCCGGCGGTAACGTGGGGGAATGGGTCAGGGCTCGAATCGTGACGTCACGATCCGAGCCCTGACCCATTCTATGACCGGTGCTGCGGAGCCGGGGCGCCGCGCGTCATCCGGCCCGCACCAGCACGCCGATCATGCGGGTGGCGGCGCCTCGCGGTCCGGCCGGCGCGACCGCGGGGCCTGGGCTCCGTGCAGGGTCTGGCGAAGCTGCAACACGCGATCGCGGTTCTGGAGCGTGCCGCGATACTGCCGATCGACGACCAGTCGGACATCCGATGGCAGATTCTTCTCCAGAGCATCCTCGTAGCGCTCGACCGCCGCATTCTCACCGCGCTCGCACTCGGCGATGATGGCATCGTCATCCATCCCCGTGCTCGCCGCTTTGATGTTCATCCATCCGCGATGGAGCGCGCCCGTGGCGGTTCCGCGATCCGCCGGGTCGCCGCCCAGCTGCTTCACCAGTGCGCGAAGCTCGGATTCCGCTTGCTCGATGTGACCTACGCGGGTGTCGAACACCGTCTTCGCCATGGGATTCTTTGCGGCATCGGCCGCGGCACGAAATCCCTTCACGCCATCCTCGCACGTCTCGATGAGATCATTGAGGGTCGAGATGACGTCGTCGTTGTCCATTGCCATGGTCGCGCTCCAGTTGCTTGAAGTGACGCTGTAATGCCTGGGGCGAACGCCGCAGCCCGTGGAACGCGCGTACCCGGAACGCCGTCGCGAGAGGTACGCACCGCGCCGAGAGCGCTCGGCCCCGTGTTGGCGGTGGACGGCGAGAGGGTTGCACGATCCATACCCTGCGCCGCGGCGACGCCCGACTCGTGCAGGCCGCGGCGGTACCGCGCCGCACCATGAAGTTGTGGAGCTGCAGGACGGGCGGGTCGGAGCGGCATCCGGCCCCGGCGCACGGGCTGGCGTGTGTCTGTGTCTTGTATGTGTCTTGACGCCAGGTGTTGTAACACGTATATTCCCCACCATGACCCCCAACCCGCGCGATGAGATCAAGCAGGCGAAGCCCTTCACGAGTCTGCACGCGGAAGCCGAGCTGAACATCATCCGGACGTCGGCCGAGCTGACGGATTCGCTGGAGCGGCTGCTCGCCCCGTTCGGCCTGAGCGGCACGCAGTACAACGCGCTGCGGATTCTGCGCGGCGCAGAGCCCACTGGGCTCTGTCGCAACGAGTTACGCGATCGGATGCTCACCCGCATGCCCGACGTCACGCGGCTCCTCGACCGCATGGAGGCGGCCGGGCTCGTGCGCCGTGCCCGCGATGCGGAGGATCGCCGCCTGGTGACCGCGCGCATCACGGAGCAGGGGTGCTGCCTGCTGGATAAGCTCCACGACGTGATGGAGCGGGAGCACTACCGCCGGCTGGGCCACCTCAGCGACGAGCAGCTCAGGATGTTGAGTGGGCTGCTCACCCTCGTCCGGCACCCGGGCTGAGAACTTTTTTGCGATGGTATGTGTTATCACACCAAGCTGTGAAACACGGAACTAATAGACCAGCACCCTGCCATTCCAGGAGCTTACCATGTCGCTGTTCAGCCCCGCCACTTCCCGCCAGCGCGATGTCGCGCTCACCGTTCTGCGCGTTATCGCGGGCGCGGTGTTCCTCGCCCATGGGGCGCAGATGCTCTTTTCCTTCGGCTTTGCCGGTATCGCCGGTGCCTTCGGTCAGATGGGGTTTCCCATGCCCGCGATCCTGGGCCCCGTCATCGCGTTCGCCGAGCTCGCGGGCGGGATCGCGCTCATCGCCGGATTCCTCACGCGCCTGGCGGCACCCGGGCTCGCGCTGATAATGCTGGGGGCCGTGCTCTTCGTGCATCTGCGGAACGGCTTCTTCCTCCCCAACGGGATGGAGTTCGCCCTCGCGATGTTTGGCGCCACGACCGCGCTCTTCCTGATGGGTGCGGGCGCCCTCTCCGTTGACGCGCTCCTGGCACGTCACCCCGGGCTGGCGCCTACCGCAGTGCGATCCGATCGGGCGCAGCGCGCGGCATGACGCGGACCGAGGGATAGCTACGCGCGGGGCGCCGAGTGGCGTGCGGGAGTCAGCGAACGTCGTCGATATCGTGTGCCTCCTCGCCGAACCGCGCGACCGCGCCCTGCTGGCCCCGCTGTCATTCACGCGGCATCTTGCAGCGAGCGATTCATGATCCCGCGCTCGTGCATGCCTGCCGCCACCAATGACCCAGAGCCACGCCGATCACCTCGCCGCCGTTCTCGCGGACCGCTACCGCCTCGAGCGTGAGCTCGGGGCGGGCGGCATGGCCACCGTCTACCTGGCCGAGGATCTCAAGCATCATCGCCGGGTGGCCATCAAGGTGCTGCACGCCGAGCTCTCCGCCATCCTGGGGCCTGAGCGCTTCCTGAAGGAGATCGAGCTCACCGCCAGTCTTCAGCACCCGCACATTCTCCCCTTGTTCGACAGCGGCTCGGCGGACGGGCTGCTCTACTACGTGATGCCCTTCGTGGAGGGCGGTGCGCTGCGCGGACGACTCGAGCGCGAGAAGCAGCTCCCGATCGCGGACGCGGTGCGCATCGCCACGGAGGTGGCCGACGCGCTGGACTACGCGCACACGAAGGGCGTGATCCACCGCGACATCAAGCCGGAGAACATCCTGCTGCGCGATGGACACGCGCTCGTGGCCGACTTCGGCATCGCGCTGGCGGTCGAACAGGCGGGCGGGGAGCGGATGACGCAGACCGGATTTTCCCTCGGTACGCCGCAGTACATGAGCCCGGAGCAGGCGATGGGGGAGCGCGAGATCGGGCCGCGCTCGGATATCTATTCGCTGGGCGTCGTGACGTACGAGATGCTCACCGGCGACCCGCCCTTCATGGGATCGACGGCGCAGGCGATCGTGGCGCAGGTGATCACGGCGGAACCGCGGTCGCTGCGGGTGCAACGGAAGAGCGTGCCGCCGCAGGTGGAAGACGCCGTCCTTACCGCGCTCGAGAAGCTCCCGGCCGACCGCTTCGCGAGCGGCTCGGAGTTCGCGCGGGCGCTCGCATCGACGGGGCGCATCGGGCCGCCGTCACGCAGGGCCAGTGCGCGGCAGCCCCGGCCTGTCTGGTACAGCGACTGGCGCAGCTGGGTGACCATCGCCGCGCTGGTGATCGCCGCCGCGGCGGTCTGGCGCGCACAACGACCGGCACAGCCGAGTGCCCCCGCGCTCTCGACCAGCTTCGTCTTTGCCCCGCCCGCGAACGCGCGCGTGGCCAAGCTGCCGCCGCGATACCGGCGGCTCGCGCTCTCGCCGGATGGCTCGATGCTGGTGTACGTCGGTGCGAGCGAGGACAGCGGTCGCGTGCGCCGGCAACTCTACCGGCGTGCGCTCGACCGCCTCGATGCGCTGCCCGTAGCCGGTACCGATTCCGCGGTCGATCCCTTCTTCTCGCCGGACGGCCGACGGATCGGTTACTACACGGGCTCGGCGATCCGTACGGTCCGTCGCACCGGTGGTGCGGCAACGACCGTCGCCGACTCGCTGCGCGGAGTGCACGGCGCGGTGTGGACCGATCACGGAACGATCGTCTTCGCGTGGAAGGGTGACCTCTGGCGCGTGAGCGACACGGGCGGCGCACCGGAAGCGCTGAGCAGCGACTCGGCGCGCCGGGTAGAAGAACCAGTGGCTCTTCCCGGCGGAGACCGGTTTCTGTTCCTCGCCTGCCAGGCCGCGCCGTGCGAATCACCCGTCCCGACGGCGCTCGATCCAGCGACGCATCGGATGCGACAACTGCTCGACATGTCCGATGTCGACGCCATGTGGTACGTCTCGCCGGGCACGCTCCTCGTGCAGCGCGAGAACGGCGAGTTCTGGGCGGTGGCGCTGGACCCGGCCACGCTCACACTCCACGGTACGCCGCGGCGGGTACTGGCGGCCACCGCCTCCCCATCACTGGTGGGCGCCGAGGTGGCTGTGTCGCCCGGCGGGACCATGGCGGCGATTCCGGAGGCACTGGCCGGCCTGGGCGAGCTCGTCTGGGTGGATCGGGCGGGGACGGTCACTCCCATCACCCATCAGCCACGCCAGTATCGCTTTCCGCGGCTGTCACCGGACGGGCGGAAGGTCGCGATGGAGATTCGCGACGATGCGGGCGTCGGCTTCATCTGGGTGTACGACCTGACCTCACACACGCTCACGCGCCTCTCGACCACAGGGCGGAGCACACGTCCCATCTGGTCACCCGACAGCAAGCGCGTGGCATACATCTCCTTGCGCGGAGACTCGAGCGGCATCTACGTGACGCCCGTGGATCGGAGCGCGCCGGAGCGGCCGCTGTTCGTGGGGCCGGTGGACTACTTCAATCCGCTGAGCTGGTCGAGCGATGGGCGCTGGATCGCCACGGAGCGATTGGAGCGTGCCGGGGGCGGATCCGCGCGGGCTGTCACGCCGGTGCAGATCGATCTGATCGCCATTCCGGTGGGCGGTGGTACGCCGCGCGTGATCCGGGGCACGCCGGCGAATGAGCGCAGCCCCGCCTTTTCCCCCGACGGGAAATGGCTGGCATACACGTCCAACGAATCGGGCCACACGGAGGTGTACGTCACGCCCTTCCCCGGCCCGGGCGGGCGATGGACCGTGAGCGCCGGCGGCGGCGACGAGCCCGAGTGGGCGCGGAGCGGATCGGCGCTGTTCTATCGCCTTCCGGATGGCTGGCTCACGGCCGCCCAGCTCTCGCTCGGTGCCGAGGTGACCGTCACGCGCCGCGAGCGCCTGTTCTCGATGTCGCTGAACGGCGACTTCGCCGGTGTCGGCGAGACGCCCTACGACGTGGCGCCCGGCGGGCAACGCTTCGTGATGGTGCAGCCGTTGGGCGGGCCCTCGTCCATTGTGATGACGACCGAGTGGACGCCGAGGGTGATGGCGATCATCGCGCGGCAGCAGTCCAACGGGCGCGACTGAGCGTTCCCTGCCTCGCTCGCTCGCGCCCGGTCGGAACCGCCCGATGGATCCGTTATGACCCGTGGTGCGATGAACCGTGCGCCCCGCCGCGCCGCCCGTGCGCGACATCCGTCGGCTGCCCCACCGGCAATCCACTCGGCACACGACGTGGCACGAAGCGCGACAGATCGCGGGCGGCCGGATCGGTGAGCGCCTGCATGTAGGCCACCAGATTGTCCACGAGCGCGGGCGTGAGCACCACGCCATCCAGCAGCGTGTCGCGCTGCGCGATGATCTCATCGACGTCGGGGACCAGTGTGCTTCGCAGGTCCGGCTCGAGCTGCGACGGGTCATACGCGCGGAGCGTGGAGTCCGAGTTGCTGTAATGCGCCACGAAGTCGCGCAGCGTCATGATCGCGCCGTCGTGTCCGTACGGCGCGGTGAGCTCCACGTTGCGAAGCGGCGACGTGCGGAAGCGATATCTGTCCGCGGGGTCGCCGGTCACGTTCATGCGCCCGAAATCCTCGTGCAGCAGCATGCCCTGGTTCTGTCCGGGGCCGATCTGCGCGACGTCCACGTCGTGGAACTTGTCATCGCTCAACGTGGGACCGGTGTGACAGACCGAGCACTTGAGCGTGAGGAACGACCGCGCACCCTCGAGCTGCTGCGGAGTGAGCGCACGATCCTGGCCGCGCAGGAATCGGTCCCACGGGGTGTTCGAGAAGGTGAGCTTATCCACGAGGAAGCCGGCGATCGCGTTGGACGCGTACGCGAAGTTCATGTCGCGGAAGCGGGTGCCGGGATACGCCTTCTCGAACATCTTCCGGTACTCGGGGATGGCGCCCAGGCGGCGCATGAGCCCGGCCCAGATGTCCGTGTAGTCATCGGCGGAGATGGCGGCAAGCTCGTTGCCTGAGACGCCGCGCATCTCGGTGCTGGCGGCGGGCGGAAACATCGGCTGCGCCGAGACGGCGCCGAACTCCATCACGCGCTGCATCGCGGGCGTGAATTGCGCACCAGCAGGCGTGTGGACCTGACCATGCTCGTCCGCTTCCACGCGCCCATCCCAGAACATATGCCGCAGCGCGCCCGCGTCGAATAGCGGCGGCGCGTTGCGCGGAATGAAGACTCCGTCGGGGTGCGTGCGCGAGGGGCCGAGGCCGCTCCCGCCCGCGCCGATCGACAGGCTTCTCCCATCGCCGGTCTCGAACCCCGGCAGGTGGCACGTCATGCAGGAGACATCGTGATTCCCGCTCAGAATGGGATCGAACGCCAACGCCTGCCCCAGCTTCACGAGTGACTCGCGCACATGGGGCGCGCGGTGGAGAGGAGTGATCCCTCGTTCGGCCGCCAGCTGCCGGACCATCTCCGGCGTCGTGGCACCACCGGAGGATGGCGGTTGGTGCACGTGCCTGAAGTCGGGCGACCTCACCGGTGCGGTGGGCTGCTGGTCGGCACAACGGACGAGGGAAAGGGCCACGCCGGCTGTCACGGCAAGTGCCAGCCATTGTCTCCGATGCATACATCCTCCAGTGGGTCATGTCCATCAAGCGGCGAAACGTCGCCGTGCGGCTCATCGGGTGGACCGGCGGCGCAGGCAGATCGCCCACTACACCAATCGGAAACCGACCGCGGAAGGCGACACTGGAGGGTCCGGCCAGCTGGGTGTATACTGGTGGCTCCGCACGGAGACCGATCATGGGCGTGATGGATCACGATCACTGGCGCATCCTCGAGCCGCTGCTCGATGAGGCGCTGGAGTTGCCGGTGGAGGAGCGTGAGTCGTGGCTGAATGAGCTACGCGAGCAGTCGCCCACGCTGGCCGCCGAGCTCACGACACTCCTCTCGGAGGAGCGGTCCGCCGAGGAGCACGGCTTTCTTGCGGTGCCCCCCTCGCCGCTCGGGGGGACGCTGCAAGGGCTGCGGCTCGGCGCCTACACCCTGGAACGCCCGCTCGGGCAGGGTGGCATGGGCTCGGTGTGGCTGGCGCGGCGCAGCGACGGACGATTCGAGGGACAGGCAGCGGTGAAACTGCTGAACCTCGCATTGCTGAGCGCCGCGGGCGAAGCACGTTTCCGGCGCGAAGGATCCCTGCTCGCGCGGCTCGCCCATCCCGGCATCGCGCGGCTCCTGGATGCCGGCGTGAGCCCGAGCGGCCAGCCCTATCTGGTCCTCGAGTACGTGGATGGCCAGCGCATCGACCGCTATGCCGAGGAGCATGGGGCGTCGCTCGAAGCGCGGATCCGGCTCGTCCTGCAGGTGCTCTCGGCGGTGGGTCACGCCCACGCACACCTTATTGTCCATCGCGATCTCAAGCCGTCGAATATTCTGGTGACGCCTGACGGCGCGGTGAAGTTGCTCGACTTCGGCATCGCGAAGTTGCTGAATGACCACGCGGTCTCGCCGGAGGGCGCGTTCGGGCGCACGCTTACCACCGAAGGCGCATACATCCTCACGCCGGAATTCGCCGCACCCGAGCAGGCGTTGAGCGGGCCCATCACGACGGCCACCGATGTGTATGCCGCCGGCGTGCTGCTCTACCTGCTCGCCTCCGGGCGCCACCCCACCGCGGAGGGGTGCCAGACGCCCGCCGAGGCAATGCGCGCGCTGGCGGAGGTGACGCCCGCCCGACTGGGGCTCGGCGACCTCGACACGATTCTGGGCAAGGCGCTGCGGAAGGAGCCACAGGAGCGGTACCAGACAGTGGAAGCGTTGGCCGGCGACCTGGAGCGCTATCTGCGCCACGAGCCGATCAGCGCACGGCGCGACTCCCTGGCGTATCGCGCCAGGACCTTCGTGCGCCGGCACCGTGCGGGCGTAGGAACGGCCGCCGTGACGGCCGCGGCGCTGATTGCCGCGACCGTGTTTTCCATCGCGCAGATGCGCGCGGCACAACGGCAGCGTGACGCGGCCGTGTTCGAGCAGAAGCGCTCGGATGCCGTGGTGGAGTTTCAGAACCTGCTGCTCGGCGACATCGGCGGCGCAACGGTGACCATGCGCGACATCCTGGATCGGGGGACGATTCTCCTGGATCGCTCGTATCTCAAGGAGCCGCGGGTGGCGGCGAACATCGCCATGACGCTCGGCGTGCAATACGGCGCGCTGGGCGCGTACGATCGCGAGCTCACGATGCTGAATCGGGCAGAGTCGCTGGCCGTGGCCGTCGGCGCGGCGGACGTCCTGCTCACCAGTCGCTGCCGCCGTGCGGAGACGCTGGGGGAGTTGGGAATGGGCCGGCGGGCACTGGCGGTGCTCGACAGCATCCGTCCCCGCCTGGCGTCGGCGGAGCCCGCCGACGCCGAGGCGTGTCTCGTCAGCATGGCCGAGGTCGATCTCAGGATGCAGCGCTACGATAGCGCCGCGGTGGCGGGAGAGCGCGCCGCGGACATCATGGAGCGCCTTGGACAGTCATCGAACACGGATTACATCGGCGTGCTGAACATCCTGGCCAATGCATACGAGAACCTGAACCGCGGTCGAAAGGCGTTGACGATCTACCGGCGTCTGGCGGCGTTGATGGACAGTACGGGCCGGGGGGAGAGCATCGACCGCAATGTCATCCGCAACAATATCGGCATCGCGCTCACGGACCTGGGCGAGATGACGGCGGCCATGCCGATCCTCCAGAAAACTGTGCAGGAGTTTCTCCGCACCGATAGCTCCGGCTACTACGTGCATCCGGCCATCCTCAGCAATTATTGCCGCACCGCGCTCTTTCTCGGGCAGCTGGATTCCGCCGGCACATGGTACGAGCGACTGTACCGGGAGTCGGTGCCGCAGAAGGATCCCGCCATGGAGGAGGGCGCCTATGGCATGGCCGAGGTGGAGCTGGCGCGTGGCCGGCTGGCGGACGCGGAGCGCTGGATTGCGGAGGAGAAGCGCGTGAACGCGCTGCTGCCGCATCCACGGCCGGCAAACGGGCTGGTGCTGGAGGCGGCACTGACGCATGCTCGCGGGAATCCGACAGCGGCGCTCGCCATGTATCGTCGGGCGCTGGGGATCATGGGGTACGACGCGGGGAAGCGCACCTTCCAGATGCAGCCAGTGCTCATGCGCGCGGCGGAGGCGGCGCTGGACGCGCACGCGCCAGGCGAGGCGCTGCAGTACGCGCGGGCGGCGCACCACATCGCGGCCGCCGACTCGCTCACGGAGACGCGCAGTGGCTACGTGGGAGCGACGCGGCTGCTCGAGGGACGCGCGTTGCTCGCGAGCGGCGATTCGTCCGGAGCGCGTGCGGCGCTCACGGTGGCCGCGATGGGGCTGAGCAACGGCGTCGGCGCCGAGCATCCGCGCACGCGGCAAGCGCTCGCGCTGCTGGCTGCCTTGCGGCGGTGAAGGGGTAAGCAGAGCGCCCCGCCGCAAGCGGCGTCAGGTGTCTCCCGCCTCGTCCTCGCGCAGTGCGCGATGCAGCAGCAGGCGCGCCTTCTGCCAATCGCGCTGCACGGTGCGCTCGGAGACGCCGCGGAAGGTCGCGATCTCCGGCAAGGAGAAGCCGCAGAAGAAGTGCAGGTCCACCAGCTCGGCGAGCGCCGGATTGAGGGCGCCCAGCTCCTCCAGCGCGTCGCCAAGCTGCTCGAGCTCGCGTGAGCGCTGCACCATCGCGGCGGAGGGTTGTCCCTCGTCCGGCAAAGTGATCTCCAGCCAACGCCCACGCTTCTGCGCCTGCTGCCGGCGCGCGTAGTCGATGATCAGGCCGCGCATGGCGCGCGATGCATATGCCAGAAAGCGCGGATGATCAGCGAAGGCGACGCCGCTCCGGCCAGCGATGTTGAGATACGCCTCGTGCAGTAATGTCGTCGGTCCGAGCGTGAGCGAGGCGCCTCCACGCCGGAGATTGTACTCGGCAAGCCGGTGGAGCTCGTGGTAGAGCAGCGAGAACAGCTGGTCCGCCGCCCGCCGGTCGGCGTGATCGGCGCGCTGCACGAGTGACTCGAGATCGGTCTCCACCTGTCCTCCCGCATCCACCTGGCTGGTGCGGCGGCGCGCACGCCCTGTGCATCCTGATCGCTGCCGCGTGAGGGGATAGTATGCGGCACCCGGCACCGTGGGACAACCGTGCGCGATGCCGCCCGACGTTGCTCATGCTGCGCCGGCTGGAACCTCCGGGACGCGCTTCCGCGTTGGCGCACGTGAAGGGGTAGGCGGCCGGGCCGTTCGCGGGCATAGCCGGTGCCATCCGAAGATGTCGGCTCTGCCTCGCCCGCCTGGCGGCGCCAGGCGGGCGAGGCATTCGTCAGAATGCTGATCCCGCCAGGAGAACCGCATGCTCGAACTGCAAGTGATTACCGTCAGCACCCGCGATGCCAGGCAAGGCCCCGCCGTGGCCGCCTGGTTTCTGGAGCGGGCCTGCGCGCACGGCAAGTTCCACATCGAATCGGTGGACCTGGCCGAGGTGCACCTTCCGGTGTTCAACGAGCCGAGGCACCCGAGGCTCCAGCAGTACGAGCACGCGCACACCAAGGCATGGAGCGCGATCGTGTCCCGCGCCGATGCCTTTGTCTTCGTGACGCCGGAATACGACTTCAGCGCGCCCGCCGCGCTGGTAAATGCGCTGCAATACCTCTCGCGCGAGTGGGCATACAAGCCAGTGGGCTTCGTGAGCTACGGTGGCGTGTCCGGGGGGACGCGGGGCGTGCAGATGACCAAGCAGATCGTCACAGCGCTCAAGATGATGCCCATGGCGGAGGCGGTGTCGGTCCCCTTCTTCGCGCAGTACATCGACAAGGAGACCGGTGCGTTCGCGCCGGGCGAAACGCAGGAGAAGGCCGCGGTGGTGATGCTCGACGAGCTGCTCAAGTGGGCCACCGCGCTCGCGCCGCTGCGCGCCGGGTAGCGAAACTCCCGCCGCGCGCCTCGCGCGGTCCGAACCTGTTATATCTGCTCGGAGAGATACGTGGCGGCCGCCGCGGCACCCTGGTGCTCGGCCCAGCCCGCGGCTGTGGCGTCGTACAGCGCATCGCGGATGGTCACATCGGCGCCGAGCGACACGAGCAGCCGCGCGACCTCGACGCGATCGTTCTGCGCGGCCAGGTGCAGCGCCGTCACCCCCTCGCCATGTGCCGGGCCGCCGAACGTCGCGCGCTGGTTGATGTCGGCACCGTGCTTCACGAGCCATCGCACCGCTGCGGTGCGCCCGTTGGCCGCGGCCCAGATGAGCGGCGTGCCGCGATACGGGTCTGCGCTCACGCGCGCGCCGTGCTCGACGAGCAACGGCATCACCTCCACGCCTCCGCTCTTCGCGGCCCAGACGAGCGCTTCGTCGAGCACCTCCTGCGGCTCGTCGGATGCACGCCAGGCCGGAAAGCCGCTGTGCGGGCGGTAGAAGCCGCGCGCGGCGCGGGCTGCCGGCGTGAGCGCGCCCTCGCGGGTGAAACAGTGTTGCACGAGATCCGCGCGGCCGAGTGCCGCCGCGATGCGGAGGTTCGCGGGCACGATGCCCGAGCGCGCGAGGAGCGACGCCGACTCGCGATGCCCCCAGAAGAGGGCGACGGCCAGCGGCGTTCCGCCGTCGCCGTGCGCGGACAGGTCGACGCGCGAGCCCGCCTGGAGCAGCAGTGCGCACATCGGCGCATCGTTGCGATATGCGGCCTGGTGCAGCGGTGTCCATCCCCGGTCGTTGGGTTGATTGGCATCCGCCCCCATGGCGAGCAGCGCGCGCACTGGCGCGAGCCGTTCGGCGTCCTCCTCATCCCGGTCCATCTGCTCGGCGAGGGAGAGCCCGGGCGCGGGACAGCGCAGGGCGGCGCAGGCGAGGTTGAGCAGCGTGTTCCCGTTCGTGCCGCGCGCGCGCGACAACTCCGGGTGCGCGTGGAGGATCGCGCGCCCGCGCTCCCAGTCGCGCTGCGTGCCGGCGTCCCACACGGCCATGAAGGGCTCGGGCTCGGCGCCATCCGCGAGCTGCCGCAACCGCTCGCCGAGCATCTCCCAGTTGGCGAATCCGTGCTCGCGCGCGTAGACGAGCCGCGCATCATCGATCGTGAAGGGCGCGATGCGGATGGCTTCGTCGTCGGCGCCTGCGAAGCCAGGGTGCCAGGCGCGTACCTGCTCGAGCGCGCCGGGCTCGCCGTCGGCGAGTACGGCGAGCAGACCGTGCGCACGGTCGTCGTAGTAGTCCAGATCGCGGACAACGAGGTGGGTGGTGGGCGGCGACTGCGGGGGAGCGGACACGGGATCTCCTTGACGGCGCTCGACGTCCGCGCGATGGGCCTGGAGCGGTGCCAGTGACACATGACGAGCGGCCAGCAGGCCGGCGCGTCAGTTCCGCTTACGGGACTCGCTGTACGAGCGCGCGGCCAATGCACGGGAACATAGCGCCAGTCTTGCCCGTCAGTAACATGTGCCCACCACTGTTTCCAGGGCACTCCCGAGCGTTGGAGGAAGACATGCGCATTCTCATGACAGGCGCCACCGGGGTCGTCGGCCGCCGAGCGGCACCGATGCTCGTACGCGCGGGGCACGACGTCACCGCGGTGGGTCGTAACCCTGCACGCCGCGCGGCGCTGGAGCGCGCCGGCGCTACCGTGATCGCCCTCGACCTGTTCGATCGCGCCGCTGTACGAGCCGCGGTGGCGGGCCACGATATCGTGATCAATCTCGCCACGCATATCCCACGTTCCACCGTTCGCATGATGCTCCCGGGCGCGTTCCGCGAAAACGATCGCATTCGCCGCGACGGATCCGCCATCCTCGCCGCGGCGGCGACCGATGCGGGCGTGTCGAGATTCATCCAGGAGTCGTTCGCCCCCTCCTACGCCGACGGCGGCGACCGCTGGCTTGATGAGACCGCGCCACTGCGCCCTGTGCGGTACAATCGCACCGTGCTCGACGCCGAGCATTCGGCCGAGCGCTTCGGCCGCGGAAGCGGGAGCGCCGTCGTGCTCCGCTTTGCCGGCTTCTACGGACCGGATGCCTTTCAGTTGCACGACATGGTGAAGCTCGTACGCAGGGGATGGGCGCCGCTGCCGGGCGCGCCGAGCGCGTACAGTTCCTGGGTGTCGCACGACGATGCGGCGAGCGCGGTGATCACCGCGCTCGCCGCGCCGGAAGGGATTTACAATGTGTGCGACGATGAGCCGCTCACGCGGCGCGCGTTCTCCGACGCGCTCGCCGATGCCCTCGGCGTGCCCCATCCCAGGCTGCTGCCCGCATGGACGAAGTGGCTCATGGGCTCCCTCGGCGAGTTGATGGCGCGCTCCGAGCGCATGTCCAACCGGAAGCTGCGTGCTACCGGATGGGCGCCGCGGTACCCGAGTGTGCGAGAGGGCTTCCGAGAATTTCTTGTCCGAAAATGGCGAGCATCGAGTCCGGGAACGGCTAGATTGCGGGCATGACCCAGGACCCCGCAGCACTCTACAACGCCCTTGCCTCGCGCGACCCCCGCTTCGATGGGGTGTTCTACGTCGGCGTGACCTCCACCGGCATCTACTGCCGCCCCGTCTGCACGGCCAGAACGCCGAAGGCGGCGAACTGTCGCTTCTTCGAGAGCGCGGCGGCCGCGGAGCAGGCGCACTTTCGCCCCTGTCTGCGCTGCCGGCCCGAGCTCGCGCCGGGCAATGCGCCGGTGGACGATGCGCACCGCATCGCCAACCTGCTCGTCCATCGCATCGAGGAAGGGATGCTCGATGGTGGCGCGGGGGTCGAGACGATCGCGCGCCAATTCGGATGGAGCGCGCGGCAGATCCGGCGCATGTTGCGCGCGGAGCTGGGCGTGTCACCCATGGCGCTGCTGCTCACCCGCCGGCTGCTGCTCGCCAAACAGCTGCTCACCGAGACGACGCTCTCCATGACCGATGTCGCCTTCGCCAGCGGTTTCTCCAGCCTGCGCCGCTTCAACGATGCCTTCGGCAGTCGCTATCGGATGCCGCCGAGTCGCTTCAGACGGGAGGCGCGCGGCACTGCGGCGCAGACGGGGGCCGGCGACACGTTCACAGTGCAGCTGGTCTACCGCGAGCCATACGATTGGCGGGCATTGCTCCGATTCCTGCGCATGCGCGCGATGCGCGGCGTCGAATCGATTGGCGAGGATGAGTACGCGCGTACGGTGCGCCTCGGCGCGCACATCGGGTGGGTGCGCGTGCGGCACGCACCGCGGCGGCGCGCGCTCCTGGTGGAGGTTGCCCATTCCCTCACCCCGGCGCTCCCCGCTCTTCTCACGCGGTTGCGTCAGCTGTTTGATCTCGGGGCGCGCCCCGATGTGATCGCGACGCGGCTCGCGGGCGACGATCTGCTTGCCCGTGCCGTCGCCCGGAATCCGGGGCTCCGGGTGCCCGGCGCCTTCGATGGTTTCGAGCTGGCCACGCGCGCCATCCTCGGCCAGCAGATCACCGTGCAGGCGGCGACGACGCTGGCAGGGCGGTTCGCCGAGACGTTCGGCGAGCCGATCAGCACGGCGCACCCGGCGCTCACCCGTCTCACGCCGACCCCGGAGCGGGTGGCGGTGGCGACGAACGAGGAGATCGCCTCGCTTGGCATCATCGGGATGCGCGCGCGGAGTATCATCGCGCTGGCTGCCGCGCTCATGTCGCGGGAGCTGGACCTCAGCGCCGGTGCGCCTCCCGAAACCACGATCGAGCGGCTCCTCGCGGTCCCGGGCATCGGTCCGTGGACGGCGCACTACATCGCGATGCGCGCGCTGCACTGGCCCGACGCGTTCCCGAAGGAAGATGTGGCGCTGCGGAGAGCGCTCGGCGGTGTGAGCCCGGCGCGCGCGGAGGTTCTGTCGCGGACGTGGCGGCCATGGCGGAGCTACGCCGCGGTCCACGTGTGGGAGGGCGGCCTTCGGCCGGATGGAAACCGGAACGCCAGAGGACGGAACGAGGCACATCCGCGCACGCCAGGGGAAACGGACGCATTCCGAGCCTCGGCCGAGCGTACCGCCGTCAGAACGTGAGGGCGAACTTCCCCTGGGTAATGGATTTGGTGCCGGTGGCCGCGGTGCTCGCGACCGGCGGCAACTCGAAGCTGAACGTCCCTGATGCCCCAGTCGTAGTGAGGCTCGTGAGAGTGACGGTCCCGCTCCCGCCCACGCCGGCCACCGCCTGCCAGACCGCCGCCGTTCCACCGGGCATGGTGTATGATGCGTTGGTCGGCATGGGCACGCTCACCGTGTAGGTGCCGGGCCCACTGGAGGGCACCAGACCGATGGCGATGATGCTGCCGTCGCTGTTGCCGCCGGCGAAGGCGAGCACTCCGCTCTGGTAGTTGGCCTGAAGCCCGACCGTGGCGGTCCAGTCCCGACCGTCCACCTTCGCGCTCATGGAGCCATGCTCGAGCGGCGGCGTGGGCTGTGTGGGAGACGGGCTCTCCGATCCGCACGCGGCGAGGCACAGCAGCGCGGCGGACAGGACAATGAAGCGGTGGACCATCGCAATGCTCCTGGTGAGGGGTTCACTCCGCATTGCGCAGAAGTCTCCCCCGGACCGTCATCGAACCGGATGGTGCGCCGCGAAGACGGGTCACCACAAAGGCGGATCACCACGGAGACACAGAGGGCACAGAGAACAACCAACTGCTTTTCTCTGTGCCCTCTGTGTCTCTGTGGTGCCATCCAGCGAGCGGTGCGTCAGCAGCCGGGCGGCGCCTTCGTGGGCGCGCTCGCCGGGATCTTCGGCAAGCCGCCCTTGGCCAGCGCTGCGTCCAGAGTCGCGAGGTCGCTCGTCTCGATGTGCTTCCAGCTCGCCTGGGCGGAGTGCAGCTCGTGACAGGTGCTGGTTGCCGCCGCGAGCATGGCCCCGGTTGGCGCCATGTCGGCGTTGTCCTGCGCCTCCAGCTGTCGCACCAGCGCGCCGTTCACGCCCACGAAGTTCGGAGGTGCCGGCGGCCCACCGCGGCGACGAAATCCGCGCCGCCCTTCGGGATTGCCCCCCACGGTATCCAACTTCGCTTCAAACGCGGCCGCGGCCCGCGCGACATCGGCGGGCGCGCTGGCACCCGCTTCCTTCTCCACCGCCGCACGGAGCGCCGCCACCTGGTGGTAGTCGGTCCACGCCGCCGAGATGCCGCTGTAGAGCTTCATCTCGAGCGCATGCTGCGCCGCCAGTGCGGCGTGGCTCACCACGACGCGGGGGTCGTTGCGCACGGTTACCGTCTGCGTGTAGCTCCTGCCGTCGACCGTGAGCTTGAGCGTGTAGACGCCGGGCAGCGCCACCGGGCCCTGAGGCGACGCTGGCGTGAGCCCGGGAGTGGCGTTGATCTCGAACGTGTGGCTGAACGCTGGCGGCGAGTCGTAGCGCAGATCCCAGTGCACGCGGTTGGTGCCGACGTCGGTTGGCATGGGGCGCGGGGTGGCCAGCCAGAAGTTCGGCTCCGGCGGGTGCGCGGCTTCCGGCACGGGCTTGATCGGCGCGCTGGACATGTGGCGCACCACGTGTCCAGATGCATCGAGCACGTCGAGCGTGATGTCGCCCGAGGGCGCCGCGCCGAGCGAGTAGTAGATGATGGCGCCGACCGGAGGATTGAGCGCGTGCGGCACTTCCGGCGGGAAGGGCGTGTCCGAATTCACGTTCCGGCGCACCCGAATCGCATCGGCGGGCTTGAACAGATGCGCGGGCTCCCGCGCGATGGCCGGCGTCACCTGCCGGAGCACGGCGTAGTTGTCGAGAATCCAGATGCCGCGGCCATACGTGCCCGCCACGAGATCGTTGCCGTGGATGGTGATATCGCGATACGACGTGGTGGGCAGATTGAGCATGAGGGACTGCCACTGGTCGCCGTCATCGAACGAGACGTACAGACCGCTCTCGGTACCCGCGAACAGGAGCCCCGCCTTCTTCGTGTCCGCGCGGATCACGCGCGCGAAGCTGCCGCCCGGCTCATCGGTCGGCAGCCCACTCACGATCTTGGTCCACGTCTTTCCGTAGTCGTGCGTGCGGTAGAGATACGGGGCGTAGTCGCCCGTGGTGTGGTAATCGACGGCCACGTAGGCGGTGGCCGCGTTGGTGTGCGATGCGTCGATTGTGGAGATGTCGGCGCGCGTGGGGTTGGGGAGCTTCGGGATGGTGACGTTGCTCCACGTCTTGCCGTTGTCACGCGTGACGTGGATGAGACCGTTGTTCGTGCCCACCCAGATGGTGCCCGGCGCTACGGTGGACGCCGAGATGGTTTCGATGGAACCGCCTCGCGGTGCGCGGCGACGTGCCGCCGCATCGCTCGCCGCCATAACGGGCGCCCCGCCCTTGGGCACGCCCAGGTCGGGGCTCAGCTTGGTCCAGTGCACTCCACCGTCGGTGGTCGCCATGAGGTACTGGAAGCCGGCCAGCAGCTCGTGCTTGTTCCACGGCGTGAAGACGATGGGGTTGTTGCTCGTGGCGCGCAGGTCGAGCTTGGGGTCCACGCTGGGGCTGACGTTGATCCATTGCTGGCTCGGATACGAGATCTTCACGATCCCCGAACCGCTGGCGTACACGGTATCCGGGTGGAGCGGGTCGGGCACGATGGTCCCCCACTCCCACCCGGGCACCGGGCTCCAATCGAGCGGGGTGATCTCGCCCAGGTCACCGCGGCTGCGGGTGCGGATGGCGCCGGCGTCCTGCTGCGTGGCGTAGATCCAGTACGGATAGGAGTTGTCGGTAGAGAGGTGATACACCTGCTCCATCGGCTGGTTGTACCACGGGCTCCACGTCAAGCCGCCGTCCAGCGAGATGGCCGCGCCCTGGTCGAGCCCGAGGAAGATGCGCTTCCCGTTCGTGGGATCGATCCACATCTGCTGCGGATCGTCGCCGCCCGGCGCGCCTTTGAAGCCGGTGAAGGTGTTGCCGCCGTCCGTGGACTTGTAGCTCGACGTGTTGATCGTGTAGACGATATCGGGATTCTGCGGGTCGACATAGACGCCGCAGTTGTAGCCGCCCTGCCCGTTGCGGATGCGCGTATCCGTGGAGTCCATCTGGCGCCACGAGGTGCCGCCATCGTCGGAGCGGTAGAGCCCGGAGTTGCTGATGACGAAGACCCGCTGCGCGTTGGTATGCATTGCGACGGCCACCGAAGTACGGCCGGCGAGGCGCGGCAGCCCGCCGCCGGTGATCTCGTGCCAGGTGAGCCCTTCGTCGGTCGACTTGTAGAGCGCCGTGCCGGTGGGGCCCGACTGCGGTGCGGTCCTGCGGTAGAACGCGCTGCCCGTGGTCCGTGGCGCCGAATAGTGCCGCATGGTGGTGGCGAAGATCACGTTCGGCACGTCGAACGCGCGGGCGAGCTTCTCGATGCCGACCTCGTCATCCACGCCGAGTGTCTTCGTCCACGAGGCTCCGCCATCGGAGCTGCGGTACACGCCGCGCATCCCCCCTTTCTGGTGGATGTTCCCCATGGCTGCGACCATCACGAGGTTCGGGTCGTGCGGATCGACCAGGATGGAGGGGATCTGCTTGCTGGCGTCGAGCCCCATGTGCTGCCATGTCTGCCCCGCGTCGGTCGACTTGTAGACGCCATTGCCTTCGTTGATCGCGCCTCCGGTGATCATGTCGCCCATGCCCGCGTAGATCATGTTGGGGTCGGAAGGGGCGGCCGCGATGGCGCCCACCGACGACACGTCCTTCACGGAATCGAAGACGGGCACCCAAGTGATGCCGGCATTGGCGGTCTTCCACACGCCGCCGGCGGGCAGGCCGGCGTAGAAGACCCCCGGCTGACCAATGGCGCCGGTGACGGCGGCGATGCGTCCGCCGCGGAAGGGGCCGACATTGCGCCAGACCAGGCCGGCGTAGAGTGCGGGTGGAACGGGCGGCTGCGTGGTGGGGCGCGGCGCGACAAAGCCGGCGAACGCGACCAGGGCAGCGCTCAGCCAGCGGAGAGAGAGCACGGACGTCATGGACGACCAACCTCGCGACGAAGAATGTGGTGCCAGAGTATGTGCGGGTGACGCGAGGAAGGGCAAGCGGGCGCGGAAGGACGGGATTCCCGGGGGGGCGCGGCATACCCATTCGCAACAAAACGATGGTGGTTTTTCCCCGTCACGATGCGACGTTGATCTTATATCGCAACCCGTTTCCGCAACTGCGAGGTACGCCGCCATGTCCCAGAATCCAATCAGGTGCCCATGACATCCGAAGAGCTCGAAATGCTCTATATCCCCGGGAAACGGACCGAGCTGCTGCGCGGGCAGCTGGTGGTGCGCGAGCCGCCAGGTACCGAGCACGGGAGAATCTCCGCCAGCCTGGCGTACTTCATCATCGCGTACGTGAGGCAGCACGGCCTGGGCGAGGTCTTTGCCCAGGACACGGGGTTCAAGATCGAGTCTGGTCCAGACACGGTCCGCGCTCCGGATGTGGCATTTCTCGCGCGCGATCGCGCGGGGCAGGTCCCTCGGCGCGGACATGCGCCGGTTGCGCCCGACCTGATCGTGGAGATCGTCTCGCCCGGCGACGCGCCGAGCGAGGTGCTGGCGAAAGTCGCCGCGTGGCTGGGCGCTGGCGTGCGCCTGGCGCTCCGCCCCGCGCTCGTCCGTGCCCGTCGGGGATGCGGCGCCCTCTCCTGCTCAGCATGGAGAGGACGCCGCCAGCATTACCTCACGGATTCTTCACGAGGAGCGCGGCGCCACCCAGTGTGCTTCCGACGATCGCGAACACGCTCGTGCCTCCCGGGGCGAGCCCGATGACCACGCCATCGCTCGACACGTGAGCTCGTGTCGAATCGCTCACCGCCCAGGCAAAGGGTGCGTGCGACACCATCTGTCCCTGCGCGTTGTACGCCGCAGCCGTGAAGCTGACGGAATCGCCCACCACCACCTGTGCGCTGTCGGGTGTGACGACGATCCGCGCGATGGTACCGCTGCCCGTTGTGTCGTTCTGGGTGGTATCCGTCTGCGTCGTGTCAGGCGGAGACGTCTGCGACGTGTCGCTCTGCGTGGTGTCGCTCCGGGTCGAATCGACCAGGGAGCTGTCCGGGGGCGTGGTGTTGCAGACCGACGAGCACAATTGCGACACGAGATGCACGCCGCCGAGCGTCTGGCCCGCGGTGATGGTGATGGAGTCCGCCGTGGCTTGATAGGGCTCCAAGGGCTCCGGCTCGAACTTGAGCGCGTAGCTTCCGGGGAGCAGATAGGCGATGCTGAAGCTCCCATCGTCCGCCGTGCGCGCGGTCGCGAGCAGCGCTCCGCCGCTGGTGAAGCTGCCGAACTCGGGGGTGGAGCTGTAGACGCCGAGCGTGGCCTGCGCGAGGGGGTGGCCATTGCTGCCCACCAGGGTGCCCGTTACGGCTCCCGTGGCATCTTTCTCCACGGCCCGCAGCACGGGGCTGAATACAAACGTGTTCCGCGTGCCGTACCAGAGGAAGCTGCGCCCTACGTCGAAGTCGATCACCACTGCGCCCCCCGCGTCGGCGATCCCGATGGGCTTCTCGATGAAGGCATTGAGTGTAGGATGGCCGGCGCTCGATTGCCAATCGATGTTCATGATGGCGCCGTTATTGGACATGATGTCCGAGGAGTCGGTGTTGAGTACCACACGCACGGCGCCGTATTGGCCGGGCGGCACGTTGGCGGAGTCGAGGAGCAGCGCGTTGCCGTTCTGCAGGTCGAGGAGGTTGACGCGCTGATGGGGTGTGGCCACTGTGATCCAGCCGTTGGCAGTCGTGGTATCGAGCGTGGCTCTGATGGAAATGCTGTCGATATAGACATCCACGCGCGCCACGCTGTCATACGGGAACGGATCATCGGTGACAAACACCCGGGTGGGGTGGGCGGCGACCTGGCCGAGGCCGGTCACGTCGCTCTGATAGCAGGCGACGGCGGCAACGGCGGTCGCGACGGCCGCGAGGATCATGACGCGCTTCATGGAACGGTCCGGGGCTGGAGTGTGGCTCGAAGTGCAGCGGCTTCTGTGGACGGAGACCCCGTCAGCACGTGCGGTGGTCACATGCACCAGCGGTGCATCGCGGCGGACATGGCGGCCCCGACGGCGGCGCGGCATCATCACCACTGCCCCTGTGACCATCCACCACACTCGCGGGGTCTCCTGATTGTGGAACTCGACGACGACGCCGAGCTGGTGCGCCGGGTGATCGCCGGCGATACGGCGGCCTATGCCGGGCTCGTGGCGCGCTACCGCCCACGCCTGGCGCGCTATGCCGCGCACATGCTGGGCAATCGCGCCGACGGCGAGGAAGCATTGCAGGATGCGTTCGTGCGGGCGTTTCGCGCGATTCATCAATGCGACGACCCGTCGCGCTTCGGCGCCTGGCTCTTTCGCATTCTGGTCAACCGCTGTCGCACGGCGGGGGAGCGGCGCGACCGGCGCGAGCGCTGGGTGGTGACGGACGACCGGGCGCTTCACTCGGCAGTATACGAGCCGCCGGACGAGCTGACGGGGTGGCGCGGGGAGATTCTCTGGGCGCTGGGCCGGCTGGAGCCGGAGCAGCGCGAGGCGTTCCTCCTCAAGCACGTGGAGGATCGCGGGTACGCTGAGATGGCGGAGCTGACCGGTGCCGGCATCTCGGCGCTCAAGATGCGCGTGAAGCGGGCATGCGAGCACCTGCGCGAGCTGCTCGAGGAGGAATACAGTGGCGAACAACATGGCGGATGACCTGATCGGCCGCGTGGTCGAGGAGCTGCGGCGCCAGGTGCCGACGAGCGCCGACTTCGACGCGTGCGTGATGGCGCGGGTGCAGGATACGCGCATACGCGGCGAAGAAGTGCAGGACGCATCTCCCGCGCGCCTGGACTGGCTGGCCGCGGCGTGGAGCTGGCTGCGCCGGCCGCGCACGCTGCGGGTGTCTCCGCTCGGCGCCCTGGGCGTGGTGGCCGCGGCGGTGTTGTTGCTGGTGGCCGGGCGCGTACTCGCGGGCCGCACGGCCGCGGGATCACGCGCAGTGGCCGCCGCGCCTGCCGCGCGCGGCACCGCGCCGATCACCACCGCGGCCAGCCATGGCGGCCTGGAGATGGTGCGGTTCGTTCTCCTGGCGCCGCGCGCGCACAGCGTCGCGGTGGCGGGCGACTTCAACAACTGGCGCGTGGGGCGCACCATGATGCGACGGAGCTCGGCTGCCGGGCTCTGGACGGTGGATGTGCCACTGCGTCCGGGGCGCTACACCTACACCTTCGTGGTGGATGGCACGCGGTGGGTGCCCGACCCTGTCGCGCCGCGCGAGATCGCGGATGACTTCGGCGCGCCCAGCTCGGTGCTGGCCGTGCCGGCCCGGGAAGGGGGGGGCGCATGAGATACCGGCTCGGTGCCGCACTGCTCGGTCTTGTACTCGTGGCCGCGCCGCTCCTGGCGCAACAGGAAGCCCGGCTGGATGGACGCGTGGACGCGGCCACGCGTGCGCGGCTCACGGTGGTGCTGGACTCGGCCCACGCCGCGGGATTGCCGGCGGACCCGCTCGTGAACAAGGCGCTGGAGGGGGCGAGCAAGGGGGCGACGGGCGATCGGATCGTGGCGGCCGTGCGGCGACTGGCGGCTGACATGACGCGGGCGCGTACCGCACTCGGCGCCGCGTCCACCGCCGAGCTGGTTGCCGGCGCGGCCGCGATCCATGGCGGGGCCGATCCGGCGTTGTTGAACCGGCTGCGCACGCAGCGGCCCGGCGCATCGCTGGAAGTCGCGCTGGCGGTGCTCACCGATCTCATGGCGCGCGGCGTGCCGGCGGACACCGCCACGCGCGCCGTCGTGGCGCTGGTGGGTACCAGGGCACGCGATGCGGAACTGGTGGCCTTCCGCCGGAATGTGGAGGAGGACATCGCGCTCGGTGCGCCCGCCGCGGCCGCTACGGTCGTGCGCCTTCCCGCCAGCGCCATGATCGTCTTCGCGCAGCCGGGCGTGATCGGCAGCTCGCCGTCACTGCATCAGGCCGCGGCGCCGCGGCGCCCCTGACCGCATGTGCGCGTGAGATGCGCGGGAGCGCGGCTGGCCGTCGCGCTCGGAGTGGCGAGCATCCTCGCCGCTCCGGCTCTTTGCGCGCAGACCTACCTGGGCGTCGATGTCAGCGGCGCCACCGTGCATTACGACGGATTCCTCTCATCGGGGGCGCTGAGCGTGTCGCCCTCCTTGCTGCTGGTGGGCTCGGGCGGAACGCTCGCCGCCCAGGCGACGCTGCTCCGCTTTCAGAGCGGTCACACGAGCGTGCAGGGGGTGCTCGCCGGCGCCACGTATCTGCGCCTGGGTGATCGGCTGCTCGCGGAGCTCTCCGGCGAGGGGGGGTCGAGCAGCTACCGCAGTTTCTCACCATTTGTGCACGGGATGGCGCAATTCCGCCTGCACCTGCTCACGAGCCGCAGCACCGGTGTCTGGGCGGCGGGCGAGGGTGGGGAAGTGCGCTACCAGGACGTGCGGCGCGGGCTCTGGACCAGCTCGGCCGGCGGGTGGATGCGTGTGCGCCCCGCGCTCCTCTCCGCGGCGGTATCGCATGCGGACGTGGGGGACACCACGTACACGGACGTGCAGGGGAATCTGCTCATCGAGCGCGGCCCGCTGCAGCTTACCGGCGACGCGGGCGTGCGCGCATGGAGCGTTGGCGCGGGGCGTGGCGTGTACGGCGAAGTGGGCGCCACCTGGTGGATGACAGACCATCTGGCGCTCACGGCGAGCGGCGGTCGCTACCCGGCGGATCCGCTACGCGGCACGATCGCTGGGCGGTACGTGGCACTCGGAGTGCGCATTGGCAGGCGCATCCCCTCGCCGCTCGGCGCGCGCGCTACGCATGCCGGCAGCTCCGACGTGCCGCTGGATCCACCGGCCCCCACCACCCGCACGGCCGTCGCCGAGGGCGGCACCGGCGAAGCAATCGGCACCGGAATGGCCCCGGCGGTCGCGCACTTCGACGTGAACGAGGCACCCGAACGGGGCGACCGCATGCAGCTGCTGCACGTGGTGGCGCCGGCTGCGCGCGCTGTGGAGGTGATGGGCGACTTCACCGAGTGGCGCCCGGTGGCGCTGACGGCAACCGGCGGCGGGGCGTGGGAGGTTGCGCTGCCGATCGCGCCGGGAATTCACCGGGTGAACATCCGCGTGAACGGCGGGGCGTGGGTTGCCCCGCCGGGGTTGGCCGTTGCCTCCGATGACTTTGGCGGAGTGGTGGGGCTGCTGCCGATCGGCAACGGACCGTGAGCTTCGCGGCGGGAGGCGCGTGCGTGCTTCCCGCTGCCCGCCCGCGCATCACGCGCGACGTGGTCGTCAGTTGCTTGATGCCGCCTCCAGAACTACTGGAATGCGCACGGCGGCACGGTCCCACTCCACCACGAGATTCGCGCTCGAGGAGCCCGTGGACTCGAAGTGTTCCGTGAGCGCCTCCACCACGCTCGGCGTTTCGTGCATCGGGACGGTGCCGGATCCCACATCCGCGCGCTGCACCGTGCTGTCGATCGGGATGCCCCACCGCTGCGCCTGACTGTTGACGACGATGCGCCACTCGCGCTCGCCGGGCACTGCGTAGAGGGAATACCAGCCGGGTTGCACCGCGACGCCCGCGATCCGCGCGCGTACCGGCACGTGGATGGTCGTGGCCTCGTTCGCGCCCATGCGCCACGGCTGTCCGTATGGCACCAGGCCGCCCATGATCTTCCGTCCCCGCTTCTGCGGGCTCCCATAGCACACCTTCACCGTGTTGCTTCCAAGCGTGACGGATGCGGAATCGAGCTTGCTCGGCCGCTTCGCCAGATTCGCGGGCGCGCCGCGGATCCAGCATGCGTCCGAGGCGCTCGCCTGCTGCGCGCCCGCTCCCGCGGCCGAGAGCGAGACGAGGCAGAGGAGTGCGCCGGCATGTCGGACGACGTGATGCATGGTGGTATCTCCGGGTGAAAGAGATCAGAACGCTCTCACAATCGAATCACGCGCGCAAGCGACTCATGCGACGCGAACGGGCTCCATCAGCACGAAGCCGGCGAACGTCCGAGGGTTCCCGCGCTTCGCGCGCGGCGTCAACACCGCCTTCAGCCCGAACGCCAGCGTCAAGAAGAACGGCAGGCGCATCGGACGCCCCAGCCGCTCTCCTTCGTCAACGAGATAGCGCGCCTCCGCGGCCTTCCATCCATGCTCGGCGAAGAATCCCGAGAAGTCCGCCGGCCAGAATCGGAAGGGCGCGTGCTTCAACTGCTTGATGGCGACATGTTTCCGGTACTTGTACGTGTCTGGCGAGAAGTAGTCGACAACCCAGTTGCGAACGGCGGGCCGGGATGCAAGATCATTGGCCAGAGCGGCGACGTCTTCCGTGGTCAGGTACGGTATCACGCCTTCGGTGAGGACGAGGA
>DASUKA010000124.1:0-4097 GCA_036278935.1 Gemmatimonadaceae bacterium
TCTCTCTCGTCCGGAACGGCGATCCGGTCAGTATGCCGTCCGCATGTCCAGCGCCGCGGGGCTCCATCCGGCGCGAATCAGATTCTCACTGAACTTCTCGTAGTTGTACGGCGGGAATCCCGTCGTCATGACTTCGTCGTCCGGGGTGGGCGCGTTGGCACGCTTCTCCTTGTCGGGGAAGTAGCGCAGGCCGCGAACGTTGCGCCACGCGTGAATCAGCTCATGGGCCAGGCCCACGGCGGGTGGCCGCTTGACCATGACGTCATTCCAGCAGCTGTCCTCCTTGAACGGGTCGAAGCTGATGGTAGCCTCGCACCCGGCACCCGCATCGACCAGCATCCCCGAGCCCCCCGCATACGGCTGATAGAAGATGCGTACGAGATTCTCGGCCAGGGACCGACCATCCATCATCTGGTAGTTCGCGAGATCCGCATTCCCCATCGATCCGTCCAACAGTCCCTTCAGCAGGGTGAGCATCTTCTCCTCGGTCATTTTGGCATCCTTCCAGCGGGCGACACCTGCTCGCTCGTACCCATCCCGTTTGCGGAGTGTGCCGCCCCCGGGTATGGGCTTCTCGACGTTTCTGGACGTCTCCACGGTCATGGCGGACATGCCGAACACGAGCCGCTTGGCGATGCTCTCGATATTCATGCCAGCGCGCTTGGCGCGATCCGTCGCCTTTTTCAGCTCGGTGGAGAGGCTGTAACTCGAGCCACCCATCAACGCCTGCCGCAGCGTGATGAAGCAGTTCTTGTTCGCGGCGGCGCACTGATTCCCCTGGGCCACGGCGGGCTGGATGTAGACATTGAAGCCGGCCTTCTGTATCTCATCCAGGATCTCCCGCCCGAGCGTGAGGGCCCCGATTTCAGCGAGCAATCCCAGCGCCGCCGTGTGCCACTTGTCCTTCTCCCCTCGGTAGCTGTCGAGGAATCGGATGATGACCTTGTCGTGGTCGCGAGTTGGGCGGAGGTCGGGCATGGGGCGTTCCGGGTGGAGGAAACGGAGCCACGACGCGCGTGCACCGCATGGAACGGGCGGGCTCCGGGCAGCGGCTCGAACGCTCCAAGATATGGCGACCGCCATACGGTCGGAAGGTATGGCGCCGAGTGATGAGCGCGCGGCCCGGCGAGTGGCACGCGGGCGCCAGTGGCGGCGCCCGCGCTCGGAGACAAAGTCGGTACGGAACGTCAGGGAGCCTCGTCGTGCTGTTCCTCGAGGTGTGTGGGTACCGTCCCGTAGCTGCGAACACGACACGAAAAGCCCGCCCTCTCTGACAGCACGTACCGCGGTCCGAGCCACGACCACCCCGCCGCCACCCGCCCTTCCCTGCCCCGCTACCGCATCTGCACGTAATACAGATACTCCATCACCGAATCCGCCTTGTACCGCCGCGACGCGCTGTCGCTGTCCGAGCGATAGCGGGCGTACTCGCGCGCGGTCCGCCGGTACGTATCCCCAATGCCGTGCGCGCGGAAGATGGCCTCGATCTCCGTCTCGGGGATCAGCCCCTCGCTGTTATAGCTCATGAGCACGTGATCCGCATCGGCGCGTGCGATCAGATCGGCCAGCGCCCGCACGCACCCTTCGCGCGTGGACCACGCCGATTTCAGATGCGCGTCGGCAATGAGCCCCGTCTTTCCGCGGAGCTCCGGCACGCTCGCAAACCAGCCGCGCGCGATGAGCTCAGGCACATGATAGTAGGAGCTGTACTGGCGCGTGTTGTAGGGCGGATCGAGGTAGAGCAAGTCGACGTGCCCCAGCTGGTCGATCAGCTCATTGATGTTCCCGCGATGCGCGTCGCACGGCTCGCCGGATCCGGCCGTCAGCTGCGGCAGCGCGAGCGTGAGCGCCCTGCGTGCATTCGGCTGCCAGCTCTTCACGAACGCGGCATAGATCCCAGTGGTGTTCGCTACGGCGTCCGCTGCTTCGATGAGCGCGGCGAGCAGCACGAAGTACTCATCCTCGTCGATCAGCCCCTCAGCGGACCACTCCTCGATCCGATGCCGGATGGCATCGATCTGCATGGCGTTCTCGCGCGAGAAGTAGCTGCGTTCGCCATCGCGAATCTCCGGCGAGGCACTGAAGTGCTCGGTCATGAAGGAGGCGCGCGGCGGGAGCTCCGTGTCCAGGTACACGAGCACCTCCGCAAGCGGGCGCGTGGCTGCGTGGCCGTCGCCAGAGCCATTGCGCCGCGCGGTGCGACGCGCCTCCACCCGCGCCGTGAATGCCCCATGCGCACGTGTGCGTTGAAACGCGAGATCCTCGCACAACCCCGCGAACGCCGGGTAGCCGCGGGCCACCACGTACGCGCGCTGCAGGACGTAGCTGTAGGTCATCAGGTCGCACGTGGCGACGCCGAATCCGAGTGACTTGAGATACCGCCCCACCGCGCACGTCCCGGCGAACGCATCCAGCGCTCGGCCGGCCGTGATGCCGGTCTCGGCCAGCACGTCGCCGATGAACGGCAGGAGTTTGGTCTTGTTGCCGATGTAGCGCATCCGGTGATGATCAGGCGTGGCCGGCGGGGCGGTGTGCGTCCAGCCGCGTCATGGCCGCCGTGGCGCGTCCGGGCTGAGCCGGCGGAGTGCCGCACGCGCTTCCGCCACCGCGGGTTGCAGCGAGGAGTCCGCGTGCTGCCAGGCGGCGGCGACGAAGGCGTAGTCGCTCCGCTCGGTCTTCGCATCGCCCAGTCGCTCGGCCACGCGGGCGCGCTCGAGGTGCCAGAGCACGAGCCCGGGGCCGAGCAGCTCGTAGTAATTGCCCGGAATATCGTTGCGCAGAATGCTCATTGCTTCGCGGTCACGGTGGTGGGCCTCCAGAAGCTGCGCCTTGGTGAACCACGATATCACACAGTCATCGAACACGCAGATGGAATCGGGCACGGCGACGAAGTCATGCAGTGCAGCAGCCGTGTCGTGTCGCGCCAGATCGAGATGGCCGTGCACCGCGGCACGCACCGCCGTCAGATAGGCCGCGGGGAGCGAGGCGCCGCGCATGGTATCGAAGTGTGTCGCCATCCGCCGCAGCGCCGCGGTGTCGCCCCGATCGGCCCACCAACGGAACAGGAAGGCGGGGTTCACGAAGCCGCCCCTAACCGCCACGTCCATCAGATGATCCGCCCTGTTGGCCGGAATCACACCAAGGCGCGCCAGCTCTGGAATAATGCTCAACGTGGTGGAGTCCACCAGCGCAGCCGCCTCGGTCAGATGTCCACGCGTCGCGAGCGCCTGCGCGAGCAGAAAGCGGACGTTGATCCCGGCCGCACGCGGGTCGCTCGACGCACGCACGTACTCCGGGAGCGCGCGCGCGAGCAGGACCTGGCTCTCCGAGGGATCCATCCATGTGAACAACGTGGCGCTCAGGTTGGTGAGGGCCTGGAAGGAGATGTGCCGCACGATGGAATCCACCGGGACGGCGGCGGGGCTCTTCGCGTCAAGGAAGGCCAGAAGCGCGCGCAGATATTCCGCCTGCGCGCCCTGCGGCTGCAGCGCAAGATACGCCCGACTGTAGTGCGCCGCCGCCTGTGGATCCTGTGCCCGCAACTCCAGGTCGGGCATGTGGATGTATGACGGCGAGAACATCGAGTCCAGCGCGATCGCCCGGTCGAACGCCTCGCGCGCCGATGCGTACGTCACCCCCGACGCAAAAACCAAGTTGTGGTACCGCGCTTCGCCCAGCTTGAACCAGACTTCCGGGTCGTGGGGAAAACGCCGAGAGCCGTCCTCCAGCGTGGACAACAATCGACCGGCACGCGAAAACACGAGCGGGCCTTCATGCCCGAAATTCATCTGCAATGCCGCGAACATAGAGTCGGCCGCCACGAGCAGGCTCTCGCGCGGCGCCAGCCCGTGATTCATCTGCCCCGCAAGGAGCGCATAACGGTATCGGTCATCGCGCTCTCCCTGATCGGTCGGAAGCGTCCACCCGAGCACGTCGTTCAGATGCCTGAGCGCCGGCGCGAACGTGCTGTCCGCTGCGATCGCCACGCGGTAGTACGCCGCTGCCGAGTCCCACTCCGAGCGCCGGTAGAACTGCTCCCCCGTGAGATACGCCTTGATCGCCGGAAGCGACGAGCTGCCGATGGAGGCCGTGCGCAC
>DASUKA010000125.1:0-5321 GCA_036278935.1 Gemmatimonadaceae bacterium
CCATCCGCGACCTGAACGGCGTCGGGATCGTGTTCGGCCAGGACATCGAGCCCGACCGATAGCGACGGGACGGCGCCTCGCAGACAGGTCGCCAGAGCGAACGGAGCGAACCGGTGGCGGACACGGTCGTCAGGCCGCCACACGGTTCGCAACGGATGGCGTGATGTGCATGTGCTGGTCAACCCCGGGCTACCGAGATCCCACGAAACGACCCCTCGTCGGTCAGATCTCGCTCCTCGCGATGGCGTGCGCCGGCCCAACTATACCAGCGGGCCGCGTCGATGGTGTGTGGAGGCTCACCTCCGCACCGCTTGCGCGAGGCATCCTGGTCCTCGCATGGATCTTTCTGAGCCATCTCGTGATCCGTCTGAGATACCACTTGACGGCCTAGTGGGACGCGTCATATCTTGCTGATCCACTAGACCGTCTAGTCGAGGTGACGATGGCTCGCGCTGGAAAAGGGGTTCTGCTTCAGGGCACGCTCGACCTCATTGTGCTCCAACTTCTGCAGGCTGAGCCGACCAACGGCTACGAATTGACACTCCGCATCCAGGCAGTCTCGAAGGATGTCCTGAACGTGAATGCTGGCTCTCTCTACCCGGCGCTGTATCGCCTCGAGGAGCGCGGTCTGATCCGCGCCGAGTGGCAGTCGACCGTGAAGGGACGTCGCGCCAAGGTCTACTCCCTCACGGTCGCGGGGCGGAAGCAACTCGCCGCTGAACGTGAGAGTTGGCAGCGGTTCTCCGGTGCGCTCGCCGCGATTCTTCGCACGACGTAGTGAGGGATCATGCTGCTCCGGCTGCGCGGCTGGCTCCGCGCCCTGTTGCGCCATGGCGCCGTCGAGCGCGAGATGCGCGAGGAAATGCAGTACCATCTCGACCGCGCCACCGAGCGCCTCGTGGCGCGTGGCCTCTCCCGAGTTGCCGCGCGTGTCGCTGCGCGACGCGAGTTCGGGAACGTTGCCTATCTGCAGGAGGAGGCGCGTGATGCGCGCGGCATCCGGTGGCTCGCGGAGCTCGAGCAAGACCTCCGCATCGCGCTGCGCCGGCTGCGCCGCGCACCCACGCTCGCCGTCGCGATCGCTCTGACGATCGGGCTCGGCCTGGGCGCGGCCGCCACAATTGTTGCCGCCGCGGAGGCTGCCTTCATCACGCCATTGCCGTACGTGCACGCGGACCGCCTGGTCCATCTGTGGGAAGTACGCATCGGCAGCGACGACCGGGGTCCGACCTCCTACCCAACGCTCGCCGATTGGCGAGCGCGACTTCGGAGCTTCAGTGCGCTGGAGGGCTACGACCCGGCCAACCTTATCGTGGGGAGCGGTACAGAGGCGCAGATGCGGCGTGGTGCCGAGGTGACCCCTGGTTTCTTCCGACTATTGGGAGTCCAGCCTGCCGCCGGTCGAGATTTCTCGACCGACGATGTGGTGATGAGTAGTGGGCCTGTCGCCATCGTCTCCGCGCGCCTTGCGCGTTCTGCCGGCACGTTCTCGCTCGGCCACAGCATCCCGATCAATGGGCGGGCGTACATGGTGGTAGGTGTGTTGCCTGACGATTTCCGCTTCGCGCTGCTTCAGGACGCCGATGTCTTCGTCCCGCTCGTTCGCGACGCGCGCCGGCGCGCCGATCGCTTCGATCGTTCGATCCATATCATAGGACGGCTCGCCGCGCATGTCCCACTCGCCACAGCCCGGACCGAGCTGGCGGCAGTCATGTCGCAGCTGGCCACGGAATATCCCGATGCGCTCGCGGGCCGCACGGCGGTTGCCGTGCCGCTCCGGGACGCGTTGCTCGGCAACGTGCGCCCGATTCTCACGAGTCTCCTGCTCGCCGTCGCTCTCGTGCTCGTGACCATGGGCGCGAATCTCGCGCTTCTCATGCTGGCTCGCTACGCCCAGCGCGTGCCCGAGCTGCACATGCGAACGGTGCTGGGTGCCACGCGCGCACGCATCCTCCGTCAACTCTTTGTGGAGAGCATCGTCCCCGGCACGGTCGGCGCAGCGCTGGCCATCGTGCTCGGTCAGGCGGGAATGCACTTGCTGCTCGGCGCGATTCCGGGAGCCGTGCGCATCTCGATGCCGTACTTCGCGCACGCCGGTATTGACGCGAAGGTAGTCATTGTACTCGCCATACTAACCATCGCGCTGGTTATGGTGTTCGGGGTACTCCCGGGCGTGTTCACGATGCGGGGACGACCGCTCACCGCTCACGCGCGCACGACGCTCTCGCGGAGTGACCGACGCCTGCGGCAGGGACTCGTCGCCATCCAGTTGGCGCTCACTGTCGTCCTGCTCGTATGCACGGGGCTCCTCGTCACGAGCTTCACCAAGCTGCTGCACCGCGACCTGGGATTCAGGGATCCGGCAGGGCTCGTAGCAGCCCGCGCACCATTGACGGGTCCCAGGTACGAGTCGGCCTTGGTGCAGCGCCAGTTCTACGAGGCACTGTTGCGCCGGAGCATGGCGTTGCCAGGCGTCCGCACCGCCGGTCTCGTCAATGAAGTGCCGGGGGGCGGTGGAGGGATGACGACGTTCGACCCGGTCGATCACCCGCGACGTGTGTCGGTGCAACCGCGTGCGCTCGTCCGCATTGTCGGCGGAGCGTACTTCGCGACGATGGGGATTCCCGTCGTGCGAGGCCGCGTATTCGGCTCGAATGATCGGGCTGACTCGCCGCCCGTGGTCATCGTCAGCAGGAGTCTCGCACGGCTGCTCGCGCGGGACGGGCCCGTCATCGGACGCCGGCTCCATCTGGCCGCGGGTGGCGCACGCGCGTGGGTGGTGGTGGGCATCGTCGGCGACGTGCAGGCGACGGCGCTCGACGCAGCCTCGCCGCCCGTCATCTATACGTCGCATCGGCAGATGGCGGAGAACCGCATGACGCTCGTACTGCGTACGGAGCTGAGCGTCGAAGCGGTGCGAAAGCAGCTTCGCTCGATCGTCGAGTCGATGGACGCGGGCGTCCCGGTGTATGCCGTGATGCGCCTTGATCAGCAGCTTGACGAGTCGAGGGCGGTATTCAGCAGGAAGTTCCCGATGATCTTGTGCAGCGTGTTCGGCGTCGCCGCGCTGGCGCTAACGCTGGTGGCACTTTACGCGATCTGCGCACACGAAGTCACGATTCGCCGCCGGGAATTCGGCATTCGCATGGCCCTGGGCGCCACACCACGCTTGATTCATGCTCTGATATTCACGAACGGACTCCGGTTGGGACTGGCCGGGGTTGGCGGTGGAGTGGTCATCGCGCTCGTGGCCACGCGCGCGATCCACGCGCTGTTGTTCGGCGTTGCAGCAGCCGATTGGGCAGTGTACGCTCTCGTGGCAGCAGTCGTCCTTGTGTCGTCCGCGCTAGCGACGATCGGCCCGGCGCTGCGAGCTCGCATGACGAATCCAAGCCTGATCATGCGGCAGGAGTAGCGCGGAGCAGGCGGCCGAGGAGCCCGCCTGCGATAGTACTTCATAACGCACGGTACCATCCGTGTATGCCTGCCATTCGCCTATCTCCGGGCACGGCCTCGCCCCCCCATCCGCGCGAGAGCGGCACCAGCCCCTACCCCCTGATCGCAGCCTTCGCGGCAAGTGAACCGCGGAAGGACCCCCGCGCGGCCCCGGTCCTTGACGTACCTAAGACCGCCATGCATAATGCTGCCATGTATAATCGCATTCCACTTCGCTAGCGCCGCGCTACGTGTGAGATCATGGACATCAACAAGGACCTGATGGCCGCCTCCTCCACCCCCATCGTCCTCGCCATCCTGGCCGATGAGGACAGCTATGGCTACGCCATCATCAAGCGCGTTCGCGAGCTGTCCGGCGGGCGCATGGAGTGGACGGACGGCATGCTTTACCCCGTGCTGCATCGGCTCGAGCGGCTGGGCCATATCGAGGCGCGGTGGGAAACCGCGGACAGCGGCCGCCGTCGCAAGTACTACCGGATCACGCGCCGAGGCCGCACGCAACTCACCGAGGAGCGCAGGCAGTGGCAGGCGGTGGACGCGACGCTCCGCGGTATCTGGCAGGCGCTCGCCCTTCCCGCTCCGGTCGGCCGCCTGACATCAGCCACACCACTTGCACAGGGAGCGTGAGCGATGTCGCCTCCAGACAGCTCGGCACAGCTCGAGGAGCAGATCGACCAGTGGCGGAGCTATCTGCGCCGCCGGCAGGCGATCCACTCCGTGGACGTCGCGGAGCTGGAAGACCATCTGCGCGAACAGGTCACGGGGCTGGTCGGTGCGGGGCTCGCCACGGATGAAGCGTTTCTGGTAGCGGTGAAGCGCATGGGCAGCCTCGATGCGCTCTCGCGCGAGTTCGCGCGCGAGCACTCAGAGCGCCTCTGGAAGCAGCTGGTCGTCGTTGCTCCCGATTCCGCGGAACCGCGCGCGCGGGCACGCACGGACGCGATCGTCGCGCTCTGTCTCGCGGTGGCGGCGGCCGTGGCGATCAAGATACCCGCGCTCTTCGGGATGCAGCTGGACCGGGACGCTGCCTTCTATCTTCGCAATGCGAGCTTCTTCGTGCTCCCGCTGCTGACGGGTTATTTCGTCTGGAAGCGGCGGCTCGTGGACAGCGGCACGCTCCGTTGGTTGGTCATCGCGTTCATCGCGGCGGCCGTCTTCGCCAACGTCTATCCGTTCGCGCCGCACGTGCCGGGCTCAGCGACGCACGACCCGGGCTATACCGAGCTGCTCACGGCGCTGCATCTGCCGATCGCGCTCTGGTTGATCGTCGGCATCGCGTACGCGGGCGGCCGCTGGAGCCGGGTGGAAGGGCGCATGGACTTCATTCGCTTCTCGGGCGAGCTCTTCATCTACTACGTGCTGATCGCCCTCGGCGGCGGCGTCTTCACGGGCTTCATAGGGTTGCTCTTCCAGGCCATCGGGATCAACCCCCAGCACTTCTTCCAGGCGTGGCTGCTGCCGTGCGGCGCGGTGGGGGCGGTCATCGTCGCCTCCTGGCTGGTAGAGGCCAAGCAGAGCGTGATCGAGAACATGGCGCCGGTGTTGACGCGTCTCTTCACGCCGCTCTTTGCCGCGCTGCTGGTGGTCTTTCTGGTGACGCTGGCGTGGACCGGGCGCGGCCTGGACATCCAGCGCAACGTGCTCATCGCCTTCGACCTGCTGCTGGTGGTGGTGCTGGGACTGCTGCTCTACTCGGCGTCCGCCCGCGATCCGCAGTCGCCCCCCGGCGTGTTCGACCTGCTCCAGGTCGTACTGCTGATCAGTGCGCTGCTGGCCGATGCGGTGGCGCTGTGGGCGATAGCCGCGCGCATCTCCGAGTTCGGCTTCACGCCGAACCGCGTGGCCGCGCTGGGCGAGAACGTGAT
>DASUKA010000126.1:0-30174 GCA_036278935.1 Gemmatimonadaceae bacterium
CCTCACGCCCAGGATTCTGCGGTGCATCAACACGCTGAACATCGAGATGGGTGCGACGGGCACGCACGGCGCGTTGCGGCGAGTGCATCACAACGCCGAGTCGCATCGGAACGCGATGTTCGGCGCGCTGACCGCCACGGATATGGTGACGATCAAGGCCGGGGAAGCGTATGGCGATGGCTTCCCGTTCACGGTGTTCCAGCCCGCAGCGCTGTGCCGGGGCGGCGTGGCGACCGCACGGTACGGTGCGGTGTGCACGATCGAGACGCTGCAGGAGTTCAGGCAGTACGCAGCCGATCTGGCGGATGCCGGCTATTTCGTGCCGAAGAACTGGGTGTGGGGGATGCGGTGACGGGGGACGGCTCCGGCAGACAATCCGCGCAGCCGCATGCCGGCAGGCGCCTCACCGGTCAGCTCTGACTTTCTCGCGAACCGACGCTCGGCGCGGCGTGTTATTCGTTCAAACGGTGCGATGTCTGAAGTCCATGTGAAATCCTCTCGCCACCAAGCCGAAGACACGATACGCCATGCACCCTCGCATTCAGGAACTTCTCGACTATCTCGCGCACCATCGGGCCGACCTGCGCGCCGCAGTGGACAGCGTGCCCGCCGATCTCAGAGACCGACGTCCCGCGCCGGAGCGGTGGTCCGTCGCCGAGGTGGTCGAGCATCTGGCCATCGTCGAAGGGCGCATCACGGACGGTTTCATCAAGCAGGTCGCCGCCGCGCGCGCCAAGGGGCTGGGGCCGGATACTGAGACCGCACCCGTGGTGCCCGCATTGGACGTGGCATTCGTGCTCGATCGAACCAACCGGCTCATCGCGGCGGAGGTGGCGCGCCCGCGTGGGGAGAGCGATTCGCGTGCGGCGTGGGCCGCGCTGGAGCGCTCGCGCGAGCGACTGCGCGCGGCGCTCGTGGACGCGGACGGGCTCGCGCTCGGTCGTGTCCGGACGATGCATCCGGTGCTCGGCGAGATGGGCCTGTATCAGTTGATCGCGTTCGTGGGAGCGCACGAGGGACGGCATGCGGCACAGGTGCGGGAGATTGGAGGAGAGGTGGAGGGGACATCATCGGCTTCAGGACGGTGAAGGGGGAGTCATTCGGCCTTGAAACGCATTCGCCATACTGGCGATCGCGGCCGCCTCTCCCCGCACGCATCCCCACGCCCGCTCGAGCTCCCGCTCCGTCGTCAGCACGTTCCCGATCCCGATCCGCATCACCACGCGCCCGCCCACGCGCGTGTGCGTGAGGTACGCCTTCCCCGACGCATTTACCGCCTCCACGATCGCCTCGTTCAGCCGGTCGCATGCCTGGTCGTCCAGCCCCGCCGGCACGCAGCGAAAGCACACGACCGCCATCGGCACAGGCGCGGCGCGCACGAAGAGCGGGTCCGCATCCACCCAGCGCGCCCACTGCTGTGCCAGACGGCACTGTTCGCGAATGCGCGCCGCGATGCCGTCACGCCCGAAGGCGCGGAACATCATCCACGCCTTGAGCGACCGGAAGCGCCGACCGAGCTGCAGGCTGTAATCCATGTAGTCAATGCGGTGACCGGCGCCGCCCGCTGCGCTGCCCGCATTGTCCACCTTGCTCGCATTGCCCACGTCACCTGCACCACCTGTCGTCGCACTACCCGCCGCTGAATCCCCGCGAAGATACTCGGGCGTCAGCGAGAACACCGCGCGCAGCACGTCGGGGTGCCGCGTGTACAGCGCGCTGAAGTCCAGCGGCACGAACATCCACTTGTGCGGGTTCACCACCACCGAGTCCGCCAGTTCGGCGCCCGTCATCGCCCACTTGCCTTCGGGCAGAACCGCCAACGCTCCGCCATACGCGGCGTCCACGTGCAGCCACGCGCCGTGCTCCCGACACACCGCCGCGATCTCGGCCACGGGGTCGACGCTCGTGGTTGACGTCGTGCCGATGGTGGCGACGACGGCCATGGCGCGGAAGCCGGCTCGCGCGTCCGCTTCCATCGCCGCGCGCAACGCCGCGACGTCGAGCCGGAACGCCGCGTCGCTCGGCACACGCACTACGTTCGACTCACCGAGCCCGAGCACGATCATCGCCTTGTCGATGGAGCTGTGCGCCTGGTCCGAGGCGTACACGCGAAACACGGGCATGTCCGTGTGCCCGGCGAGGCCGCGCTCGCGCACATCGACGCCACACATCTCGCGCGCCGCGGCCAGCGCGTGCAGCACACCCACCGATGCGGTGTCGTACACGACACCCGTGAATGACTCGGGCAGGCCGATCATCTGCCGAATCCACCGGAGCACCAGGGTCTCCAGCTCCGTGGCCGCGGGCGACGTCCGCCACGTCATTGCGCTCACGTTGAGCGCCGCGGCCACGATCTCTCCGAGTAGCGCCGGCCCGTTGCTCGTGCTGCCGAAGTAGCCGAGGAATGCCGGGTGGCCCCAGTGCACGATGCCCGGCATCACGACGGTCTCGAGGTCGGCGAGGATCTCGTCCAGCGGCGCCGGCTCGCGCGGCGGCTCGGCGGAACAACGCGCCGCAACCTCACCCGGGCGCACGGGAGACGTGATGGCGCGTTGCTCGATGGTGCCACGGTAATCGGCCACCCAGTCCGCCACGCGGTGCAGATACGTGCGGAGCACGTCGGGCGGGATGTCGCCGAGCAGCTCGGGTGGCGGCGAAGGAGCGTCACGCGGCGAGGGAGCATCAACCATCGAGGGACCGTCAGGCATCGAGAAATCGCGTGGTGGGAACACTGTGGGCGCCATGGGGACTGTCGCGCACGGCATGCGGGCTGCTATGCTCCCACGCATGGCTCGAACGCCCCGCGATGCGATCACGTACATCCTGCCTATCAGATCGGCGGCGCCTCACGGCGACGAACTGGCGGGCTACCTGCACTGGCTCACCGGGCGCTCGGAGACCATCGTTGTCGACGGATCGCCCCCGGCCATCTTCGCGGCGCACGCGACGGCATGGCACGCGGCGCTCGCCCGTGGCCTTCGTCACCTGCCGCCCGCGGCTGACCTCATGACGCCGATGGGCAAGGTCGGGAGCGTGCTCACCGGGCTGCGCCTCGCGTCGCACGAGCACGTGATCATCGCCGACGATGACGTGCGCTACGACAACGACTCGCTCGCGCACATCGCTCGTGCCCTTCGGACGGCGGATGTCGTCCGCCCGCAGAACTACTTCAGTCCGCAGCCGTGGCACGCGCGCTGGGACACGGGCCGCATGCTGTTGAACCGACTCACGGGCGGCGACTGGCCCGGGACGCTCGGCGTGCGGCGCTCGGTGCTCCGCGCTACCGGCGGGTACGACGGTCGCGCGCTGTTCGAGAATCTCGAGTTGGTACGCACCGTGATCGCCGCGGGCGGGCGCGAGGCCGTGCTCCGCGACGTGTACGTGCTTCGCCGCCCCTCCACGACGCGACACTTCTGGTCGCAGCGCATACGACAGGCGTACGATGAGCTCGCGCGCCCCGGGCGGCTCGCCATCCAGCTGGCGGTGCTCCCCGCGACAGTGACGCTCGCCGCGACAGCACAGTGGGGAGCGCTCGCCATCGGCGTCCTCGCGATCATGCTCGCGGCGGAAGCCGGCCGGTGGCGAGCCGGCGGCCGGCGCGTCTTTGCCGCCACCGCATCGCTCCTGGCGCCGGCGTGGGTGGCCGAACGCGCCGTATGCAGCTGGCTCGCGCTGGGCTCGCGCGTCTGCTTCGGCGGCGTCCGGTATCGCGGCACCGTATTGCGGCATCCCGCTACTCCGATGCGGGAGCTACTGGCGCGTCACGCGGCGGCTCGCCATGCGATGTCTCGCCGGAAGAGTCCGTCCGCTCGCCGGCGTGGACCTCGACGTCGATTGGCTTGAACCGCCCGTTGTTCGAGAGCTCTGCCGAGCAGGCCGTGACGCCCACGATGAGGTCCATCTCCGCACGCAGGAGCAGGTGATCGCCAGCCCGTGAGCGCGGCGGCAGAATGCGCAGCTCACCGGACGGCAGCACGTCCACGTTCATGAAAACGTTGAACGTCGTCGGGATCGCGTCCGGCGAAATGCCGAATGGTGCCAGGTTGCGCGCGAGATTCTCGAAGCAGCTCGGGTGATGTCCCGTGGTCTTGTAGAGGATCGCGAACATCTCGGCGCTGCACGGCGTGAGCAGAAAATCATGCTTCCCCACCGTGTCCTCGACGATGCTCCACATGGGCCGGCTGCGGTTCGAGTACAGTGTGTGCCCCGTGGTCAGGAAGATAGTGTTCGCGTAATCGATCGTGCGCCCCGACGACAGCCACTCGGCCAGATCATCGCGCGCGAACGACGTGAGGTCCGACACCTGTTCGCCTTCGGGGTCGATGATCCTGAGCAGCTCACCTCGCTGCACGATGAGACCGGCGCCGGTCTGCGGCGCGAGGTGGATCCGCCTGGGGTGTGTCATGGGACGCGCGCCACGGCGTGTCTTAAGCAGCGCGCATCTCGATCACTGCGCATCATGCTCATGGTACGCCTCGGTGAAATGGACAGCGCCACTCGGCAGCCGTGCTGTCGCGCCCGGAATACTGGCGTGCCTCCGAGCGTTCGCCGAAGTCGGCGAGGTTCGGGTTGGGACTGCCTTGCAGCGCGATATCACGCTCGCGGATCTGCGCGCGGAGCCGTTCGTAGTGTCCTTCGCGGCGAAGCTGCTCGAACTGCGAGTGTGCATTGAAGACCAGCGCGGGCCAACGGAAGCGACGCGCCAGCCTGGAGCTCCGGGGATGCAGCCCGACGACGAACAATGCGCGCCCCCCGAAGCTGAAGGAGAAGCGCGGGTCATCGGGGTCCGCGCTCACTGCAGGATCCCACCCCGTGGCGGGATCGTCACGCTCGTGGAGGCGCTGGAGCTGTGCCCAGAGCCGCTGCTCGAACGCGCGCTCGCTCGCCGGTGCACGCCCCGTGAACACAGCCACGAACGCGGTGAAGCGATCGCTATCGCGATGCGCGCCTCGCGTGAACTCGGCGAGATCCGCGGCGAGCGCATCGGAGGCGTGCACGGACGCGAGCGCCCCGTACACACCCAGCTGATGATCGCGCCGGCGCACCACGCCCTTTCCGGCAAGGCACGGGAAGCGCGCGTGCTCCACGAAGGCACGAAAGGCCTCGTCCACGCGCTCCTCGATGGTTCGCGCGCGGTCGGGCGCTTGGCGCGCGCCGGGGGCAGTCTCCGTGCTGAGCGATGCGGTCATTCGAACATGTTCCGCACCCAACCGGGACTGAAGTGCGCTTCCAGCCAGCCGGGATCGTAGCGCACATCGAGCCGAGCGGGATCCACCCGCACACCAAGATCGGCCAATTGCCGCACCGGGGTCAGGCGCGTGCTGTACGGAAGGGCGAAACCGTGCATACGCGGGTGCCCGCCTACAAGATCTGCGCCCCCGCTCAGTGCTGCCACATTGGCGCCGGCCCGCGCGCGCCACAAGTGGAGCCAACCGCGGAGCGGACGCCGCGCGAGCGTGCGGGCCGGCAGCGCGAGATGCTCCGACCAGAGGCGCGTGCGGAGGTCGGCGACCGTCCCGCGCCCCGGCGTGCGTTGCACCTCGTCGCGCACCACCACGCTCACCTCGAAGTTGCGGACGTGGCGGAAGATCCAGCGCGCGAGCCGGCCCGTGAAGTCGTCACCGTACGAGTGCAGCGACAGGCCGTCCAGATTGGCGGCACCGACCATCGCCCACGCGTCATCCACCGTCACCACCTTGCTGTGCACGAACACCTGATTGAGCGCCGTTACGCCGGCGCGGCGCTCGGACGGCGCCGCGCTCCACAACGTGAACACGCCGGCGCGCGGATGCTCCAGCAGCCCGGATTCCTCGAGCCTGGCGTTCTGCCATCCCCGGTACGCGGTGAGATCGGGATTCTGATTGAGCACGATGACCAGCTCGAGCTCCGGCCGGCGGTCGAGCGCGCTCACGAGTGCCGCGACCACCGGCCGCGCGGTCAGATACTGGTGCTCTATGTAAATGAGTGAGCGGGCACGATCGATCCCGTCGAGCAGCGCATCGAGGATATCGGTTACTCCCCCTGGAGCGTGCGACAGCACGCGCCGCGGCATGGTGCGAACCACGCGTACCGCTTCGCTCTGCGGCGCGCGGCCGGAATGCACGCGCGAAGGCGGTTCTGCGGCACCGTCGCCCGTGCCGGCCGTCGCGTGCGGGCGTGCCTCGTCCCATAGCTCGGCGAAGACGCGCTCGAGGCACCGCACCGCGCCCCCAGCGACGCGCAGCGACACGTCGTGCAGCGGCCGGCCGCTGAGCTCGCGCATCGGGCGGCGCGTATCGACCGGTGGATGCCGCGCATCGTCCCAGTAGCTGTTGACGAACGGCGAGCCGAGGAGGAAGGCTTGCCGTCCGTCCACAATCACCATCTTGAGGTGCAGGAAGTTCGGGAAGCGACGCACACCGCGCACGCGGATGCGACCCGCCATCGTGCCCTGGGCCCGAACCTTCTCCGTGAAGAATCGGCGAAGCGGTCGTGCGGTGTTGAGCAGGATCGTCGCGTTGAGCAGGATGCGGATATCCACGGGAGCGTTGGCGGCGACGGCAAGCAGCGTCTCCGCGAGTATCGTGTCACGATTCACCGCGGGTGCACCCGCGCGCTCATGGCCAGCTTCAGATGCGTAGAACACGCAATCGGCGTCGAACGCGAGCTGGCTGATCCACACCGACTGACGCGCCGCGCGGATGGCGCGCAGCACCCCTGCATACGCCTCGGCGTTGTCGATGAGCCATTCCACATGATGCTCGCCGTGATGCTCGCTGCGCTGATGCTCGGCGCCGGCCCGCGGCACTGGCGCATCGACGGCTCGCACAGGCTCATACGGTGCACCGACCGTGCGGGGGGACGCATATCGCGCTCGCGTTCGCAAGGGCAGCGGCTTCACGCGCTCGCTCGGGAGCGGCGGAGATGATGACCCAATGCCGCGCGTGCGTCGCACCTCCGCGACCGCCGCGACCACCGTGGCGGCACAGAGCGGGACGAAATAGTAGAGTGCACGGTACGCCACGAGCGATGCGACGAGCCCGCCACGCATGCTGTTGGGAACGCCGGGCGCGAGCAGGCCGAGCAGCGCGACCTCGAACACCCCCGCACCACCCGGCACATGACTCGCCATCCCCACCACTTGCGCCACCAGATACGCCCGCAGAAGCTCGGCGTACGACAGAGAGAGTCCAGCCGGGAGGAGCGCGAAGAGCACGGTGCCGGTCACAAGCCAGTCGGTTGCGGAGAGCAGCACCTGCGCCGCGGCGAGCGTGAGCGATGGATGCGGCACCCGCCAGCGCCCGTGTCCGAGCGCGGCGCGCTTCCCGAGCCCGGTCCACGCCATGTACGCCAGGACAACCGTGGCCATCAGCACGCCAACGGATCGTCCTGGAATCGCGACGTGAATGACGTGCAGCGCACCCGGCGCGTTGAGCAGCGCGACCGCGCCGAGCGAGAGCAGGCCGAGTATCACCGTCGCCGTGACGAACGCGCTTGCGCGCGCCACCGCCACCACGTCCACGCCATAGCGGGCGTACACACGGAGACGCACGGCGGCGCCCGTAAGCAGACCCAAGCCGACGGATTGGCTGAACGCATGGGCGACGAACGCCGTGGTGAGGGCAGCGGACCGCGGCACCACCCGCGCAACGCGCCTGCCCGCGTACCGCAGCGCGAGCAATTCCACACAGCCAAGGGTGAGATAGCTCGCCGCCGTGCAGAGCACCCCGAGCGCAACGCGCGCCCAACCGTAGCTCCGGAGCGCGCGCAGGAGCGCGGCGCGGTCGATGTCAGAGAGCTCGTGGCGCAGTACCAGGATGGCGATCACGAACAGCGCGACGCGGAGCGCGAGTGTGAGGCGGCCCCACCAGCGCGAGCGCTGCCGCGGTCCCTTCCGCGGCGGCCGATCAACGGAACGGGGGATTGTGTTCGCCGAGGCGCTCCGCGGGAGCTCTGCACTCATGGTGAGGCGGGCTGGGGGGCAGGATCGGCGTACGCATTGGGTATCCGCCATCATGCATGATGGTCAGCCACCCTTCCTCGGATGGCATGACGACGGAATGCACCGCCCGATTCCGTGCGTGCCATGCGGCACGCGCAACTCGGGATAAAGCTAGCGAGACAAGCGCGAGCGGGGACGGGCATGGGGTGAACGGCGTGGATGGCGGGGTGAACAGCGGCGAGCGTGTGGTGAGGGGGCGTGAGTTGGGATCGCGATTATGCGCACCCGTTCGAGTGACGGAACAGCGCGCCACCGCGCGTCCTCGCTGCTTCGCTCCCCGCGCACCTACATCACATTGTGAGACGGCGCTTTCACTCGGCCCGCCCTAGTTTCTCGTCGCACGATGCATCACGACGACGAGGAGCGCCCGGCATAATGCCGAAGACCGAGTTCCTGCAGATCCGCCTGACCCCCGAAGACCGCCAGCGCCTACGCCGGGTGGCGGCTAGCGAATTCATCGAGCAGTCGACCTGGGCGCGCCGGGCGATTTTGCGGGCGCTCGAGCAATGGGAGGCGGAGCAACGACAGCGCCATCTCAGGATCGAGCCGAAGCCCGGCGAAGCGCGGGAGCCGCGACGCGTGGCCGAGCCGAAGCCGAAGCGCGGGCCAAAGGGCTCCAGGTAGACGAGCCGAGCGACCGCGACGAAGGAGTTGGCGCTCGCGCTTTACCCCGCACCTCTCGCATCTGCAGAACGCGGTGTTATGAGAGTACCGACAGCCGGGGCCGCGCGTGAGAAGACGCGCGGCCCCGCGTATCACATCCGTCACCGCAATCTCGCCGTTCGCCTCCCTATTCCCTTCTTCCTCCTCCTGTCGCCCCTACGGCTGAATCCCCTTCACCCGCTTCCCCCACGTCGGCGGCGGCGGCTCGTGGCTCGCGCGCTCCACCGGATGCTCCTTCATCATCTGCATCGCCGTCGCCACCGCACGCTCCAGTTGCCTATCGTGCCCCGCCGCGATGTCCTTGGGCCAATCCTCCACGTCGATGTTCGGCGCGACGCCGACGTTCTCCACGGCCCAGTGCTTTCCATCGCGCGCGAAGAAGCCGCCGCGCGGCGCCTCCATGATCCCGCCATCCACGAAGGTAGGCGTGTCCCAGATGCCTACCAGGCCGCCCCATGTGCGCTTGCCCACGAGCGGGCCCACCTTGCGGTACTTGAACATGTACGGCATGAGGTCGCCGCCCGAGCCCGACATCTCGTTGATGATCATCACCTTCGGTCCCCAGATGCCGGCGGCCGGGCTGGTGAAGGGGTAGCGCTTGCCCACGGGATTGTTGAAGTAGCCATCGAACGTGCGCTGCAGCACGTCGATGATGTAGTCGGCCGCGGACCCGCCGGTGTTGTAGCGCTCGTCGATGATCGCGCCCTTCCGGTCCTGCTGCGCGAAGTAGTAGCGGTTGAAGTTCGTGTATCCGGCCTGCGCGGTGTTGGGCAGATGGACGTATGCCAGCTCGCCATGCGACAGCGAGTCGACGAGGTGCCGGTTGTGCTCCACCCACGCGCGTGTGCGGAGGCCCGCGTCGTTCGCGATCGGCACCACCGTCACGCGTCGCGCGCCGTCCATCGACGGACGGTCGTTCACCGTGATCACCGTCTGCCGATTCGCCGTGCCGTCGAAGAGCCGGTAGATGGGATCGGGCGCGCGCAGCTCCTGGTCGTCCACCGCCAGCACGTAGTCGCCCACATGCACGTTCACGCCGGGTGCGGTGAGCGGCGCGCGCAGGTCGGGGTTCCAGCTGTCCGTTCCGTAAATGCGCGTGATGCGATAGCGGCCGTTCTCCACCCGGAAGTCCGCGCCAAGCAGGCCGACCGACGGCTGCTGCTCCGCGGGCATGTCGCCGCCGCGCACGAACGAGTGACCGATCGCGATCTCGGCGCCCATCTCATCCATCAGATAGTTGAGATCGGCGCGACTCTTCACGTACGGAAGGAGCTGGCCGTACATCGTCTTCATCTTCGGCCAGTCGGCGCCCTGCATGTTCTTGACGTACAGATAGTCGCGCTCGTCGCGCCACCCTTCGTTGAAGATCTGTGCGAACTCCGCCGTCGGGTCGACCAGCGTGCGCAGCTGTGCGTTGAGCTTCCCTTTCCCCGCCTTCGGCGCCATGGGGCTGGTGGCATCCACCAGGAAGAGCTGCGGCATCCGCCCCGGCGTGCTGTAGAGCAGCTTCTTGCCATCCGCGCTCACGAAGTACTGGGCGACGTTGTGCACGAAGGGCACCGCCTTGCGATCCTTGAGCTGGTAGCGGTGCACGGTGGCGCCGAAGGTCGCTTCCTCCTCGGTGCCGGTCTGCGGCACGTTCTCCGCGAAGAATACGGTGCCCGGACGACCCGCGCGCAGCTCGGCGTACGCACGCTCGGCGATTCCCGGAACGGCGATGACGCGCTGCTGCAGGCCGTCGAAGTCGATCACCACGTTCCGCCGCCGGGCGAGCATCGCCTTCAGCGTGTCCGACATGGGCGCGTTGGCGGTGGTCGTGTCGGTCGTGTCGGCCGCAGCCTGCCGCGCACGGCGTCCTGGCTGACCAGGAACGGGCGGCACGCCGGGCTCTTCCGGCTGGATCGGGATGCCGGTATCCTCGTCGCTCTCCGGAAGCAGCGGTGAGGGATCGGTCTTCTTGAGTACCGCGAGATACAGCGCATCCGTCTCCGTGTGTCCGTAGCTCGACATGTCGAGCCACCCGGAGCCGAGCCCGAGATCGGTGGAGGCGAAGAACCAGAGATACTTGCCGCTCGCATCCCACACGGGCCAGGTGGCATCCGCCAGACCATCGGTCACCTGATGTGTGGCGCCCGTCCTGGTGTCGTATACGAAGACGGCGCGCAGGAGCGACGGAAGCCGCTTCACGTACGCGATCCATCGCGAGTCGGGGCTCCACGTGGGATTGAGCGAGCGCTCGGGCACCATCCACTCATCGCCGCCAATGTCGGTGGCCTTCCCCGTGGCCACGTCCACCACCCACAGGCGGAGGTTCGTGTCCTGGAAAACGATCTTCTTTCCGTCGGGCGACCACGAGGGCGTGTAGTAATGCGTGGGGTGTTCCAACTTGATGGTGCGTGACGGCGCGCTCCCGTCCGCCGAGGCGATCACGAGCTGGTACTCGCCCGACTTGTCGCTGAAGTACGAGATCCATTTCCCGCTCGGCGACCACGCCGGCGCCCGCTCGGCCGAGCTGCTCGACCGCGGTGTGAGGTTCCGCACGTCCCCCTTCTCGGCGGGGACGGTGAAGATGTCGCCGCGCGCCTCGATCACCGCGCGCTTGCCGGTGGGCGAGAGCGCAAGGCTCGCGATGTCGCGGGAAACCTCCTTCCACTGCGGCATCATCCACGGGAAGTCGCCCACCGCGGTGATGGGCACCACGTGCTCGTGTCCGCTGCCGGGGTCGAGCAGGTGCACCTCGCCGCCCTGCTCGAATACCAGCACACCGCCGCCCGCGTCGAGCGTCTTCACATCGAAGCCGGTGAAGGTCGTCATCTGCTTCACCTGCCTGGAGCGCATGTCGTATGACCAGACGTTGGACACGCCATCGCGGTCGGAGAGGAAGTACACCATGTCATTCCCCAGCCACACCGGATCGATGTCCTTGGAGCCATTGTGCGGCAGGGTGTCGACGTCCAGCGTCTTGGTGGCGAGAATCCAGATCGGGCGATTCTGTCCGCCGCGATAGTCCCGCCGCTCCTCGTCCCAGGAGTTGTTCATGCGATAGGCGATGTGCGCGCCATCGGGGGAGATCTTCCCCTGGTACGCGCGGTACATCGGCATAGGCGTCACCGCGCCGCCCGCGGGCGATACAGTGAACCATCGCGGCGCGGGCGATGGCAGGTTCGCCGAACGCGGAGAGGAGAAGACGATCGAGTTGCCGTCGGGCGTCCACCCCTGCACGGTGCTGCGTTGCGGGTGCCAGGTGAGGCGCTTCGGCTCGCCCCCGTCGGCGGGGATCACGTAGACATCGGTATTGCGGCCGAAGGCGGCGCTGAAGGCGATCAGCTTGCCGTCCGGAGAGAAGTGCGGATCCGATGCGCCGCCCTCGAAGCTGGTGAGGCGGCGCGCATTCCCACCCGCGCGCGGGACGACCCAGATGTTGCCGGCGTAGGCAAAGGCGATCTGGGTGGCGCTCACGGTGGGCGAACGGAGCATGCGGGTCTGTGCCGGCAGGACGGCGGGCACGAGACAGACGGCGAGTGCGGAGAGATACGCGCGGAGCATGGGCGGATGGCGATGAGGGAATCACGACCAATGCGGCGGTGAGTCAACCGCTGTTACCGCCAAACATGCACCGAGCGCCCGCGCGCCGCCAGGCGGCGCGCGGTGGTGGGGAGGGCTATGGGGCGCGTGCTGCGGGAGGCACGCTGCGCCGCCGGCGTCAGATACGGTGCTCTATCGCGCGCAGTGACTGCAGCACACCCCGCAGATCTCGCGTGGGCGGCTCGGGACCACCAAAGTCCTGGTGCTCGATCTGATGGAGATGCCGGGCGACCTGCACGTCCGACCCACCGCGGGCGAGCAGGCTGTAGAGATCGGGCGCGTACGCATCGTAATTGGCGTGCGGCCCGGGCTGGAGGTGGACGTTGAGCGGATCCCACTGCTCGAGCAACACGTGCTCGATTTCCTGCTCGATCTCTTGCCGCTTTGTGGCTGCCATGAGCGCCTCCTGGTCGATGACCCTCGCGCGGCTGCCTGTTCCGACAACAGTACACTCCCGCTGTGCTCCCGCCAAGCGGTGCGGGGGGGCGACCTATCCATGCGCATGTCTCTACCATACAATTTCCGCGCCCGCGCACGGACCGCCGGCGCACCGGCGCCCGATACCGCGGGCCACACCTGAACGAGACTGGGAGGACACGCCGTGAATTCGCGCAGACAATTCCTGATCCGGGCCCCGATCGGCCTGCTCGGCGCGGTTGCCGCCTGTCGCGGCCAGACGCAGACGCCGGCCGCCAGCGACACCGGAACGACCGGCGCAACAGCGGCCGGCACCACGCCCGGCGCACCGCCCACCTTCGCCAGCGCTCCCTCCGTCGGTCCCCATGTGACGGCCGGCACCTTTGCCGAAGCGGAGAAGTTGGCACAGGTGCAGATGAGCGAGGCCGCCCGCGCGCTGGCGGCGGCCAGCTGGCCCAAGTCCATGGCGCCGTATCTCGAGCGGCGCACCGGACCGCGCACGGTGGAGTTGGAGGCCGGGCTCGCGCCCGCCACCGAGTGGAACCCGGTGTTGTCCGGCCACGCGGGCCCCGCGCACGACCACTTTGTCCGGAGCACCCAGGTACCCGGAGCGCTGCCCGCCAGCGATACGGAAATCGCCTTCGCCCCGGTAACCCGACTCTCGCACTGGATCCAGTCGCGGCAGCTCACTTCCACGCGCCTCACGAACATCTACCTCGAGCGGCTCCAGCGGTTCGACCCCAAGCTGCGCTGCGTGATCACGCTCACGCGCGACCTGGCGCTCGCGCAAGCGAAGAAGGCCGACGCGGAGATCGCGGCCGGCCACTATCGCGGCCCGTTGCACGGCATTCCATGGGGCGGCAAGGACCTGCTGGACACGGCCGGCATCCGCACGACGTACGGCGCCGAGCCGTACCGGAATCGCGTGCCCACGGCGGACGCCGCCGTCGTCACCAGGCTGCGGGAGGCGGGCGCCGTGCTGGTGGCGAAGCTCAGCATGGGCGCGCTCGCGCTCAATGATGTCTGGTTCGGCGGACAGACCATGAACCCGTGGCTGCTGGAGGAGGGCGCCTCCGGTTCGAGCGCGGGGCCCGGCGCCGCCACCGCGGCGGGTCTGGTCGGCTTCGCCATCGGCAGCGAGACCGAAGGGAGCATCGTGAGCCCCAGTATGCGCTGCGGCGTCACCGGGCTGCGTCCCACGTACGGCCGCGTGCCGCGCACCGGTGCCATGACGCTCTGCTGGTCGCTCGACAAGCTGGGTCCCATGGCGCGCAGCGTGGAGGACACGATGCTCGTGCTGCACGCCATCTCCGGCCCCGACGCGGGCGATGTGGCGAGCGTGCCGAGCCGCCTCGACTTCGATGCGGGTGCAGGCGTGAAGGGGCTGCGCGTGGGCTACTTCCCGGCGTGGATGAAGGAGCCCCCCGCCACCGATGTGGACCGCGCCGCGCTGGACGCTGTCCGCAAGCTCGGCATGGTGCCCACCGAAGTCGCGCTGCCCGACTGGCCGTACGACTCGCTCAACGTGATCCTCTTTGCCGAGGCGGCCGCCGCGTTCGAGAAGCTCACGCTGAGCAATCAGGTGGATACGATGAAGATGCAGACGCCCGACGCATGGCCCAATGCATTCCGCTCCGCCCGCTTCCTCTCGGCTGTCGACTTCGTGCAGACCGATCGGTTCCGGCGCAAGGTGGCGCAGGAGATGGCCCGCATCTTCGCGTCGGTGGACCTGCTGCTCGTGCCCTCGCTGCGCAACGAGACGCTCACGATCACCAACTTCACCGGCCAGCCGTCGCTCACGCTGCGCGCGGGCTTCGTGGAGGTGAGCAAGGCGCGCAGCGATTGGGCGCCCGATCCGGCGCATCCGCTGCCGACCTTCTCGCCGCCGCGCCGCGTGCCCTACGGCGTCACGTTCATCGGGCGGCTGTTCGACGAAGGGACCATGGCGCGCGCCGGGCTGGCGCTGGAGCGCGCGCTGAACGTGGCGGGGGAAGCGCCGCCGGGGTTCTGACGCGGTGCACGCGCACGGGCCCGCACCGAGCCGCGTGGCAGCGCTTGTGGCCGCGTGATCTCCCCGCTACGCTAGACAAAGGACTCTCTTTCAGGATGGTGCGAGAATGTCTGTCAACCACGCGGAGCAGATGTCCGTGAAGCACGCGCACGAGGTGCCCGCGCAGTCCGTGAGCGCGGGGGAGAAGACCACCCGGCAGATGCTCATCGGCCCCGACGAAGGCCCCCACTTCGCCATGCGCCGCTTCATCATGCAGCCGGGCGGCGGCATGCCGCCGCACACCAACACCGTGGAGCATGAGCAGTACGTGCTGCGCGGGAGCGCCACGATCGGCATTGCCGATCAGAAAGTGGAAGTCCACCCGGGCGACGTGCTCTACATCCCGGCCGGCACGCCGCACTGGTACGAGGCGCACGAAGGGGAGCCGTTCGAGTTTCTCTGCATGGTGCCCAATCTGCCGGACACCATCCAGCTGGTCTCCGACTGCTGAGCGGGGCCGTGGCCAACCGCAAATTCATCGACCGGGAGGGCCGGCACTGGGAGGTGCGTGAGCGCACGCGCGCCGAGTGGCTTCTCGAGCCCATTCTCGACAATCCCAGCACGCCGCGCCGCGTGAAGCCGCCGGCCTACGAGTCGGATCCCTTCGAGCTCACCGATCAGGAGCTCTCGCGTCTGCTGGAGCAGAGCAGCGGACAGCCGTGGCCGCAGGGGCCGCCGAAGAAGTCGCCTTTTCTCGATTGAACACACCGCCCACCGCGGCAGCGACTGCGACCACGTCGGGATGACTGAGCTCAGTCTCCGCATCACCTACATCGGCGGGCCGACGGCGCTGCTCGAGGTGGGCGGCTTGCGTCTCCTCACCGATCCGACCTTCGATCCGGCAGGAAGCGAGTACCGCACGCCGGTCTACACGTTGCGCAAAACCCAGGGACCGGCGGTCGAGCCAGACGGCATCGGACCGCTGGACGTCGTGTTGCTGAGCCACGAGCACCATTTCGACAACCTCGACCAGGCCGGACGCGCGCTGCTCGGCCGGGCAGGTCGGGTGCTCACTGTGCCGCTGCACTATGAGGGGTGGGAGCACTTCTCCGAATCGCGCACCGACATCGCATCTGCTTTTGCCGCTGCGGGCATGGCCGAGCGGCTGCGCTGGCCCCAGGCGGGGCAGCCCACAGAGCTTGGCGACTCTCATGCATGAGTGATCGCACAGCGCGCGCAACTGCCGCACTGCGCTGTCGCGTCATTGGCGCGGCAGCAGCGCTGGCGATTGCGCGATCACGGATGGTGCAGTACGCTGGGAGGTTACGCCGGAGGCCGGCCCGCAGCGAGCGCGGCGCGCGCACCGGTCCGCATCTGTGTCCCGCATTCCTCGAGCGTATGACCAGATATATCGCCTTCCTTCGCGCCATCAACGTGGGCGGCCATACCGTGACGATGCAGGAGCTCCGCGCCCTGTTCGAGGCGCTCGGCTTCTCGCGCGTGGAGACGTTCATCGCCAGTGGGAACGTCATCTTCGAATCAGATGACGAAGATGCGGCGGCGCTCGAGCGCGGGATCGAGGCCCATCTGCGCGCGCGACTCGGCTACGACGTCGTGACCTTCCTGCGCACCGATGCGGAGGTCGCGGCCATCGCACGGTATCGAGCCTTCGATGATGCGCTCATGCCGTCGGCGATCACGCTGAACGTCGCCTTTCTCCATGCCCCACTCGGTACAAAGGAGAAGCGGCTGCTGGCGGACTTCCAGACCGGGATCGATGACTTCCACGCGCATGGGCGCGAGATGTACTGGCTTTGCCGCACTCGGCAGAGCGATTCCACATTCTCCAACGCGAAGTTCGAGAAGGCGCTGGGCGTCCGGACGACGTTTCGCGGCGTGAAGACGGTGGCGAGGCTGGCCGCGAAGTATTCCCCGATGGAGCGCGATGGGGGACCGGCGCGTGGCTCGCATCGATGAAGAGACGATCTGGGGTGGCGGACGGAGCGCTATGGATATGCACGACAGGCTGACCGCACATGGTGGAGCGGCGGCGCGGCCCGGCGCCGAGCGCACTCGCCCCTTTCTCACGGCCGAGTGGCGCGAGCTCGCCATGCTCAACTACGCGATCGATCCGTCGGTGCTCCAGCCGCTGGTGCCCGCTGGCACGGAGCTCGATCAGTGGAACGAGATCACCTACGTGAGCGTGGTCGGCTTCCGCTTCGTGCACGTGCGCGTGCTCGGGCTCCGCGTCCCGGCGCACACCGATTTCGAGGAGGTGAACCTCCGCTTCTACGTGCGGCGCCACGAAGGCGGCGCCTGGCGACGCGGCGTGGTGTTCATCCGCGAGCTCGTGCCGCGCCGCGCCATCGCGCTCATGGCGCGCCTCTGGTACAACGAGCCGTACCTCGCGCTCCGCATGCGGCATCACATGGAGCGCGGGCCGGATGGCGCGGCCGCCGCGGTGCGCTACGAGTGGCGGCGCGGCGGACTATGGGAAGGGCTGGAGGTGCAGGCACGAGGCGACGCCGCACCGCTCGCCACCGGCTCCGAGGCGGAGTTCATCACCGAGCATTATTGGGGGTACACGCGCCAGCACGATGGCTCCACGATCGAATATCGCGTGGATCACCCCCGGTGGCGCGTGTGGGACACGGCAGGCACCCGACTCGACGCGGATGTTCGCGAGCTCTACGGCGCGCCGTTCGCCGAGGTGCTGGCGGGATCACCGCGCTCGGCGTTTCTGGCCGAGGGCTCGCCGGTGACCGTTTTCCGTCCGCGGCGGGTAAAGTCGTGAGTTATGAGTCGTGAGTCGTGAGTCATGAGGAGGTGATGGGGACTGGTCTTGCACGTTGAATGGGTCGCCGATTCAACGTGCAAGACTTGCCTCCGCACCACTCACAACGCAGAACTCACCACTCACCGCCCGCCTCTTCTCCTACCCACCCCTCACACTGCCCGCCGGCTCCGCGGGTGCCCCAGCCAGCGCAGTCGGCGCGGTAATGATGTGATCGATGATCCCGTACGCCTGCGCCTCTGCCGCGGACATGAAGTACTCACGGTCGAAGTCGCGCTCGATCTGCTCCACGGGCCGGCCGGTGTGCTTGGACATCAGTGCGTTCACCTGCGTGCGCAGATGGACGATCTCCTTCGCCTGGATCTCGATATCGGACGCGCTCCCGCCACCCCCCTGCTGACTGGGCTGGTGCTGCATGATGCGCGCGTGCGGGAGCGCCGAGCGCTTTCCAGGCGCCCCCGCGGCCAGCAGGAAGCACCCCATGCTTGCGGCGAATCCCATGCAGATGGTATTCACCGGCGCCGTCATGAACTGCATGGTGTCGTAGATGGCCAGCCCCGCTGACACACTTCCGCCCGGAGAGTTGATGTACAGATGCACGTCGCGGTCGGGGTTGTCCGCCTGCAGGAACAACAGCTGCGCGATGACGATGTTGGCCACGTCATCATTGATCGGCGTCCCGATGAAGAGGATGCGATCCATCAGCAGGCGCGAGAAGATGTCGTACGTCCGCTCGCCGCGGCTGGATCGCTCGATCACATGAGGGGGGTAAAAGGCAGACATGAGTCGTGGGTTATGAGTGGTGAGTTATAGGTCGTGAGTTATGAGTGGTGACATGCAGGCCAGGAGCGGCGAGCGACCGCCCGCAGAGCGCGTCAGACCAGGCATTCGCTCAGATGCACGGCGAGCCACTCGAGCACATGGTTCCATGCAGGCGTGTAGGTCGCGGCCATCTCGGCGCGCGCGGAGAGGCGCGTGTGCGTGACGGTCACGCGCGTGCCCGGGAGATCATCCACCACCACCGGCGTGAGCTCGTAGCGGAGGATTGTAGGCGCACCATCATCCCAGCTGGCGTGCCAGCTGCACTCGATCAGGCGCGGCGGATCGACCACACGGAACTCCCCCTGGATCATGCCCTCGGCACCTTCCGCGTCGGTGGTGCGCGCGCTCCACGCTCCGCCGGCGCGGGGGTCCACCTGCCAATCGTGCGTGCGATAGCTGTCCTCGGAGCCCCACCACTCGGTCAGCTCTCGCGGATTGGTGAGCGCGTCGAAGACCTGCTCAGGCGGCGCGGCAACGTCCACCGTAGCACGCACGATGGTGCGGGCGGCGCTGGAGCGCGCTGGCGGCAGAGGGGAAGAGGGGGAAGCACTCATCGTTCGCGATCCTCCGTGCGCCTGGTGGCGCTTTCGAGGTGGCGTTTGAGGCTGGCGAGGTTGGCCGGCCAGAACTCCTGATACACCTGGATCCATTCCGCGACCTCGCGCAGGGGCTGAGGCGTGAGGCGGTAGACATGTTGTCGCCCGTCACGCCCGCGGCGTTGGCGCACGAGTCGCGCGTCCCGCAGCACGCGCAGATGCCTGGAGATGGCGGGGCGGCTGATCGCGAAGTGCGCAGCGAGCTCGGCCACGGGCGCTTCCCCCTGTCGGAGCCGGCCGAGGATGGCGCGGCGCGCGGGGTGGGCAATGGCCTGGAACGGATCGGTGCGAAGCGGAGTTGGCTGCATCTAAAGTGCGTAACGATTTCGTTACGCAATATCCGCCGCCTGCCGTGCAATGTCAAGGAATGCGAGCGGATGTCGATGTCCGAAAATGGCGAGTGCACGCGCCGCGATTCCCCTATCTTTTTCTGTACACCCTGCTCGGCGAAGAGCAGCGCCGCGCCGCTCACCCACGTCGCGACATGCCTCGTCCAGCGCCATGACCACTTTCTCCGCGCCGCCCCAATGGTCTACGACACCATGCCGACTCCCGTCGGCGAGCTGCTGCTCACCGCCAACGAGGCCGGCTTGACCGGCGTCTACTTCGAGCCTCACACGCTGGAGCGGGATGCGCACCCGGAATGGCGCCCCGTGGCCACCGCAATCGGCGCGGCATCGGCGGTGCTCGCCGCGGCGCGCGAGCAGCTCGAGGCATATTTCGCCGGCGCACGTACCACCTTCGCGCTCCCGCTCGCGCCGCGTGGTACGCCCTTTCAACAACGTGTCTGGACCGCGCTGCGCAGCATCGACTTTGGGGGGACGATCAGCTACGCCGAGCTGGCGCACCGCATCGGCATGCCCCGCGCCGTGCGCGCCGTCGGGGGAGCCAACGCGCGTAATCCGCTCCCTATCATCGTCCCGTGTCACCGCGTGATCGGTGCCGATGGCTCGCTCACCGGATTCGGTGGTGGCATTGAGCGAAAGCGGTGGCTGCTGCGGCATGAGGGGGCGCTCCTCGCGTGACATCCCCAGACCGGCCCGCTCGTGCCGGAACGCCGTATATTGTCCTCATAGGTCCGCGGCCAATGCCGGCGGCCCATGACGCACCGCGTCTCGCAGGTTCCAGACCCCCGAACGCCAGCCTTCACTCCGATGACCCAACCCACCTCGACCCCCTCTTCCGCTCGTGCTCCCGAATCTTCCTCACCCGCAAAGCTCCTCTACAGCGATCTGGAGATCGAGCTCGATGTCACCCGCCGCTTCCTCGAGCGCTACCCCGACGGGAAGGGCGACTGGATGCCGCACGAGAAGTCCATGAAGCTCGGTCGCCTCGCCACGCACGTCGCCGACATACCGCGCTATGGCAAGATGCTCCTGGAGACGGATGAAATGGATTTCGCCACGAATCGGCCCCCGCTCACGCCCGTCGATTCGGCGCAGGAGCTGCTGGCGATCTTCGATGCCAGGGCCGCGGAAACGCGCGCCACCCTCGCCGCCACGGATTATGCCTCGCTCGAGCGCCCGTGGACGATGCGCAACGGCGAGCAGGTGATCCTCTCCGCGCCAAAGGGCGCGCTGGTGCGCCGCATGATGATCAATCACCTCGTGCACCACCGCGCGCAGCTCGGCGTCTACTACCGACTGCTCGGCGTGCCCGTCCCCGGCAGCTACGGCCCGTCCGCCGACGAGCCGATCTGAGTCGAGCGCTCCTGGTCCCCGCAACGCACCGGCAATGCGCCAGCAATGCACCACAGAGACACGGAGAGGACACAGAGAAAGCGCTCAATTCTCCGTGTCCTCTCTGTCTCTGTGGTGCACTGTCGTTCTCATGCCTCTCTGGCGCGCCGCCGTTCTCTTGGCCCTCCCTACTCGTACCGCAGCGCTTCCACGGGGTTGATGCGCGAGGCGCGGAGCGCCGGGATGTAGCCCGCACCCAGCGCCACCACGGCCAGTACTACGGCGGCCAGCACGATGACCACCGGATTGTACCCCTGGAGCTCGAAGAGCAACGACCGCGCGAAGCGGCCGAGGGCGAGCGCGGCCGCAATGCCGATCACGCCGCCCACCAGCGTCATGAGCCCCACCTGGCGGAGCACCATGCGCCGCACCCGGCTGCCGTCGGCACCGAGGGCCATGCGCACCCCGATCTCGTTCGTCCGCTGCGCGACGGAGTACGCCAGCACGCCGTAGAGTCCCACGGCCGCGAGCAGGGTGGCCAGCACGGCGAACGAGGCCGCGAGCGTGCTGATCATCCGATCGAGGAAGACGTTGTCCTTCACCTGCTGCGGCAATGTCTTGAGCTGCTCCACCGGGAGGTTCGGATCGAGCTGCTTCATCACGCCTGGAATGGCGCGTAGGATCGGATCGGGATCCGTCGCCGTCCGCACGTAGAAGTTCATGGCGCCCACGGCGGTATCCTGGACGTACGGCGTAAAGAACACAGGCGGCACCGAGTCCTTCACCTGGCTGTATTTCGCATCCTTCACCAGCCCCACGATCTCGACGTCGAGCGGCCCCTTCGGGTCCATCGAGATGCGCTTGCCCACCGCGTCGCGGCCGAGGTGGAATTTCTTCGCGAACGTCTGGTTGACGATCGCCACCTTGGGTGCACCGGCACCATCGGCAATGGTGAACTCCCGCCCGGCGAGCAGCGGAATGCCCATAATGTGGAAGTAGCCGGCGCCCACTTCGTTGTAGCGCGAGTTGCTGTCGATATCGGGGCCGGAGGTGAAGCCCTGCACGGCGACGTCGGTCCCCCAGTTGCTGCCGCTGAGGATCGGGATGATCGATGCGGTCACGCCGGTGACCCCCGGAATGGCGGCAAGCTTTTCCTCCACGCGAGCGAAGAAGGCGTGCGAGCGCGCGTTCGAGTAGCCGTTGAGCGCGGGGGAGATACCGAAGGTGATGACGTGATTCGGATCGAGCCCCAGGTCCACGCGGCTCACGTTCACCAAGCTCTTGAGAAAGAGTCCGGCCGAGATGAGCAGCGCCATCGAGAGCGCGATCTGGGCCGTGACGAGCGAGGTGCGGAAGCGCGCCGCGGAGCGCGCTCCGGAGTGCTTGCCGGTGCCTGCGCGGATGATGGACGCCAGGTCGGGCCGCGTGCTGTGCAGTGCGGGAAAGAGTCCGAAGAGCAGTCCCGTGCCTACGGCCAGGAGCGCCGTGAATCCCACCACCCCCATGTGCAGTTGGAGATCGAGCATGGTGGCCGTTTGCGCTGGCAGGAGCGACACGACGAGCCCCAGCGTCCAGCGGGCGATGAGCAGACTCGCGATGCCACCAAGCACGGCCAGCACGCACGACTCGGTGAGCAGTTGCGCCATGAGCTGCCGCCGGGTGGCGCCCAGCGCCAGACGCACCGCCATCTCGGTGGAGCGGTTGGCGGCGCGCGCCAGCAGCAGGTTCGCGATGTTGGCGCACGCGATGAGCAGCACGATCCCCGTGGTGGCGAAGAGGAGAAGGAGCGGCGTGCGGGCATTGGCGTGTACGGAGCTCTGCCCTCGGCGACCATCCTCCACCATGACCTTCCGCTGGCGGAACTGCGCCATGGTCTTGTCGCTCATCCCCTTCTGCAGCGGCGCTTCCACATCATTGATGATCGGCCGGTAGACCGCGTTCACCGCGGCGCGTGCCTGCTCGATGGAGACACCGGGCTTGAGCCGCGCAAAGAGGTAGACCCAGTAGGCCCGCCGGTTCTCGAAATTGCTGAACCCGGGGTCCAGCACCCCGTGCATCGAGATTGGCATGTACACCATGGGCCGGGTGCCGAGCGTGGTCCCCTCGAAGCCCTCGGGCGCCACGCCGACGATCGTCATCGATCGCCCGTTGATGATGATCTGCTGGCCCACCACACCGGGGTCGGAGCCGAGCTGGGTGGCCCAGTAGTCGTAGCCCAGCACCGCCACGAAGTTCGCGCCGATGGTCTGGTCGTCCCGGGGCGCGAGCAGCCGACCGAGCGCGGGCTTGATCCCGAGCACGGCGAAGTACGAGCCCGACACGAGCATCCCGTCGCCGTTCAGCGTCTGCCGGTGGTACGCCACGTTCACGCTCACATCGCGATGCCCCGCGATCCCGCTGAAATCCGTCCGCGCCTTCTGCAGGTCGCGGAACATGGGATAGCTGAACACCACATCGCAGTCGCCCGCCTGATTGCACGACTGGGAGCCCGGTTTGGGGCCGGGCGCCGAGAGGTTCACCAGCCGCGCCGGATGCGACACGGGGAGCGGGCGCAGGAGGATCTGGTCGAACAGCGAGTAGATGGCCGCGTTGGCGCCGATGCCGAGCGCCAGGGAGAGCACGGCGACCGTCGTCACGAACGGCGTTCTGAAGAGCGTGCAGAAGGCGAGCTTGAGATTGGCCATGGATCACCCGGATGCGCGTTACGCCATGGCCGGTTGTGCATGGCCACGCCCAGCGAAGAGCGACTGGCGAGAGCCGCCAGGCAGGGTCAGACGGCTATCGCGGCAACTCGCTACCCTACGGCACGCGCGCGTTCAGGTGTCAGCCGCGCGGTGCCTCTGGAGGTAGACACTCCGCGGGCGCGGAAGGTTGGAGGGCGAGGTGGATGGGGTGAGTCAGCGCCGAGCCGTCTCGGGGGCCTCTCCATCACGATCGCGGCGACCACCGTCGCGATCGTGATGCGGCCTATCGCGCGCGGTCGGGGAAGCCGTATTCCTGCCAGCGCGCGAGCACCCGGTCTTGCAATGATGCGGGATAGTTGTGCGCGAACGAGCTGCGCCCTGGCAGCGTGTCGCCCCAATCTTCCGGTGGCAGACAGTTGTAGACGACCTTGGTAGTCTTTCCCGTGAACTTCTCGCTCGTCCGCAGAAACGCCACCATCCCGGCGAATTCCTCACCGAAGAGCACCTCGCCGCTGCTCCCGGGGTGATGCCGCGTGGCCAACGCCCACACCACTTCCAGCGTGTTCGTGGGGTCGACGTCGTCGTTCATCACCAGCACCTTCGGGATGTTGTTGTGGCCGTACTTGGATCGCTCGAAGAGGATGCTGCCGATCTCGCGGCAGATCTGGTTGGCGGTGCGGCCAAGCCGGCTTCGACAGTCGCGCGGGAGTGTGACGACGAGCCAGTGCTGCGCGCTCTCGAGCGTCACCCACGCCATGGTCGCCGGGATACCGGCCGAGCGCAACTCTGTCAGCACTTGCGCCGCGCTCGGGATTCCCTGCGCGGTATGGTCTTCCTCCACTGGCTCCCCTGCGGCCACCACGGGCAGGATGGCCCGGTCGCGGTAGGTCATCGCCGTCACGCGGTATACCGGCTTGGGGCTTCCGTTTCCACGCCACAGATAGCCCGCGTACTCACCCATCGGCCCTTCCATGGCGGTTTCCGTATCCGACAGGTACCCCTCCACCACGATTTCCGCGGTGGCAGGAACATCGAGCTCCACCGTCTCACAGCGCACCACATCCACCGGCTCGCCGAAGTAGCCGCCCATGTAGTCAGCCTCGCCCACCCCGGCGGGCAACGGCATGCCCGAGACGAAGGGGATGAACGGCGGGCCGCCCTGGAACATGGCGAAGGGCATGGGCTTGCCAAGCGCCTTCCACATGCCGTGGATCTGCCCGAGGTGCTGCAGCGGGTGCACGATGCCAGTCATGCGCCGTTCATCGACCAGCATCACGCGTGCAATGCTCCAATTGGTCCATGCGCCATCGGGCGTTCGCGCCACGATGGTAGCCCAGGTGCCGATGTAGCGCCCGCCGTCGCCGGCATGAATCAGTGGCGTGGGCAATTGGAGGAGATCGACCTCATCGCCCTGGAGCACGTGTTCCTTGCATGGGCCCGTCGCGACACGGCGGGGCGGTCGCGGCTGCCTGGTCTTCGCCTCCACGAGCGCCTCGACGATCTGTTGGCCCGTGGCCCGCGCATCGAGCCCGAGCGACAGCGCCACGCGGGACAGGTACAGGCCGGGCTGGCTGCTGATCCCGGCAGGCGCGCCGAATACGCGAAAGCCGTTGCCGATCCCGGTGATGTGGTTGAACAACGGGGCGGGCGCCCCGATCTCGTAGCACCGGCGGATGATGGCCCCGATCTCCAGATTCCAATCTACCTCGGGCGTGACATCGACGGCTTCGCCGATGGCGCGCAGCGCGTCGATGTATTCGCGCAGGCTCGGGATCAACGTGGGTCTCCGCGCCGAGGGGGTGGGGGTACCGCGGTGAGCGTCTGACATGCGAATCACTCCGGGAATGCGATGGACGGTGATATGTCATTGACTGGCGATGGCTCAGCGGCCGTCTCACCCCAGCGATGCACCGCACCGGAATCCAGCCCGAACAGATCGAGCACTCGTCCGACGGTATGTGCCACCAGGTCGTCGATGTCGCTGGGTCGGGGATAGAATGCGGGAACCGGCGGGGCGATGATGCCGCCCATCTCCGCGATCGCCGCCATGTTGCGTAGGTGGCCCAGGTGGAGAGGCGTTTCACGCACCAGCAGTACGAGCCGCCGGCGCTCCTTCAGGCACACGTCGGCGGCGCGCGTGAGCAGGGTGCTGGTGACGCCGGTGGCTAGCTCCGCCACGGTGCGCATGGAACACGGCGCGATCACCATACCGAGTGTGCGGAAGGAGCCGCTCGCGATCGCGGCGCCCACATCACCGACGGCGTAGTGGCGCGTGGCCTTGCGGCGCAACTCGGCGGCGGAGAGCGCGGTTTCCTGCGCACGCGTCATGTCGCCGGCACGGCTCACGACAAGGTGGCTCTCTACCCCCAATTCCGCGAGCGTCTCCAGGAGACGGATACCGTAGATGGTGCCGGTGGCGCCGGTGATGCCGACGATCAGACGCCGTGGGGATTCGTGGAGTGGCATAGGGACAGGTCTGGCGCGAGCAATGCGGTGCACGTCACCCCGGGCAGTCGGTACGATCGTCCGGGGCTGGACGACGAAGGCACACGATAGCAGCTTGGTTCCCAAGGGAACAAGTACGTACGCCACTGTGCCATACTTACCTGGAGGTACCTGCCTCATGCCTCGCCGAGCGAGCGTGCCGCGCCGGACCGATGCCTTTCTGGCCTTTCCCGGGAGTGCCGTACTGGTCAGGCTGCTGGCCGACAAGTGGACCATTCCCGTGATTCACGCACTGCGGCGCGGCACGCTGCGCACCGGTGCGCTCCGGCGGGCGCTGGATGGGGTGTCGCAGAAGATGCTGACGCACACGCTTCGCACGCTCGAGCAGTACGGGCTCGTGGACCGGGTGACCTATGCCGTGGTACCACCACGGGTGGAGTACACGCTCACGCCCCTCGGGCGGTCGCTGAACGAGCCGCTGGCCGTGCTCTGCCGGTGGACGGCGCGCCATGGGCAGGCGCTCGACGCAGCTCACCTGGCCCGTAGCGCGAAGGCCTCGCGGTAAAGTCGCGCCTGAGATGTCGGCCATCCATCCGCCCGCGGCGGCATGGTCCGATTGGCCGCGGGGCGTCACGCATACGTCATCCGAGCCACACCGGAGCCGTCGATACTCGGGCGCCGCCCATCGTCGATTCCCCTGCCGGGGGTGTATACTCCAATCGAGAATCGCTTCCCCATATCCACGAATCGTCCCAGGATTCCGCATATGCAGCCGTACCTGAAGCCGCTAGCCCTGATCGGTGTCGCCGCGCTCGCCGCGTGCGCACCGTCCCGCACGACTCCAGTGCCCGCCCCCGCTCCCACCCCCGCTCCCACTGCGCAGCCCGCTGCTCCGGCGGCGCCGGCCCATGCCCCGGCATCCGCCACGAGTGCCGCACCCCCGGCGCCCGCGGTGCTGACGGCGCCGCGCGAGTGGCAGCTCCTTGACGATTCCATCAACCACGTGCCTGGGATCAGTGCGCGCCGAGCCGAAACCGTGTTGCTTGCCGGCAAGCAGCCCAAGCGCACCGTGCTCGTCGCCGTGATCGATGGCGGCGTGGATACCGCCCAGGCCGATCTCAAGGCCAATCTCTGGACGAACGCCAAGGAGATTCCGGGGAACGGCAAGGATGACGATGGCGACGGCTACGTGGACGACGTGTACGGCTGGAACTTCCTGGGCAATCCCGACGGCCGGGACGTGCACTACGAGCGGCTCGAGGTCACGCGGCTCACCGCCGACTGCCAGGCCGCGGAGCATGGCGCCACGGATTCTGTGCCGCCCACGGAACGTGGACAATGCTCCACGATCACCGCGGACTATCAGAAGCAGAAGGCCGAGGCCCAGCAGCAGCTCCAGCAGATGCGGCTGATCGACGCCGTGTACGATCGCCTGCGCCAGGCACTCGGCACCGACTCGCTCACCACGGAGCGCGTGACGGCGCTCCAGCCCACCACGCCCGACGTCCAGCAGGCGCGCGCGATCTACCTCCGCCTCATTGCGCAGGGCATCAGCCCCTCTGACGTGACGGAGGCCAAGAAGGAGTTGGAGACGCGGGTGACGTACAACCTCGATCTCACCTACAACCCGCGCCCCATCGTGGGCGATGACCCCACGAACGTCACGCAGCACATCTACGGGAACGCCGACGTGATGGGACCCGATGCGCTGCACGGCACCCACGTGTCGGGGATCATCGCCGCGCTGCGCGGCAACGGCCTTGGCATTGATGGCATCGCGCCCGATGTGCGCGTCCTGATGGTCCGCGCGGTGCCCGATGGCGACGAGCGCGACAAGGATGTCGCCAACGCCATTCGCTACGCCGTGGACCGCGGCGCCAACATCATCAGCATGAGTTTCGGCAAGCCGTACTCGCCGGAGAAGGCGGCGGTGGACGCGGCGGTGAAGTACGCGGACGCGCATGGTGTGCTCATGGTGCATGCCGCGGGCAACGACGGCAAGGATCTCGACTCGACGGCCAATGGCAACTTCCCCACGCGCAACTATCTGGGCGGCGGGTCAGCGCAGAACTGGATCGAGGTGGGGGCGTCCTCATGGAAGGGAGGCGACAGCCTGGCGGCCAGCTTCTCCAACTATGGCCATCAGCAGGTGGACGTCTTCGCACCCGGGGTGGATGTGCTCTCCACCGTGCCGGGTGGCTACCGGCGCGAGAGCGGCACCAGCATGGCCGCCCCGATGGTGAGTGGGGTCGCAGCGCTCCTCATGAGCTACTATCCCACGCTCACGGCGCAGCAGGTGAAGCACATCATCCTCAGCTCGGCCACCAGCTACGCGGCGGACACGGTGACACAGCCCGGCTCCCAGAACGGGGCGCAGGTGCCCTTCGGCTCGCTCTCGGTGACAGGCGGGATCGTGAACGCCTACGCGGCCATTCGCATGGCGGAGCAGATGAGCGGCGGCAAGGCGCAGGGCGCGCAGCCACAATAGGGACAGGGCCTGGTTGTCATTCCGAAGGGAGCGCAGCGACCGAAGAATCTCCTACGCGCCTGGGTAGAAGGTTCCTCGCTGCGCTCGGAATGACAGGTTCGCTGGCGCTCGGAATGGCGGCCCCCGCCTACCCGACACCCCACTCCCGACACCCTTGTCGTCTGACTCACTTCTCTTGACACCCTGCTCCGTACCTCGTACCATACCCATAGCTAGTTATGGATAGATAGTTATGGCACGGTCGCCGCGACAGAAAAACGACATCCTCCAGGGCACCCTCGCCCTCCTCGTGCTCAAGACCCTCTCGGCACAGGGGCCGCTGCACGGCTACGCCATCACCGCGCACATCCAGCGCGTCTCCGCCGAGCTGCTCCGCGTGGAGGAAGGTTCCCTGTATCCCGCCCTGCACCGCATGGAGCAGGACGGATGGGTGCGCTCCGCATGGGGCACCACCGAGAAGAACCGGCAGGCCCGCTTCTACTCGCTTACCGCCGAAGGGAAGCGACAGCTCGCGCGTGAGCAGGAGAGCTGGGCGCGCCTGAGGGAGGGCGTGCAGCGGGTGTTGCGCTACGCCTGACCAATCACGGATTCGATGGAGCGCGTCGTATGGCCTGGCACAATCGACTCCTGAACCTGCTGCACTCCCGCCGTCTCTCGCGTGAGCTGGATCGCGAAATGGCCTTCCACCTGGCCGAACGCACGGATGATCTCGTGGCCGGCGGACTGAGCGAGGCTGAGGCCGCGCGCGAGGCGAAACGGCGGTTCGGCAACTACGGGCTGCAGAAGGAGCGTACGCGCGAGGTGGACGTGTTGACCTGGCTCGAGACGCTGGTCGCCGACCTGCGCTACGCGCTGCGCTCGCTGCGCGCGAGTCCGGGGTTCGCGCTCGTCGCGATTCTCTCCCTCGCCCTCGGCATCGGCGCCAACACGGCGATCTTCAGCCTCATCGACGCGGTGATGTTGAAGTATCTGCCCGTGAGTCACCCGGAGCAGTTGGTCATGGTGAAGCAAGGGGAGCAGGGCAGTCCCGTCTTCACCAATCCGCTCTGGGAGCAGATCCGTGACCGGCAGGATGTGTTCGCCGACGTATTCGCCGTTGGCGAGGACCAGTTCGATCTCTCCACGGGCGGGGAAGCGCATCCCGTGTGGGGAAACTGGGTGAGCGGGGATTTCTTCTCCACGCTCGGGGTCCGGCCCGCGGTCGGCAGAACGATCGCGCGAAGCGACGACAGGCGCGGGTGTCCCAGCATCGCGGTGCTGAGCTACGGTTTCTGGCAAAGCTCGTACGGCGGCGATCCGAACGTCATCGGGCGGACGATCTCGCTGGAGAGCCATCCGTTCCAGATCGTCGGCGTGTCCAACGAGGGATTCTCCGGCGTCGAGGTCGGCCGGTCGGTGAAGGTGTACGCACCGCTCTGCGCCAGCGAAGTCCTGCACGGTGCAGGCTACCTGGACCGACGCAGCGTCTGGTACCTGCACATCATCGGCCGGCCGAAGCCCGCGGTCACGCTACAACGGGTGAACACTGGATTGCATACCCTCGTGCCCGCGATATACGAGGCGACGCTGCCGCAGAAGTGGTCTGCCACGGATCAGACGCGGTATCTGCAGGGCGAGCTCGCCGCGATTCCCATGGCGACCGGTTTCTCACCGCTCCGGCAACAGTATCGCGGCGCGCTGCTCGCGCTGATGGCCATGGTCGGGATCGTGCTCCTCATCGCGTGCGCCAACGTCGCCAACCTGCTGTTGGCGCGCGCGACGGTGCGGCAACGGGAGATGGCCGTCCGCCTCGCCGTGGGCGCCGGCCGCTGGCGCCTCATCCGGCAGCTGCTCACCGAGAGCATGCTCCTCTCGCTCTGCGGCGCGGTGCTGGGCACGCTGTTCGCCACCTGGAGCGCCCGCGCGCTGGTCGGCCTTCTCTGGACGATAGGCGGTCACGTCTCGCTCGATGTCGCTATCGATGCGCGCGTCCTCGCGTTCACCATCGCGGTGGCGCTCGGTACCGGACTGCTGTTCGGGCTCGCGCCAGC
>DASUKA010000127.1:0-19953 GCA_036278935.1 Gemmatimonadaceae bacterium
GTTCGCGTCGACGAACAGCTCCGTCTCGGGCCCGATCGCCTCGCGCGCCGCGCGCACGCGCGCCACGTCCTGCTCCGGGTGGCGCCCGATCTTCATCTTCACGCTCGTGATCCCGCTCTGCACCCAGCCACTGAGCTGCTCTTGCAGGCGCTCCACGGAGTACGAGGTGAAGCCACCGCTGCCGTACACGCGCACGCTCTCGCGCGCGGCGCCGAGCAGCGTGACGAGCGGGACCTCGAGCAGCCGCGCCTTGAGATCCCAGAGCGCCACATCCACCGCCGCGAGAGCGGAGGACACGATGCCGGGACGGCCGAGATTGCGGATGGCATGCACCATCGCATCCCATGCGCCGGGCGTGTCCATGGCATCGCGTCCGCGCACCACGCCCGCGAGCAGATGCGCGATGAGCGTGGCCGCCGCGCGCGCCGTGTAGCTGTACCCCAGTCCATGCGTGCCGCCGGCATGCGCCAGCACCACGACGATGGTGGTGGAGTCCCACGCCAGCGTGCCGTCCGATTCGGGCGCGTCCGTCGGCACGGTGTACGCCGAGACGTCCAGGCGCTCGATACTGGGCGCACGACTTCTGAACGTCATCGCCGAACGGACGCGCGTCCGGGGCAGGGACATGGGGGCTCGATGTTCACGGTCGCACGCCATGCATCGCATGGATCGCGCCCGTCGTGCACTTCTCACGCGACTGCGTGGTGGCCAGCATGCGCTTGCTCGACTTCGATCTCCAGCTCCCCCTGCACGTCCAGCACCTGCACGCTCACGCCCTTGCCGCTGCGCTGGAACCGGATGGCCGCCCGCGCCTGTCCCACGCGCAGATGATGCAGTTCGATCCACTCCACGGAATGTGGGAGCATGGGGCGGACGATGCGCAGCCGGTGCTCGAACGCCTCGGGCTCCAGCCCAAGCAACGCGGCCACCAGTAGCGGCGTGCTCCCCGCCGCCCAGGCCTGCGGGTGGCACGCCACCGGATAGTGCACCGGCATGCCGAAGCTTGACCGCGGGTATCCGGCAAAGAGCTCGGGCAGCCGCATGTGCCGGAAGTGCATGGCCGCGCCAATGATCCCGTTGGCAATGCGGCCGGCCGCGTCGTCGAAGCGGTGCTGATGAAAGCCGGTAGCGATGATGGCGTTGTCATGCGGCCAGACCGTGCCCAGGTGGTAGCCGATCGGGTTGTACCGCACCTCGTTGCAGGACAATGTGCGAATCCCCCACCCGCTGAACATGTCGTCCGCCATGAGGCGCTCCATCGTCGCGCGCGCCTTGTCGTCTTCCACGATGCCGGTCCAGAGCGCCTGGCCGGCGTTGGACGCGATGACGGCGACCGGCCGGTGATCCTGTTGCAGCGCCATGGCGAAGAAATTCCGGTCCGGCAGCCAGAAGTCCCGGTTGAACCGCGATCGCAGCGTCCCGGCCTCCTGCTCGAGCGCGCGCGCGCGGTTCGCATCCCCGATGCGGCGGAACAACTCCGCCATCAGCCGCTTGGCCAGGTAGACGTAGCCCTGCACCTCCGCGAGCGCGATGGGCGGGGTGGCGATGGAGCCATCCTCGTTCACGATCGCATCGCCGGAATCCTTCCACCCCTGATTCACCAGTCCCTTCGATGAGGCGCTCTGGTAGTCGACGTATCCGTCCTGATCCGTGTCCCCGTCGTGCGCGACCCACTCCAGTGCGAGGTCGACGTGCGGGCGCAGCGCCGTGAAGAGCGAGAGATCGCCTGTCCACTGTGCGTAGCGTCCGAGCACGATCAGAAAGAGCGGCGTCGCGTCCACCGTGCCGTAGTACGGACTGTAGGGCAGGTCGCCCAAGCGGGTCAGCTCGTCGACGCGCAGCTCGTGCAGGATCTTGCCCGGCTGCTCATCGCGCCAGGCATTGGTCGTCTTCCCCTGGTAGCGGGCCAGCAGACGCAGCGTATGCGCGGCGATGTCCGGGTCGAACGCCAGCGTCTGGAGCGCCGTGATGAGGCTGTCACGCCCGAAGAGGGTGACGAACCATGGGACCCCCGCGGCGAAAAACTCCTGGTCGTTGAGCGTGGTGCGCAGCATGTCAAGGTCCCGCAGCGATCGGTCGATCAGTCTGCGCAGCGGCACACTCTCGGTATGCACCTGCGTGTGCGCAGCCATCCAATGGTGCGTGGACTGCTCGAGCGCCGCCGCGGTCGGTTTGGACGGCGTGGCGTGCGGGCGATGGCGCGGCGCGTCGCCTGGCGTGGACTCCGCGATCACCACCGAGACCTCGATGGCCATGTGCTGTTTGGAATCCAGCACGATGTCAAAGTACGCGGTGCTGTCGTCCGTGCGTTGCGGTGCGGGAGAGAAGTGCACCGTGAGCGATCGCGTGCGGTGATCGAGTCCGTCGTAGGCCAGGGTCAGGCGTCCCTGGGTCCAGGAGGGCGGGTGCAGCCGGCCGCGTTGCGCGTCCGCCATTCCGCGCACCGTGAAGATGTCATCGAAGCAGGAATGAAAGGTGAACGACACCGGGAATTCCACGTGTTCGAGTCCGTAGTTCTCGAACTCGATGCGCTCGTGCAGTGTGAGGGCGTCACCCTGAATCATGCGCTCCCATTGCACCCCGATGCTTTCCTTGGGGAGGAGCGGCCCGTTCTCCAGATGGACATCGGGATTGGTGAGCTCCAGCGTGGCCATGTAGTCGCGGGCGGCGGTGGACGCCAGCGCGTTCAACGTCGTTCCGGAGAGCAGCAACTGGTAGCCGTCGAGGAAGCGGCAGCCGTGATAATAGAGGCCGAACCCGTGGTGCTCCTGGCCCAGCGGCACATCGCCACCGGGTTGCGAGAGGAAGAACACGCCCTTGTTCTTGATGACGGTGGCCTGCGCGATTGACGACGTGATGGAGGCGGAGGCGTGCGAGAGCAGTCGGTGCTTGCGCGCGTCGTCGTCCTGGTGTGCGGTGTGTTGGTCCTCCGGTGTCTCGGCTGGTGCAGTGTGGGCAGCGGATCCTGATGTCGGCATGGCGCGCGCTCCGTCGCGTGCTCGCCGCGCGTCGGGGCTCTCACCCACGCGTGCGGCGCGCCCCGTACCGTGCGGTCAGTAGGCAATCGCCCATCACGTTGCACGGCGTATGCCAGGCGTACGCCTCATACCTGGCGTCACCGGGCGCCGTGCTTCACCGCGCGTCGCCGATGATGATGCCGCCAGAGGTAGACACCACCCACTGCAAGCAGAATCACCACAACCGCGATCGTGATGCCGCGCAGGTAGTGCTTGACGGCGGACAGATGCTCGCCGAAGAGATAGCCCAGCGCACCGATGAGGACGGACCACGCCACGCCGCCAGCGGCATTGTAGAGCATGAACTGGCCGTACGGCATGCGCGCCGTGCCCGCGAGGACGGCCGCCCACGTACGGAGTAGCGCAATGAAGCGGCCGAAGAAGACCGTCTTGGGCCCGTAGCGATCGAAGAATCGATGCACGCGGTTGATCTTCCGTGTGCTGATGTGCAGCACGCGCCCGTAGCGATGGACGAACGGGAGACCGCCCTTCCGTCCAATCCAGTAGCCGGCGTTGTCGCCGAGAATCGCACCCGCGGCCGCCAGGGCCACCACCAGGTAGATGTTCAGATCACCCACCGCGGCAAAGGCCGCTGCCGCAAGCAGCGCGGTCTCGCCGGGAAGTGGGATCCCGAGACTCTCGATCCCCACGATCACGAAGACGATCGCGTAGCCGTACGAGCTGACGAGATTCGTGATGAACTGTTCCATCGGATCGATTCCAGTGCCTCGCGCTCGGGACGGCGCTCAGGATCGCAGGGAAGCGCTGCCTGACGGGTTCGTAATGCCGGAACCGTGCCGGGAGGAGTTCTGAGTTGTGAGGTATGGATTGTGAGTTGCGAGAGGGGGCGACTGAGGCGGGCGCGCGGTTATTGCACGGCGACCGCAGGTGATAACGAGCAGGAGGCATTGTTGTGAACGGCGGAACAGAGGGAGAGGTGGTGGTGATCACCGGCGCATCGGCCGGATTGGGGCGCGCGATCGCGCGCGCGTTCGGGCAGCACGGTGCGCGTGTGGGGCTCATCGCGCGTGGCGGCGTGGGGATGGATGGACTGGACGGCGCGCGGCGCGACGTGGAGGCGGCGGGCGGTCAGGCGCTCGCGCTGCCGGCCGATGTGGCGGACGCGGATGCCGTGGAGCACGCGGCGGCCATGGTGGAGGAGCGGTTCGGGCCTATCGATGTCTGGGTGAACAACGCCATGGTCTCGGTCTTCTCTCCGGTCAAATCGATGACCGCCGACGAATATCGACGTGTGACGGAGGTGACCTACCTCGGCTACGTGCACGGTACGCTGGCGGCGCTGCACCGCATGCTCCCGCGCGACCGCGGGGTGATCGTGCAGGTGGGCTCGGCGCTCGCCTATCGCAGTATCCCGCTGCAGTCCGCATACTGCGCGGCCAAGCACGCCATCCTCGGCTTCACGATGTCGCTGCGGTGCGAGCTGCTGCACGATCGCAGCCGCGTGCGGGTGACCATGGTGCAGATGCCGGCGATGAACACGCCGCAGTTCGACTGGGTCAAGAGTCGTCTGCCCAACCAGCCGCAGCCCGTGCCGCCGATCTTCGAGCCGGAAGTGGCGGCCGACGCGGTCGTGTGGTCCGCGCACCACGACGACGGACGTGAGTTGATGGTCGGCCTCTCCACCCTGGAGGCCGTCTATGGGAACCGGGTCATTCCAGGGGTGCTGGATCGCTACCTCGGCCGCACCGGCTACGCGTCGCAGCAAACGGCCGAGCGCGCGGACCCCGACCGGCCGAACAACCTGTGGAATCCGCTCCCTGGCGACCATGGGGCGCACGGGCGGTTCGGCGCGCGTTCACGCCGTTCGAGCGCGCAGCTCTGGGCCTCATTACACCGCGGCGGGCTCGCGCTGGCCGGCGCGGGACTGGCCGGCCTCGCGCTCGGCGCGCTGTCGGGTCGTGGTGCGGGGCGGAGGTAGGCCGGCCTTTTTGTGTGGGTACCGCGCAAGGTTCACCACAGAGCCACAGAGGACACAGCTTTGTGTCCTCTGTGGCTCTGTGGTGCACCCCGCAAGCAGGGAACGCCCTGGCGGACGCGCGAGGCCTCGGCTATATTTGCCAAATGCAACAGTTAGCTCGCGACATTACCAGTGCGCCGTCTGTCGAGCGGGCCGCGGAAGCGGTCATGGAGACGTCGATGCTCCTCACGCGCACCATCCGCGGCGAGGTGCGCCGCTACCGGCCGGCCCGGCTGTCCGTGTCGCAGTTCCGCGCGCTCGCCTTTCTGGATGCGCACCCGGATGCCTCGCTCTCGGAGGCGGCTGAGTATCTTGGGCTCACGCCGCCATCCGCCTCCAAGCTCATTGACGGCCTGGTGCGGCGAAAGCTCGCCACCCGGCGAGTCGCGCCCTCCGACCGCCGCCGCACGATGCTGCGCGTGACCGCGCGCGGCGCGGCCGGGCTCCGCGCCGCCTTCGCCGCTACACAGGGCCGGCTGGCGGATCGGCTGCGCGCACTCACGCCCTCCGAGCGCACGATGGTCATGCGCGCCATGGCGGTCCTGGCGCCGCTGTTCGCGCCGCCCGAGCCATCGTCCAGCCGACTGCCATGAGCACCAGTGCGGCGGCGCTGACGAGCACGCCGGAGGCGCGCGCGTGGATTCGCGAGCAGGAGGCACGCAAGTGGGTGATCGCCGGCACGGTGCTCACCGGCACCGTCATGGCCGTGCTCGATTCGAGCATCGTCAACGTCGCGCTCCCCGACATGAGTGGCACGCTCGGCGTCACGATCGATCAGATCACGTGGGTGGTCACGGGATACATCCTCGCCAACGTGATCATCATGCCGATCCTCGCGCTGCTGAGCTCGCGCTTCGGCCGCAAGCGCTTCTACATGGCGAGCGTCGTCGCCTTCACGGTCGCGTCGATGCTCTGCGGCATCTCCCGCAGCCTACCAGAGATCGTCGTCTGGCGCATCCTCCAGGGGCTGGGCGGCGGCGTGATGATCACCGTCGCGCAGGCCATCCTGCGCGAGACCTTCCCCATAAGCGAACAGGGGATGGCCATGGGGATCTACGGCATGGGGGTGGTGCTGGCTCCGGCCATCGGCCCCACCCTCGGCGGATGGCTCGTGGATCAGTACAGCTGGCCGTGGGTCTTCTACATCAACGTGCCCATCGGCGTGCTCAACATCCTGCTCGTGAGCAAGTTCATCGAAGACCCGCCCTATCTGATTCGCGAGAAGGGCAAGATCGATTTTCTCGGACTCGGGCTCATGACCATCGGCCTGGGCGCGCTGCAGCTGATGCTGGAGAAGGGGCAGGAGAAGAACTGGTTTCAGGCCTCGCTCATCATCTACCTCGCGGTGATTGCCGCGGCGGGGCTCATCTTCTTCATCTGGCGCGAGCTGACCACGGACCGCCCGGCGGTGGACCTGCGCATCCTCAAGAATGCCTCGTTCACCTCGGCCACGTCGCTGGGCGGCGTGCTCGGCGCGGGGTTGTACGGCAGCCTCTTTCTTCTGCCGCTCTTTTTGCAGAATCTGTTGGGCTACACCGCCATGCTTTCCGGGCTCGCGCTCATGCCGCGGAGCCTGGCCATGGCTGTCGTCATGCCCATTGGCGGGAGATTCTACAACAAGCTTGGCCCGCGCATCCTGGTGGGTATGGGGCTCGTCGTGAGCGCCTTCTCGTTCTGGGAGCTCTCCCGCCTGTCGAGCGCCGTGGGATTCTGGGACATCTTCTGGCCGCAGGTCTGGCAGGGCGTGGGCTTCAGCCTGATCTTCGTGGCGCTCAGCACGGCGGCGCTGGCCACGATTCCCAAGCCCAAGATGACGGCGGCCACAGGACTCTACAACGTGGTCCGGCAGGTGTTCGGGAGTGTGGGGATCGCGCTGGCGGCCACCGAGATCACGGGCGGCACGGCGCGCTATCACGATATCCTCTCCCAGCACATCACGATGTTCCAGGGCTCCACGCGGCAGTTCCTGCAACAGGCCACCGCGGCGATGATGCACGCCGGGGCCGACGCGTACACGGCCGCCCAGCGCGCGCTCGCGCTGCTCGATGGGAAGGTCACGCTTCAGGCGGCCGTGCTCGCTTACAACCATGTGTTCTGGTTGATCACGCTCCTGTTCATCGTCGTTATCCCGCTCGTGTTCTTCCTGAGCGGTGGCGGCGAGGCCGGGGAGATCATGATGGATTGAGGGCGGCGTCAGAGCGCCTTCGTACCACGCGGAGGGCAGAGGGCCGGATGCGAATGGGGAGGTGGGGCAGCTTCGCCCACCTCCCCATTGATTTGCACCGGTGATGCGCTGTAGGCTCAGCTCGCCGTCGTGCACACCAGGTCGATCTTCCCGCCGTGCGCATCGACTTCCGTCGACGGAATCGGAATGTTGGTGATCGGCTGGAAGCCACGCTCCAATCCAATCCCTGCCGGCGGCTCACCGTCCAGCCGGCCGAACATTCGGGCATCGATCCACCGGTCCGCGCTGAGATAGAGCAGGGAATAGCGCTTCTGCTTCAGAATTTCTGTCAGGAGGCTGTCCGGGTCGGAGATCGACACCGGCGACAGTCCCCCGTCGTTCACGCGCACGAAGTTCGAGAGCGCCAACGCCTGCGGCAACTGGCCCTGCCCCCACAGAATCTCCGCCTTCATGAGGATGAGCTCCTTGTTGGGCAGGATCGGCTGCGGCGTGGTGGGGCTCGAGTATACCAGGTAGATGTATGGCGAAGAAACCGGCGCGCCCGACGCTTGACCCCCGGTCATCACGGAGCTCACCGCGACATCCCGCGCAACCCGCTTGTCTCCTGGATCGGCTTCCGTCACGACACGGGGATTGGCCCGCTCCGTCGTGCTGGAGGAGTCCGCAAAGAGACCATTGAGGGCATCGCCCGTCGACGTGCTGTACGTGTGCGCTGGTCCGATGTTCAGCTTGGTGGGATCTGTGGCGTTCAGGTACGACGCGTTCACTTCCACCAGCGCGGAATCCAGCGCGACCTGGTCAATGCTCTTATTCGCGGCGTAGTTGATGTAGGCCCGGTAGATATCCGCCTTGGCGGCCAGCCCCCGATTGAACGTCAGGAACGTCTGCGGGGTGCTGAAGTCGGCAAAGCCGGCCGGGAGCTCGAAGGGGAAGCTCGACCCGCCAGCCGCCAGCTCCGCCGCGCCTGAATCGAGCACGGCCGCGATGAGGTTCAGGATATCCGGCTTGCAATGCACCGGCGGCGCAACCACGCCGCCCGTATCCAGGCTGATGGGGGCGCCGGCCGTATCGCGCATTTCCACCACGCGCATGTATTCGAGCGCCTTCAAGGTCTGGATCACCCCTTCGGTCGCGGATTTCTCGGCGTCCGACAGCACGCCCGGCCCGGCGGCCGCTACGCCCGCGAGGCCGATTTCGGTGAGCTTGATAGTGCCATACGGCCACACGCCGCGCCCGATGAATCCACTCGGGTCGATGCCGGTGCCCACGGGGCCGAGCAGGTTCGTGACGTACCGTGGCTCCGCGGAGGTGAGCTCGTAGAGATCCCGGCCCATGATCTCGCCGAAGGTGATCTCGCCGCCGATGGTCCCACGGTCTCCCGCGATGATGCCCGTCACCAGATTCTGCACCTGACCGCGATCGGTGATCGTGGCGTAGTCGTTCTGGCTCGGGCTGTTCAGGTTCGGCGCATTCACGTCGTTGCAGGCCACGAGCAGCCCCGCGGCGAGCGCGAGCGCGAGAATGCGCGCATGCATCACGCGCCCCGTCGTGGGGAGCGCTGTCCGGATAGTCATTGAAGTCGCTCGCATCTCAGAAGTCCACGTTGATGCCGGCAAAGAAGCTGCGCGACGGCGGATACGGGGCAACATCCTGGCTCCGGATCACGTTCTGGTTGCCGAAGTTGCTCACCTCGGGGTCGAGCCCCTTGTAAGGGGTCCAGGTGAAGAGGTTCCGGCCGCTGATCTCGAGGCTCGCCTGGTCGGCATAGCCTCCGAGCAGCCCCTGCAGCAGGCTGGCCGGGAGCTGGTAGGACAGTGTGACCTCGCGGAGTTTGAGGAAGCTCGCATCCTGGATGTATGGCGCTGTGTTGCCGAGGGCGGCGAGTCGGGCGGCTTCCCCATCCGCGTCCGGCGACAAACCGGCGCCATCGAAGATGAGCTGCGACAGATTCACCACCGACGCCCCTGGGCGCCAATCCAGCAGACCATAGAGGCGGAAGCCGCCAACGGTAATGTCGTTGGAGAAGCCCAGATCGAATGTCGGCTGCGTGTCACCATAGCGACGGAAACCGCGGGCCGCCGCCGTATCGGTGCCGACGATCTGCGTGGGTGATGAGCCGACCTCGATGAACCCATTCCCGAAGTCATTGGAGAACGCGTTCACAGTGAACGCGGGAACCGGCAGCGACGTCACGACACCATGGTTCCGCGCGAAGGTGAGCCGTGTCGTCCAGTTGATGCCGTGTCCCGTGATGGGGAGCGCCGTGAGCGTCGCCTCGATGCCCCGGTTGCGAATCTCTCCGCCATTGAAGATGCGGACCCCATAGCCCGTGGATGGCGCCAGCGTCTGATGCATGAGCAGTTCTTTGTTGTTCTTCTGATATGCGGTCGCGGAGAGCGAGAGCCGCGAGTTCCACACGGCAACGTCAAAGCCGCCCTCGATCTCGACCTCGCGTTCCGGATGCAGATCGAGGTCGGCCACCGTGCCACCGATCTGCACACCTGTAACGCCGCCGTAGTTGACGGTATTGAACGGCGTGAACTTGTTGCCGTACAGTGGCTGGTTGCCCGTCTCTCCGAACGCCGCGCGGATCTTGAACTGGTTCAGCCACGGGGCGAGGTTCGGAAAACGCAACGACGCCGAGGCCTTGGGATACCAGAAGAACTTGTTCACGTCCGCATCGTTGGTGGTGCGCTCACCCAGAATGCCGCCGCTCACGAACAGGCGCTGGTCCAACAGCAGGATGTCCTCGCCGGCAAACACGGAGAGCGTCTTCGTGAGCTCCTGGTCCTGGAAGACCGAGGTGGCTGCGCCCTGGTTCACGTTGTTCTGTCCCGGCAGCAGCCCGCGCGCCACGGTGTTGGTGCGGTCGAAGCTGTCATAGCCGCGCCGCACGCCGGCCGTGGTCGTGGCGCTCAATCCATTGGGTGACGCCGTGTACTCGTGCTTGAGCGTGAACGCCGCCGTGGCATCGGTGACGACCGCGCTCTGATCGGTCGCGGTGCCCGCAAAGCCATCGGCCGGCTCGAACTCCAGGAAGGGCGGGGAATAGATGTTGTCCTTCTGGGTGTAGTGGTCGATTCCGGCATCGAGCGTGGCCGTGAGGTTCTGCTTGTCCGTCGTGAAGACGTTGTAGTTCGCCGACGTGGCACCTTGCAGCCGGAAGACATCCTCGGGCGTCTGCACGAAGTTGACCGTCTGCAATGCATTGCTGTGCGCGAACGGATTGTCCGGATAGACGCCGTTCTGGTCGGGCTGGAAGTTGAAGAAGCTCGGCGTCTGGCCGATGACGAAGTACGGCGTGACGTTCACATTATCGTTGTTACTGATCCCGCGCTTCGTGAGCGAATGGATCAGGTTCGTGTGGATCTGAACCGTGAGGCGGGAGCCGAGGTTCTGCTGTCCGTTCAGCCGCAACGACTGTTTGTCGTACCCGGTGTTCTGCATGATGCCGTTGTCGTGCTGCAGCAGACCAGAGGCGAAGACTCGGGTGTTCGCGCTGCCACCGCTGGCGCTGAGTGCAGTCTGGTAGGAAAGACCGTGGTGGCCGAACAGCTGCTGCTCCATGTCGCAGTAGCCATGGCATGCGTTGTAGTTGGCGAGCACGTCCGCGGAATCCATCGTCTCCTTGGAGGTGCCGGACTTGGCGTAGTCGTACGCTTCGCCCAGCGTGAAGTGACGAAAGCCCAGCTTGTTTTCATCCGCATACGTCCCGAGCCGCTGCGTGAGGTGAAAGTGAACCGCGCCCGGTTGCCCGTGCTTGGTGGTGATGATCACCACGCCGTTCGCCGCCTCCGCCCCGTACACGGCGGCCGCCGAGGAGCCCTTGAGGATGTCGATGGACTGAATGTCGGACGGATTGAGATCGGCAATGCGGTTCGGGGCGTTATCCTGGCTCGACGCGTCCATCCCTCCGCTCGCCCCCGAGACGGCGTTCAGTCCGCTCTCGATCGTCCGGTTGCTCACCGGCACCCCGTCGATCACGTAGAGTGGCTGAGAGTTGCCGAAGATCGACGTCGCGCCGCGGATGCGGATCTGCATCCCGCCACCGGGCGCGCCGGAGTTGGCCGTGATCGTGGCGCCCGCGACCTTCCCCTGAAGGGCGTTCTCGATGGTCGGTGTGGAGGTCCGGTTGATCTGCTGCGTGGTGACCGTGGCCACGTCGTTCGCCAGGTTCTGCCGTGCCACCGTCACCGCCTGGCCGGTGATGACCTGTTCCTGCAGGCGCAGGATGTCGGGCTGCAGCCCCACGGTGACCGTCGTCTGATTCGCGGGCACGCCCACGGCGATCTGCCGGAATCCGATGCGCCGCACGACCAGGGTGATCGAGTCGGTCGGCGCGTTCTGCAATGTGAACCGCCCGCTCGCATCCGTTAGGGCACCGTTGGTGGTCCCCTGAATGCGGATCTGCGCCGCAGCCACCGGATCGCCGGTGGTCACGGAGGTGACGGTCCCGGTGATGGATCGCTGCTGCGCGAGCGCGGACGAGCCGCCCGCCGCCAGCAATGCCATCGCCCATACCAGAGCACTAGAGTGTCGCATGGAGTCTCCCATAGGTGAGGGTGGACAACAACGTGTACCACGCGCCCGGCCATACGGGCCGGGCGATGCCAAGGAGGCGCGGCCGCGCATGCGTTCGCGCTACCGCGCTCCCACGTGATACTCCTTCAGGATCTTGCGCACCTGATCCAACGGCAGCGCCTTGATCGTCGCGCGTCTGGACGTCACAGTCGTGGCCATGAAGAGCGAGTTATAGATCGCTTCCTCCGTTGCCTCCACAACGCCTTCGAACAGCGCGGACATCTCGGGGTTGGCCACCTCGGTGGTGGTGAACTGCTTCGCATCCCACGCTCGACGCACCGAGTGCGCGGTGGAGAAGGCGATCACATAATCGCCCGATCCGTTGGAGGCCGACGACCCCGTGCGCGCAAGCCCCATGATCGCGCGCTTCGCGACTCGCAGCAAGTTTCGGTCCGATAATGGCGCGTCGGTAGCAATGACCATCATGCACGAGCCATCACCATGGCTCCCCTCCACCGCATGCTGGAAGGCGTATTTCCCCAATGCCTTCCCGACCGGGGCGCCGAGCACCTGCAGAACACCGCCGAAGTTGGTCTGCACCAGCACGCCCACCGTCCAACCGCCCAGCGACTTGGGGAGTACCCGTGACGACGTGCCGATGCCGCCTTTCCAGCCGAACGCGATGGTGCCTTCCCCCGCGCCCACGGTTCCCTCGGCCACCGGCCCACTGCTGGCCGTCGTGAGCGCGTGCCGCACCTCGGCTGCCGTGATGGGGCGCGTGCGGATGGCGTTGAGCGTACCGTCGTTGGTCTCGCCAACAACCGGGTTAATGGAGCGGACATTCTCCATTCCGGGTTGCTCGAGCATCCATCCCACCATCGCGTCCGCCGCCTTCCAGACGCAGAGAGTACAGGTGAGCAGGATCGGCGTTTCCAGCTCACCGAGCTCGCGCACCTGTGTATAGCCCAGCAGCTTTCCGAAGCCGTTGCCGACATAGATGGCCGCCGGCACGCGGTCGAGGAAGATGTTGCCGGCGTGCGGGAGAATGGCGGTCACGCCCGTACGAACGGAGTCGCCCTCGACGACGGTCGTCTGCCCCACGCGCACACCCGCGACGTCGGTGATGGCGTTGAGCGCGCCTGGTGGAAAGATGCCCGGTGCGACGCCGAGCGCGCGGGCACGTACGCGCTGCTGTGCTGCCGCGGATGCAGGCAGCAGTGCGAGCACCGCGCACGTGAAACCGAACAGGACCTGCGACGGAGTATGCATGGAGGCTCCTCTGGAATGAGGAGTCTACATTGGGCACACTACACGACCCTGTCCAGCACGTTCAGCGTGGCGTCCGTGACCGCGCCATACACCAAATGTCCGACCAGCCCGCGGACGTGCGTCTGCCAGGGGAACTCCGCGGGACCCGGAGTGAGACCGAGCGCGTAGACGGCGCCTTCGTCCATCAGGAGCCACACCGCCGAGCCGAAGACGAGTCCGGCCTCGCGACCGGCGCCTTCCGTGCGGCCGCGCAGGAGCGCGAACAGCGCCGCCGCGCCGGCACCCAGTGCCCAATGAATGACGCTCCCAGCGGCGCGCTGCTTGCCGTCGAGCCTCGCGCCCACCGCATGGGCGAGCTTCTCCGCTGCCACGGCGTAGGCCGTCGTGCCATGACGCGCGCTGTCCTCGCGCGCCCGCGCCGCGGGATCCTCGTGCTGGTAGAGATAGGTGGTGGTCTTTCCCATCACCCAGGTGGCGATGGCGCCAGCCACCGCGCCTGTGACCAGCTCACGAGTAACGCTCGCCTTTTGGGGCATGGGATCCTCCTTGCGGTATGCCGGTGCGGAGAGAGTGGTGCTCAGATTCCCAGGCGCAGGGGCCGTGCCTCCAGTGTGGCGGGGCGCCATTTCGGCGACGCAGGCGCCGCCTGCGCCGTGCTCCGGTTACGGCTCGGGGGCCGCCTCGCCCGCGGCGTCGTCAGCCGCTTCGCCAGCCGCCTCGCGCCCGGCGATCTCCTGCGCGACGTTCTTTGCGTTGCGGCGCTGTGCCACGATCACGAGGATCAGCACACCGATGGCCAGCGCGAGCGCGACGCGCTTTTCGTAGTGATGAAGGTGACCGATCGTCAGCAGCGCTGTGTGGCCGAACAGCCATCCGAGCAACGTGAACAGCGAGCTCCACGTGAGTGCGCTGATCGCGCTCCCCACAACGAATCGCCGGGCGGGCATGCGCGACGCGCCGCAGGTAATGGGAAGGAGGAAGCGCGCCCCGTACGCGAACCGCACGGCCAGCGCGGCGTGCCAGGGCCGGCGGCGCACCGCCCGGAGCAAGCGTTTGACGGGGACGTGCACTCGTGGCCACCGCTTCACGATGCGCACGGCGTGCCGCCGGCCGATCTCGAACAGGCCCAGATCGGCCAGCCAGCTTCCCAGTGCGCAGGCCAGCGCCGCCTGCACGGCGCGCAGCTCCCCCTGGTGTGCCGCAAAGCCGGCCACCACGGGCGCCGCCTCCTCGATGAAGACGCTCGTGATACCCAGGGTGACGTACACGGACAGGGAGGCGCCCGCGCCGGACAAGAGGCGCAGCACGAGCGCGAGCACCGGCGTCAGCATCTACGTCGCCTGCCGCAACGCGGCCATCGGCGTGGCGGCCAGCACGGCGCGTCCACTCAGTACGCCGATGGCGCTCGTGAGAAGCATCATGCCGAGCGCGATAGCCAACAGCGGGGCCCATGCCGGTGCGAACGCCAGTGTGAAGACGAAATGCATGAGCGCCCACGCGCCCGCCACGCTGAGCACCATGCCGGTGGCACTGCCGAGCAAGCCCAGCACCACGTACTCGGAGAGGAGGATCCGCCGGATCTGTGAGCGCGTCGCGCCGAGCGTCTTGAGCAGCACCGCGTCGCGCAGCCGCTGACGGCGCGACGCGGCCACGGCGCTGAAGAGCACCACTACCCCGGTCGCCAGACTGAACAGCGCCATGAACCGGATGGCCACGCTGACCTTGCCGAGGATGGTGCCGAGCGTCTGCTGGATGAGCGACAGGTCGATGCTGGAGACGTTCGGGGCGCGTGCGATCACGTCGTGCTCCATGCGCGCGCGCGCGGCGTCGTTCCCCACGCGCGTGAGCAGCACGAAGGTCTGCGGGGCGCTCGCCAGCGCGCCCGGCGGAAAGATGACGAAGAAGTTCGGCTGGAATCGCACCCAGTTCACCTTGCGCAGGGAGACCACCCGGGTGCGAACGGGCACGCCCTGGACGTTCCAGGTGATGCTGTCGCCAAGTGCCACGCCCAACTCCTCCGCCACATCCTGATCGACCGAGATGCCGAAGGGGGCGCGCGCCTCTGCCTGCGCATCGGGCGGCCACCGCCCCGCCACGAGCGTCTCCGACGTGACCAGGCTGTCCCGGTAGCTGGAGCGGTACTCTCGCCGCAGCGCCCACGATCGGCGCTGGCGTCCCATCTCGCTCACCGCCTGACCATTCACCGCGGCGATCCGCATGGGAACGATCGGCACGCGCTGCAGTACCGGTGCGCCCGACTGCCGCACCAGCGAGTCCAACGCGTCCACCTGGTCCGTCTGGATGTCGAAGAAGGCGAGGTTGGCCTCCGCCGCGATGTCGCCCAGGGAGAGATCGCGCAGCAGGCTGGTCTGCACCAGGTAGAGCGCGCTCACGAGAAAGGCGCCGAAGCCGAGCGCGAGGATCACCGCGCCCGTCTGATTCGCTGGCCGGAACAGATTGGCCACACCCTGGCGCACCGGATACGGCCAGTACGCGCGCAGCATCCGGCGCGCGAGGAACGAGACGGCGGCGGCGCTGGCGGTGAGCAGCAGGACGACGACCGCGAGGCCCCCGCTCATCCACAGGCCCTCGTTCACACGTCCGGCGCGCGCGATGGCGAACAGCACAACGGTCGCCACGAGCGCCGCGACGGCCAGCAGCCGTGGCCAGTCACGGAGCCAGCCCCGAACCACACCGGTTGTGGCTTCCGTTTCCCTCCGCAGCGCCTGCAACGCGGACACGCGCCGCAGCGAGAGCAGCGGGAGGAGGGCGAACAGCACAGCGACCCACACGCCGGCGGCGATTCCCTCAGCAATCGGTCCGATCTCGAGATGCGGCCCGATGCTCACCGGCATGAACGCTCCGAGCACGTGCGGAAGCGCGAACTGCGCGGCCACACCGAGCGCCGCCCCCACTGCCGCGCCCACCAGCCCCAATGCCGCCGACTCCAGCAGATAGATCGCGATCACCTGCGCGCTCGTGGCGCCGAGGCAGCGGAACATCGCCACCGTCTCGATCTTCTCGACCACGTAGGCGTGGATGGCGCTTGCCACGCCGATCCCCCCGAGCAGGAGCGCCACCAAGCCCACGATGCCCAGAAAGCGATCCAGTTGCGTGACGGCACGGGTGAGACGGCGCTCCGTGTCCTGTACAGTTTCGGCGCGGAGATGAGCAGCGCGCAGCGTGGGGCGGATGACGCGGACGAGCGCCTCCGCCGAGACTGTGGGCGGGAGCGCGAGTTGCGCCGCGTACTCCGCGCGGCTGCCGAAGCGCAGCAACTGCGTGGCCGCGAGGTCGCGGTACGGGATGTAGACGCGGGGCCCCAGAGCAGCCGCCACTCCGAAGTCGCCCGGGACATTCTGCAGCGTGCCGATAACGGCGAACCGCGCGTTCCCGAGCGAGAGCGAGTCGCCCACGCGCACACCCAGGTCGATGAGGAGCGAGGGGTCCACGAGCGCGTTGTGGCCATGCTGCAGGCCGGCCCATCGTCCGGCCGGCGCGGTCTGAATGGCGCCGTAGAAGGGGGTACCCGGCTCCACCGCATGCACCTGCACCAGCCGGGTCCGCGCGGTGCGTTTGGCGAGCGCCATCGAGGCGAAGGTCGTCATTCTCGCCAGGCGGACGCCCTGCCGGCCGAGGGAATCGAGCAGCGAATCCGCGGCACCGGTGAAGGGCTGGCGAGCCGTGAGCGAGAGGTCCGCGCCAAGGATAGTGCGCGATTGCGCGCGGATGGCCTCGCGCACGTTGGCCGTGTACGAGTCGATGGCGACGAGCGCGGCCACGCCCAGCGCAATGGACGACATGAAGAGGAGGAGCCGCCGCCGAGCCGTGCGCGAGTCGCGCCACGCCAGCCGCGGGATCGCGCGAGCGCGCCGTATCACGCGACGAGCTCGCTGTCGTGCACCACCGCGCCGTCGGTCAGCCGGATCACGCGGCTCGCTCGGCCCGCCAGCTCCATGTCGTGCGTCACCAGCACGATCGTGGTCCCCGCCTCGCTGTTGAGCGTCTCCAGCAGCTCGATCACCCCAGCGCCGGTGGCACTATCGAGGTTGCCGGTGGGTTCATCCGCAAAGAGTACCACGGGATCGTTGGCAAAGGCGCGCGCGATGGCCACGCGCTGCTGCTCGCCGCCGGAGAGTTGTGCGGGATAGTGCGCCCCGCGGTCGCCGAGCCCCACGCGCTCCAGCAGTTCTCGGGAGCGGGAGGCGGCGTGCGCGTCGCCACGCAACTCGAGCGGCACCTGCACGTTCTCCGCCGCGGTGAGCGTGGCGATGAGCTGGAAGCTCTGGAAGACAAAGCCGATCTTTGCCCCACGCAGCCGGGCGCGCGCGTCCTCGCTCATGATGGTGAGGTCCTTGCCGTCCAGGAGCACGGACCCGGCCGTCGGGGTATCCAATCCGGCGAGCAGACCGAGCAGCGTGGTCTTGCCGCTGCCCGATGGGCCGACGATGGCCACGAACGCCCCATCGGGTACGGTGAACGACACGTCGCGCAGCACACGCAGCACGCGGCCACCGGTCTGATAACTTTTCGTCAACTGCCTGACAACAAGCATGAGAGCTGAATGGATCTGTCTGATCGTGCCATTGGCGCTGAGCGCGTGCGGCCACCGCAGCGCGCCGTCACGGGCGAGCACGCCGCCGGACAGCACGGCGGCGGGTACGCGCTCGAGCGATACGACTGCGCGACGTCCCACCATCCTGTTCGTCGGGACGAGTCTCACGGCTGGATATGGGCTTCCCGACCCGGCCGATGCGTACCCCGCGGTCATCGCCCGCCGTCTGGATTCCCTGGGCGAAAACTATCGGGTGGTGAACGCAGGAGTGAGTGGGGAAACGTCCGCGGGGGCGCTCCGCCGGATGAGCTGGCTGATGCGCGGACCCGTGGACGTGTTCGTGCTCGAGACCGGCGCGAACGATGGGCTGCGGGGCCTCAGTGTGGATTCCATGCGCGCCAACATCCAGGCGATCTTCGACTCGGTACGTGCCACGCACCCTCGAGCACAGCTCGTGCTGGCCGGCATGGAAGCCCCTCCGAACCTGGGCGCGCGCTACACCTCCCGCTTCCGGGCGGTGTTTCCGGAGATTGCTCGGCGCAACCATGCCGCGCTCATCCCCTTCCTGCTGGCGGGAGTGGCGGGGGTGGACAGCCTGAACCAGGGCGACGGCATTCATCCCAACGTCCGCGGCGCCCAGATCGTGGCGGCGAACGTCTGGCGGGTGCTGGCGCCCTTGCTCACGCAGGGAGCGCCGGCGGCGGGAGAGACACACGCACCACGCGCCACGCCGGTAGCGGCCGCGCGGGAGTCGGTGACCAGAAGCGTGCGTCCGTCGGCGCTCATCACCATTCCTTGCGGCGACTTGAGACGCGCGCGTCCGCCCACAGCGCGCAGCGCTTGCGCACCCGGTGCGAGCCGAAAGATCGAGCCGTCGTTCGCGTCGCTCGCATATACGGAACCGTCAGATCCAATCGCCACATCGTTGAGCGCGCGGCCTCCTGCAATCAACGGTGCATCGTAGCGTCCACGCAGCGCAGCGTTTTCTAGGATGAACGGGTCCTTGGTGGCCACGTAGATGTTCCGGCAGGGGCACCGCGGAGCGATGGCGCGGGCGAATTTCGCCCGGATATGTGCCAGCTGCGGCGATCGGGCGAGCCCCGCGAAGGCGTGATCGGGATCGAGCGCGATGCCGGTGCCGAAATTGGCGAAGCGATCCAGCGCATCGAGCGCCTTTGCGTCCTCGCCCAAACGCGCCGCCGCCGCCGCCGCGAGATAGTAGAGCGACTGCGCGCGCTGCGACTCCAGGCGATAGGCGTCCGCGAACGCATGCTCGGCGCTGCGCCAGTCATGAGCCTTGTAGGCGGCAAGCCCCTTCGCCGCCGTTGCGGCAAAGCGAACCAGGTCCTCTATGGGGCCGGCCCATGCTGCACCCGCCAGCGCGCAAAGGAGGAACGCCGCGGGCAACGCCGTCATCCGCCCCTTCCATCGCACTGTCGAACGCACTGTCGAACCGGTGCAGCGAGCCCCCCTCGTGCCGCTCCCTCTTCCCCCGTCATAGAACGGCGCAACGCCGTGCTCCTCGGCGCTGTTCTTCACGACCTGCAACACCGGTGATCGCTCCTCCCCCGGTGTGGACCGGGGCTGCGTGGTTCCTGCACATCACCGCGGAAGGAGATGCCGGCTTTCTCATCCCCTCACCTCCGCATCCGCCACTCTCGATAATAGCCCCGGGCCGCTTCACTTGGTGCCAGCCGCTTACCCCGCATGAGGCATTTCATGCGCGGTAGCACGCCACAACCACCGTACGACGCAGCCAGCGCCAACTGCGCTGGCTCCACTTTGGACGTGCGGCGCATCGTTGACCCTGACACCATGCCGGGCTAACTTTCAAGGCTGAAAGATTTTTGCCGAGTGCCGGCGCATCCGGCGCCCGCATCTGTCCGTTTTCTCGTTCGGTATTCAGATCATGGCAATGCCCGCTACGCAGATCCGCCGCGGCATGGTGATCGTCTTCGAGGGCGATCCCTGCCGCATCACCGAGTTCCGCCATCACACGCCTGGCAATCTCCGGGCAATGGTGCAGGCGAAGCTCAGGAACCTGCGCACGGGCTCCAACTTCGAGCACCGCTTTCGCGCCGCGGATTCCATCGAGCGAGCGTCGCTGGAGACGCACGATCTCGAGTTCCTGTATCAGGGTGGGGAGATCTACCACTTCATGAATACGGAGAACTACGACCAGCTCGAGATGGACGACGAGATGCTCGGCGACAACGCGCAGTGGATGCAGCCGGGCATGAAGATCCAGGCCGAGTACTACAACGGACGGGTCATCGGCATCGAACTGCCGAATTCGCTGGTGCTGCAGATCGTCGATACGGCGCCGGTGATGAAGACTGCGACGAAGACGGCATCGACCAAGCCGGCGAAGCTGGAAAACGGTGTTACGGTCAACGTTCCGGAGTTCGTCAGCACGGGTGAAAAGGTC
>DASUKA010000128.1:0-2166 GCA_036278935.1 Gemmatimonadaceae bacterium
CTCTCCTCCGCCGTCGGGTTCATTGCCACGGCGCGCTCCGCGTGATACCGGGCCTGGTCGTAGCGGCGTGCGTAGTAGTTGACCCACGCGACGGCCCGCCGAACGGATACGGACGCCGTATCCAGCTCCAGCGCGCGATTCGCCTCAGCCACCGACTCGTCCGCCCTCCCCTGGGAGGCGAGGAGCAGGGCGTACCACTGATGTCCCGGCGCATATCGCGGGTCGAGCTCGATCGCGCGGCGATACTCGCGCTCGGCGGCCGCCCAGTCCCAGTCGTAGATGAAGAGGCACCAGGCCAGCGCCACATGCACTTCGGCCACGCTCTCATCCAGCGCGATCGCCTGCCGGGCGTACGCCTTGGCGCGCTCGAAGCCCTCGTGCACCGGGACGCTGCGATAATCCACGTGCTGCGCATATGCGTCGGAGAGCCCCGCGTAGGCCAGGGGATAGTTCCGATCTTCCGCAATGGCTTGCTCGAAGTACTGGATGGCCTCGTGCGTCCCCTCCTGCGAGTGCGTATTCAACGCGAAGCGCCCCTTCAGGTACGAGCCGTACGCCTTGAGATTGGTCCTGTAGCGCGCCGGCACGGGGTCCGCGAGGTCGGCAAAGGAGTTGGTGCGCAGCGTGTCCACGATTGTCCGCGCGATCTCGTCCTGGATGGCGAACACGTCCACGAGCTGCCGATCGTAGCGCTGCGACCAGAGCAGCCGGCCGTCCTCCGTGGACGTGAGCTGCGCCGTGATGCGGAGTCGGTCGCCCAACCGGCGCACCGTGCCCTCGAGCACTTCGGAGACGCCGAACAGCGCCCCGATCGCGCGCACGTCCTGCGGTTTCCCCTTGAGCGCGAATACCGAGGTGCGTGATGCGACCCGGAGCCCTTCGACCTTCGCGAGCGCGGTGATCAGTTCATCGGTGATCCCGTCGCTCAGATACTCGTTCTCGGGATCCGGGCTCACGTTCACGAAGGGAAGCACCGCGATCGCGTGTGACGAGGCGGTGAAGAAGTACCCGCCCTCCAGCCCCTCCGTCTCCAGCGCGTCCAGAAACGCGGGCACCGTCGGGGGCCGCTGCCGGGGATCCTTGGCAAGCGCCCGGGCGAGCGCGCGCTCTACCGTGGAGGGTGCGTCGGGTCGGAGCGCCCGCACTGGGCGCGGGGTGGCGGTCACCTGCATGGCCATGGTCGCGCGTGCGCCCATGCCGCTGAACGGCGGCTCGCCGGCCAGCATCTCGTAGACCACGCAGGCAAGGCTGTAGATATCGCTCCGGCCGTCGAGGTCCCGCTCGCCGCTGGCCTGTTCCGGGCTCATGTACTCGGGGGTTCCGATCGCGATGCCGGCATCGGTCAGAACCTCCTGATCCGCCGAGCCGCCCGCGTGCGCGATGCCGAAATCGGCGAGCAGTGCGTGGCTGTCCACGAAGAGGATGTTCGCGGGCTTCAGGTCGCGGTGCACGTAGCCGCTGCGATGCACGTAATCGAGTGCCGCGCCCACCTGGCGCGCGATCCGCAGCGCGTCTTTCACCGGGAGCCGGCACTCGCGCTGCAGCCGGTCGTGCAGCGAGCCGCCGGGCGCGTACGGCGTGACGGAGTAGAGTCTGTCGTCAGCGGCGCCGGAGTCGATGAGCGGCACGATGTGCGGGTGGGCGAGCTGCGCCGTCACGCGCACCTCGCGCAGGAACCGCTCGGCGCCGAGCGAGGTGGCGACCTCGGGGCGCAGCAGCTTGATCGCCACCTTGCGGCCGTGCTTGCGATCCTCCGCCAGGTAGACGGTCGCCATGCCGCCATGGCCCAGCTCGCGCTCGATCGTGTACCGGTCGGCAAATGTCGCGTTCACGAGCACAGCGCCTCACTCGCGGGAATACCAATAGTAGCGCAGCGGCTCCGCGCGCGGAGCCCATCACGCCACGCCTCACCGCTCGGGTGACGCGAGCTCCCGCTCCAGCTCCGCCTTGGTAAACAGGGCGTGCAGCTCCACCCCGATGTGGCTGAGCGCCGCGCGGCCGCCCGCTTCGCGATCGATGACGCACACGGCATGGTCAACCGAGGCGCCCAGTGCTCGCAGCTCCTGGCATGAGGCGATCACCTGGCCACCCGACGTGACGACGTCCTCGATGACCAGCAGCCGCCGGCCGGACACCGTGCCCCCTTCGGCCAGCTGACAGGTGCCG
>DASUKA010000129.1:0-34757 GCA_036278935.1 Gemmatimonadaceae bacterium
AGGAGCTGCGCGGCAGGATCGGCGAGTCGCTCAAGAGCGTGCGGGCGGCGCCGCCGCTCGAGCAGGTGACAACCGCTTCGCTGGGCGCACTCAAGAGCTACGCGGCGGGATTGCAGGCCAACGACATTCGGGGCGACTACCTGACGGCGATCCAGGATTTCCGCGACGCGATCGCGCAGGACAGCACCTTCGCCATGGCGTACGTGCAGCTTGCCTATTCGATGCTCTCGCTCTCCCGGCCGGGCTTTGAGCGTGAGATGAACGCCGCGCTCAGCACCGGCTTCCGACTGCGCGACCGGCTGCCCGAGCGGGAGCGGTACGACGTGGAGGGCGCCTACTATCTCATCGTCGCGCCGGACCGGCGGAAGGCCGTCGCCGCGCTGCGGCGCGCGGTCGCGCTCGATTCGACGAACATCGACGCGGAGAACACGCTGGCCTTCACCCTCGACGACATCCGCGACTACGCCGGCGCCGATCGGATGTACCATCTCGCGCTCGCCAACGATCCGTCGAACGGCACGATACTGGCCAACCTCGAGCTGCATTACACGCAGATGGGCCGGCATGCGTCATTCGATTCCGTCATGGCGCTCTTCGCGAGCCGTCACGTGCCATTCCCGACCGCGCGGCTGCGCTTCTGGGAATTGTGGAACCGCCGCGACTTCGACGCCGCAGAACGCATCATGCGCGCTGAGCCCGATACCGCCCTGGACGCGCAGGACGCGCTCGCCGACCTGGCCGAGCTTCACGGACGGTTGCACGAATTCTCACAGCGGTTCACCCGGGCGAACGCCGCGAGAGCGCGCCTGACCGCCGACACGGTGAGTCCCTACCTGACGGCGTATCGTGACGCAGTGGTGGACGCCGACGTCCGCGGCGATGCACCACGCGCGCTCGCGGCACTGGATTCCGCGGTGCACACGATGCCGGTCGCGGCGGTGCCCCCGTCTCGCGTTAGCACTATGTATTGGCTGGTCGCTGGATACGCACGCGCGGGCGCGCCGGCGAAGGCGCGCGACGTGATGACTCATTACATGGCCGGGATGGACACGCTGGCCCTTCGCCGAAATGCCGTCGGCATCGTGCGGCTTCGCGGGCTCATCGCGCTCGCCGAGGGCAAGACCGATAGCGCCGTTGCTGATTTTCATCGCGGAGACTACGAGGTGGACGGATTGCCGACGCGCAACTGCGTTCCGTGTACCCCGCTCTATCTCGGCCTCTCGTTCGACCGCGCCGGCCGAGCCGATTCGGCGCGTGCGTATCTGACGCAGTACGTGGAGATGTTCGACGGCGGCCGATGGATGCTGGACCGCGTCTATCTCGCACCGACGCTATTCCGGCTAGGCGAGATGTACGAAGGTGTGGCCGATACGGCACGCGCGACGGAGTATTACGGCCGCTTCGTGGCGCTGTGGGCACACGCCGACCGGGAGTTGCAGCCGCGCGTGGCCGAAGCGCGCGCGCGGATCGCGCAGCTCGATCGCGCGAAGCAGTGACGCGCCGAACCGCCTGCTCATCGTGCGCGGCCGTCCCGCTCGACGGTGCCCGATAGGGTGAGGCGTGGGGGAAACGGCGGCCCGGCACGAGATGAGGTATCTCATGCGGGGTCAACGGATGGGGCGGGATTCGAACCCGCGAGAGGCTTGCGCCCCCACACGCTTTCCAGGCGTGCGCCTTAAACCGCTCGGCCACCCATCCACGGTCTCAGTCAACGTAGCGGTGTTACGCGTCGATTGACCACACAACGGCGGCTCGCCGATGCGCAGCGGCCACCGTCTTGCCTGTGGCTCATCGCACCGAAGGCGGACCACGTTCCGGGTCCGCCTTCGTTCGTCCCGCGTGCACCGTGCCTCACTGCTGCACCGGCGCCCAGCGGACAGGGTGGGATTTGAACCCACGATACCGGGGATACCGGTATGCCGGTTTTCGAGACCGGTGCTTTCAACCGCTCAGCCACCTGTCCGGAAGAGACTTCAAAGCTACCCGCCCACGGGAGGGGTGTCAACGGAGTTGCCGCGCCGCCGCTCGAAGAAGTCGCGCAGCAACGCCGCGCATTCGTCGGCGCATACGCCGCCCGTGACGTCGGGTCGATGATTGAGCGCCGGATGCCGAAGGAGGTCATCCACCGAGCCCGCCATGCCAGCTTTCTCATCCCAGGCGCCGAACACCACGCGTCCGACGCGCGCGAGCACGATCGCCCCGGCGCACATGGCGCACGGTTCCAGCGTCACGTACAGAACACAGTCGCCGAGCCGGCGATCGCCAACAGTGCGGGCGGCTCTGCGCAATGCGAGCAGCTCCGCATGCGCGGTCGCATCCTGATCCCGAATCACCCGATTCGCTGCGCGCGCGATGCGCACGCCATCACGTACGACAATGGCTCCCACGGGCACCTCGCCGTGCCGCATGGCCGCACGCGCCGCGGCGTACGCGGCAGCCATCCATGCTCGATCGGCGGCGCGCGCCGAGCCGTCAAGCAACGTGCGCGGCTTCACGGCCCGCGCGGCGCCCTGCTCCACGCCGTCACGAAGCGGTGGCGGCGTGCGCCCCCGCCGCTGCCTCCGCCTTCTCGAACTGCAGGCCGCCCTCGGGCGCGCGCGTGACCACGATGTGGTCGCCCTCCTGAAAGCGACCGTCCAGCACGGCAAGCGCGAGCGCGTTCTGGATGTGCTTCTGAATGGCGCGCTTGAGCGGCCGCGCGCCGTACACCGGGTCGAATCCCTCCTGCGCCAGCACGTGCTTCGCCTCGGGCGTCACCTCGATGGTGAGCTTCCGATCCGCGAGCAGCCGCTCCAGCCGCCGGAGCTGCAGGTCGATGATCTGCTCGATCTGCTCGATCGCCAGCGGGTTGAAGATGATGATGTCATCCACGCGATTGAGGAACTCCGGCTTGAAGTGCTGCCGGAGCGCGGTGAGCACGTGCTCCTCGGCGCTCGCCCAATCGCGCGTGCCGTACTCCAGGATGAACTGCCCGCCGATGTTCGAGGTCATGATGATGACCGTATTGCGGAAGTCCACCGTGCGGCCCTGCGAATCGGTGAGCCGGCCGTCGTCGAGAATCTGGAGCAGGATGTTGAATACGTCGGCATGCGCCTTCTCGATCTCGTCGAACAGCACCACCGAGTAGGGACGGCGGCGAATCGCCTCGGTGAGTTGCCCGCCCTCCTCGAAGCCGATGTATCCGGGCGGCGCGCCGATGAGCCGCGCGACCGCGTGCTTCTCCATATACTCCGACATGTCGATGCGCACCATCGCCTGTTCGGAATCGAAGAGGAATTCCGCCAGCGCACGCGCGGTCTCGGTCTTCCCTACCCCGGTCGGTCCCAGGAAGATGAAGGAGCCGATGGGCCGGTTGGGATCCTGCAAGCCCGCGCGTGACCGGCGCACCGCGTTCGCGACGGCCGTCACCGCCTGCTCCTGCCCGATCACCCGCGCGCCAAGCTCATCCTCCAGTTTCGTGAGCCGCTCGCGCTCGCTTTCCATCATCCGGGAGACGGGGATGCCGGTCCAGCGCGCCACCACTTCGGCAATGTCATCGGCGTCCACTTCCTCCTTGAGAAAGCGCGTGCCGCTCGATTCGCGCGTCGCCATCTCGCGCTCCGCGTCCCGCCGCTCGTTCTCGAGCTGCGGCAGGCGGCCGTAGGAGATCTCCGCCGCCTTGCCCAGGTCGCCGCTGCGCTGCGCCTGCTCCGCCTCGATGCGCGCCTGCTCGATCTGCTGCGTGATGGTCGCGACACGCGACAGCGTCTCCTTCTCCGCCTGCCACTGCGCCTTCATCCCCGACGACCGCTCGCGAAGTTCGGCGAGCTCGCGCTCCAGATTCGTGCGCCGCTCCACTGAGGCAGGGTCCTTCTCCTTCTGCAACGCCTGCCGCTCGATCTCCAGCTGCATGATACGCCGTTCCACCTCGTCGATCTCCTGCGGCAGCGAGTCGATCTCGATGCGCAGCCGCGAGGCCGCTTCGTCCACCAGGTCGATGGCCTTGTCCGGCAGGAAGCGATCTCCGATGTAGCGATTCGAAAGCGTGGCCGCCGCCACGAGCGCACCGTCGGTAATGCGTACGCCGTGGTGCGATTCGTACTTCTCCTTGAGGCCACGGAGAATGGCGATCGTGTCCTCCACGGTCGGCTCGCCCACGTACACAGGCTGGAAGCGCCGCTCCAGGGCCGCGTCCTTTTCCACGTGCTTGCGGTATTCATCCAGCGTCGTGGCGCCGACCACGCGCAGCTCCCCGCGCGCGAGCATCGGCTTGAGCATGTTCCCGGCATCCATGGCGCCCTCGGCCGCGCCGGCGCCCACGATCGTGTGCAGCTCATCGATGAAGACGATGAACAATCCTTCGGCCGAGGTGATCTCCTTGAGCACCGCCTTGAGGCGCTCCTCGAACTCGCCACGGTACTTGGCGCCCGCCACCAGCGCGCCCATGTCGAGCTGGACGACGCGCTTGTTCTTGAGCCCTTCCGGCACATCGCTGTTCACCACCCGCTGCGCCAGCCCCTCGACGATCGCGGTCTTCCCCACGCCCGGCTCGCCGATGAGCACCGGGTTGTTCTTGGTCCGCCGTGAGAGCACCTGAATGACGCGCCGGATCTCCTCATCCCGGCCGATCACCGGATCGAGCTTCCCCTTGCGCGCGGCCTCCGTGAGATCGCGCGTGAAGCGCTCGAGCGCCTGGTACTTGTTCTCGGGCGTCTGATCGGTCACGCGGTGCGAGCCGCGGACCGCCTGGAGCGCGTTGAGGAGCGCCGCATGCGTGGCGTCGGCGCCGCGGAGCAGCTCGTGACTCTCGGTGCCGCGCGTATCGGAGAGCGCCAGGAGCATGTGCTCCGTCGACATGTACTCGTCGCCGAGCCCGCGCGCCTCCTCTTCCGCACGATCCATCACGCGGTTGAGCTCGCGGGAGAGCGTGGGTTGCGCGTCGCTCTGCCGCGGATAGCGCGCCGCCTCACGCTCCACGCGCTCGCGAAGCTGCTCCACGTCCACGCCGAGCTTGTGGAGCACGGGGATTACGATCCCCTCACTCTGCGCGAGCAGGGCCTGCAGCAAGTGCGTATCGTAGACGACCGGATTGCCATTGCGCCGCGCCAAGTTCAAGGCTTCGGCCAGGGCTTCGGACGCTTTGACGGTGAGTCGATCGGGGCTGACCATGGTATGGGAAGGTGATAAAGGACGTTAACAGATAGATGATAACCAATAGCCTGTCAGCACAAAGCAACGATCGTACCTTCGCTGACTGCCAACTCGGCAGTCTCGCGCACCAGCGCGAGCGAAGCAGAGCGGGTCGGATGCTTGACGGGCGAAGCCTCCATCTCTAGGCTTGGCCTCGACATGCGACGACTCGGACTGGCAATGTGCGTGATGTTCCTGACGGTGGGCGCCGGATGCCATGGCACCTCCGCGACGGGGATCAGCGACTCCACCTTCGTGCGGACGATTGCGGCGCTGCACGAGATCAACGCGGACACCGCGCTCGACAGCGCGGGACGTGCCCACGCCCGAACGCAGTTGCTGCAAGAGCGAGGCCTCACACCGGACGCGCTGGAGCGTGCGGCACGGGCGCTCGCAGCCGATCCGGAGCGTGCCCTGGCGGTGTGGACGGCGATCGACGAGCACGCACGGACCGACACCTCCGCTCCACCTGCGCCTGCCTCGCCCTCGACGCCGCGCCGGCGCTGATGCGAATGGCGCGAACAGCCGGGAGCCGTTCGCGCCATTCGCGGATGGACGTGCGACGAGCGTCACTTCATGACGATCATTTTCTTCACCACCGACCGCCCATCCACCTCGATACTGTACAGGTACACCCCTGATGGTACCGACGTGGAGGTGTTGAGGTAGGCGCCGTTCCAGTACGCCGTGTACTGCCCGCACTGGAGGGTCAGGTTCTGCACAGGCTGGCCCATGGCGCCGTCACCGTTCTGAAGAATCGGAACGGCCACAGGCTGCGCCAGTACATTGTAGATCCGCAGGGTCACATGGTACAGGTGCCCTGCGTCCGTGCAAGTCGGCGGGTCACCAATGGTGAAGGGAATGGTCGTCGCCGAATTGAACGGGTTTGGAAAGTTCTGTCCGAGCTCGAACCCGGGGCCACGCTGGCCGCCCAGAGTCGAGTTCATCGTGCCCTGGGCTGCTGCGACTGTTGGCACAAGCGCGCCAAGGGCGAGCACAACAACCAGTGCTGCCCAGCGGTGCTTCATGTGATGTCTCCAAACCAACGAAGTACAGTGCTAAGTGAACGCTCCTTCCATCTGGTAACCATCGTCCCTGATACACGAGAGGCTAACATGAATCCTGGCGCGCACCCTGTCAAGCATGGGAGCCGCCGTTCGGGTCAACTACTTTGACACCGCAAGCACCCGTCCGGTTGCCTTGCGCACCGTAACTCCCTCCCGGTCACAGTATTCGAGGAAGGGGATCAAGTATTTTCTCGAGAAGCCAAGTGTTTCCCGAAGCTCCGATGGCGCGTACTCGCGGCCCTGCACCATCGCGTGACGAAGCGCTGAAATCATCTCCGCGGCCGCCTCGCGCGCGTAGTAGCGCTCCGTCTCCACCTGCACCACACGGCCTTCGCGCTCCAAGCTGCGCAGGAGCGCGGCGGTGTCCACACCAAATCGCTCCGCGAGCTCCGCGACGCCTGGCGGCTCGCGGCCGGCGGCCATGAGCGCCGCCTGGATCTCATCCCGCGTAGCGATCTGCTCCGCCGTGTGCCTCGGCGTCCACCCCCGGCGGCACACGAGCGCTCCGTGCACTTCCAGAACCGCATTGGCGACCAGCTCCCGCATCACGGCATCGACAAGCGCACCCTCCGTACCAGCACGGGCGCGAACTGACTGAAGGAGAGCGCCCGGCTCGAGCGGGGCGGTTGTATGATACCGCTCCACCGCCGCGACGAGACGCGTGCTCACCTGCTCCACGGCATCTTGCGCGTAGAGCCGCTCGCCCACGTGCCGAGCCGTGTCTGCCGCGTTCGCGACCAGCGCGTCCACCTCGGCGGGGCGCACTCCAATACGCACCGGGAGCGACGCCACCGGAACGCCGAGCATGCCTGCGCCTTCAAGCACGGGTGAGAGCCGCTCCGCCGGCGTCGACGCACGCACGCGCCACGGGCGGGCTCGCCGGTGCGGCGGCATCGGATCGTTCACCATTCCTCCACCGATCGTGGTGAGCGGCGAGGCACTGCGCAGCACGAAGCGGTCACCGGCACGAGCGGTCACCGGGTGATCCAGGACAATGCGGGCCTGCTTGCGCTCCCCTGCCCCGAGCGGTCCGCCGGCGGTCACCACGCGCGCGCCGACCTCGGCGGTCCCCAGGTGAAAGCGGACCGCCGTACGCGGCCCGAGCGTCACCTCGGCGCTCTCCAGCAGCGCCACCTCAGCGAGGATCGCGCTCGAGGGGAGCCAGGTTTCCTCCGCCACCAGCCAACTGCCACGCTGCACGTCCGCCACCTCGATGCCCGACAGCGCCACCGCGGCGCGCGAACCGCATGACGCGCGAGGCACCGGTACTCCGTGCGTCTCCAGGCCCCGCACGCGCGCCACACGACCGGCCGGCTCAACGCGCACGCTCGTGTCGCGCTCGATCGTTCCACTCCAGATCGTGCCGGTGACCACGGTTCCTGTGCCTCGAATGGTGAAGGCGCGATCCACGGGCATGCGAAACAGATCGTGCGCGTCGCGCACGGGCACGGCTCGCGCGAGACGGGTGAGCTCGCTGCGCAGCGCATCGATCCCGTCCCCGGAGACGACGGACGTCGGCACGATCGGCGCCTGCGAGAGCACGGAGCTGGCCAGCACCGCTCGCAGGTCGTCGCTCACGAGCTCCAGCCAGTCGTCGTCGACGAGATCCGTCTTCGTCAGCACGACGACGCCGCCCTGGATGGCCAGCAGGGACAGGATGTCCAGATGCTCCCGCGTCTGTGGCATGACACCTTCGTCAGCCGCCACGACGAGCAGTGCCAGATCCACCCCGGTGGCGCCCGCCAGCATGTTGCGCACGAACGCTTCGTGACCGGGAACATCCACCACGCTGAGATGCACATCGTCAGTCAGCGGCAGGGGGGCAAAGCCGAGGTCGATCGTGATGCCGCGGCGCTTCTCCTCCATCAGCCGGTCGGTATCCACTCCCGTGAGCGCTTTGACCAGTGCGGTCTTGCCATGGTCGACATGGCCTGCGGTTCCAAGAATCACGTGTCCTCCCAGCCCCCATGCTCCCATGCCTCGAAGGCGCGCCACGGCCGGCCGTCGCCCAGATGCTCGTCAAGGAACTCGCGGAGCACCCGCTGATGCGCGCGGGCCTCGCGCACTGGGAGCGGCCATACATGAGCGCCGGTGCTCCACTCGGCGATCGACGCACGCGCCTCTCCCGGGAGCGCGCGGCCGGGCGCATGCTGCGGGGCACAGCGCGCGCAGAGCACGCCCCCCGCCCGAGCGCTGAAGATGCACCGGTCACCGGGAGGGATGACGGCGCGGCAGGCGCTGCACGCATCCAGCACGGGCGCGAAGCCGAGCTGCCTCACGAGGAGCCACGCACCTGAGAGCGCGGCTTCATCCGCCTGCTCCGCTGGCACTGTGGCGATCTGGTCGAACGCGAGCGCCAGCGTATCGAAGAGCTCGGCGCTGTCGCTGCCATGTCCAACGCGGAGCACGAGCTCAGCGAGCACCGCGGCGCCCGTGAACCGGGCGAGATCGCTGCCGAGCAGGCGGCGCGGCCGCGCCACGTCGAAGGCGCTGAGCGTGTGCAGGTCACGCCCGTCCTTGAGGATGAGTTGAGCGGTGCCCTGCGCGAAGAGGTCCACGCCCCCGCCCACCGCGCTCCGGGCTCGGCGGGCGCCACGCGCGATGACGGACAGCACGCCCGCATCGCGCGTGACCAGCCGGAGAATGCGCGAGCTCTCCAGATACCTGAAGGAGTGCAGGACGATCGCCTCCGTGGCGAGCACAGGCATTGGGGAATGATAACGGCGGAACGCGCCGGAACGTGCTCACGCGATCACAGCCCGATGCCGGCCCGCACACCAAGCAGCATCACCCGACCGGGCACCCGGAAGCCAAAGGCTCCCCGGTACTGCGCGTCGAACAGATTGTCGATGCGCGCCGTGAGCGCGATGCGCCCACCGGTGCCAGTACCGCGGACGATGGGCAGCTCGCCAGAGAGATCGACTTTCGTGTACGCGTCCAAGAGCACCGGAACGGCCGGGAACGCCGAGAAGTCTCGATCGTCGCGGCCACCGGTGTAGTTCACCGCCATGGCGATCGAGGCGTTGGAGGGAAAGCGGTAGCGGACGTCGAGATTGGCAAGATTCGTTGGACGCCGCAGCAGTCGATTCCCGGTGACGAAGGTGGCGTCGGCGGTCGAGTCGAAGCCCGCATTGATGACGCGGGTCCGGAGATAGGTGTAGTTGGCGGTGACGCCGAGTGCATTGGTGAGCGCGGCACGAAGCTCGAGCTCGGCACCAGAGGCATTCGCTGCCGCCACGTTGAAGTAATCCGGCGTCCCCTGCGGCGTGGCCGCGTACTGCACGAGATCGCGGAAGTGCTGGTCGAAGTACGTAGCGCCGAGGATCAGGCGACCACCCATCAACTGGCGCTCGACGCCCAGCTCCCAGCTGCGCGATTGCTCCGGTCGCAGCCCCGCATTCCCCTCCGTGTACGCCGTGGAGAATTGCTCGTCGAACGTCGGCTCCTTGAAAGAGTTGCCCAGCGCCGCATGCACGCGTGTGGCGCGGTCGAGCCGTGCGCCAACGCCCAGGCGGTAGGTGGTGAAGCGACCGAATTGCTGGTTGTCATCCAACCGTCCGCCGGCTGTATACGAGAGACGCCGTCCCACATTCCCGATGAGCTGCGCATAGTACGCCAGGTTCTCCCGCGCCTGGTCGAATGGTGGCGTGGGCGCGCTCCCGCCCTGGATGAGTGTCTCACTCGACGTCGCGTCATGCTGCCAGCTGTACGCGGCGCCGGCCGTGAACACGGTGGCGGGTGTGAGGTAGGCATTGATCCGCGCATCCGCACTCCGCCGATCCAGCGTGCCCGACGCGAGGTAGCCGAAGACGCCCAGCGTGTCGCCCGTATTATCCGGACGGTCGTCGCTGCGCGCGCGTATGGCGGTGGCCCCCAGCTGCACGCGTCCTTCCAGATGCGGTGTGAAGAAGTGCCCGGCGTGGAGCGCCGTGACGAAGCGCCGCTCCGTTCTGAACGCGTTGCTGTCGTCGGGCACGCCGGCGCCGTTGGTGGGATAATGAAAATCGCCGTCGGTGTAGCGCGTGGAGAGCTGCACGCTGCTGCCATGCGGAGACGCGTACCGGAGCAGACCGCTGTAGCTGTTGTCCCGGTACTGATTGTTGAACGGCAGAATGCCTTGCGTGGTGTGGCGCACCACTCCCGCCGTATACGACACGCGAGCGCTCCCACCGGCGAGCGTCCCCTCGTACTCGCGCGTGCCGTACGTCCCGCCGCGCATGCCGGCCGCCAGCCGAGGGGGCGCGTCCTCACCACGGCGGGTGAAGATCTGAATGACGCCGGTGACGGCGTCCGAGCCGTACAGCACGCTCGCCGGTCCGCGCACGATCTCGATGCGGTCAATGTTCTGCGTGGTGAGATTGGCAAAATCGAACGCGCCGCCGGGGTCGTTTACCGGAACGCCATCCACCAGCACTTTCACGTAATCGCTCTCGCCGCCTCGGAGGAAGAGCGAACTGGTGGCGCCGAACGAGCCGCCCTGCGCCACTTCCACACCAGGCACGCTGCGCAGTGCCTGCGCCACGGTCGAGATGCCGCGGGCCCGGAGGTCCTCGCCGCGCAGCACCGTCACGCTGGCGGACGCGGCGTTCTGCGGTACGGCCACTCGCGTCGCGGTGATCACCACCGGATTGAGTGTGGCGGTGTCGGCGGCCTGCTGGGCACGCACGGGAGTGACGGCGGCGTCCAGAAGGACAGCGGCCGCGGCGAGTGTGGGAAGAACATGAAGTCGCATCTTATCTCCGGGAGAAGCGGATCAGGGAAAGCGGGGACCGCGGCGCAACGGGAGCAGCGATGGCACGCCGGCGGCCGGATCGCGGGTGATGACCAGCGGCCACTCGTAGACCTGCTCGAGCGTGGGCGCACGCATCACATCGGCGGGCGTGCCGGCCGCCACCAGACGGCCGCGGTGCACGAGTACGAGTTGATCGGCAAAGCGGGCTACGAGATTCAGCTGATGGCTCACCACGAGCACGGCCTGCCCCTCGTGCGCGAGCGCGGCGAAGAGCTCGAACATCGCCATCTCATGGGCGATATCCAGGAAGGTGGTGGGCTCATCGAGCACGAGCGCATGAGCGCCCTGCGCCAAGGCGCGCGCGATGCGCACGCGTTGCCACTCCCCGCCGGAAAGCTCGGCGGTGCTCCGGTGCGCCAGGGGCGCGACCGAGGCGAGGATGATCGCGCGCTCGATCGCGGCCTCATCGGCGGTACCCGCGCCCCCCGCGCGCCAGCCGGACTCGTGCGGGTAGCGCCCCAGCGCGACATAGTCGCGCACCGGCAGCGGGAAGACGTTCTCCTCCCGCTGCGGAACCACGGCCACGCGACGCGCGACCTCGCGCCGGTCCATCGCACCGATCGGCACGCCGTCCACGAGAAGGGTGCCGGAGACGATGGGAAGGGTGCGCAACAGCAGGCGAACGAGCGTGCTCTTGCCGCTGCCGTTCGGCCCGACCACGGCGGTCACGGACCGACGCGGCGCGCTGAAGGTGACATCGTCCACGGCCGGCTGGGGCGCTCGCGGATAGCGCGCCACCACGCGCTCGTAGCGAATCATGAGAGGCGCCGGAGCTGGACGAGGAAGAACGGGACGCCGATGAGCGCCGTGATGGCACCCAGCGGCAACTCGGCGGGCGGGCGGATCACGCGTGCGGCGAGATCGGCCGCGACCACGAGTGCTCCGCCCGTAATGGCGGAACCGGCGATGAGCGCGCGATGGCGGCGCAGCCCTGCCGTTCGCACCAGGTGGGGCACCACGAGTCCGACGAAGCCCACCAGCCCTGCCGCCGCCACGGTGGCCGCCGCGAGCAGCGCGCTGAGGAGAAAGACGCGCCGTCCGGCGCGCTCGACATCGATGCCGAGCGCCGCCGCCGATTCATGTCCAAGCGCGAGCACGTCGATCTCCCGCGCAGACCAGAGCAGCAGGACCGCGCCCACGACCACGTACCCGAACAGCCATGCCACGCTCGTCCAGTCCGCTCCCGCCACGGACCCCATCATCCACCAGAGCGCGCCGCGAACGCGGTTCGGCGGCGCGTTGGCCAGCGCCACCATGATGGCCGCGTTGGCGAACGCACCGACGATCACGCCCGCCATGAGCAGCACGCGGGGATCCGCGCGCCCGCCCGCAACACGCGCCACCAGCAGCGTGACGAGCACCGCGAAGGCAGCACCGACGAACGCGGCAATGGGCAGCAGCACCGGCCCACCGACGCCGAACGCCACCGCCACCACGGCCCCCACTGCCGCCCCTCCGGAGACACCGAGCAGGTACGGCTCCGCGAGCGCGTTGCGGAGCGAGCCCTGAAGCGCGGCCCCGGACATCCCGAGCCCGGCACCCACGAGCATGGCCAGCACAACCCGGGGCGCGCGGAGCGTGCGCACGATCGCCACTGTGGCGGGGTCGCCGTGCCCAGCGAGCCCCGCGACGATCGCGTGCAGCGAGAGCGGCACGGCGCCGTAGGCGATCGCTGCCAGCGCGAACAGCACCAGCGCCGCGCTGGTACCGAGCCAGAACGTCAGGTGCTTCACGGCACCTTCCCGGGATGGAGCAGGCGCGCCAGGCTGTACGCCGCCTCGCCCAGCCGCGCGGACGGACGGAAGACGAGCGAGGAGTCCACCACGCGGATCCGGCCCTCGCGCACCGCCGGCAGCGCGCGCCAGCCGGGGCTGTTTCGAATGCGGGCAAGACCGGCCGGCGCGATGAGTACCACGTGCGGATTGCGCCGCAGCACATCCTCCAGCGACACCTGCGGCGAAGGTCCCGGCAGATCGGCGTACACGTTCCGCGCGCCGGCAATCTCCAGCAGCTCCGTGAGGAAGCTCCCCCCGCCAATGACGGTGAGCGGCGCATTCCAGACGGGCCAGACGACGGTGGGATGGCTGAGCGGAGCCGTGAGTTGCCGGACGCGCGCGAGCGTCCGCTCCACGGTGTCCACCACCACGGCCGCGCGCTGCTGCTCGCCCGTGGCTATGCCCAGCAGTCGGGCGGCGCGAGCGAACTCCGCAATGCGGTCGGTCTTGATCGCGACCACCGCAACTCCGGCGGTGCGCAGGCGGCTGGCCGCCGCGCGATCATCCGCGCTCGCGTACAGCACCACCAGATCGGGATGGCGGGCCAGGACCGCCTCGATGTTCGGGCGCAGCGCATCACCCACATCCGGCACCAGCCGCGCGGAGTCCGGCCACAGATCCCAATGCGTGCGCCCGACCAGCCGTGAGCCGGCGCCAATCGCGAAGAGCAACTCGGTGGTGGCCGGGTTGAGCGAGACGATGCGCGCGGGATCTGCCACCGTGCCGGCTCGCACGCGCTCGCCGAAGTCGTCGACCGATGCGCCGGCGGGCGGCGCATCACCGCGTGTACATGCGGCGAGCGCCACCACCATCGTGAGGATGAACCGACGCGTATGCACGAACGGCATCTCCTCCGGAGGAGATGCCGTATGAGCGATGGGCGCGATACTGCAGTGCCCGCCGCCACCAGCCCTTCGTCCGAGGGTCTGAGAATGTGGCGCGGACGCGAGGCGTCTCCTGGCTTCGGGCTGCGCAGCTCACCTTCCCAACCGAGGTCAGTGGCGTTGAGCGCGCGTGCATGCCCGTTACAGTGGCGGGACCGCGCCGGAGTTACACCGGCTTCCGGAACTCCCGTCCGCAAGCGATTGTGCGAGCAATCTACCCCGCGTGTCGCTGCGCTTCAAGCGCCGCTGCAAGACGACGCTTGAGCGCCTCCCGCGTGTGCTCGTACACCGTGCGGTCTTCGCTCGTGGGCGCCGAGCGTCGCGCGAAGCTCTCGTCGAGCATGGCGATGGCCCGCGCGACCTGATCCGCATCGTCGCTCAACGCGACAGCCGGGGCCGAGACGGCCCGGGCCGGCGCCACGCGCCGGCGAAACGCGACGGCGAGCGCCACCAACATCGCGGCGCCAATCAGAATGGCGATCACGGCAAAGTAGATCGGCTTCTGCGCCGGCGTGACGCGGGGGACCGAGATGCGGATCACGGTGTTTGCGGGAACGTGCTCCGCGAGGTAGCGCGTGAAGGTGCGGCCTTCCACGGCAACATTGGCCGCCTGGGCGAGCTGCGCGCCGGTCACCGTGGCCGTCGGCTCCTCGAGCAGCACTTCCAGCACCGACGCGCTGTCCTCGATGGGAATGCTCAGCGGAAAGTCGTCGGCACTCAGGCGCACGGAGAAGGAGAGCTGCTTCAGCCCCGGTGCGAAGGGCGCCACGACCGCCAGTTTGCCATCCGCGTAATGCATGGCGCGCGGCGAGATCTCGGTCTGCCCCACCTGGAACTCCGTCGCATCGGATGGCAGGATGGTCGTCCAGGTGGGATGCGCATCATCAGGCGAGATGCGTGTGACGGAGCTGTCGTTCGCGAGCTCGTACACCTCCATCATTTCGCGCGTGCCGTCCGCGCGCGGCGATGCGATGACGATGTGTCGCCCGCGCACGTTGAGCGGGACGGGCGCCGACGTGGTGTCGTACACGGTGATTTCCGCGGCGGGCCCCGTGACCCGCGTGCCATGCAGCGGCTCGGAGAAGTAGGCAATGCCATCGTACGAGGCCGACATGAAGTAGATGGCGTTGCTGTCTCCCCATGGGCGGTAGTGCAAGCGGAAGCCGCCATTGCTCTCGGTGCGCGTGGAGTCCAGCGGCCCGGCCGTGTCGGAGCCCACGCGATGGATCACGACCCACTGCTCGGGCACGGGTCGCGTGCCATGTCCGTTCGGGGTGGGCCGCACGACGCGCCCCACGACTTCGTGCACCCGCCCTGGCTGCGATTGCGCATTCTGCGGTGCACCGCGCGCGACCGCTGCAGAGTCCGGCGCGTGCTGCGCCATGACGGCGGGCGCGGCCAGCGCCAGCGCAGCGGCCACGCTCAGCATCAGCACAGGAGAAAGGCGGCCATATCTCATGACCGCCCTCCTCAGGCGCGCGGTGTTCGCGACCACGCGCCAGCCCGCGGACCGTGCCGTCATGTCCGGCGCGTCATCCGGCATGCCATCACAGCTCGAACTTCCCGAAGTCCTCCGGCCGCATCTTCCGGAGATACTCTCTGAGGTGCTCCGCAAAAACATCCTGCTGCGGGGTAAGGTCGGGGGCATCCGCCGCGAAGGACGGCTCATCGCCCGACTCCTCGGCCGCACCGGCATCTTCAATGGCGACGGCGGTGAGCAACGACTCCTGCGCGAAGATCGGCGCGGAGAGCCGGAGTGCGATCGCAATACTGTCCGAGGGGCGTGCATCGATCTGAAACACGTCCTCGCCGCGATGAATGTGCAGCTCGGCGAAGTAGGTGTTGTCCTGCACCTTGGTGATCTGCACGCGCCGCAGCGCGCCCCCCATGCCCGAGATGAGCCGCTTGCAGAGATCATGCGTGAGCGGGCGTGGTGGCTTGATCCCGTGCATTTCCATCACGATCGACTCCGCCTCCGGCTGGCCAATCCAGATGGGGAGAAGGCGGTCGCCCCCCTTCTCCTGCAGAATCACCACGTATGAATTCGAGGCGCTGTCCAGCCCGAGGCGGGCCACCGTGACTTCGACCATGCTCTACTCCTGTTCCGGCCATCGCGTCTGACATCTGCCGCCGCGCGGGCCGCACGATGCATTCGCTCTAGATACTCCGCTCCGGACGAGAGGTTCGCCAGCCCTCCGGTGCGAGGTGGGCGCCGCATGAATGATACCGCGCCGCCCCCGGGCATGCGCGCTGTGGCCGCATGTCCTGGAATGGATCACCCGCGGATGTTATCGGGCCGTTCCATGCCGGGCAACCCGTCGTGCAGGAAGAGCACATCACCCACGACGCCCCGGAGGCGCTGCATGAGGAGCGCTTCCGCCGCCGCGGCCGTTGGCGCTTCCAGCGCCTCGGCCGCGGCCGAGGCGGCGTCGCTCGCGCTGATGCTGCGGATGATGCGCTTCATGAGCCCCACCGAGCCCGGCGCCACGCTGAGTTGACGCAACCCGAGCCCGATGAGCGCGAACGCGGTGAGCGGCTGTGAGGCCATCTCGCCGCAGACCGTCACATCCAGCCCGTGCGCCGTGCCGACCTCGAGTGTGCGACGAATGAGGCGCAGCACGCTCGGGTGCAACGGAGTGAAACGCGGCGCGAGATTCGCGTTGCCGCGGTCCACCGCCAGCGTGTACTGCACCAGATCGTTGGTCCCGATGCTGAAGAATTCCGCCACGCCCACGAAGGTGTCCGCGCCAATCGCCGCGGCCGGGGTCTCGATCATGACGCCGAGCGGGATGTCGGCGCGGAACGGCACACCACGGGCCGACAGCTCGCGCGCCGCGGTGTGCAGCATGGCGCGCGCGTCGTGCACCTCCTGCACACTCACGACCAGCGGGAGCATGATGCGCAGATCCCCATGAACCGCGGCGCGCAGCAGTGCCCTGAGCTGCGGCATGAAGAGATCCGGCGCATCCAGCGACACCCGGATCGCTCGCCAGCCGAGGAAGGGATTCGCCTCGCTCGCAAAGCCGCCCACCGGATACTTGTCGCCGCCGATGTCGAAGGTGCGGATGACCACCGGACGTCCCTGGAACGCCTCCACCACAGCGCGATAGGCGCGGTACTGCTCCTCCTCGTCCGGCATGCCGGTGCGGCCGACGACCAGGAACTCGGTGCGCATGAGCCCCACCCCTTCCGCGCCGCTGGCCACCGCCTGCCCCGCCTCTTCCGGCAGGTCGACGTTCGCGCGCACGATCAGCCGAACGCCATCGGTGGTAACGGGCTCCTCGGCCGCCACCAGGGCAAGCTCCGCCGAGATGGCAGCGTCGCGCCGCGAACGCTCATGGAAGGCATCCACGTCGGCTGCACTCGGATTGAGCGTGAGCGTTCCCGCGGTGCCATCGAGCACAGCCATGTCGCCGCCATGCAGCCGCTGCGCCGCGTCGCGGAGTCCCACCACGGCAGGCATGCCCAACGACCGCGCCAGGATGGCGACGTGCGAGGTACGCGTGCCGGCATCGGTGGCGATTGCGGCGATTGCGGACCGGTCGAGCTGCACCGTGATGGTCGGCGTCAGGTCGTGCGTGACGAGTATGGCGTTAGCGCCCGGGGGGACCTCAACGGGATCGTGGTCCGGCAGCCCCATCAGCAGCGAGAGCACGCGGATCTGCACGTCCGTGATGTCGCCCACCCGCTCGCGCATCATGGCCGCCGCGTGGCGCGCGAATCGCTGGCGCCATTCGAGGATGGTGAGATCGAACGCCTTCTCGGCACCCAGATTCTGTCGAATGAGCGACTCGACGCGATGGATGAGGTCGTGGTCCTCGAGAATGAGGAGCTGGGCATCGAAGATGGCCGCCTCATCGGGACCCGCCTTCCGCGCGGCGCGGTCGCGCACGAGGTGTACCCGCTCACGCGCGCGAGAAAGCGCGCCGTGCAGCCGGGCGATCTCGTGCTCGATCTCATCATCGGCGACGACGCGGTGCGGCACGTCGGGCACCTCCCAGCAGAGGAGGTACACGGGGCCGATCACGATCCCCGGCGACGCTGGCATCCCGATGAGCGTCTGCGCCACTAGTTCTCTCCGAACTTCCGCGCGATCAGCTCCGCAATGGCGTCCACGGCCTGCTGCGCATCGGGTCCATCGGCACGCACCAGCAGCGTGGAGCCGTACTCCGCGGCGAGCATCATCACGCCCATGATGCTCTTTCCGTTCACTTCGAGGTCGTCGCGCACCACGGTGATGTCGGCATCGAAGCGCGAGGCGACTTTGACGATCTCGGCGGCGGGACGGGCGTGCAACCCGTTGCGATTGACGATCTGGACCGCGCGTTCGGTCATCAGGCGATAGAGTAAATGGTCAGCGCAACGAGGACGACGAGGGCGAGGCGCCACCCCTCGATGCGTCCACGGAAGCAGGTCATCAGCACGGCGGCCAGCCCCGTGGCCACCAGCGTTGCGGCCACCAGCACCCCGATACCGATCGGGATGGTCGCCACCGTGCCGGCCACTCTGCTCAGCGGCGCGGTCATGACGCCCAGCACGCGCTGGATGGTGAGCGGAAGCGCGATACCGGCGAGCAACGCCACCGCACGCGCCAGGTAGGGCGGCCCGTGCCGGAGCACGGGGTTGGCAAGAGCCTGGGCCGTGCGCGTGCCGTAGCGCCACCCCGCGCGCAAGCCCCACGCCCGCAACCCAAGCTGTCCAATATTGTACACGCCAAGAAAGATCAGCACCGTGACCCACGCGCTCGCGCCGAGCCCGAATACTGTGAGGGCGAGCAGCGAGCTCATCGGCAGCCATCCGGCCCACACCAGTCGGTCGCCCACGCTCCCCAACGGGCCGCAGAGCGCGGTGCGGAAGCGCTCGATGCGCTCCGCTGGCTCTCCCTCCAACTCGGCGCGCACGAGCGCCCCCACTGCCATGGCCGCCAGATACGGGTGCGCATTGAAATAGCGCGACTCGCGCGCAACAGCATCATGGTATGCAGCGCCGGTGCGGCCTCCGGGGAGCTCGCGCAACGCGGGCTCCGTGCAGAAGCCAATGCCTGTCCCGACGAGCAGTTCGTAGTTCCAGGATCCCTGCACGGCAAAGAGCCGCGCGAAGATAGCGAGCCAGGTGCGGGCGGGGATCCGCGGCGGCATGGTCGCTCCCGTGCTCATTGCAACACCAGCACCGCGAGGCCAACCAGCACACCACCCGCCAGATACCAGCGGGCGGCCGGCGCACTGCGCGACCTGCTCCATGCCGCCGCTGCGGCCACGGCCGCGGCAATCCCAACTGCCACGGCCGCGGATGCCGCGGGCCCCAGGTTCCACTGTGGCAGCACGAGCATCACGAGTGGACGGAACAGCGCGTAGGCGATCGCGGTGAGCAGAATGCCGCGCAGCAGGTCCGCGGCCAGCCCTCGCAATTGCAACGCGAGCACCGTCGTGCTGTCGCCCGCATCGATGGACGGCAGATTCCGCCGCGCCCACACGCCGTTGATGCGGCGGACGGCGTGCATGGTCCATCCGCCCGCCCACGCGGTGATCACCGCGGCGAGCAGCGCCAGCGCGCTCGCGCCGGGCGTCGCGGGTGTCCCCAGCGCCGCGAGGGCACCGCCCACCACGGACGCCGATCCCCATTCCGGATAGCGCGAGGCGCCCACCGGCAATGTCTCCAGCGCCAGCAGCTCCAGCACCACACCCACCAGCAAGCCCGCCGTGGCGTCGCCGACAACGGCCCCTCCGAGTGTGGCCGCCACGATCGGGCGTGAGATCATCACCTGCGGGAAGCTCACGACATCGAGCCCCACGAGACCGCCGAGCAACGCCAGCGCGATGAGCGACGTGATACTCACGACGTCCCGTCCCGCGTCAGCACGTCGGACAGGGGAAGCGCGCGCGCCGCGGGAACATCACGCGCCGTCACGGTCACGCCGCTCGCCTCGATTGCACGCAACACCTCTTCCTCGGCAGGCGCCAGATAGATGTAACGGAGTCGCTGCACGCGGCCGGCACGATGGTGGATCCCCCCCAGGTTGATGGCACGAACACCGGGCGCCTTCCGCAGTAGCCGGCACATGGTATCGATGTCCGCGGTGAGGAGAATGCCGGGCCGCGGGTCCGCTGTCCAGCGCGCAAGCTCGCGTGCAGCCTCGTCAACCGTCGAAAAGTACACATCCATCTCTGGCGGCACCCCCATCCGGTACAGCTCCTGCTCCCACTCGCTGGCGGCCACTTCGTCGTCCACCAGCACGATGAAGCCGAGCCCCAACGGCTGCCCCCACCCCACGACGACCTGGCCGTGAATGAGCCGGTCGTCGATTCTGTAGAGGAGGACGCTCACGCTACTTGCCCGCCAACAGCCGGATGGAGGAGGAGGCGCGCACAACGGATTGAGCGGCCGCCTCACGCAGCGGCAACTCCTGATGCGTGGCGTAGAACACGAGCGCGGGAAGATTCACGCCGGTGACGACGATGACGTCACACTCGCGCACCAGCCGGCACGCCGCGATGCTGCAGCTTCCCGCCGCAAGGTCGGCGAAGATGACCTGTGCATGATGCTCGGCCAACAGCTCACGCAGGCGCTGCTCGATCGCCTCGGCGCCCAACCCCGCGTTCGACATCGGGACAAAGAGTTCGCCGCACCCGGTAATTCGGTCAACAGCCGAAATGATCCCCGTTGCGAAGTCGCCATGACCGGCGACGATGGCCGCGCGATCGTTATTCGTCATCTTCCGCCAGGTACTGCCGTACGTGTGAGGCCCTGCGCATATGCGTCATGAGCCGTTCGTTGAACGCCTCCGCCGGATTCACGCCGCTGTAACGCAGCAGGTGGTTCATGGCAACAACCTCCGCGACGACCGTAATGTTCTTGCCCGGATTCAGCGGGATGACGACCTTGGGGACGGCCACGTCAAGAATCGACACCGTCGCACCATCCAGCCCGGTGCGGTCGATGCCGGAGCCGGTACGGTTCCACTCCTCCAGCGCCACGACGACTTCGATGCGCTTCTGCTGGCGCACCGCGCGGATGCCGAAGATGGCGGGCACATCGATGACCCCGACGCCGCGGATCTCCATGTGATGTCGTTGCAGGTCGTGCCCCCGCCCGATGATGACGTCGTTCCCGCGTCGTGTCGCGATCACCAGGTCGTCCGCGACGAGCCGGTGCCCCCGCTCCACCAGATCCAGCACGCATTCCGACTTGCCAATACCGCTCTTCCCGACGAACAGCAGTCCCACTCCGTACACGTCGGCCAGTGTGCCGTGCAGCGTGGTGCTGGGCGCGAACTCGTCGGCGATTGCGGGTTTGATCCGCCGGTAGAATTCCGCCGTCTTGAGCGGTGTGCGCAACACCGGCACGCCAACGCGCGCGGCGATCTCACTCATCTCCGGCGGCAGCGCCTGCGCCTTCGTCACCACGGCACACGGAATGGGGAAAGAAAAGAAGAGCTCGAGCTGGTGCCGGCGCTGGTCCGCGGAGAGCGAGTTCAGGTACGTGATCTCCGTTTCCCCAAAGACCTGCGTCCGGTCCGCTGGAAATCGCTCGACGTAGCCGGACAGCGCGAGCCCGGGGCTCGACACTTCGCTGGTGGTGATCTCGCGATCGAGTCCGATCGCCTCTCCGGTGAGCTCGAGCTGCAGCGTGTCGCCCATCAGCTCGAGGAAGCGGGCGACGGTCAGCGATTTGGTCACATGGGTGGATGTCGTCATCTGTTCGAGCGCGCCATCATGGCGCTGCCCCCTCCACGATCGCGCGTAGGTGTGCTTCCGTTTGCGCGGCGGCCTCGTCCCACGTGAACCGGGTGACGAAGCACCGCGCCTGCTTTCCCAGCGTTGCCACGAGCGCCGGCTGCTCCGCCAGCGTCGTCATGCGTGCCGCCAGCGCGGCCACATCGCCATGAGGGACGAGAAAGCCGGTCTCGCCATCGCGTACGGATTCGCGAAGCCCGGGAGCATTCGAGGCAATGACTGGTGTACCGCAGGCGGCCGCCTCGAAGTTCGTGATCCCCCATCCTTCCTTGGGCGAGGTGAACACCAGTGCCCACGAGCGGCGCAGCAGCGCCACCTTGTCCTCCTCGGAGAGAAATCCAAGGAACTGGACGCGCTCTCCCAGGTCAAGCGACTGCGCCAGACGCTCCAGCGTGGGACGATAGTCACCGCTGCCCGCGATGGCGAGCGTCGCGGTGGGGTGGCGCATTCGGGCGAAGCCGCGGAGCACCAGGTCGACCCCCTTGTACCGCTTCAGCCGTCCCAGATAGGAGAAGAGCGGCTGCGAGGCGCGCATCGCCGCATCCGGAATGTACGCCGCCGAGTCGATGCCCGGGTAAATGACCCGGATCGTCTCGCGCGGAATGCCGCGCGCCACGAGATCGTCCGCCGTACTGTCGCTGATCGCCTCGAAGGGCAGACCGGCATACCCGCGCACCAGCGGGCGCTCCGAGGCCCAGACCGCTGCCGCCACGGGGAGTGGCAGCTCGCGAAAGGCGGTCGTGCCGAAGAGGTGCGGCACGAGGGCCATGGTGTGCCGTGCCCCCCACCGCGGCGTGTAGAGCGGCACCTTGTTGATGTCCTCGACCAGCACATCCACATCCCGGCGCGCGAGCGCGCGGGCATAGTAGCGGCGCGCGGCAAACTGAAAGGTGTACCGCCGCGCCACACGGTGCACCTCGATGCCATCCACCTCAGCGCGCGGCGCGCCGCCGCGCCATCCGCTGCAGAGCAGGGTCACCTCGTGTCCCCGCGCGGCCAGCCGGCTGAAGATTTCGTGCAGATGGATTTCGGCGCCGCCGGCCAGTGGGTTGTCGCGATCCTGCCAGTTCACCACGAGCAGCCGCATCAGAGCCGGTCCATGCGCCGTGCCAGGGCGTCCAGGACACCATTGACGAAGTGCGCGCTGCGCGGGCTGCCGAACCGCTCGGCCAGCCGCACGGCCTCCTGAATGACCACTCGCGGGGGCGTCTCGTCGCGCAGGAGCTCTGCCGCACCCAGCCGGAGGACCGACCGCTCGATCGCTCCCAACCGTTCCAGCCGCCAATTGGTGGTGACGTCACGCAACGCCGCATCGATGGTCGAGCCGTTCTTCGCGACCGTCCGTACGAGACGATCGGCGATCACGCGCTCCGGTGGACGAACCAGCAGGTCGTCCCACGTCCGGTCGGCCACCAGCTCGAGTGCCGTGTCCCCGCGCAGATCCCACGCATACAGCGCTTGCAGTGCGCGCGCGCGCGCGCGCATCTCAGTCCTCCTCGGTCGTGACATTCAATCGGTCAAACAGGTCTGCCATTTCCAGCGCGGCCAGCGCGGCATCCCATCCCTTGTTCCCGTGATCGCCTCCCGAGCGCGCTTCCGCCTGTGCCATCGTGTCGCACGTCAACACACCAAAGCCGATGGGGACGTCCAGCTCCGCGCTGGCCTCTTGCAGTCCGCGCGCGGCAGCACCCGCCACGTAGTCGAAGTGCGGCGTGTCGCCGCGCACGACCGCGCCGAGCGCCACCGCGGCGTGATACCGCTCAGAGGCAAGCGCGGCGCGCACGGCGGCCGGCAGCTCCCATGCGCCCGGTACCCACACGACGTCGATGTCCTCGAACGCCGTGCCATGCCGCGTGAGCGCATCCATGGCGCCTTCCAGCAGCTTCTGGGTGATGGATTCATTGAAGCGGCTCGTCACCACCACGAACCGCCGCCCGGCCCCGGATGGGGTTCCCGCGAATTCCGCCATCAATGCGCGAGTAGATGCCCAAGCTTGGCCTGCTTGGTTTCGAGGTAGCTCCGGTTCTCGTCCGTGGCGGGCGGGATGATCGGCACGCGCCCCTCGATACGCAGTCCATAGCCCTCCAGGCCGACCATCTTCCGCGGATTGTTCGTGAGCGGCCGGATGGACTTGAGCCCGAGGTCCAGCAGAATCTGGGCACCGATGCCGTAATTGCGCAGATCGGGCTCGAAGCCGAGGCGCTCATTGGCCTCCACGGTGTCGGCGCCGGCATCCTGAAGCTCGTAGGCCTTGAGCTTGTTCAGCAGCCCGATGCCGCGTCCCTCCTGGTCGAGATAGACCACGACGCCGCGCCCCTCCTGCGCGATCATCTCCATGGCCGCGTGGAGCTGCCAGCCGCAATCGCAGCGCATGGAGCCGAACACATCACCTGTGAGGCAGCGGGAGTGCATCCGCACGAGCACGCTCTCCGCCTCGTGCACGTCGCCGTAGACGAGCGCTACATGCTCGTGCGCATCGACATCGTTCCGGTAGCCGATGATACGCCATTCGCCAGCGTCCGTCGGCAGGCGCGCCTCCGCCACGCGGTGCACCAGCCGCTCCGTCTGCAACCGGTATGCGACGAGCTGCGCGACTGTCACGAAGGTGAGGTGGTGCTCGAGGGTGAACGCCTCCAGCTGCGGGCGCTTGGCGGTGGTGCCGTCGGGGTTGAGAATCTCGCAGATCACCCCCGCGGGATAGAGCCCCGCCAACCGCGCCAGGTCCACGGACGCTTCCGTATGCCCGACGCGCTGCAGCACCCCGCCTTCACGCGCCCGTAGCGGGTGCACGTGGCCCGGACGCCGCAGGTCGTGCGGCACGGTGGCCGGATCGACCGCCACGCGGATGGTGCGGGCCCGGTCCTGCGCGCTGATGCCGGTGGTCACGCCGAACCGATGCGCGGCATCGATGCTCACGGTAAAGGCCGTGCGCTGCTCTTCGGTGTTCACTTCGCTCATGAGCGGGAGCTCGAGCTGGTCGCATCGCTCGCCCGTGAGCGGCAGGCACACCCATCCGCGGGCGTGGGTGATCATGAAGTTGATCGACTCCGGGGTGACGAGCTGCGCGGCGCACACCAGGTCGCCCTCGTTCTCGCGGTCCTCGTCGTCGGCCACGATGATGAGCCGCCCGGCGGCGATCTCCGCGATGGCCTGCTCGATAGTTCCAAATGGCATGGGGGAAATGTATGCGGCGGCGCTCAGTCGCGGTCAGCGCCCGTGCGATGCCGCAGGGGCGCGTGGTCAGGGGCGCGCGGCGGAGCCGGCCGGCGGCCATCGGAATCCTCGGCACTCACCGGCTCCAGCGTTCTGCCCGCAGGCGAGGGCTCGACCTTCATATGCGGCGTCATCAGTTGTTGCACGTACCGGCCGATCATATCCGCCTCGAGGTGCACCCGCGCGCCAGGAACCAGCATGTCGAGCGCCGTGTGGCGGAGCGTATATTCGATCAGCGACAGCTGAACAACGCCCGGCGCCGGCCGTTCGTTCACCGTCAGGCTCACCCCGTCCACGGCAATGGAGCCGTGCACTATCATAGGGCCGATCAGGACCGCGGGGAGGCTCACGTCCACCAGCCGGACGTCCCCCGCCTGGCGCACCGCTGTCACCTCCCCCACGCCGTCCACGTGCCCCTGCACGAGGTGTCCACCCAGGCGATCGCCTACGCGCAGGGCGCGCTCCAGGTTCACGCGCCGGCCAGGCTGCCACTCCGCGATCGTCGTCCGGTCGAGCGTGGTGCGCACGGCCGCCACCGTGAACCATTGCGCGCCGCATTCGCGTATTGTGAGGCAGGCGCCGTTGAGCGCGATGCTCTCCCCTGCCGCCAGGTCGCCGTAGCGACAGCGGACCCGCAGCTCACGCCCGGCCACCGTCGCCGCCACGCGATCAATCGTGCCGACGTCGTCGATGAGTCCAGTAAACATGGGCGTTCCAGCCGAGGGAAGAGGAATGTGCGACTCAGTCCTCATGCCCGCTGACGTCGTACACCGCCATGATATCCTCTCCCATGCGGCGGAGCTCAACGAGCGGAAAGCGCGGCGCATCTGCCAGCGCCACGGGCGGTGCGCACGCCAGACCCTGAGGGGCGCCGGCGCCCAGCACGATCGCTGCCCGAAAGATAATCAACCGATCCACCACGGCGTTGGCCAGGAAGGCACCGGCGAGGCGCGCACCGCCCTCCACGAGCATCGACTGGATCTCCATCTGGCGAAGCCCCACGAGCGCATCGGGGAGCGAGGCGGCGGTGAGGACGCGAACCCCGGCATGCTCGAGGGCGGCGGCCCGGGTGGCGTCGGGCGATTCCGCCACAACAATGGTCGGCACCTTGCGCGCGCTCCGCACCAGTTGCGAATCGAGCGGCAGGCGCGCGTGCCGATCGAAGATCACGCGCCGCGGGGGCACGCGCGGCGCGCGCACCCCGCGCACCGTCAGCGAGGGATCATCGGCCAGCGCCGTCCCGATCCCCACCACCACCGCATCATGCCCCGCGCGCAGGCGGTGCGTCTCCCGCCGTGCGCGCTCGCCCGTCACCCAGCGCGAGCGCCCCTGCGCGTCGGCGTGCGCGCCATCGATCGAGAGCGCGAGCTTGAGCGACACCCAGGGCCGTTCGGCCTGCAACACATGAAAGAACGGCGCGTTCAACTCGAAGGCGCGCGCGGCCTCCACACCCGTCGTCACGACAATACCCGCGCGGGCCAGACGGTCGAGCCCTCCACCGGCCAGGGGATGCGGGTCACGCACCGCGATCACCACACGCGAGACACCGGCGGCGATCAGCGCATCGGCGCAGGGGGGCGTCTTGCCAACGTGCGAGCAGGGCTCCAGCGTCACGTACACGGTGGCGCCGCGCGCACGCTCCCCGGCCGCGCGCAGTGCGGCTACTTCCGCGTGGTCGCCGCCGTACTCGGCGTGAAAGCCCTCCCCCACCACCACACCGCCGCGCACGATCACGGCACCGACCATGGGATTGGGAGCAGTATGGCCCCAGCCGCGCCGAGCGAGCACCAGTGCGCGGCGCATGTACCGCCGATCGCGCGCATCGTCTGCACGGCTCCGGTGCAGGGCGCCCTTATCGCCCAATGCGCAACCCGAGCGAGCCGTACCACCGCGGCGCATCCGACGCCTGGTCGAACGTGTTATACGTGGTTACACCACCGCTCCACACACGCCCTATCTCACCGGCGATCTTGAGCACGGCCAGGTTCAGCGCGAGGTCGAGAAACGCGTTCGTCCGCGTGGGAGTGGCATCGAGCACAAAAGGCTCGCTCGGCGTGTTCCCGTCCACGTTGTACGTGAGCGTGGCGCTGCCGTCATACTTGTCCCTGCCGATCCCCGCCGCGGCGCTCAACAGCAGGAAGCTCTTCCCTACCACCAGCCGCCAGGCTGTTGTCGTGAGGTGGTAGTCCTCCACCGTGAGGCTGCGCGTGGGACCCGCCGTCGCGACGATGCGCGTGTGCGGTAGATCGCGGCGGAAATAGGTGATGGAGACGCCGGGTGTGAGCAGCGACTCCTCAAGCAGGCCCACGCGCGAGCCCACCCCAAAGCTGTACCAGTGGTCCGGCGTGGTCACCTGGACAGCGTGCTGTGTGAAGTGCGGCAGCGCGGTCGCTCCCAGGAGCAAATCGACGCCTCCAATGTGGGTGACCCCGGCCGGGAAGCCCTTGAAGAGGCCGAACGCCGCATCGGCCGTCGGCACGGCAATGAACCGGTTGCTCGTCGAGATCAGAGCCGGCGAGCCCGGGGGGCCGACCCCGATTCCCGTCTGCTCAAGATTCGGAATGGAGGTCGACATGGCGTTCGCGCGAATGCCGATGCTGAACGTGCCGAACCCTCCCAAGCTTCCCACCTGACCCAGCGTGGCATTCCCACCGGCCACGAGCGTACCGAGCTGTCCATTCATGTAGTCGTAGACGTCGATCACCTTCTGACATGCGTCGCCGCCCACGTCTCCCACGCCGACGAACGTCGGGTTGATGCACCGCGGGTCCAGGTTCGGCGCGCCATTCGGATCCAATATCTGCGCGCCGGCAACCGATGCCCAGCCCGCCCACACACAAACGGAAAGAAGGCTCAACAGAGAAGCACGCATACCACACCGCCCCGAGAAGGTTATCGCTCCAGCAGCACCGCCCATCGAGCGCCGCTCGATGGGCATCCCTTCTGCGCGGATCGCGCCAGCGAGTCCGCTGCCGGACGCGGTAGAGCGCTCTCCCGGCGCCGCCAGCTGTTCCGCGGCGCTATTCCAGCGTGACCGTTCCCGACCCCGGCACGATGCGCCCCATGCGCCATGCGTCCACACCCGCTGCCTGCGCGCTGCCACGCACCGTCTCCACGGACGCATCATCCGTGATGACCACCATCCCCACGCCCATGTTGAAGACGCGGTACATCTCCGCGCGAGGCACATCCCCGGCGCGCTCAAGCACCTGGAACACGTTCGGCACCGTCCAGCTGGTCGTCTCCACGACGGCATCCGCGGTGTCCGGCAGCGCACGGCGCAGGTTGCCCGGCAACCCACCGCCGGTGATGTGCGCCATGGCGTGGATCGCTCCAAGCACCGGCCGCAGCGCCTGCAGGTAGGACCGGTGCGGTTGAAGCAAGACATCGGCCACTGTTCCAGTGGCGCCGGGAAATGGGGATTCGGGACGCGCGTGCATCCGCTCGGTCACGATCCGCCGTGCAAGTGAATAGCCGTTCGTATGCAACCCAGCGCTCGCGAGTCCGATCAGCACGTCGTCGTCACGCACACGCGCGGGGCCCTGGATGCGATCCTCTTCCACCAGCCCGACGATGAAGCCGGCCAGGTCGTAATCCGGCGGCGTGTACACGCCGGGCATCTCCGCGGTTTCGCCGCCGAGCAGCGCGCATCCGTTCTCGCGGCATCCCGCGGCCACTCCCCGCACCACCGCCTCCACGGTTTCCGGCACGAGCGCGCCGAACGCCACGTAATCAAGGAAGAACAGCGGGACGGCGCCCTGGACCAGGATGTCGTTCACGCAGTGATTCACCAGGTCGTGCCCAACCGTATCGTGGCGCCCTGCGTCGATAGCGACGCGGATCTTGGTGCCCACCCCGTCCGCGCTCGCCACCAGCACGGGTGCTTGCACGTCGGCATTCAGCCGGAACATGCCGCCGAACCCGCCAAAGCTTCCACGCGTGCCCGCGGTAACGGTGGACTCCACCAACGCGGCCAGCCGCCGCTTCGCGGCATCGGCCGCGTCGATGTCCACGCCCGCGGCACGATAATCCAGAGAATCGGTCATCGAACGGCAATCGCGCGCGCTGTCACACCGCCTCCTCGAACGCCACCAACTGGTGAAACTCGTGCACCCGTTCGGCGATGTCGCTGGTGCCGATTTCCAGGAAGCGCTGGATGGAAAAGCGCTCTACAGCGAAGGAGCCCATGGCAGAGCCGTACACTACGGCGCGCCGCAGGTTGTCCTCGCTCAGATCCCCGCTCCGCGCCAGATACCCGATGAAGCCGCCGGCAAACGAGTCCCCCGCCCCGGTTGGATCGAACACCGTTTCCAGTGGATACGCAGGCGCGTAGAAGATGCTCGTGGCCGAGAACATGAACGCGCCGTGCTCCCCCTTCTTGATGATCACGTGCTTCGGACCGTGCGCCATGATCCACCGCGCGGCCTTCACCAGATTCACTTCCTCGGTGAGTTGTCGCGCTTCGGCGTCGTTGATCGTGAGCAGGTCAACGTGCTGCAGCAGCGCGACGAGATCGGCGCGCCGGCTCTCGATCCAGAAGTTCATCGTGTCGCATGCCACGAGCGTCGGATGGTTCACCTGCTCCAGGACCTCGAGTTGCAGCCGAGGATCGATGTTGCCCAGGAAGACAAACGGCGAATCGCGAAACTGCTCCGGGATTTTCGGACGGAAGTGCGAGAAGACTCCCAGCCGCGTCTCGAGCGTCTCCGCCGAATTCAGATCGTGACGGTACCGCCCGCGCCACCGGAACGACTCCCCCTCGGCGCACTCCAGCCCGGCCAGGTCAACGCCGCGGCGCTCGAGTTGCCGGAGCGTCTCCTGGGGATAATCCGCGCCCACCACGCCCACCAGTTGCACGGGCGCCAGAAGCGACGCGGATGCCGAGAAGTACGTGGCCGAGCCACCGAGGACGTTCTCAGCCTTACCGAATGGCGTCTCGACCGAGTCGAGCGCGATGGAACCGACGACGAGGACGGGCATGGGGATAGGGTTGGGCTGAGGGGGAGAGGGTGGGTCGGCCAGGGAGTCGGGAGTCGGGAGTCGGGTGTCAGGTGGGTAGCCAGAGGGCCGCTCTCGCCCGTGCCGTTCCCCTACACCCGACACCCGACTCCCGGCACCCTGTCTCGTTCACATCCGTTCCGGCGCGGCGATGCCCAGAATGGCCAGGCCGTTCGCCAGGACAATCTGGGTGGCGCGCGCCAGAAGCAGGCGGGCGTTCATGATGCGCGGCGGCTCTCCGAGCACGTGATGCGTATGATACCAGAGGTGCGCCAGGCGCGCGGTCTCCAGCAAGTACGTCGCGACGCGGTGCGGCTCGAGCGCTTCGGCCGCGCCGGCAACGAGATCCGGGAAATCGAGCAGTGCCTTGACCAGTGCGTGCTCCTCGGGCGCCGACAGGGCCGTGAAGTCCACCCCCTCCGCCGTGAGCGCTGCGGCCTCGATGCCGCCCACCCGGAAGATGCCCGACATGCGCGCGTGCGCCATCTGGATGTAATAGACGGGGTTGTCCTCGGACTGCGAGCGCGCCAGATCGATATCGAACACCAGCTGCGACTCGGCCTTGCGCATGAGAAAGAAGTAGCGCACGGCGTCCCGACCGACCTCGTCGATCAGATCCCGCACCGTCACGTAGCTGCCGGCCCGCTTGGAGATTTTCACTTCCTCGCCAGCGCGCATCACTGTCACCATCTGATGCAGCGCGTACTCGGGGTAGCGCTCGGGGATGCCCATCTCGAGAGCCTGGAGCCCCACACGCACGCGGGTGACCGTGCTGTGGTGATCCGCGCCCTGTACATTGATCGCGCGCCGGAAACCCCGCTCCCACTTCGTGACGTGATAGGCGACATCCGGCACAAAGTACGTCGGCTCCCCGCCCTTTTCGGCGCGGCGCCGCATCACGCGGTCCTTGTCATCGCCAAAGTCGGTGGTCCGGAGCCAGAGGGCGCCGTCCTTCTCGTACGTATGGCCCGCGGTCACCAGACGCTGGACCGTGTCGTCCACCCGCCCCTCCGTGTAGAGCGAGGACTCCAGCGCAAAGACATCGAACCCGACGCCGAACGCGTGCAGGTCGCGGTCCTGCTCGGCGCGCAACTCGCGCACGGCGAACCGGCGCACCGCCTCCAGGTCATCGCCGTTGACGTCCTCCGGATGCTCCTGGACGTAGCGCTCAGCCAGATCCCGAATGTACTCGCCGTGATACCCGCCCTCGGGAATCGCCACGGACTGCCCGCCCTGCTCGCGCACACGGGCCTGCACGCTCAGCGCGAGATTCATGATCTGCGCGCCGGCATCGTTGTAGTAAAACTCGCGCGTCACTCGCCAGCCGGTCCATTCGAGCAACGACGCAATAGCGTCACCGAGTGCGGCCTGCCGCCCATGTCCCACGTGCAGCGGTCCCGTGGGATTGGCCGAGACGAACTCCACGTTCACGAGGGCACCCTGCCCGGCCTCGTTCCGTCCGTACGCGCCCGCGCCCGCCACCACGTCGGCGAGTCCGCGCGCGCTCGCACCGGGGGCGATGTGGAAGTTGATGAACCCCGGCCCCGCGACCTCGATGCGCTCCACGCCCGCCACAGTCAGATCGAGGCGCGCCACGATATCGCGCGCGATATCGATTGGCTTCCGCTTGAGCGCTCGTGCCAGCATCATGGCCAGATTGGTCGCCCATTCGCCGTGGCCGGAGTCGCGTGGACGCTCGAGGACGGGTTCAATGGACGCGGGTGCGCCCAGGGCGCGCGCCGCGTCCCGCAATCCGGCGTAAATCGCCTCGCGGGGGGTCATGCCGTGGAGCTGCGCTTGTCCTTTGGCGTGCCGGTGTTTTTCTGCTCGGCCGGCGCCGAGCCCGCTCCGCCGCTTGCCGCTGCATCCGTCTTTGACCCAGGGTGCGACGGGGTGGCGCCGGTGCTCGAGGCGCTATCAGACGAGCTGCCCGATCCACCATTGCTGGAGGTGGAGTCTCCGCTCCGCGCCGGCGTCCGGTTCTTGTCCCCTTTCCGCCCGTAGTCGGTGATGTAGAACCCCGACCCCTTGAACAAGAGACCGGCTCCGCCGGAAATCTTCCGGGTCGCCGTCTGCCCACACTCGGGGCAAGGCAGCTCGGAAACGCCATCGCTGATCTTGCGGTAGAATCGTGAGAACTGGTGCCCGTCCGGGCACACAAATTCGTAGGTTGGCATTATACCGTAACTTAATTGATCTCACATCATGAAACATGGGAGATCGTGGGCGATCCGCGCAGCGGGAGAGCCGCTCTCGCGGCCAACGGCAGCAACCTACGCAGCCCCCGACGATCCTTCAAGGCAATCTCCGGTTATCGCACGGGGAAAGATAGCGTCGCGCCGGGGCGCGTTGGCCCCTCCGATGCTGGCGTGGCAGCGCTGACCCCGGCCCGGTTCTCTCTGGTCCGCTCAGCTGCCCGGATGATAGAGGCCCCAGCGCGCCGCGAGTGTGTCGGAAATCTCGCCGACGGTGGCGCGCGCGCGGACGGCCCGCACGATGAGCGGCATGAGCGCAGGCGCGGACCCCGTACGCGCTCCCGACGCGGTCACGCATTCCGCCGCCGTCCCAAGCTCGCCGAGGACCATCGAGACAACAGACGCATCGCGTGTGCGACGCACCTCTTGAAGCCGCCCGATCTGCTCGCGCTCCAGTGCCGTGTAGTCCGGGGCGGGAATGATGGGCGGTTCTACACCGTCGTCAAATCGGTTCACTCCCACCACCACCGTCTCTCCGCGCTCCACATGCAGCTGGTGCTCATACGCGCTGCGCGCGATCTCCTCCTGAAAGAAGCCGGCCGAGATCGCGCGCGCGGCACCGCCCAACTCATCGACCCTGGCGAGCAGTTCGGTAGCCCGCCGATCGAGTTCGTCAGTCAGATGCTCAACGTAGTAGCTCCCACCCAGCGGGTCAGCGGTGTTCGCCACGCCGGACTCGTACGCCAGCACCTGCTGCGTGCGGAGGGCGAGCGTGGCCGCCTCGGCCGTCGGCAGGGCAAGCGCCTCATCATAGCCGTTGGTATGGAGGGACTGCGTACCGCCCAGCACCGCCGCCAGCGCCTGCACCGTCACGCGCACCACATTGTCGAGCGGTTGCTGCGCGGTGAGCGTCACGCCTCCGGTTTGTGTGTGAAAGCGTAGCCGGGCACTGGCCTCCGCCGCGCCGAACCGCTCCCGCATCACACGCGCATAGATGCGTCGCGCGGCACGGAACTTCGCGACCTCCTCGAACAGATCATTGTGCGCGGCGAAGAAGAACGAGAGGCGCGGCGCAAAGGCATCTACGTGCAGGCCGGCGTTCATCGCGGCCGCAATGTATTCGATGGCGTTCGCGAAGGTGAAAGCCAACTCCTGCACCGCGGTCGCCCCCGCCTCGCGTATGTGATAGCCGGAGATCGAGATCGGGTTCCAGCGCGGGACCTCGGCCGCGCAGAAGCGGAACATCTCGGCAATGAGGGCAAGGCTCGGCGCCGGCGGGTAGATGTACGTGCCCCGCGCGATGTACTCTTTCAGAATGTCGTTCTGCACCGTGCCCCGCAGCGCGCCGCGCGCGATGCCGCGCTCTTCCGCCACCACGATGTACATGGCCAGCAGCGTGGATGCCGTCGCGTTGATGGTCATCGACGTCGACACCGCGTCGAGCGGCAGGTCGGCGAGCAGCGCATGCATGTCGTCCACGGTGTCGATGGCCACGCCCACCCGACCCACTTCCCCCGCCGCACGCGGCGAATCGGAGTCGATGCCCATCTGCGTCGGCAGGTCGAACGCCACCGAGAGCCCCGTCTGGCCCGCGTCGAGCAACAGTTTGAAGCGGGCGTTCGTCTCGGCGGCGGTGCCGAAGCCGGCATACTGGCGCATGGTCCAGAGCCGCGTCCGGTACATGGATGGCTGCACGCCGCGCGTGAACGGGAACGTGCCGGGGTCGCCAAGCTGTCCTGGGTAGTCCGTCACGCCATCGGACGGGTGGTACACGCTCGCAATCGGGATACCGGAGGGAGACTCGCGATTGTCGGGTGGGAGGGAGTTGGCCATGGCGCTGAGAGCAACGGAAAACGAAGGGATCGAGATTTGCACCGTATCGCGTGCAGCCCTACGGGCCGCTGCTGGAAGATACACGACTGGCGGACGGGCGGCGGGGCGGCGACAGGCAGTCCCGCACCGCATGCACGTCACGTCGGCCATCGCAAACGCGGGCTGCTGGCGCTGCGTGCATGCAGGCGAGTCGGCGTCTCCACGGAGACAATCGCGATCGAGAACGCTCGCGCTCTCTGCGTGCAGCGAATCTGGCGCGCGTAGGGACGCATGGCTACGATTACGTACCCGAGCACCCGTTCCGTCACATCATGAGATCTCGGTCACTCACGATGCCGCTCCACCGCCGGCCGCGCACATGAGCGCGGGGCGGCCGTCCTACGCCGACACGCCCGATGCACCCGAGAAGCGGCAGAGCCAGCGGCGGGCCGTCATCCTGGTGGTCGATCGTGACCCCAACATCCGCGAGCTCGAGTCGTACTTTCTGAATGAAGCCGGATACCAGGTGGAGTTCGCTGAGGATGGGATGGCGGCGCTCGATCTCGCGCGGCGCCTCCGCCCTGACATCGTCGTGTGCGAAGTGCTGGTACCGAAGCTCGACGGCCTTGCGCTCTCCCGCGCCCTCAAGAGCGATCCGGCCACAGGACACATCGCGGTGCTCGTATTCAGCATTCTGGCGGCGAGCGTGCGTGCGCGCGAAGCGGGCGCGGATGCCTTCCTCATGAAACCGCTCGCCGAGCGCCGCCTGGTGCAGACTGTCCGCGCCCTTCTCGCGGCGCGCGCCGCCGCCCGCACGGAGGCGGCCGCCTCCGCCGCGTCCTCCTCTGACGCTTCGCCCTCCACCCCCTCGCAGCCATGAGCGCATCGGCAAGCGCATCGCCTCAGCCGGCCACCCCGGAATCCGACCTGTTCGCGCGCGTCGAGAGCGGAAACGCCCAGGCGGATGCCATTCTGGCGGGCGGATTCCCGGCGAACTCCATCAACGTCATCATGGGGCAGCCCGGCACGGGGAAGACCATCTTCGCCGAGCAGATGCTCTTCCACAACGCGCGCGGCGACCGCCCGATGCTCTACCTCACCACGCTCTCGGAGCCGATG
>DASUKA010000130.1:0-38731 GCA_036278935.1 Gemmatimonadaceae bacterium
GCGCTGGCCAAGCAGCATGGCGTGAAGGTGATGCCATTGGTGGTGGATGAGGGGTTCAACCAGCCGTCGCTCCGCAGGCTGCTGGCCGATACGGCCGCCCGCGCTCGCGCCACACGTGCGCTGGCCACACTATGCAAGGACAACGGCTACTGGGGGATCCAGTTCGACATTGAGAACGTGAATCTGCAGGACCGCGATCTGCTCACGGCGTGGTACACGGAAACGGCGAACGCGCTGCATGCGGAGGGGTGCCGGATCAGCATCGCGGTGGTGCACCGCATCGAGGAGCTGCCGGGCCCCACTGCTTACGCGCGCTTTCTCTACGAGGACTGGCGCGACGGCTACGACCTCGCCGCGCTGGGGCGAGTGGGCGATTTCATCTCGCTCATGTCGTATGACCAGCACACGCGACGGACGCCGCCGGGCCCCGTTGCCGGTCTTCCGTGGATGCGCAAGACGGTGGAGTACGCGCTGCGCTTCGTTCCACCCCAGAAGCTCTCGCTCGGCATTCCGCTCTGGAGCGAGCACTGGTTCACCAGCTACGATCCGAGCATTCCGGAGATGGCCCGCTCCTCGTCGGAGAGCGTGAGTTGGGCGTGGGGATCAGGGCTGGCCGCGCGGCACGATGCCAAGCTCATCTGGGACCCGGTGCAGGGCGCCACGTACGCCTACTACCCGAACGGCGGCACCTACGAGTGGCTCTTTCTGGACGATGTGCGAAGCTTCCGCGCGGAGGTCGCGCTGATGAAGGCGCAGCATCTACGCGGCTTCTCGGCCTGGGTGCTGGGGCCGGAGGATACGCGGATCTGGAAGACGATGAAGAAGCAGTGAGTCAGTGGGTCAGGAAGGGCGGGAGAGGAGAGAGGAGAAAGGGACCGGCTCTGCGGGAGAGCCCTCACTCCGAGGCATTTCCTCCTTTCTCCTCTCTCCTTTTCTCCTGTCCTGCCGTTCCTGACCCACTGACTCACCCGCACGGATGGCTCGGGTTTGTCACACACTCCGAGCGCGGGACCGGGAGGAACTCCAGTGTCGGCGTAGTGGTGAGCGCGGCGCCGAAGCGGCGCGTGTCCTCCCAGCGCAGCCCCTGCTCGAACAGCTCGTAGCGCCGCTCGTAGGCGATCTCGGCCAGCAGCTCATCCTGCGTGTCGAGCGCGCTGGCGGGAAGCGCCGGCAGGCCGGCCACCGGCTGGTCCACGCTCGAGCTGGTCTGCGTCCGTACGTCATTCACCAGCGTCGCGGCCTGCGCGTTCTGTCCGAGCCGCGTGAGCGCTTCCGCCTTGATGAGCAGCATCTCGTCGGGCAGGTAGAGGGGGAAAGGCTCCGGGTTGACGGGGTCCGAGTACTTTTTGAGCGGGAGGATTACGCTGTCGGGCGGGTTGGAAGCGAGCGGCGCGGCGCTCACGTCCACCCAGTAGGCGGGACGCTGGTCGCCCGGCTGCGCCTCATCCACGAAGCTCTTGAGCGCGCCGACGTACGCGAGCTGGAACGCCAGGTCCTCGATCGGATTCCGCTCGGGGATGGGGTACGAGAGCACGGAGAGCACGTTCGGATCCACGCTATCGGCCGCCGCGATCGCCTCGGCGTAGTTGCCGGCCATGAGCTGGTAGCGGGCGAGCATAGCGTTCACTGTATTCCGGAAATCGAAGCCGGCGCCGAGCAGGCGCGAGCGCGAGGCGGCGATGTCCGCATCCGTCACCTGGCCCAGATCCGTACGGGCGCTCTGGAGTAGCGCGAGCACCGTGTCGAGCACCACGGCGCGCGGTTGCAGCGCGGGCCCGGCGACGCTGATGTCGATGGGGACGGACTGGTACTGCTGGATGAGCATGCCGAACGCCATCGCCTTGTACAGCTTGGCGAGCGCGGTGAACTGGTTGGTGAGCGCGGGACCGAAGCCCAGCGTGCCCACGTTGGCCAGCAAGGTGTTGGCGGAGCGGATGGTCTGATACGAGTTGTCCCAGGGCGATTCGATGACCAGATAGCTGTTGTCGATGTTCTGGCCGGTGAAGAGGGAGATGTACGACACGAGCGCGCGCGACCGGGTGCCCCACTCATCGGTGATCAGCGAATTGGTGACCACGTAGTCGTCGATCGAATTCGCGAATTGTGCCTGCATTCCGACGGCCAGCGCGAACGCGCCGTCCGGCGTGGAGAGCACCTCGTTCTGCGGCGGGGAGTTGGGGTTCTCCAGGTCGAGATTGCATCCCGCCGCCGCGAGCCCCAGACCGAGGAGCGCGACGATGCGCGCGGCGTGATGCCAATGGGGCCGTGCGGCCGCCGTCACGAGCATGAAGCGTGGCATGTCCGCTCCTCTAGTAGCTGAGGGTGAGATCGAGCGTGAACTGCCGTGGCAGCGGCGTCGTGGCGAAGTCCACGCCCCGGGCCACGGTGTTCTCGGAGAACAGGTTGACCTCCGGATCGAGCCCGCTGTAGTTGGTCCACGTATAGAGGTTCCGGGCCGCCAGGCGCACGGTCATGCTCTGCGCCCCGAAGCGGCGGATCCACGGCTTGTCGAACAGATACTGGAGCGCCACCTCGCGCAGCTTCACGAAGCTGCCATCCTCGATGTACTCCTCGTAAATGAGGCTGCGCCCGTTCGGGTTGAGCGTGTAGGTGAAGGGAATCGTGTCGCCGGTGAACTCGCCCTGCGTATCCTTGCCAACCCCGAACAGCTCGCTGATGCGCCGCGTGAAGTTGGCCACGTCGTTGCCGAAGCGGCCATCGAGCAGCACGCTCATTTGCAGGTGCTTGCCGAGATCGAAGCTGTTGCTGAAGGTGGCGGTGAAGTCCGGGTTCGGATCACCGATGATCCGGTTGGCGAAGGCGGTGCTTCCATCGGGGAGCGTGACCGTGCCGCGGTACGGGAGCATCACGGTCGAATCACGGCCGTTGATCTTCACGACGGTGGGCTTGTAGGCGATCTTCCCGTTGGCGTCGCGCGCATACACGCCGCCGTAGAAGACACCGATGGGCTGCCCTTCGATCACCGCGTTCAGATAGCCCACCAGCAGCGTGTCGGCACTGGTGGCCAGACGCTGGATCCTGTTCCGGTTGGCCGCGTAGGTGAGCCGCGACCGCCAGGTGAAGCTCGGCCGCTCGACGTTCACCGTGTTGAGCGCGATCTCGACGCCCTTGTTGCTCAGCTCGCCGATGTTCTGGAACTGCTGCAGGAACCCGGTGCTCGGCGGGAGCGGCACGCTGAGCACGAGATCCGTCGTGCGCTTGTTGTAGTAGGTGAACTCCAACTGCGCCCGATCTTTGAACAGCCCGGCGTCGAAGCCCATCTCGTACTCACGCTGCCGCTCGGGCTTGAGCGAGTCGTTCCCCGCGGTCGTACTCGCGACGAGCCCCGGCTTGCCGCTGAAGTTGAGGTTCACGAAGTTGTTGAACTGCGAGTAGAGGCCGGGCGGCTGACCGCCTGTCTCGCCGAAGGCCGCGCGCAGCCGGAAGGAGCTGAAGACGTTCCCGATGCTCCGCTTCCAGAATGGCTCCTCCCCAAGGACCCATGACAGCCCAGCGCGCGGGAAGAGCTGCAGCCGCTCGTCGGGACCGAACGCCGATGAGGCATCCCAGTTGAGCCCGCCGGTGAGATAGAGCCGGCCGGCAATGGCCGCCCGCTCCTCGAGGTACCACCCGACGGTGCGGAACTCCGCGATCGACTGTGATGCCGTCTGCACGGCGCCCGTCACGATGTCGGTGACCGGCGGCAGGTTCCCCGCCGCGGCCTCCACCGTCTCGTGCCAGTTGGAGGTGTAGCGAAAACCGGCGGTGCTGGTGAGCCCGAGCCCCGACATCGGCTCCATGTCATAGGTGGCGGTGAGATCGTTGTTGAACAGCCGCGACGTGGCCGCCGGGTTTTCCACCGAACCGGTAAAGCTTGACGAGGTGGAGAATGGTGGCTGGAAGTACTTGTCCTCCTGCCGGTAGTCGTCCACCCCCGCCAGATACTTGAGGCTGAGATGTGAGAAGGGACGCGCCGTGATCGTGACATTGCCGAGGAAGCGCGCGACGGTTTCGGGCGCCTCGAACTGGTTCATGATCACGAACGGGTTCGGGCCGAGCACCGGGTTGTACGGATAGCTTCCCGTGGCCTTGTCGAAGGTCGGGTTGTAGCTGGTCGGGGTGAAGATGACGCTGGTGAGCAGTCCCTGCGTCTGCTCTCCTTCCGGCACGAAGTCGGCCTTGGACCTGATGTAATTGGCGCCGAGGGAAACCTGGAGCTTGTCGGAGAGTTGCTGCGAGAGATTCGTGCGGGCGTTCCACCGGCGATAGTCGGTGGAGCGGAGGATCCCCTGCTCCGTGTCGTATCCGCCCGAGAGATAATAGGTCGTGCCGCCGTTGCCTCCAGAGATCGAGACCTGATCGTTCGTCCCCTGCCCGGTGCGGAAGATCTGGGGCTGGATATCGAAGCGCTGCACCGGTGCGCCAATGGAATCGGCGCCGCCAAAGACCACATCCGCGTAGCCGGCGGTGGGCGACATGTTGAGCGCGTAGAAGTCGGGCGTCTTCTCCAGCGAATATTCCCCCTTCACGGTGACGTGCGTCTTGCCGGCGCGGCCGTGCTTGGTGAAGATCTGGATGACGCCGTTGTTCGCCCGTGATCCGTACAGTGCGGCGGCGGCGGCGCCCTTGAGTACTTCGATGTGGTCGATCTCATCCGGATCGAGATCCGCCAACCGGTTACTCAGCGCCGCATTGCCCCGCGATGCGTTGGCGCCGAGGCTCACGAGTGCGTCGGAGCTATTGTCGATGATCACGCCATCGACCACGTACAACGGCTCTGATCCACCGAGAATCGAGTTCGTGCCGCGCAGGCGGATACTCACGCCGCCACCCGGCTGTCCCGAGTTTTCGGAGATCACGGCGCCGGTAATCTTCCCCTGCAACGCCTGGTCGATGGAGGTGGCGCCGGGCGACTCGCTTACATCGGACCCAGCCACGGTCTCGACGGTATTGCCGACCACGCGGCGCTCGGCCGGCGCGCCGACACCCGAGACCACCACCTGCCCGAGCGTCACCGCGGCCGCCCGCAGCTGAAAGTCCGCGGTGGTGGTCTGCGCCGCGGTCACGGTCACCGTGCGGCTGGTGCCTTCGTATCCCAGGCGCCGGACCGTGATGGACTGCGCGCCCGCCGGCACCGCGGTGATCTCGTAGGCGCCATCGTCGCCGCTGGTGGTGCCCAGGAGCGTGCCCGCGACGCGGAGCTGCGCATCGGCGACCGGGCGCCCGGTGGATGCATCGGTGATGCGCCCGCTCACGGTGCCGGTCTGCTGCGCGGCCACGGCGGCGGGGAGGAGGAGCACGACAGCAGCGAGAAGACCCACGAACCGCTCATGGTGTGACAACATGGTGTACTCCGGAACAGGCACGTGAAAAAACGAACGGGGTTGCGCACTCTACGCCACCCGCCGTTTTTCCTTTTCCCTACTCGCTACTCCCTACTTCTTTCTTCTTTCTCCTCTCTCCTTTCCGCCTCTTACGCCTCCGCCAACGCCTCCTCCCGACTCGCCTCGTTGATCACCTTCTGTGCGGCGTCGCCCGGCACTTCCTCATAGCCGCGGAAGCGACGCGTGAAGCTGGCGCGCCCATGCGTGAGCGAGCTGAGGTCGGTGGCGTACAGATGCAGCTCGGCGCGCGGGACGACCGCGCGCACGATCGTGCCCTTTCCCGCGCCCACCGCATCGGAGCCGAGGATCTGCCCACGCCGCGCGGAGATGTCGCCCATCACATCCCCCAGATATTCATCCGGGGTCGTGATCTCCACGTCGTCCAGCGGCTCGAGCAACACGGGGTGGCACTTGGAGGCCACGGCCTTGAACGCCATGATGCCGGCCATCTTGAACGACATCTCGTTCGAGTCCACGGAGTGGTACGAGCCGTCGTAGCACTCCACCTTGAAGTCGACGAGCGGATAGCCGGCAAGCACGCCGCGCGCGGCGGCTTCCTGGATGCCGTGGTCCACCGCGGGGACGTACTTGCCCGGAATGGCGCCGCCCACGATCTCGTTCTCGAACACGTATCCCTCACCGCGCGGCAGCGGCGCGAAGCGCACCCAGCAGTCGCCGAACTGGCCGCGCCCGCCCGACTGCTTCTTGTGCCGCCCCTGCCCCTCGCCGCGGCCGGTGATCGTCTCACGGTAGGGGATCTTCGGGCGCGTGAGGTCGGCCTGCACGCCGAACTTGCGTTTGAGCTTGGCCATGTTGACCTCGAGATGCCGCTCGCCCTGGCCGGCGACGATCGTCTCGTGCGTCTCGGGATCGTAGTGCATGCTGAAGGTCGGATCTTCATCGTGCAGCCGGTGCAGCCCCTGCTGTAGCTTCTCCTCGTCGTTGCGTGAAGCGGCGTGCACGGCGAAGGTGACGAGCGGCTCGGGCAGCACGAGTGACGGCAGTCGCACCGGGTGGTCGCGCGTGGAGAGGGTGTCGCCGGTGTGCGTGTTGCGGAGCTTCGCCACGCATCCGATATCGCCCGCGTGGAGACGCGGCACTTCGGTGCGGTCCTTCCCCTGCGACACAGAGAGGTGGCCGAGTTTCTCGGGCGTGTCGCGCGTAGCGTTGTACATCTCCTGCCCATTCACCACCATGCCGGAGAAGATGCGGAAGCAGGAGACGTCGCCCACGTGCGGCTCCGACTGGGTCTTGAACACGAGCGCGCTGAAGGGCGCGTCGTCGCGCGCATGGATCTCGACGGTCGCATCGCCTTCGGCGCCCACGAACGCGTGCAGCTCTTCCATCTCGTACGCCGACGGCATGAGCTCCACGAGCTTGGTGAGCAGCGCGCGGGTGCCATAGGTGAGCTCGGCCGAGCAGCAGAAGAGCGGGAAGAGCTCGCCGCGCTTCATGCCTTCCTTCATCGCCGCGATGGCCTCGTCGCGTCCGATCTCCTCGCCCTCCAGGTAGCGCTCGAGCATCGCGTCGTCGGTGGTGGCAATGGTCTCGATGAGCTCCTGCGAGTAGCGCTCGAAGAGCGCCTGTGCCTCCGCGGGCACCTCGGTCTCGTCGTATTCGCCGGTCTTGGTGCCGGCCTTATAGAGGTGCGTCTTTTTGGAGAAGAGGTTGACGATCGCGCGGAACTCCGCCCCTTCGCCCACCGGCACTTCCACGGGGATCACCTTGCTGGTGAGCTGTGTCTTGATCTGCTGGTACGTGCGCTCGAAGCTCGCGTTCTCCTTGTCGAGCATGGAAACGACGAAGAGCACCGGATCGCGCCGCTCCACGGCCAGACGGAACATCTTCTCGGTGCCCACCTCGACGCCTGATGTCGCCCCGACGACCACGAGGGCGCCGTCGGCCGCGGCCAGTCCGGCCATGGCATCACCATGGAAGTCCAGGTAGCCCGGCGTGTCGATGAGGTTGATCTTGGCATCCATCCACTCGGCGACCGCGCAGCCGAGGTTGATGGAGTAGCCGCGCTCGACCTCTTCTGGAGCGAAGTCGGTGAGCGCGGTGCCATCCTTGATGGCGCCATGTCGTTTGCTCGTGCCGGAAACAAAAGCGAGCGCATCGACCAGACTGGTCTTTCCGCTCGCTCCGTGTCCGACGACCGCCACATTGCGGATCTCCTGGCTGCTGTACTCCCGCATGGTGGACTCCTTAGGTGGTGCGCCAACCGCGGGCCGCGCGCGAGGTGCCGCGCGCGATGCTCGTGGTTGCTCGTGAGCGTTGGCACCGCCATGCCGCGGCGCCAACCGGGGTGCTTCCGCTATGCTATCGTGCGAACGGCTACGAGGCAACCGCGGCCGTCCGCCACGGAAGTCGCGATGGACGGCAAGAATGGCACCGCCGCGCGGCCATCCATCCGCGCGCTGGATCTTCTGCGCGTTCGCGTGCGTTCATCGGCGGTTTGCACGTTGTGCACTGCACGCCTGGAATCAGGAGGTACCGGGTATGGATGTTGCCCCGCCGTGGGGCGCGCCGTGAAGCGAGCCTTCTCTCCGCGCGGAGGTGCCTCTATCTTTTCGCCGTCGTGATACCGCGTCGTCCATCAGTTGCCTCCGCGGTCCGTGTCGGCTCCCCATCCCGTACCTGGTGCGGTGGGAGCGTGTGGAACGCCGCACTGGCTCCCATGCAGGCACCGACCGAATCTCGAGCCGGAGATAACCCATGAAAGCGTTGTACCTTGCCGCCGCTGTGGTCGGGATCTCATGCGCGGGGCACTCGTCTGTTCCCATACCGGTGCGTCTTCCGGCGGGAACCGCTGACTCCCTGGCGGTCGCTCTGCGAGTGGATTCGTCGCAGCATGAGATCATCATCGACGCAGGGCCCTTCGATGTTCCAGCCATGGCCCCGATGGCGATGGGCGGTCATGGCATGCAGGATATGGATATGGACATGGGTGGCGGCGGCTCCATGTCGATGGGGATGCACCATATTCCCACCAAGCTGCTCCGCTTCAACTGGCCGGTGAACGGATGGTTGCGGGGCTACCGTCTGATCGCCGTGGATGCCGAAGGGCATGTGCTTCCCAGCACGCTGCTGCATCACGTGATCGGCGTGAACTTCGAGCGTCGCCAACTGATCTACGATGCGCTGGAGCGGCCATTTGCCGTCGGAAGCGAGACGGGTGAGGTGAAGCTCCCCAAGACCATCGCGTTGCCGCTCACCAAGGGCGATCACATGGGGATGTGGGGCGCCTGGCACAACGAGACCGGGAAGAATCTGCACAACGTGTATCTACGCGCCATCCTGTACTGGACGCCGGCCACGACCAAGCACCATCCGATCGCGGTGCTGCCGTTCTACGCGGATGTGAACTACAAGTACGGTGCTGACAACGCGTTTGACCTTCCGCCCGGACACTCGGTATGGCAGCACGACTTCACGCAGCCCATCGGCGGGTTGCTGCTGGGCATTGGCGGTCATCTGCACGATTACGGCGTGTCGGTGAGCTTGGAGGATGCCGAAACGGGAGATACGCTGGTGACGCTGGATGCGCAGAAGGACAGCACCGGCCACGTGACTGGCGTGGGACGCAAACTCTTTCCGATCCGCGGGCTCCGCCTCAAGGCCGGTCATCGCTACCGGATCGTTGGCGTGTACGACAACCCACTCCCCGATACGATCAAGCTCGGCGCCATGGCACACATGGTTGGCGTGTTCGCCCCCGATGACCCCTCGCAGTGGCCGGCGATCGACCGGGACGATGCCAACTTCCAGAAGGATGTGGCGGGCATTCCACCCCTCGGCGCCACCGCCGTGGTACTCTCGCTGGACGCCGGGATCCCCGCCGAGCGTGGTACGCTCTCATCCTCGCTGAACAGCACCCGACAGGGCACGGGCCAGCCGCGATGAGCGGCCGGCCCGTGTCGCCGGCTTGACAGCGGCGCCCGGCGAATCGTAGCTTCGCGCGACGGTACAAGCCACCCGGTCATGCGCCGGGCGCCGTGGTGCGTCTGCGCCCGGAGAACACCGTACACGGAGGGGGTTATGCGTACGAATCGGTCCTTGTGGTCCGCGATCGTCCGGCCTCTTGCGGCAGTGTTCGTTGCCGCGTTCGCGCTTGCCAGCTGTACGCCGGATCAGAGCGCGCCCACGGCGCCGCCGGCCCAGCGGCCGGAGCTCAAGGTTGCCGCTGCTCAGCCCGGGCTCAGCCACGCCATGGCGGTCAAGGAGCGCAACGAGGCGCGGCTGTTCGCCCATAAGGGGGTGGTTGGCACCGCGGTCGGGGTCACAGCGGAAGGTCGTCCGACCATCGAGGTGCTCACCGCATCGCGCGGTGTAGCGGGCATTCCCGCCCGCGTCGAGGATGTGCCCGTCGAGGTGCAGGTGACAGGCAGGGTGTTCGCGCTGCCGGCGCGTGGCAAGAATGGTGGGAACGACGGGAAGGGTGGCGGGAATGGCGGCGGCGGGGGACATGGCGGCAAGCCATCCGGTGGCACCAAGCCGACGTCCTTTTTCACGCGGCCGGTGCCTATTGGCGTGTCCACCGGCAATGCGGGTGAGTGCGAGGCCGGCACCATCAGCGCTCGTGTGACGAAGGGCGGCAACGTCTACGCCCTGAGCAACAACCACGTGTACGCGCTGGAGAACAGCGCCCAGATCGGCAGCACCATCCTGCAACCCGGGCTGTACGATACGCGCTGCCGGTTGGATGAGACCCAGGACTTCCTCGGAACGCTGATGGCCTTCAACACGATTGACTTCAGCGGGGGCGACAACACGATCGACGCGGCGATCGCGGCCACCACGACCAGCGAGCTCGGCAACGCGACGCCGGCCGATGGTTATGGCGAGCCGAGCTCGACCGTCACGAGCGCATCGGTCGGCCAGCTAGTGCAGAAATACGGCCGCACGACCGGGCTCACGAAGGGACAGGTGATCGGCGTCGATGTGACGCTCGACGTGCAGTACAGCAGCGGGATCGCGCACTTCGTCAACCAGATCGAGATCGCTGGAACTTCCACCGCATTCAGCAAGGCCGGCGACTCCGGATCGCTCATCGTCACCGACAACACCAGTGCCAATCCGGTGGGCTTGCTCTTTGCCGGGAGCAGCAACGGGATCACGTTCGCCAACCCGATTGGCCCGGTGTTGAGCCATTTCGGGGTGAGCATCGACGGGAAATAGGGCGCAGACCATCGCGCTGCTTACGTGTGCCGGGATGATGGCATGCGGCCGGCAGCAGCCGCGGAGCGACTCGCGATCCGCGCAGCAGGAGAGTGCCGTGGCGCGACCGAGCATCGAAGCGGTGAAGCGCGCGCAGACGCACCGCTGGATGGCGATTCCCGGCGTGGTGGGAACCGCCATCGGGCGGTGTGAGAGTGCGCCCTGCATCAAGGTGCTCGTCATGAAGGCGACGCCTGAGCTCCGGAAGCAGATTCCGTCCAGCGTCGAGGGCTACCGCGTGGTGCTCGAGGAGACCGGCACCATCCGCGCGATCGACTCCACCTGAGCGGAGCGCGCCGATGACCAGGCGCGCTCCGCCGTCTTATTGTCCTTGCAGCGCGTCGGCGTGCGCGAGCCGCGCGCGCGCCATCTCCACTCGAGTGGTGAACTGCGGGTCGGCATGCGCCCAGGCGCGCACGACCCGCCTGTCGTGCACAGCGGCGCTATCCGGCAGGCCAGCCATGGTGAACGCCTGGCCGAGCGCTTCGTGGAGCTCGGTACGGGTAATGTAGAGGTTGCTTCCCTCCAGTCCACCGCGGAGCGCGGAGTGCAGAATCGCGATCGCCTCGCGCGGGTGATGCCGGGTCAGGAGCACGCGCGCGAGCTGCAGATTGGTGCGGGTGTAACCCTCGGTCACCGAGTAGAGCGCCGCGCGGAACTCGGACTCCGCCGCCTGCCAGTCGCCCCGCACCATGGCCACGAGGCCGCGCAGATGATGATGGAGGAGCCGGTCCCGCCCATATGAGCTCCTCGGCCCGAGCCGCTCGATCGTGTCCGCTAGCGCCAATACCGCGGCCGTGTCACCGAGCGCCGCGAGCGCCTCGGCCTCGTGGGTAAGGGACCAGCACCGATGACGCACCAGAATCCCGGGGAAACCGGCGAAGAACGACGGCGGATCCGACGCGAGCGATGCGAAGAGCGCGGCCGACTCGCGAAAGCGACCGAGCTCGAACAGCACCTGCCCCTTCGACATCAGGGCGGCCGCGCGTGAGAAGCCGGCCTGGGCGGTATCGTCGACCAGCCGGGTGCGCTCGGCGGCGATCAACGCCTCGCGCAGCCGCCCCTGATTGCGCAAGCTCAGCGTGAGCCACCAGAGCGCGCTTTCCCGTTCGCGCGGCGCACCGTTGCGCGCCTGGATGGAGAAGTACGTGTCGGCCTCGGCGTACGTGCCGCCCCGAATCGCCGAGAGGGCGCGCGCGTCGTCCGCCCCGTCGCCGGGCGATCCCAACCGCAGTGCCGAATCGCGCGCGGCACGCGCCGCGACATAGCGCCCCATACGCTGGTAGGTCGTGGCGAGCACGGCCCACGCGCCCGATGAGCGCGGCTGGGCGCGGATCCACTCTCGCGCCGCCCGCTCCGCGGCGGGGAAGGAATCGACCGCCCAGTACGTGCGAACGAGGGCCGCCTCCGCTTCGCAGGCGCGGCAGAGTGGGCTCGACCCGCGCAGGCCGAGTGAGTCCAGCTCGATCACGCGTCGGAGATACGGCACCGCTTCCAGAAATCGGCCGGCGTTCCCGATCGCAGCGGCCATCCTGAGCTGCGCCTCGGGGTCATTCGGGTAGCGAGCGGCCAGCGACAGCGCCGCGGACAGCATTGGCCGCACGCCGGCGTAGGTGCTCCAGGCCGCCTGGATGTACAGCCGGTCCCGTTCCGGCGCTTGCTTCGCCAAGCGCGCCGCAGCCCGGAGGTGCTCGAGCGCGGCCAGCCCGTCCTCGGTGATCGACGCGTAGTAGGCGCACATGGCGCAGGTGGAATCCTCGCGCAGCGCGGCGAGGAAGAACGGGTTTGCCTGCTGCATGCCAACCTGGTAGAAGGTCCGCAATCCTTCCTCGAAAAACCCCTGCGCGACGAGTGATGTGGATGTCCGCTCCGAGCTGTGATGCCGGGGCATGGGAAGTCCAAGGTCCGCGGCGATGCGCTCCGCCGCCCGGTCCGCGAGCTCGAACGGCGTGGCGCCGAGCACCTGATACGCCCGGCGCACCTCGCCGGTCTCCAAGTCCACGCGGTGAAGATCCAGACGCAGGCCGGCGTCCGGCTGTTCATACAACGCACCATCCAGCAGCTCGGTGGCTCCCGCAAGTTTGGCCGCGCTGGACACCGAGGCGGGTGCCTCCCCGCTGGCACCGATCTGTCCCAGCACCTCGTGGAGCCGGGCATCGCTAACCGTCCGTTGCCCCGGGAGTTGTGCCAGCTCCGTCTCGAGCAGCGACGGGAGAAGCCTCGCGACGGACGCAGCCTCCGTGCTCCCCAGGTTCTCGATCGATCCAACCGCGATCACATGATCCGGGTGGCGCGTAGCGCGGCGCATGGCGGCGCCAGCGAGCACCACCAGCGCGATGGCGGCGGCAACGAGGCGGGGACGGCGGAACCAGGAGCGCGCCCGGCGGCGCTCGAGCACCATGCCTGGCACGGACGGCGTGCTGGTGGCCGAGGGCGGCGACGCGGGCGCCTCGGGCGGCTCCGAGCCACCGGCCTGCTCGCCGCGCATCGCGCGCAACTCGTGGCCTGGCCGGCTCGCGGCCGGTGCGCAGATCTCGGTGCGCGTGCGGATCTCAGCGATCAGCGCCGCTGTCTCCGGTGCCGGCTCGACCCCGAGCTCGGTCCGCATGCGGCGGCCGAACTCCTCGGCGGCCCGGAGCGCCCCGGCCCGATCACCGCTCCGGTCGAGGAGGTCGATCAAGCGGCGGAGCGCCGACTCGTCGTCGCCCGAAAGCGTGAGCGCGCGCCGCGCCCACTGCGTGGCAAGCGGCAGCTGGCCATCGCTGGCCGCGCGCTCCGCGAGCGAGCACGCTGCAGCGGTGGCCATCGTTCTGAGGGCGCCACGTTCCTCTTCCAGCCACCGCTCGAGCTGCACCGAGATTCCCGCGATGGAGAAGGCTTCGAGCAATTCACCTCGGTAGAGCTCGAGCGCGGCCTCCAGCTTGCCCGTCTCCATCGCCTGCCGGAACGCCACCACGTCGCACCAGAGCGAGCCGGGGGCGAGGCGGATGTCGCTGTCACCGCGGTTCGTGATGACTGACGGGCCGAGCGCATGCCGGAGATGGTGGAGCGCCTGCCGAAGCGCGCGCCGCGCCTGCGATTCGGTGGATTCGGGCCAGAAGAGGGCAACCAGCGCATCGCGGCGGTGAAATTCACCCGGCCGCGCGGCGGCAGCGAGGTAGGCGAGTAGCGCCAGCCGCTTGGGCTGCCTGAGCACCGAGCGCATGTCGGCGTTGTCGGCAGCGAGGGAGACAGCACCGAGCAACCGCAGGTGAATCATGGCGGGGCACCGTGTGGGGGTGAATCCCGTGGCGTTACGCGCAAAGTAACAGCCAGGGAGCGGAGCGGTAACGGGGCCGGTCTAACGTACGCCGCCCGTGAGGTCGCTTCTCCACGAACCGGAGGTTTTCATGCGTGATTCCCGCGTCCGTCATTGCGCCACGATCGTCATGATCGCTCTTCTCGCGATAGCGCCGGGCGGAGTGGGCGCAGCCGCCGCGCAGTCGGCCGCACCATCCTCGGCGAGGATGGCGCACGCGGCATTTGTCGCGCCCCCCGGCTCCAACGTGGTGACCGTCGTAGCGCGCGACTTCGCGTTGGCGCTTCCGAAGTCGATTCCGGCGGGGCTCACCACCTTCCGTCTGCTGAACCGGGGGAAGCAGGAGCACCATCTGAGTCTGGTGCGGCTGGACCCGGGGAAGACACCCGCCGATGCGCTGGCCGCGCTGATCGCGGCGGGTCAGGGGCCGCGCCCCGCCTGGATGCATCCGGCCGGCGGGCTCAATGCGATCATGCCAGGCGCCGAGACCGGCGTCACGCTGGAACTCCAACCCGGCACCTACCTGGCCTTCTGCGAGGTGCCGGGCCCCGACCCCGCACCGCACTTCATGAAGGGAATGGTCAAGGGCTTCACGGTCACCCCGCCCATGCACCAGGCCGCGCTGCCGAAGGCCGACCTCAGGGTGACGCTCACCGAGTACGCCTTCACCTTCTCGCAGCCACTCACCAGCGGGCACCACGTGATCGCCGTGACGAACGCCGGACAGCAGGCGCACATGATGGTCATCAACCACTACCCGCCCGGCCAGGGAATCAAGGAGTTCCTCGCGTGGGCGTACAACCCGCAGGGCAAGCCGGCACCGGGCACGGCACTCGGCGGCGTGAGCGCGATGGCGCCGGGCGAGACAGTGGTGATCGAGGAGGACTTTCCCCCGGGCCACTACAGCCTGATCTGCTTCACGGCCGACGCCACGGATGGCAAGCCGCACTTCATGCACGGCATGCAGCGGGAGTTCGACATCAAGTAGGCACGAGCAGTCGAACGCATCCAGAGGAGGACCCCTGATGACACACATCGAGCGCCGAACGTGCGTTAGCGGTATGCGAATGAATTGGATTCTTATCGCGTTGCTTGTCGTGCTGGCATCGCAGGCGGCGCAGGCGCAACGCACCGCAGAGCCTCCTGCCGCCGGCGCGGCTCCGCGGTCGGCCGAGGAGCAGATACGGCGGCTCAACACGCGGGAAGTGAACGCACTCATGCACCACGATCTGCGCGTGCTCACGAGCATCTGGTCGGACGACATGGTCGTGACCAATCCGGTGAACCGCTTCGTGCACCGGGACCAAGTGGTGGGGCTGGTGAAGTCGGGCTTCATCGCGTTCGCATCGTACGACCGTCGGGTAGAATACGTGCGGGTGTACGGAACTGCCGCCGTAGCCGCGGGGAGCGAGACGGTGGTGTGGGCGGGGAGCAATCCGGCGGCCGGGAAGACGTCGCAGCTGCGCTTCACCAGTGTGTGGATCCAGCGGGGTGGACAGTGGCGTGAGGTGGCGCGCCACGCGAACGTCGTGGGTGGAGCGCAGCTCGCCCCGCCGCACTTCTCGGCGGAGGATTCGGATCACGTCGGCGCGGAGGCACGCCGCGCTGCCGATGCGATGGTGAAGCTCTTCGTGGATTCGTGGAATCGTGCCGACGGCGCAGCATACGGCGAGAACTACTGGCCTGACGCCGAGCTGGTGGATCCGTCCGGCGTGATCACGAACGGCCGCGCGGCTATCGTGCAGGAGCACGTGAATCTCTGGGCCGGCATCTTCAAGGGAAGCCATCAGGAAGCCAAAGTACGCCGGATTCGCATGCTCGGTCCGGATCACCTGGTGGTGGATTTTGACGCGCACCTCTCGCATATCCGTCAGGCTCCAACGGGTAGTCCATCGGATAGCGCCAGGGCGCTCCATAGCCATCTCAAGCACGTGCTCGTGCGGCGCGGCGGCGTTTGGAAGATCATCGCCGCGCAGAACACGTTCTTCACGCCGAAGTGAAAGCTTCCTGTCGCCCACGCATCTCAGTGCTCCACTCGACACGAGCCGTCCGGAGACCCCGATGACTACCGTCGCCACCGTTCCCGTTTTCCCGCGCGCCCGCGCGCACGACCGGGTCTTCTACGGCGCCATGGCGGTGATCGTTGCCGCCATCGTCTTCGTGGGCTTCGCGCCCACCTTCTATCTCGCGCCGCAATTCCATCGCGCAACGCCGTCGTCGCTGCGCGTGGTGCACGGGGTGATGTTCACCGCCTGGATCATACTCTTCATGGTGCAGACCGCGCTCATTGCGACGGGGCGTGTAGGCATCCACCGGCGTCTGGGCGTGGCCGGCGCGGTGCTGGCGGCAGGGATGGTGGTGATGGGGACGACGATGGCGATTGTCGCCGCGCGCGAGGGACACGCGCCGCCCGGCTTCACCCCGCTGGTCTTTCTCGTCGTCCCGATCTTCGACATGCTGCTGTTCGCCCCGCTGGTGGCGCTGGCCGTCTTCCTCCGGCGTCGGCCACAGGCGCACAAGCGGCTGATGCTGCTCGCGACCATCAGCCTGCTGGGCGCTCCGGCCGCGAGGCTGCCGGCCGGGTTTCATCTCCCTGGAATGCCCTTCGTGTACGTTTTCTGCGTCACGACCGCGCTCCTCCTGGCCGGCGTGCTGTACGATGCCGTGAGCCGCCGCAGGGTGCATCCGGCGTACGTCTGGGGCGGGCTCATCATTCTCGCGTCCACGCCCTTGCGCTTGACCATCGGTGGAACCCATGCGTGGCTCGTCATCGCGAGCCTGCTCACCGGCCAGCCGGTCGTGCCGCCCACGGCGACACGGCAGGCGGCGTTCGTCGCTCGTGCAGGCCCCAACGTGGTGAACGTCATCACGCGGGAGTTCGCCTTCAGCATGCCGGATACGATTCCCGCCGGGCTCACCACGTTCCATCTGCGCAACGAAGGACGGCAGCCGCACCACCTCATGCTGTACCGCCTTGACCCGGGCAGGACGGTGGCCGACGCTGACGCCGCGCTCCGCGCCGGCGGCGCGCATCCGGCATGGATGCATGCGGCGGGCGGGCCCAACGCGGTGCCGCATGGCGGCGAATCAACCGCGACGCTGGTGCTCCAACCCGGCAGCTACATCGCCTTCTGCCACGTGAAGTCACCCGACAACCTGGTGCACTTCATGAAGGGGATGTTCAAGGGCATCACCGTGGTTCCATCATCGACCACGTCCGCGCCGCTCCCCGCCGCCGATCTCACCGTTACGCTGCGTGACTACACCTTCACCTTCTCACGCCCGCCAACGCGCGGACACCATCGGATCGCGGTGACCAACGCCGGGACCCAGCGGCACGAGCTCATCCTCTCGCGTCTCCATGCCAGGAAGAGCTCCCGCGACTTCGTCAGATGGATGGACACGCAGCAGGGGCCGCCGCCCGTGGACGCGTACGGCGGCGTCACGGACATCGCACCGGGCACAACGGTGGTGATCGACATGGACCTGGTGCCCGGACGGTACAGCATGGTATGCCGCGTGCGCGACGCCGGCGACAACCAACCGCATGACCGGCATGGGATGCTTGCCGAGTTCGAGGTCAGCTGAGACGTCACACCGGCACGGCGCGGTTCGCGCCCGGCGTGCCGGTGCCGAGCGATAATACTGTGTTGTCACTCCGAAGGAGTGCACGCGACCGAGGAATCCCGGCCGGCCGGTTGTCATTCTGAAGGAACGAAGCGAGTGAGGAATCTCCCCGCTCGGAGAGACGATTCCTCGCGTTCGCGGGGATCTTCCCCTCAGTGCTGTGACAGCGACTGGTACACCATCCCCACGAATGCATCGGGGCTAATCGGTCCTTTCCCCCATTGCGCGTCCAAGCCGGCCGTCGGTTTGGCGGCGATCACCTGCGCCTGGGTCTTTCCCGCGTCGATGAGCCGCTGCACTGTATCGCGGACGGTGGTGAGCATGGTGGCATAGCTCTGGAGCACGCTCATGGAGGCGAGTGGTCCGCGCCCCGGCACGAAGCGGGTGCTCGCGGGAAAACGCTCGAACCCCTGCACCGTCTGGATCATACCCGCCAGCGCGCCACCGCGTGTGAGGTCGATGGTGGGATAGCCATTGGCGGTGAAGGTGTTGCCCAGGTAGACGACGTTGTCCTTCTCGAAGTGCACGATGAGATCGGAATCGGTGTAGCCGGCGCGGTGGTGGATGGCGTGCACCGCGTTGCCGCCCACATAGAGTTGCACGACCTCGGAGAATCCTATGTTCGGCAGCGCGTACGCGTCGCTCCTCGTGCGACGGAGTCGCTGCATGCGGGCACGGAGAAGCTCATGCGCGAGTACCACCGCGCCGGTGCGTCCCCAGCCGCCATCCTCGTAGTCGAGCGCGCTGTCCGACGACGTGATCACCGCAAAGCGCACCGGGCCAGCGTGCTGGCTCGTCACGAGCGCGCGGGCATTCTGCACGAGCGATGGCGCCGGCGGCCCGACCACCAGGGAGCTGTCCTTGCCCAGCAACACGACCATGTTGCCCTGCGAGCTGGGCAGGATGAAGAGATGCTCGTTGATCTGCGCGGCCTGCGGAGCCGCCGCACTGGCCGGCTCCCGCGCGCAGGCCGCCACGAGAGTGCATGCGGCAAGGAGCGAGGCGATGAACTGCGCCGCGCGGTGGCGGCGAATACCGTGACGGAATCGAGAAGGCATGTGGAACGGGGTGGCATGAGTTCGGCGCGTGGCATTCGCCGCCGCGTCGGGCGGGCGGCGTTCACTGGGGCGCACGGAAGCTCGCGCGCGCTCGCCGGGAGTGCAAGCGTGCACGCGACGAGCCGCCCTCTGGGCCTCCCTCACCCCCGCCGCGGCACGCTCGCGCGATAGATTCCGTACACCAGCACGAGCAACAACAACACGCCCGGCCACATCAGATCCCGCACGCCGGCGAACGCCATCACGTCGGCGCGCCCCGAGATCACGATCGGCACCGCCATCCCGATGCCCACCAGCGCCTCGCCCGTGATGAGCCCGGAGGAGATGAGCAGGCCCCGCTGCTCGATCTCCTTCCTCGCGCGTTCCGCCTTCTCGCCGCTCCCCCACTCGCGGCGCCGCTGCGCGCGCTGCACGAACCAGGCGATCAGCCCGCCGAGAAAGATCGGCACCGTGAGCTCGAGTGGCAGATAGAGCCCGATGGCCGCCGCCAGCACCGGGATCCGGAACCCACTGCGCCGCTTCTCGAGCTGGAGATCACAGGCGATGACCACCACCGCGAACACCATTCCGAGCACGACCATCGTCCATGGCAGCCCGCCCCGAAATACTCCCTCGGCCACCGACTGCATGAGCGTCGCCTGCGGCGCGGTGAGCGATTGCGGATGCGCCGGCGTCACGGGGCCGATGCCATATGCGTTGAGCAGCAGGTTGAGCACCGGCGCCATGACCAGCGCCGAGACCAGCGTGCCAACGATGAGCATCACCTGCTGCTTCCACGGCGTGGCGCCCACCAGATAGCCGGTCTTGAGGTCGTGCAGGTTGTCGCCGGCGATGGCCGCGGCACACGCAACCACTGCCGCGATCAGAATGGCCGCCGCCGCCCCGTGCCCGCCCACCTGGCCGAACAGCCCGAGGATGACCAGCGCGGAGAAGAGCAGCGTGGCGATCGTCACGCCGGACACCGGGTTGTTCGACGAGCCCACCAGCCCGGTCATGTAGCCGGACACAGCGGAGAAGAGAAAGCCGGCCACCACCATGATGACGGCCATCGACAGGCTCACCGGGATGCTGCCGATGAGAAAGTGATACAGGAAGTAGAGCGGGATGATGGACAGCAGCATCGCCGCCATGACCCATTGCATGGGCATGTCCGCATCGAGGCGATCACGCGCCGTCCCCTCCTTCATGCGGCGATAGGCGGCGAGCCCGGACGTCACTCCGGAGAGCACGCTGCCCCGCATCCGCACCAGCGCCCACAGCCCGCCCACCACCATGGCACCCACGCCCAGAAAGCGGGCCTGCGTGGACCAGAGCTGGCTGGCGAAGTCGGTGGCCGACACCCCCGCGGGCGCGCCATGCACCCGGACGAGAATCGGGATGGCCACGTACCAGTTCACCGCGCCGCCCAGAAAGATCACCGTCGCGATGTTGAGCCCCACGATGTAGCCCACACCGAGCAGCGCCGGCGACAGGTTCGACCCGATGTACGCGATGGTCCGACGCCCGAACAGATACGTTGCGCCCTCGGCGGTGCCCGCGATGAGACGGAGCCCGGTCTGCGAGAACTTGAACGCCGCGGCGGCGACCGCGGCCCAGGCGATGAACTTGACGCCCGCGCCTCCCTTGTCGCCCGTCTCCAGTACTTCCGCGCAGGCCACCCCTTCCGGAAACTGCAATGGCTGCTCAACGATCAGCGCCCGCCGGAGCGGAACGGTGAACAGCACCCCGAGCACGCCGCCGAACGCGGCGATCAGAAAGGTCTGCCAGTAGTCGAAGTGCGCCCACCGGCCGAGCAGTACGAGCGCGGGCAGGGTGAAGATCACCCCCGCCGCCAGACTCTCCCCCGCCGAGGCGCACGTCTGGACGATGTTGTTCTCCAGGATGTTCGACTGGCGGAAGAGGCGCAGCACGCCCATCGAGATGACCGCGGCCGGGATGGACGCCGACACGGTCATCCCGGCGAAAAGGCCGAGATAGGCGTTCGCTCCGGCCAGGATCACCGCCAGGATGACGCCCAGCACCACGGCCTTGATGGTGATCTCGGCCAGGTGTTCGGATGCGGGGACGTACGCGCGGCGCTGGGTCGGCGCTGGTGCAACCGTCATGGAAGCTCCTCCGGGCGGAGATGGTGGGGAGTATGGGGCGCGGTCGCGGCCGCGGCAACTACACCTCGTGCACCAGCTCCCGCTCGTACGCCGCCAGCACATCGGCCCGGCTCAATACCCCGACCAGCTTCGGCTGTGCCTCGCGTTCCACGACCGGGATCGCATCGATGGCGCGCGAGTTCATCTTCCGCAGCGCATCGCGCAGCGAATCGCGTGGGGTGACGACCTCCGTGGGCGCGGCCAGATCGGCCGCGACAAGAATGCTGGCCAGGTCGCCGCGGTCGAGCATCGCATGGCGCAGGTCATCATAGGTGATGACCCCCGCCAGCAGGTGGTCCTCATCCAGCACGGGGAGCGTGGTCTGCCTGGTCTGTGCCGCGGCGGCGAGCACCTCCTCGAGCGATGCATCGGGGAGCACGCTGATCGCGTTCGGATTCAGCGCGTCGCGCACCTCGATGCGCTCCATGAGCGCCCGGTCGGCGCCGTGCGCGAGATGCTCGCCGCGCCGCTCCAGCCATCCATCGTACAGGCCGTATGGCGCGAAGCGTCGCGCCGTGGCGTACGCGAGCACGGCCACGATCATGATCGGGATGACGAGTCCGTAGTCGTTCGTCATCTCGAACACCATGAAGATCGCCGTGAGCGGCGCGCGCGTGGCGCCCGCCACCAGTCCCGCCATCCCGACCAGTCCCCACGCCTCGGCGTGCAGACCGAAGTGCGGCAGCAGAATGACGGCCAGGCGGCCGAGCCCGCCGCCCAACGCTGCGCCAATGAAGAGCGTGGGCGTGAAGACGCCGCCGGAGCCACCGAAGCTCAGCGTCACCGACGTCGCGAACGTTTTGGCGAGCGCGATGCCGAGCAGCAGGAACCAAGCGATGCCGCCGAAGATCGCCGTGGGGATGGCGAGATGCCCGTCCCCGATGAGGAGCCCGCCCGACGAGAGCACGGCCAGCCCCACGGCGAGTCCGCCCAGCACGGGGCGCAGCCAGGTGGGACCGGGGAGGCGCAGCGCGTAGTCGTCCGCCGCGAAGAACATGCGCGTATAGAACGCGGACCAGAGCCCGCACAGAATGCCGAGGATGGGATAGAGCAGCACCATCGCCAGCGGCCGCACCGCGCCGTAGGGCGGAATGTGAAAGGCGGGGTGATTTCCCAGGAAGGGACGCACGGTGAGCGCACCGACCACGCTGGCGATGACCACCGGGCTGAAGGCGCCCACGGAGAAGGCGCCGAGCACTTCTTCGAGCGCGAAGAACGCGCCGGCGAACGGCGCGTTGAAGGCGGCGGCGATGCCCGCGGCCGCGCCGCACCCGACGAGGATCTTCACGCGGCGCGGCCGGAACCGGAAGGCCCGCCCCAACTCGGAGCCCACGGTGGAACCGAGCACCGCGGTAGGCCCTTCGCTGCCGGCTGAGCCGCCGGAGCCGAGCGTGATAGCGGCGGAGATGGTACGGATGAGCACCGGGCGCCAGGGAACGCGCCCGCCTCGTTTGGCCACGGCCAGCTGCACATCGGCCACGTTCTGCCCGGGCGGGATGCGAAAGCGGCGGACGAGCGCCCACGCCGCCCAGAGTCCGCCGGCGGTGAGCAGCGGCCGGTAGAAGGCGTGCTGCACGACCCCGAGCTTGGCGCCGAGCCAGGTGATGAAGACGAAGTAGGCGAGGTCGATGAGATGATAGAAGACGACGACGCCCAGACCGCCAACCACGCCAATGACGGCGCCGAACACCATGAGGACGGCGCCTTCATCCCAGTCCCGCGCCTCGATCCAGCGAAGGATCTTCGCCCACGGCTCGCTGAGATGCGCGATCACCGCGGCCGAGCGCCGCGCCGTGTCGCGCGCCACGAGCGACGCGGCTGTCTTACCTACCACACGCGTTCTGTCCGGTCGAGTTCATGCAGGAGCATAATATAGCTGTCGTAGCGCTCGCGGCTCACGTCGCCCCGCTCCACAGCCGCACGGACCGCGCACCCCGGCTCAGTGCGATGCCGGCAATCGGCGAAGCGGCACTCCTCGACATACCCACGGAACTCGGGAAAGCAGCGGTCCAGCGTCCCCGGCGCGATCCCCCACATGCCGACCTCGCGCAGCCCCGGCGTATCCATGGCGTACGCGCCATCGCTCAGCGGATACATCGCGGCGCCAACGGTGGTGTGGCGCCCCTTGAGCACGGAGCGGCTGATCTCCCCCACGCGAAGGCCGAGCCCCGGATACATCGCGTTCAGCAGCGACGACTTGCCCACGCCCGAGGGACCGGTGAACGTGGAGACCGACTGGCTGAGCATCTCTCGCAACGCCGAAAGCCCCTCGCCGCGAACGACGCTTGTGTAATGCACGGGATAGCCCGCCGCCTCGTACGCGGCAAAGCGCGCGCGCGTGGCCTCCGTGTCGGCCAGGTCCGTCTTGTTGACCACGACCCGCGCGGGAATGTCGTTGGCCGCCGCGATGACGAGAAAGCGGTCCAGCATGCGCGGATGCGGCTCCGGCTCGGCGGCGGCGAACACCACGACCACCTGGTCCACGTTGGCCGCCACCACGCGTTCGCCGTAGGCGCCGCCCGGCGTGCGGCGGATGAGCGCCGAGCGGCGCGGTAGGATCTCCACGATCGCCCACGCGCGATCGCGCGCGTCCCGCTCGATCCGGACCGCGTCGCCCACGGCCAGTCGAGCGCCGGCCTCCCGCTTGAGCCGGCCGGCAAGCGAGACCTCCAGCGTCTCGCCCAACTCGCTCTCGATGTGCCACACGCCGCCGGTGCCCCGAAGCACCAGGCCGCGCCGGGATTCGCTCACTGCGTCAGACTCCCCGCGCGTCCGGAATTATGCGTCACGCATCGCGTTCGTCATCGGCATCCCGCATGGCCTCCCACCAGGGCCGGCTCTGCGTGCTGCCCGGCGGCGCGCCGCGCGAGCGAATGCATTCGTCCAGCAGCCGCTTCGCCTCGGCAAGCGGGAGCGCGCCGACCTGCTCGCGCACGGCGTGCTCACTCGTGCCGTACGCCAGGAAATCGGTTTCCAGGTGCCCCGTTACCGTCGGCATGCCGCGCGCCCACTGCACGAAGAGGAGATAGCCACCTATGGGATGCTCGGCGTCGCCCGTGGCATCGGCTTCGACCTCCACGCTGTACGACAGGCCATCCACTCCTTCGAATGCCGCCGGGCGCGCGTGCACCGCGCGGTAGCCGCCCACCGTCGACTCATCGCCCTGCGAGTGATCGGGGGGGAGGAAGCGTCCCATCGCTCACCGCCGCCCGCCCATCATCTCTCGCATGACGTTGCCGGTGATGAAGGCGACGTTCGCGGGACGCTCCGCGAGCCGGCGCATGAGATACGGATACCACTGGGTGCCGAAGGGCACGTAGACGCGCATGTTGTATCCCTCGCGCACGAGCTGCTCCTGCAAGTCGCGGCGCACGCCATAGAGCATCTGGAACTCGAAGCGCTCCGTGGCGATCTGACGCTCGCGCGCCAGACTCTTGGCCCGGGCGATGATCGCCTCGTCGTGTGTCGCGATGCCCGGGTAGTTGCCGTTGAGCATCAACGTCTCCATGGCACGCACGTAGCTGGTGTCGACATCCTTCTTGGCCGGGTAGGCCACCGTCGGCGGCTCCTGGTACGCACCCTTGCACAGCCGCACACGGCACTTGAGCCGCACGGCCTGTTCCACGTCGGCCTGGGTGCGATAGAGATAGCTCTGGAGCACGATCCCCACGCTCTCGGGATACCGGGGATACAGGCGGTCCTCGAACAGATGCATCGTCCGCCCCGTGTAGGCGCTCCCCTCCATGTCCAGGCGCACAAAGGACTGATAGTCGCGCGCGCGGTCGAGGATCGTGGACATGTTGGCGACGCAGAGATCCTCGGAGATGTCGAGCCCCATGGCGGTGAGCTTTACCGAGACGGTGGAGCGGAGCTTCTCCTCGTGGATCCGATCGAGGATGTGGAGATATTCCTGCGCTGCCGCGCGCGCCTCGCCTTCGTTGCGCACACTCTCGCCAAGCAGATCGAGCGAGGCGGTGATTCCACGCTGGTTGAGCGCGCGCACCGCGCGCACCGCGTCGTCGAGCGTCTCGCCGGCCACGAAGCGGGAGGCGAACTTTCTGGCCAGCGCGTTCCGCTTGACGAAGTGAAAGATCTGCGGCTGGTTGGAGAGGTAGAGGAAGGCCTGTCGGAGCATGGTCATTCCACCCGCCGAGCTGCCGTCACCGGCTCCTCCACCCGCCACACCGGAAAATCGGCGCCGGCATGGAGCTCCGAGTCGAAGACGTTCCAGGTGGCGAGCCCATCGTCGCTCTCGGGCTCCAGCAGGTAGCAGGCGAGGATGCCCAGCGGCTGCGCGGTCTCCACCAGATACGAGCCGGTGGGAAGGGCGCGACTTTCGGTCTGCCAGTGACCCACGAGCTGCACCTGGTGATGCCCCTGGAAGGGACGGGCCGCCTTCTGTACGGAATCGATGGTGAAGTGCTGCACCTGGGTGGTCCAGTCCTGCGTGAGCCGCTCGACCACCACGCCGTGCAGTCGCAGCAGGCGTAGTGCATCCGCCTCGCTTGCGGGAATGGCGTACGCGTACGGGAGCGACTGCTCGAGGGTCGGGGTGAAGCGGACGTACACCGGCATGTGCTCGGTGATGATGTGCCCGGTGCGCCGGAGCCCGACCGGAACGCCGGGCTGCGTGCGCGAGGAATCTCCCGTGCTCACGAGCTTCTCGACGAGGATGTCGTCCTGTACCGGGGTCTTTGTGATCTCGGAGCGGATGGGCACCTTCGGCGCGCTGGCGGGGTGCGCACCCCATGCGGTGACTGTACTGTCCGCGCGCCGCGAGAGCGCCACGATCTGGTCGCCATGTTCGGCGGTGTAGGAGAGCACCTCATGCACGAAGGCGTAGGTCGACTTCACGCGCCGCTCGAACGGATCGTGTGAGAACGCCTCGCTCAGGATGGCGATCCGGCCGCGTACCCCGTAGTAGTTGGTGCCATACCGGGGCGTGGGCTCGTACGAGTACCAGCCATGCTTCACGGTATCGGTAAGCGACTCGCGCTGGTAGCCCGCGTTGAAGTTGCCGCCGAAGTTACCGTAGTCGTACGTCTCGAAGCCGTCGTGCTCACGCATGCGCTGCCGCACCACGGGAAGGAGGGAATCGCGCGCATACACGCCGCCGAAGAACGCCGCCGGATTGAGTGACGGTGCATAGGTGAGCGCGTAGCCGTGAAAGCTGCCGTCGGTGGTGTGCAGGTCCATGAAGACATCCGGATCCCACGCATTGAACGCCGCGAGCGAAGCCCGCGTCTCCGGCGCTTCAGCCTTCACGTAGTCGCGGTTCAGGTCCAGCCCCTGCGCGTTGGCGCGGGTACCCACCATTTCGGGGCCATTCTGCTCCCGGCGGTTCTGCTCCTGCGGCGCGAAGCGCTCGTTGCCATCGGCGTTGTATATGGGCACGGCGAGCATGACCACCGAGTCCAGCACGTTCGGGTGCGGATCGAACGCCAGATCGCGGATGAGCGCCAGGAGCGCCTCCTTCCCCTCCACTTCGCCGGCGTGGATGTTCGCCTGCACGTACACCACGGGGCGGCCGAGCCGTTTGGCCTGCGCCGGCGTGGTGACGAGCGGTCGGGAGAGCACCACCAGCGGGATGGCACGCCCTTCGGTGGTCGTGCCGATGTCGCCGATCCAGACCGGCGCGTGCAGCGCCTGTAACGAGTCGAGAAAGTCGATGACGTCGCTGTAATGCGAGGTCTCGCGGTAGTCCGTGCGCTCGGCGCGCGTGCGTGGAAGGTTGGACATGACCTGGCTGGAGGAAGCGCGGCCGCTCGCGGCCGGCGCGGCACATGCCCCGAGCGCGAGCAGCAGTGCGACCACGTGGGCAGAGACGCGAACGGCGGGGGGCGCTCCGCGTACAAGGCTCCCAACGCGGCGGGAGAAGCGGTTCATCCCGGCTGCGCATGGGCGCGGCACGCCGGCGCACGGCAGCATTCGACTCCTATCTGCTCGCCTTGGCACGTTCTGTTTAATGAGTGCGGTTGGGGTGGATCGATGTGGGGACGTGCGCCCGGTGGGGCTCGATGCACGTGCGGGGGACCGTTCGGGACACGGAATTGTAGCCCGGCGGAGGGAAGGTTGGCTAGTCAGTATGAGTTGTCAGTTATGGGTTGTGGGCTGGTCCGTGGGGGAGCGAGCGGCCGGTCGGGATGGAAATGGCGTGCGGCTCAGCGCACGAGCAGCACTCCCACGCGCCCGTTGAACTCGTCCGCCACCGAAGGGCTTTCGGCGGGGACAGTCCATTCGCCGCCGTCGATGCGCACGTTGTAGTGGTGCGCACCGGGGCTGAGATGCAGCGCAACCACCCAGACGCCGGGCGAGGTGCTCTCGAGCGCGACCGGACTCCAATCGGTGAAGTCGCCCATCAGCTCCACCCGCCGGGCATCCGGCACGCGCACCGTGATCACACACCGCCCATCGCGCTCCTGATGCAGCTGGATATCGCGCGCGACGCCCGGCGCAATCGGTGCGGGACGGTGGCGTGGGAGCCGCAACGCGGGGTAATGCACCGGACGTGTGCCCAGCCGGAGCGTCATCGTGAGATAGCGGCCGCCCGGAAGCGCTTGCACGGGATCCGGCGCGTAGCTTCCCCACCCCGTCACGAGCGCAAGGTGGCGCGACAGCCAGAGCGTTGCGCGTGCTTCACCCCAGGTGCCATCGAGCAGGCCGTCCCCGCCGCGACGCACGTTCAGCGAGCCCTCCAGCTCGAGTGCGCGGACGTTCCAGGTGATAGTACCGGTGGCGTCAGTATACCGCTCGCCGCTCGTGGCGGCGGGATTCACGGAGCCGGCCAGCACCACGCTACCCCTCCGCAGCCAGGCGCCTGCGCCCGCCAGGGTGACGCGTTGGAATTCAGTGCCGTCCCACCCTTCTCCGCCACCGAGCATCACCCATGCGCCTTCCCGCCGCCTCAGCAGGTGCACGCGGAGTTGGCCCAGCATCTCTGCGGATGACGCTCCGCTCTCGAAGCGGCTTCCGCCCACCACACCCACCACTTCGCCCCGCAGTCCATGCGCGGTTGGCGTGAACGCACTCCCGTCGAGTGTCCCCTGCGCACTCCATCCGTCCGAATCCGCATTGAAGAGGGACACTCCGCCCGCCGCGTCGAGTGCAGCGGTGGCGCTCGCGAGGCGGAGCGCAGGGGCGACCGTCATGCCGACGGTCCGGGGCACGCTGTCGTAGGCAATGCTCATGAAGCCAACATCGAGCGATGCGCGACTCTGCGCGCTGGCCACGCTGGACGCCACCGACACGAGACCGATGCATGCGGCCATGATCGCCCAGCACCGACATGAGACCATCGGCAATCGCTAGGGTTTGCGCTTGCGGTGCGACCGACCGAGCGCTCGACCGGGCGGCGGTCCGACCGATGCCGGCGCTCCGCGCGCATGTGCCGCTGCCGCCGCGGGGAGCGGGAACGGCCCGCCATGGCGCCCCATGCTCTGCCGCAGGGCCACGAAATCCTCGTCGGCTGCGCCGTCTCGCTCGAGTGATGCGATCACCGTCGCCGCCGTATCCACGGGAACTCCGCGGGCGATCAGCTCCCCGAGCACGGTCAGCGGAATGGCGAGCGAGCGGCCCGGGCGATCGGCGCGCAGCTGCTGCAGGTGCGAGGCATCCACCCCGGCGCGCAGTGCACCGGCGCCGGCGACGATCTCCTGCGCGGATGAGCCGGTACCCAGTGCGGCACGCGCGGTCTCGAGGTCACCCCGCAGCGCGCGTACGGCCGCCACGATGCGTGCGCCCGGTGCGCGCTTGCTCGCCCCTTCCAGGGCCTTCTCTACCAGCGGCTCCGTGGGGAGACCGGTCGCGCGCGCGGAATCGAGCACCGGCGCGAGCGTGGCACGGGTGGCGCTGTCCACTCGCGAGGCGAGCCGCCCATCCACGCCCTGGCCCTGTGCGCTGGCGCGCACCGGAACGAGCACGGTCAGGAGCGCGCCCAGGGCTGCCACGACCAGCATGGCGCACAGCGCACGCGGACGCGATGTCACAACGACGCTCCGTAGACGGTCACCACCGAGTTCGGCGGCCCGAAGTCATTCTCCGGGGCCCGCGGCGCTGCTGGATCGGCCACCCATACGCTATCGTCGACGACGAACGCATAGGCGTGTCGACCCGGTGCGAGCGGAACGGATACCGACCAGACGTTCGCGCCCGGCGCTCGGCGGAGCAGCGTGGCCGTGGTGCTCCATCCGTTGAAGTCGCCGGCCAGCGCCACCCGTGAGGCGGATGGCGCCGTGAGCACGAACTGGATGAGGCGGCGCGTGGCCGGCACCGCGCCGGCAGCGCCACGCGCCGCGGGAGTCACGGACTTCGTGGCTGGCGCATACAGGGCGAGTGTGCTCGCGGCCACCACGCCGGCAAAGCCGGCCGCCAGTGCCAGAGCGCCAATCGGGGAGAGCATCACCCGGCGCTGACGCAGCATTCCCGCCAGCACCCGGCGGCGGCGCAGCGGCAGTCGCGTCGCACGGACCGCCGCCATGACGCGCGCATCGAATGCGGCGTCCAGATGCACCGGTGAGCGCACTTCGCGCGCGACACGCTCGATCACGAGTTCGTCATCCGTCCGCTCGGACACTCTCCACTTCCTCCTCTAAGAGATCGCGCAACCGTTCACACGCCCGTTTCACCCGCATCTTGAGCGCGGACACCCCGACCCCGGTCAGCGCCGCCATCTCCTCATAACCCAACTCTTCACCGTACTTGAGCAGGAACGCCTCCCGCTGCTCGGCACCGAGCTCCGCGAGCGCCCGCTCGATCTCCTCGCGCATGGCGGTGCGATCCGCCGGATGCTCCTCCGCGGCATCCAACAGCGCCGCGGCATCGTGCACGAATCGCTGTCGATCCCGCGCGCCGCGCTTCCCCGCGGTGCGGCAGCGGTTCACGAGTATCCGGAACAGCCACGCCCCGAATCGCTCGCGATCCGCGCACCGGTCGAGTGACCGGAATGCGCGGATGAACGCATCCTGCAACGCGTCCTCCGCATCTTCCCGGTTTCCCAGCATCCGCCTCGCATACCGCGCCAACTGATCGCGATAGCGCGCGACGAGGGACGCGTACGCCTCCCGGTCACCGCCGAGCACCTGCTCCACCAACTCCGCGTCAGAGACGTCCATGATTCTCAGACCTTCCTATTCGGCCATCCGTCACATCCTGATGTCCAGGCGGCGCGCGCCCCGTCAGAGGGCAAACACGCGGTTACCGCGCGAGAAGCGCATTGCCCCGCAACAGCCGCGCGGCCGCGATGACCGATGTGACCAAGGCGCGATGACCGGGGTCTTTGTGTGACAGCAGCATGTACGACCGGCGGCGGGCTCCGCGCGATGGTGCGCAACGGGGTACGCCTATGAAGAAGGCGTGCGCCAGCCAGCCGCGATGTCACCTGTCACACTCTGCCATGGAGCTGACTCCCATGAAGCGCGTACTGTACATCACCGCGGCAGTGCTGAGCGCCTTTGCGCTCGGCGCATGCAGCGACAGCATGTCGAGCACTACCGGCACCCTATCCGTGCAGTTGACGGACGCACCGTTCCCGTTCTCGAACGTGAAGAGCGCAGACATGTACGTCGTCCGCATCGACGCCAGAATGTCCAACGCGACGGACGCCGATGTGACCGACCCCACGGACCCGGGGAACAACACCGACCCGACGAAGGGCTGGGTCACCATCGCCACGCCGAACGCAAGCTATAACCTGCTCGACCTGCAGAACGGCGCAACGGTGAATCTCGGTCAGACCACGCTCCCCACGGGGCAGTATCAGAGCTTCCGGCTCATCCTGGACGTCAGCAAGTCGTCCATCACGCTCGCCGACGGCACGCAGGCCGCGATCACCTGGCCGAGCGCGGGGCAGACGGGCGTGAAGATCAACCTGGCGCAGCCGATCGACGTCGTTGCCGGCGGCACCGTGATGGTGCTGGACTTCGACCTTGGCAACAGCTTCGTGCTGCGCGGCAGCAGCATCGCGGCAAACGGCCTGCTCTTCAAGCCGGTGATCCGCGCGACGGCACGCGACATCACCGGCTCGGTGAGCGGCAGCGTGCACGAGGACAGCCCGACCGGTGCGCCCGAAGTGGGTGCAACCGTGGAAGTCCTCAAGGCGGGCACCCTTCTCACGGACACGAGTCCGGACAGCGTGGTGTCCACCACCCAGACCGACGATGCCGGCAACTTCACCTTTGCCTTCGTGCTCCCGGGTGCGTATGAGCTGCGTGCCACTCCGGCCAGTACGTCGCTCTACCAGCCGTCACTCCTGTCAGGCGTGACCGTGACCAGTGGTACGGATGTGTCGGGTAACGTGATCGTGGTGACGAAGTAGGAGGGTGAGGGTGGAGGGAGTAGGGTGTCGGGTGTAAGGGGAACGGCGTTCCGAGCGGTCCTTCGCTGGTATTCCGAGCGTCCCTTGTTGTCATGCCGAGCGCAGCGAAGAGTCTTCTCCCTAGACGGGCGCAGATTCCTCCACGGGGCTCTCGCTCCTTCGGACTGACCGCGGCGGCCCAGGCCGTTTCCCTCCACCCGGCACCCTACTCCCTTACACCCTCGCCTCTCGCCTCACGCCTGTCCCGCCGCTATCATCCGAGCCAGTGAGGATCAACGCGGCGGACAGGTGAGGACGGCATGAGGTTGAAGCGCCTCGAGCGGGCGTGCAGGGGAGCATTCATTCGCGGGATGTCGGCGCTCATGGGGCGCCCGCGGCGCAGCGAGCAACCGAAGTGGGACGCACGGCCGCACCGGGTCCTGTATCTGCGCTACGACCGGATCGGCGACATGATTCTCGCCTCGAGCCTCATCCGGGCCATCGCCACCTCCCATGCCTCGCTCACCGTGGATGTGCTCGCATCTCCGTGGAACGCGCCGGTGCTCGAAGGGAATCCGTACGTGGGGAGCGTCGTGCTCTTCGAGCGGCGCAAGCCATGGACCTACTGGCGCACGATCCGCCAACTCCGCCGCGCCCGCTACGATGCCATCATCGACTGCATGGTGACCGCGCCATCCACCACGACGCTGATCGTCATGCTGCTGAGCGGCGCGCGACACCGGATCGGCGCCGGCGGACAGAGCAACGACTTCGCGTACACCATCGCCGTTCCCAATCTCACCGCCGCCACCCACTACGTGGAGCGCACGGCCGCCCTCGCCCTCCCCTTCGGCGTGGACCTCGACGCCACCGATTGGAGCCCGGCCATCTACCTGAGCGACTCCGAGCGCGCGGGTGGTGAGCTGGCGTGGCGATCGCACGGCGCGCTGCGCGACACCGGTGCACCGCGCCGCCGGCTGCTCGTGAACATCTCGGCGGGCAAGCCATCGTGCGCGTGGCCCGATGACAAGTTCATCGCTGTGCTCCGGGCGCTCCGCTCACGCCGGGATGGTCTGTGCACGCTGCTCATCGGGTCGCCCGCCGAGTCGGATCGGGTGGCGCACATCGCGCGCGAGGCGGAGGTGAGCGTGGCGCGCACGCCGGGCATCCGCAGCGCGCTCGCGCTCGTGGCGGCCGCGGACCTGGTGGTGACGCCGGATACGAGCATCGTGCATGCCGCGTCCTCGTTCCACATCCCGGCCGTCGTGCTCTTCCCGCGCCGCACCAACGAGCTGTACGGGCTGTACCGCTCGCCCGGAGAGCGCGTGATCAGCCCGGGCAAGACGGTCGCCGAGCTCGCTGTGGCACCAGTGCTGGCGGCGCTCGAGCGGATGCTCGAGAGCGGAGCCACCGCGTCGGCCACGGCGCGTCAGGGGTAGAAGCGCTCCCCCGTCTTCGCCATCCGCGCAAGCAGCGGCGCCGGCTCAAAGCGCGCCCCGAACTTCGCGTTGAGCTCGCGCAACTGTCGTGCAGCAGCGCCCACGCCGAGCGTATCCACATAGCGGAACGGGCCGCCACGGAAGGGTGGGAAGCCGATCCCGAACACCGCCCCCAGGTCGCCGTCGCGCGCGGAGCGGAGCACGCCCTCGCCCAGGCAGCGCGCGGCCTCGTTCACCATGGCCAGCACCGTGCGCGTCTCCATCTCTTCCGCCGGGATCACCCGGCGTTGCGCGCCCGTGGGAAGTATCTCGTAGACCGTCTCATCCACCGGGCCCTTCTTCCCGTGCGCGTCGTAGCGGTAGAATCCCTTCCCGCCCTTCCGCCCCAACCGCCCGGACGCCGCCACGCGCTCGAGTGACTGCGCGGGGGTGAGACGCTCGCCGAACGCCTCGTAGAGGACGTGTCCCACCTTGGCGCCCACGTCGATGCCCACTTCATCGAGCAACGTGACCGGTCCCACGGGAAAGCCGAACTCCACCAGTGCACGGTCCAGCGCCTCGATGGACACGCCCTGGTCGAGCAGATAGCCCGCCTCATTCATGAAGGCCGCGAGCGTGCGCGTGGTATAGAAGCCCGGCCCATCGTTCACGACGATCACGTGCTTGCCGAGCGTCTTGCCGTACGCGACCGCGGTGACGGTGGCGACATCGCTCGTGCGCGGGGTGGTGATCACCTCGAGCAGGGGCATTTTGGGCACCGGCGAGAAGAAGTGCATCCCCAGCACCTGCTCCGGCCGCCTGGACGCCTCGGCGATCCGCGTGATGGGGATGGTGCTGGTGTTCGAGGCGTAGATGGCGTCGCTGGGGATCACCGCTTCCGCTTCGCGCAGCACCCGCTGCTTGAGCTCGAGATCCTCGAACACCGCCTCGATCACCAGGTCCGCGTTGCCAAAGCCGGTATACTCGGTGGTGCCGCCCACCAGCGCGAACTCGTCGGCGAATTGCTGGCGGGTGATGCGTCGCTTCCGGAGCCGCTCGCGGAGCACGTCGTACACGGCGCGGAGTCCTTTCCCCACCCGCTCCGGCGCGGCGTCCTTGAGCCGCACGGCCGTGTGCTGCATGGCCGCCACCGCGGCAATCCCCGCCCCCATGAAGCCTGCCCCCAGCACGCCGAGCTTGTGTACCGGCAGCGGCGCGACGTTCGGCGTGTCGACGCCACTGTCCTTCTTGAGCGCGCTCGTGGCGAAGAAGAGGAAGACGAGCTGCGTGGAGACATCGGTCATCGCCATCTCGCCAAAGGAGAACGCCTCCACGGCGAGCCCCTTCGCCCGCCCCTCGGCGTAGCCGGCGGCGACGGCCGTGAGCGCGGCGAGCGGCGCGGGGTAATGCCCGCGCGTCTTGCGCAGCGTCTGCTCGCGCGCCTGTCGGAAGACCAGGCGCCGGCCCAGCGGATTGCGCTCGAGCGCCAGGTCGGCCGCTTTGTGCGGTCGGCGGCGCCGCGGTCGCGCGCTGGTGCCGGAGGCGAACGCGCGCGCCCGATCGAGCGCCACGTCCAGGAGGATGGCGGGGTGCACGAGCTCATCCACCAGGCCGATGCTCAGCGCCTTCTTCGCGCGCACCGATTTGCCGGTGAGAATCATATCGAGCGCGTTGCGCAGCCCGACTCTCTGCGGCAGCCGCTGTGTGCCGCCGGCGCCGGGAATGAGCCCGAGCTGCACCTCGGGCAGCCCCAGCGCCGTGCTGGGATGGTCGGTCGCGATGCGGTACGCGCAGGCCAGCGCCGCTTCGAGTCCGCCACCCAGACAGGCGCCATGAATCGCGGCGATCACGGGCACGCGCGAGCGCTCGATGCGATCCATCAGCATCTGCCCGTCGCGACTCAGCCGCTCCGCGTCACGCGCAGTGTGCAGCACGCGGAATTGCTCGATGTCGGCGCCGGCGATGAAGCTGTCGCGCTTGCCGCTCAGCAGCACGGCCGCGTGCACCAGCGTGGCGCGCTCGATGTGATCGAGCAGCGCGATCAGCTCGTCGCCGACGGTACGCGAGATGGTGTTGACCGGTTTGTCCGGCAGGTCGAAGGTGATGATGGCAACGTTATCCCGTGTCTCCACGCGGAAGGCATCGCTCACCAGCGACGCGTCCGCGAGCGTCATGACGCCGCCTCCACCACCATGGCGAACCCCATGCCGCCCGCGGCACAGACGGTCATGAGCCCGAACTGCGCGCCGCGGCGCCGAAGCTCGTCCACGAGCGTGGTGGTAATCCGCGCGCCGGTAGCGCCGAAGGGGTGGCCGAGCGCGATCGATCCGCCAAGAACGTTGAGGCGCGAGCGGTCCACCTCACCCACGGGGGCGGAAAAGCCCGCGCGCTCGCCCCATTCCTTCGACTCGAAGCCGCGCAGATTGGAGAGCACCTGCGCGGCGAAGGCCTCGTGCATCTCCACCAGATCCATGTCGCGGAGCGTGAGACCGGCGCGCTGGAGCGCGACGGGCGCAGCGAGCACCGGCGCCTGCAGCAGCTGCTCCCCAGGATCGAGCGCGGCGTACGCGTAGGAGCGGATGTAGGCGAGCGGGGGGTGGCCGAGGGCACGAGCCTTCTCCTCGCTCATGAGGATCACCGCCGCGGCGCCATCCGTAAGCGGCGATGAATTGCCCGCCGTCACCGTGCCGTACCGCTTGTCGAACACCGGGCGCAGCGCCTGGAGCTGCTCGAAAGTGGTGGTGGTGCGGATCCCGTTGTCGCTCGTGACCACCGTCTCGAAAGTCGGCGGCACGTACACCGGCATGATCTCCGACGTGAGCCGGCCGTCGTTCGTGCCCGCGGCGGCGAGCCGGTGCGAGCGCAGCGCGAATTGGTCCTGCTCGTCGCGCGGAATGTGGTTGATCTTCGCCATCTTCTCGGCCGACTCGCCCATGGTCTCGCCGGTGGTGGGCTCGGCGATGGCGGGTGTGATGGGGACGAGATCGCGCGGGCGGATCCGTGCGAGCGCGCCCACGCGCGCCGATACCGACTTGGCCTTGGAGGCCGCCACCAGCGCGTCCGAGAAGCCTCGGGAATGCAGGATCGGCACGTTGGAGAGCGACTCCGCCCCGCCCGCGATGGCGACATCCGCGTATCCGAGCGCGATCTGATCGGCGGCGTCGGTGATTGCCTGGTTGGCGCTGGCGCAGGCACGGCTCACCGTCACCGCGGGAATCCCCTTGGGGAACACGGGCAGAAGTGCCACCTCGCGCGCGATGTTGGGCGCGGTGACAGCGGGGATGACGGTGCCGAAGATGAGTGTGTTCACCTCCTCGCCATCCAGATTGGCGCGCTCCACGAGCTCGGCCACACAGAGGCGCCCGAGGTCGATGGCGGTGAAGGACTTGAGGACGGTGCCCGCTTTCGCGAAGGGGGTGCGAAGCCCCGCGACGATCGCGACGCGACGCGGGCCGGTGCCGAGAGCGGTCATGACATCCTGAGGAACGCGGTCCGACACCAAGTTAGGCGGCTGGCGGTGGCCTGGCTACCTCCGTGCGCCGCCGCGGGGGCGGTCGGCTGCGCTCTTGACGGCCGACGCCCCGGGCTGAATAGTAGTCCACAATATGAAACGGGATTCCACGGCTGCTCCTCCCTACCCGGGCACGCAGGCCGTGCTCCGGGCGGTGGCCGTCCTCAAGGCCTTCACCGATGCGCACCCCACGCGCACCGTCGCCGAGTTGTCGCGTGCGCTCGGCCTGCACAAGACGACCGTCTTCCGCCTGCTTGCCGCGCTCGAGGGGGAAGGGATGGTGGCGCGCGCCGATGCGGCGGGCGCATACCGGCTGGGACCCGAGACCGTAGTGCTCGGCGCGACGGCGCTGCGAGCCAACGATCTGCGAAGCGTGGCGCGCGGCGAGCTGGCCGCCCTCTCCGAGCTGTCCGGCGAGACGACCACGCTGGAAGTCCTCGTCGGCAACGAGGTGCTGATCCTCGATGAAGTGCTGAGCCGCTATCTGCTGCGGGGCACGCCGGCGGTGGGCTGGCGCGGGCCCGCACATGCCACGTCCACGGGGAAGGTGCTGCTCGCGGCGGCGCGACACGAGGGTGATGGCGCCCTCGCGCGGAAGGGTGTGGCACGCCGCCGGCTCGCGCGCCTCACCCCCAAGACCATCACATCAGCCGCGCAGCTGGATCGCGAGCTCGACGACGTCTGGCGGCGGGGATACGCCACCGCGGTCGAAGAGCTCGAGGCGGGCTGGATCGCGGTCGGCGCGGGCGTGCGCGATCACGACGGGCGCGTCGCAGCCGCGCTCAGCGTGGGCGGCCCAAGCAGCCGCATCCCCGCCGCGCGCATCACGGAGCTGACGGCGATGGTCTGCCGCTCCGCCGCGCGCGTGTCGCATCAACTCGGCTACCGCCCCACACCGGCGGCAGCCGCCGCTCCGTCATCATCCCACGTCCCACATTCGGGAGCCCACGCGTGAACCGGCGCGACCGCACGCCCTCACGCTCACCAGCAACCGTACTCCAACGAGAGGAACGACCATGAAACGCTGGAGGTTTGCCCGCATTCCCACACCGATGCTCGGCCTCGCGGCGAGCCTCGTCATCGCGAGCACCGCGGCGGCGCAAGGCACGGCCACTATCCGGGGCACCGTTACCGATTCCGCTACGGGACAGCCTATCGAGAACGTGCAGGTTACGATTCCCGGCACCACAACGGGCACACTGACCGACGTCCAGGGCCGCTACACGCTGGGCAATGTGACGGCCGGCACGCTGACCGTGCGCGCGCAGGTGATCGGCTATACGCAGGGAGAACGGCAGATTACCGTGGCGGCCGGCGATACCGCGACCGCGAACTTCGGACTGCGGCAGACCGCCGTGCAGCTGGGCGGAGTGGTGGTCGTGGGGTACGGCACCGAGAACCGGAGCCAGGTGACCGGGGCGGTGACCACCGTCAGCGGCGCCGATGTCGCCAACACGCCCGTGGCCGGCGTGGACGCCGCGTTGCAGGGCAAGGCGCCAGGCGTGCAGGTGACGCAGAACTCCGGCGACCCGGGCAACGGCATCTCCGTTCGTGTGCGGGGCGCCGCGTCCATCTCCGCCTCCAACCAGCCGCTCTACGTGGTGGATGGCGTGCCGGTGCAGAGCGAGGACTTCGCGCAGCTCTCGCCCAGCGGGCAGGGGCTCACCGCCATTACGGGGCTGGACCCCAACGACATCGCCTCGATCACCGTGCTCAAAGACGCCGCCTCGGCCGCGATCTACGGCTCACGCGCCTCGAACGGCGTGGTGATGATCACCACCAAGCGCGGGCAGGCGGGGAAGGCGCGCTTCACCCTGGACGCGTACACCGGCTGGCAGAACGTCGCCCACCGCCTGAGCCTCATGAACGCCCAGCAGTACGTCGCCTACATGAACGAGGGCGCGGACAACGATGGGGAGGATGAGCCGTTCACGTCATTGACGGACACGACGTACGGATATGACGACTGGCAGTCCGCCATCTTCCGCACGGCGCCCGTGAGTAACATCCACCTGGGCGTGAGCGGCGGCACCGATCAGTTGCGCTACTTCGTGGATGGCTCCTACTTCGATCAGGACGGCGTGGTACTCGGCTCCAAGTACAACCGCACCAACGCCCGCGTGAACGTGGATTACAACGCGAGCAACCGGCTGTCGCTCAAGACGTCCATCGGCCTCTCCCACGAGAACGACAACCGTATCGAGGGGGACAACAGCGACAACGGCGTGGTGACCAACGCCGTCGGCGAGCCGCCCATCTATCCCTACCGCACCGCCACCGGGGCATTCACCAATCCGGACGATTTCGACGAGTTCATCTACACCAACCCGGTGGCGATCGGCGCGTACGATCGGCTGCCCACGATCACCGATCGCGTGCTCGGCAACGTGGAGGGGAACTACGACTTCAACCCGCACTTCACGCTCACCGGCCGCCTCGGAGCGGACGTGCTGCACATGCGGGAGGACCAGTGGCAGTCGCCGCTGGTGGTCGGCACCTACGCCTTCGGGGCGAGCGGCGTGGCGAAGAGCGGCTACAACAACGCGAATCGCTACCTGATGGAGAGCTTCCTGACCTATCGCGGCGGCGCGGACAGCGCGGGGAGCTGGAACATCGTGGGCGGCGCGAGCGTGGAGTACAATCACCAGGAGCTGAACTTCATCCGGGGCGAAGGGTTCAGCAGTCCGGATTTCCATTACGTGCGCGATGCCGCGAGCGTGGTGGAGTACGATGGCATTCCGTTCGACCACAACCTCGTCTCGTACTTCGCGCGCGCCAACTAT
>DASUKA010000131.1:0-5174 GCA_036278935.1 Gemmatimonadaceae bacterium
GCCGAGCTGGCCCGGGCGCAACTGGCCCAGGGCCACGCACGGGAGGCCATCGCCACGCTCAGGGATGGGTACAAGGGGCCGCTGGACGCCATGGGCCGCTACGAAACGCGGAGCCAGCTCGATCTTCTCATGGCGCTCTCGTTCGAGCGGGCGGGTCTGCCGGACAGCGCGCGGGTGTACGCCGGGTACGTGCGCTCGGCGTGGCAGGACGCGGACCCGGAAGTGAAGCGCATGCTGGCGCAGCTACCGTAGGGCAGTTGGAGGGCTCCTACTCGCCCGCGCGTCGCATCTCCTCGAGCAGCTCGCGCAACACCACCGCATCGTTGTGCTCCTCGTCGCGGGCGCCGTACACGAGCGTGATGCGGCGGTGCGCTCCTCGTTGCGCGAGTGACTGCAGCGTGTCGTGGTGCGTGCGCAGCTCGGCGCGATACCGCTTCCGGAACTCGCTCCACCGGGCGGGGTCGTGTCCGAACCATTTGCGCAGCTCGGTGGACGGTGCCAGCTCCTTCATCCATTCGTCGATCGCGGCGTGCGCCTTGCTCACCCCGCGCGGCCAGAGCCGGTCGATGAGGATGCGCTCCCCGTCATCCGAAGCGGCGGGTTCGTACGCGCGTTTGATGGTGAACATGGGAAAGGCGAGGGTATCGGGAGTAGGGTGTCGGGTGTGGGGGAACGGCGTGCATCGCCGCGGTCAATCCGGGGGGCTGAACCAACCCTGTCATTCCGAGCGGTAGCGAGGACTCTCTTCGACATTTGTCATTCCGAAGGACAGGGGATGTGCAGGCCGTTCCCCATACACCCCACACCCGCCTCCCTACACCCTATCCTCATGATGCATGACTCACAACTCTCTGGCCGTTTGCGGCTCGATCCCCACGCGCCGGCACCAGGCTTCGTACGCCACGGGGGAGATTTCGGACGGTTTGATCTCGCTCCGGCCGCCCCAGAAAACGTTCGTGTAGCTCACCGGGATGCCGACCGCGGCAAGGTGCTCGTCGATCGCGGCCTTGTGCGCCAGCAGGACTGACTTCTCCGTGCCGTGCGCCACCGCCATGAGATTCACGTTGCTGAACTCCGGGCCGCCCTCGCGCCAGTACGCGTGCGTGAGAATGTGGTGCCGCCCGATCTCGCGCCCTGCCTCGATCTCCCGGCCCGGCGGGATGCGCCAGTGGAAGAGCGCATTGTACCGCGTCACGCGCTCGCCGCCCGCGGAGGGTTTCACATGCTCCAGAAAGGTGGAGAACCGACCAATGACGCCGCGCTCATTCAGGCTCGCCGCCACGCGCAGGAACTCGTCCAGCGAGACGCCGGCTTCCTCGGCGCGCGCGCGCCATGGATTGGCGCGAATTTCCTCCGGCGCGAACTCCCGCTTCAGCGGCTCGAGCACGCGCCACTCCGCATCGGAGAGGGTGACGATGTGCGTATCCATCACGCGGCCCAGCTCATCCGTCTTACTGCCCGGTGCCATGCCACGCCGGCGCACGTGTCCTACGCCGAGCGCGAAGAGGCGCTCTGCCGGCATCACCCGGAAGGCGTCCGCGCCCACCTGCCGCGCCAGGAACTCGCAGTGCCTCTGCATGGAGAAGCCCTGCGGCACCTTGAGCGTGGTCCACAGGCGATACGCCGAGCCCGTGGTCTCGGTATCGGTGGAGCGGATCACGACGTGTCCGGAGAACGGATCGTCGTGCACCATGTAGTCGAACGCCGCGTCCAGTCGTTCTGAAGGAACCCGCCACGCGATGAGCGCACCGGGCGCGAGATTCGTGGCCATCAACGTCTGCCGCACCCGGCGAATGGTACCGGCTGAGAGCATCGCGCGGATGCGCTCGAGGATCACCTCCAGCGGCAGCTCAGCGCGACGCGCGATCTCCGCGAAGGGGTCGGGGAGAAAGCCAGCGATCCGATCCTCGGAGATCGCGAGGATGCGGGCGTTGGTGGGATCGGTGATTTCGACGGGAACGGTAGTGGGCACTCCGGACCTCTCGGGACAAACGACTCCGGGCTCCGGCCGCCGAGTGTCGCACGATGGCGCTGGCGCCGGAAACGCGACGGCATCCACCGCCGCTCCAGTCGAAAGATAAGTGCGGTGAGGGGAGGTGAGTTGTGAGGTATGGGCTATGGGTTGTGCCGTTCCACTCATAACTCAACACTCACAGTCAACACTCACAATCCATCCCCGCCTTCTACTTTTTTACCGCCTGCGCGTTGATCGAGATGTCGATCTCGTTACTCACCAGGATGCCCCCCGCCTCGAGCGCCTGGTTCCAGGTGAGACCGAACTCGCGCCGATCGATCCTGGCCTTGGCAGTGAAGCCCGCGCGCTCCCCGCCCCACGGATCCTTCATGCGGCCCTCGAATATGGTGTCGAGCGTCACCGGCTTGGTCACGCCGTGGATCGTCAGGTCGCCGATCACACGCAGGTGCTTCTGGTCCGCCGCCTCCACGCGGGTGCTCGTGAAGGTGATGTCCGGATAGTGCTCCACATCCAGGAAATCGGCGGAGCGCAGATGATTGTCGCGCTGTTCCGTTCGCGTATCGATACTCGCGGCCTTGATGGTCGCCTTCACCGAGGAGCGGCTCCGATCAGCCTCGTCGGCCAGGATCGTCCCGCTGATATCGGTGAAGCGCCCCTTCACCGTGGTGATCATCATGTGCTTCGCTGAGAACTCCACGAGCGTGTGCACGGGGTCGAGCTCCCACGTTGTGCGCTTGGTCTGCGGCTGGGTGGCCGGTGTCGTCGGCATGGATCTCCTCCTGGTCTGGATGGAAGCAGCAAGCGGGCCCGCACTCACGCACCGTGGTGTTCCGGACGGGCTCGTATGTGGGACATCGTCCCAATTCTCTAGAAGAAGTTCACTGAGAGAATCGTTCCAGCGGCCGCGCGCCAGGTCGGTCCCGGGAAGACGCATGGGCTGGACGGGCGCGTGCGCGGAGATTATCTCCCCAGTCTGGACGACATCCGGAACTCAGGAGGCCTCATGTCGATCGCTGCCGTTCGCGTGCGCCGCGCTCTCGCCGGTGCCCTGCTCTGTCCCGTACTGGCCCTGCCGGCGCTCGCGCAGGATGCCGGCAACTCGTTCAGCCTCGCGCAGGTGCTGAGCTACCCCTTTCCGCAGCAGCTCGTCGCCGCTCCCACCGGTCAGAAGATCGCCTGGGTGTTCAACGAGCAGGGGGTGCGCAATGTGTGGGTGGCCGAGGGGCCCAAGTGGACCGCGCAGCAGGTGACGCACTACGCTGCTGATGATGGGCAGGAGATCACCAGTCTGACCTTCTCGCCCGACGGCAACACGCTGATCTACGTGCGCGGTGGCGACCACGACTCCAACTGGGAGGCTTCGGGGAATCTGCCGCCGGATCCGGATGCGAGTCCCGTCGAGCCCAAGATTGCCATCTGGGCGGTGAGCGCGTCGGGCGGCACGCCGAAGATGCTCTCCGAGGGTGATGCGCCTGTCATCTCGCCCAAGGGAGACAAGGTGGCGTTCATCAAGGGCCAGCAGATCTGGACCGTTCCGCTGGATGGCGGCGCCAAGGCCAAGCGGTTGCTCTTCGATCGTGGGCACGATGGCTCGCTGGAATGGTCGCCCGACGGAAGCAAGATCGCCTTCGTGACCAACCGCGGGGACCATAGCTTCATCGCCGTCTTCACCTCCGACTCCGCGCCGGTCCGCTATCTCGCGCCTTCCACCGCGCACGACCGGAGCCCGCTCTGGTCGCCCGACGGCTCCCAGATCGCCTTCATCCGGACGGCCGGTTCCGGCGGCGTGCCGCAGACGATCCTCCAGCAGCACCCGCGTCCGTGGGCCATCTGGGTTGCCAACGCCGCCACCGGCGCCGCGCATCGCGTCTGGCAGAGCCCCACGACGTTGCTCGGCTCCTATCCATCAACGAATGGCGGGGCGAATCTCCACTGGGGAGCGGGAAATCGTCTCGTCTTCGTCACCGAGATGGACGGCTGGCCACACCTCTACTCCATCGCGGCCTCGGGCGGCACGCCGCTGCTGCTCACGCCCGGGCACTTCATGGATGAATACATCACCGAGAGCCCGGACCGGAGCTTCCTCGTGTACGCGGCGAACGGCGGCAAGAATGCCGACGACATCGACCGCCGGCACATCTTCAAGGTGCCGGTGGACCGGGCCGCGCCGGTGGAGCTCACGCCCGGTACCGGTGTGGAGTGGACACCGGTGGTCACGGGCGACAACAAGAGCGTCGCATTCCTGGGCGGCACCGCGCAGCGGCCGCCCGTCCCGATGGTCGTGGCCGCCGGCGGCGGGCAGTCACAGATGATCGGCGCGGATCAGATTCCGTCGGACTTCCCCACCACGCAGCTGGTGACGCCCAAGATGGTCACCTTCCATGCGTCCGATGGGCTACTGGTGCACGGACAGCTGTTCGAGCGGCCGGGCGCGGGAAAGAAGCCCGGCATCATCTTCGTCCACGGCGGCCCGCCGCGGCAGATGCTCCTCGGCTGGCACTATATGGACTACTACTCCAACAGCTACGCCGTCAATCAGTACCTGGCGAATCACGGCTACGTGGTGCTCTCCGTGAACTACCGGCTCGGCATCGGCCACGGACACAACTTCCATCATCCCGATCACGCGGGCGCGCGGGGCGCCTCCGAGTATCTGGACGTCGTGGCCGGCAATCGCTATCTGCGCACGCTCCCCGGAGTGGACACCAGCCGCATCGGCATCTGGGGCGGTTCATACGGCGGCTTTCTCACCGCGATGGCGCTCGCGCGCAACTCCAACCTCTTCGCGGCCGGCGTGGACATGCACGGCGTGCACAGCTGGATGGGGCACTACAACTCGAGCGACATCGCGAGCGAGTTCGCGCCCGACCACGCGCCTGATGTGAAGCAGGCTATTCAGGTGGCATGGAAGTCGTCACCCATCGCCTGGATCGCCGACTGGAGGTCGCCGGTGCTGCTCATCCAGGGGGATGACGATCGCAACGTGCAGTTCCATCAGACGGTGGATCTCGTGCAGCGGCTCCGGGCGCAGGGCGTGAACTTCGAGCAGATGGTGATTCCGGACGAGATCCACGGCTTCCTGCGGCACGCGTCGTGGCTCCGGGCCGACTCGGCCACCGTGGCGTACTTCGGGAAGAAGCTCAAGGGACGGGCGGCGGAAGTGGGGGCGAGGAGGTAGGGCGAGGCGGGCGGACCGATG
>DASUKA010000132.1:0-2710 GCA_036278935.1 Gemmatimonadaceae bacterium
CACCTTGTTGTGCTTGAGGTGGTGGAGCAGGACGACCGGGGCCCCGGTGAGGTCGGAGGTCATGAAGACCGCGGTACCGGGCACCCGGGGCGGCTTGCGGCGCTTGACGTCCCGCAGGAAGTGCTCGATCGGCAGGCTGGCTTCCACCAGCATGTCGCGGAGCGTGGAGCGCCCGATCTTCCAGGTGGTCATCATCGTATAGAGGGCGATGGCGATGGCCAGCGGCACCCAGGCGCCGCTCGTGAACTTCACGATGTTGGCGCTGAAGAACGACGCATCGATGATCAGATAGCTGACCAGAAAGAGCACCGCCCAGCGCAGCGGCCAGTGGAACCGGGTGCGCGCAAGCGTGAAGTACAGCACTGTACTGATGAGCATCGTTCCCGTCACCGCCACGCCGTAGGCGGCCGCCAGCGCGCTCGACGTGCGGAAGCCGATCACCAGTGCGATGCACACGACCATGAGCGCCTTGTTGATTTCGGGCACGTAGATCTGTCCTGCCTCCTCGGCCGACGTGTGCAGGATCGTCATGCGCGGGGAGTAGCCGAGTTGCACCGCCTGCTGGATGAGCGAGAAGGCGCCGGAAATGAGCGCCTGCGAGGCGATAACGGCAGCCGTCGTCGCCAGGGCGATCATCGGGTAGCGCAGCGCGTCGGGCACCAGATGATAGAACGGATTCGCGATCGCCGCGGGGTCATGCAGCAGCAGCGCACCCTGCCCGAAGTAGTTGAGCAGGAGCGCCGGGAAGACGAGCGCAAACCAGGCGAGCCGGATGGGACGCCGCCCGAAGTGCCCCATGTCGGCATACAGCGCTTCGGCTCCGGTAATGACGAGCACGACGGCGCCGAGGGTGAAGAATCCCTGGTGGCCGTTGTGGATGAAGAACTGCACGCCGTACCAGGGGTTGATCGCCGCCAGGATGCCGGGCGCGTGCAGGACCTCGAGGAGGCCAAAGGCGCCGATGCTGACGAACCAGAGGAACATGATGGGTCCGAAGACCGCCCCGATCCTCGCGGTGCCGCGCCGTTGCTGCAGGAAGAGCGCCACCAGAATCCCGATGGTGATGGGCCACACGATATGCGCAAGGGCGGGGCGCACCACCTCCAATCCCTCCATGGCGCTGAGCACGGAGATGGCGGGGGTAATCACCCCCTCGCCAAACAGGAGCGCCGCGCCGAAGAGACCCAGTCCCACGAGGACGGCATAGCGCCGCCCGCGTTTTCCTCGAATCACATTCTGGAGCACGAGCGCGAGCAACGCGAGGATGCCTCCCTCGCCGCGATTGTCCGCGCGCATGATGAAGATGATGTACTTGACGCTGATGACCAGCGTGAGCGCCCACACGATGAGCGAGAGCACGCCATAGATGTTGGGCACCGTGGGGTGCACGCCCAGCGCCGGGTCGAAGCATTCCTTGAATGCGTAGAGCGGGCTGGTGCCGATGTCCCCGTAGACGATCCCGAGCGCCGTGAGCGACAGGAGCGCGAGCTTTTTCCCGCTCCCGCCAGCGTCGCTAGCGGGATGTCCCTGCGAGAGTGATTGGGAGATGGCCGGACTGGCGGGTGCCGGGTCGGCGGCTCGCGCCCTCGATTGGGCGGGATCAGCGGTCATGAACAGTCCGGGGCGCAGGGCCCCTGGCAACGATCAAGCGAAAGGGTGGGACGCGGAAGGTACAACCCATCGCTCCTCACGGTTTCGGTGCGTGCGTCCGGAGCGACAACGGATCGCGCTTGATTGCGCGATCCGTTGTGCAACTTAACCAGTGCGGAAGAGGAGTCCAGCCGATCGTCGGCGCCGCCTATTTCGTTTCGGGCGCGGCTGTACCGACCTCGCCGCCCGCGCTGCCGGTGCCGGGTTCGCTTCGCCCCAGCTCCTCGATCTCGCGCGCCGCACGCTCGAGCACGGCGGTGATCTTCGAGAGCCGGCCGGCATCGCGTGCATGTCGTGGCGCCGTGCTGTAGGTGGCGCGCGCCAGTTCCTTGAAGGCGTGGTTCACGTCCATCATGGGTGCGCCGAAGAAGTTGGATCCGAATTCCGCAATCCGTTCGAACAGGTCATTCACCGTGCTCTGATTCTCGGCCAGATACGCCTTTCCCTCAGGGGTGATCTCGTAGATCTTCTTGCCGCCCTCTTCGGTAGAGGCGCGGGCATAGCCCATGTCCTCGAGCATTGTGAGCGTGGGGTAAACGGTGCCGGGGCTGGGCGAGTACGTGCCACCGGAGCGCTCCTCGAGCTCCTTGATGATCTCGTATCCGTGGCGTGGCTTTTCCTCCAGGAGCTGGAGGATGACGTACTTGAGGTCCCCCTGCTCGAACATGCGGCGGCCGCGGAAGGGCCCGCCGCGCCGACGGCCTGGCGGTCCCCAGAACCAGCCCATGAAGTTGGGGTCGAATCCGCCGTGTCGATGTCCGGCGGCCCATCGGCGGCTGCCGCCGTACCAGAACGATCCGCACATAGTTCTCCTCCGTGGTGATATAACGAAGATATATCGTTGAAAGGACTAAGATATAACGGCAATATATCGCCTGCAAGGGGCTGGGCGGAGCGGGGCAGCGGCCTGGCGCTAAAGCCCGTTTCGCTTGATTGCACCACGGAGACACGGAGGACACGGAGAACGGGCGAGGGAGCGTGGGGTGAGTTGTGGGGGCGAGTGGGGTCAGGTCTTGAACCGCGAGGCCTCGCGGTTCAAGACCTGACCCCACTCGCCCCC
>DASUKA010000133.1:0-8375 GCA_036278935.1 Gemmatimonadaceae bacterium
TTCGAGCGCATCTACTCGCTCGACGCCGCGTTCGACACACTCTCCGATGCCCCGGAGGAGCTGCGCGCGAGCAAGCGGTACAAGGACGTGGGCGACTTCTCCATCGAAGGGCTCGTGGCACGTCTCGTCGCGGACTTCGGCGAGCAGCCCGTGGACATCGTCGTGCATTCGCTGGCCAACGGTCCCGATGTCAAGAAACCGCTGCTCGAGACGAGCCGTTCAGGCTACCTCACCGCGCTCGGCGTGAGCGCGTACTCAATGGTGTCGATGGTGAGCAGGCTGGCGCCGCGGATGCGTGCCGGCGGCTCCTTCCTCTCGCTGACCTACATGGCGAGCGCGCGCGTGATTCCCGGCTATGGCGGTGGGATGTCCTCCGCCAAGGCGGCGCTGGAGAGCGATACGCGCGTGCTCGCGTACGAAGCGGGCCGCAAGTACGGTGTGCGCGTGAACACCATCTCGGCGGGACCGCTCGCCTCACGCGCGGCGAGCGCGATCGGCATCATCGAGCAGATGGTGAGCTACGCGGCCGCCAACGCGCCGCTCACGCACCCGCTCGTGCCGCGCGAGGTCGCCACCACCGCCGCGTTCCTCTCCAGTCCGCTGGCGAGCGGGATTACGGGCAGTACCGTGTATGTCGACAAGGGGTACCACACGATGGGCATGGCGGTGGGGACGAAGAGCGAGGGAGGCGAGAGGTGAGAGGCGGGGAGTGAGGTGTAGGTTATGAGTTGTGGGTTATGGGACGGCCTGCGAGGGAGAGCGCCGTGATCCATCGGCAGCGTTGGGCTCGGGGACGCTGCTCAGCGCGGTGGTGAAAGTCGCTCTAAGTTGAGGGAAGCGCGATCGAGCAGATGCGCTGAGCCGCCAATCCCCGGATCTCGATGTCCACCGTCGCTTCCTCACCCGCTCCTCCATCGTCGTCTCCAGCCGAGCAGACACCCGCGGATCCGCTCGCGTATTATCAGGGCCGCGCCGAGTGGCACGCGCGGCACGCGGCGGAGTCGACGCGCCGCGCTCGGTGGATGTCGCATCTCCGGCTCGTCGTGTTCGTGCTGCTGGTGCTCGCCGGCTCCTGGGCGGCCGCCACGGTGCCGCCCGTCCGCCCGTTTGCCATCGCTGTCGCCGTGCTCATCGCCGCGGCGTTCGTAGTGCTGGTCGTCCTGCATCGCCGCGCGCGCGAGCGCGTCGGGTGGCATGAGCAGCTGCGCGCCGTGAGCGAGCTGGGCGAGCGGCGCGTCCGTCGCGCGTGGAGCGAGTTGCCGGCTCTCCGCGTGGGGGAGGCACCGCCTGCGCATCCGTACGCCGCGGACCTGGACGTCGTGGGCCATGCCTCCCTCTTTCGGCTGCTGGATGTCGTGAGCGCGGCGCCCGGCCGGCCGACGTTACTGGGGTGGCTGCTCGAACCCACGGCATCCGCTCCGGTGGTGCGCGAGCGGCAGACTGCCGCAGGGGAGCTTGCCGCGCGCACGGAGCTGCGCGAGGAGCTGCACGCGCTCGCCCGCATGACCGGCGAGGTACGCCCCGAATCGCTCGAGCGCTTTCTGCAATGGGCGGACGACACACCCTGGCTGCTCCGGCAGCCCGTTCTCCTGTGGACCGCTCGCGTGGTGCCGGTCATCCTGCTCGCGGTCCTCGTGCTGGGGTGGCTGGGGCTCGTCCCCTGGGTGGTGCTGCTACTCCCTCTGCTCGCGGAACTTGTGGTGTTGTCTCGCGCGAGTACGCATCTGCGCTCGGACATCGCGCGGGCGGCGGCATATGGCGCAGGTCTCAACGCAATCGCGGAGATGCTCGGCAGCTTCTCGCGTGCGACCTTCACAGCACCGCTCCTCGCGCGCCTGCAACAGCACTGTGCGGACGGCGGCGGCGCGCATCGGCAGCTGCATCGGCTGGAGCGCGTGCTGGCGTGGGCGGAGGTGCGCTATTCACCCATGCTGCACGGCGTACTGCAGTTCCTCCTGTTATGGGATGTCCACGTGGTCGCGCGGCTGGAGCGGTGGCGGGTTGACGCCGGCGCTCAGGCACGCGTGTGGCTCAGCGCGCTCGGTGAGATGGAAACGCTCGCGGCGCTCGGCACGCTCGCGCACGACAACCCGGAGTGGAGCTTCCCCGACATCCGCGAGGATGGCGTGACGCGCATTGACGCCAGGGCGCTCGCCCACCCGCTCCTCCCCAGCACGGCGCGGGTGGCGAACGACGTGACGGTGGGCCCGCGCGGCACCTCTTTGCTGATCACCGGCTCCAACATGTCCGGCAAGAGCACGCTGCTGCGCGCCATCGGTGCGAACGTCGTGCTGGCACAGGCCGGCGCTCCGGTGTGTGCCGCATCGCTCTCGCTGCCGCTTGTCTCGCCCTACACAAGCATCCGGGTGGCGGACTCGCTCGAGCAGGGGATCTCGCTCTTCATGGCCGAGCTCATGCGCCTCAAGCAGATCGTGGATGCCGCACGCAACGCGAGCGCCGAGCGTCCCCTGCTCTATCTGCTCGACGAGATCCTGCACGGCACGAACACCGCCGAGCGTCAGGTGGCCGCGCGCACCGTGCTCGGAACGCTGATCGAGAGCGGCGCGATAGGCGCGGTGACCACGCATGATCTCACCCTGGCGGCGGATGGCGTGCTGGCCCGCGCGGCGCGCCCCGTGCACTTCAGCGAGCACTTCACGCGTGGCGCGGAGGGGACGACAATGACCTTCGACTATCGTCTGCGCCCCGGTCTCGCGACCTCCGCCAACGCGCTCAAGCTGCTCGAGATGATGGGGTTGGGGGAGGGGTGAGGCGGGAACGACGAGAGGCGAGAAAGGAGAAAGGAGAGAGGAGAAACAGATCGCAGGAGCTGGGCTTTCTACCAGGGGCTCGTTCTTCTCCTCTCACCTTTCTCCCTTCTCACCTCACCGCAGCCGCAGTGTTCCCTGCTGGCCCGCGGCGGCGGCCGCAGCGGCTGGCGTGGCGCCCTCATGACCCGCGGCGATCGCCACGTCGATGCTCAGGCGGAAGCGCTCGGCCTCGATCTGCAGGCGTTTGATCTTCTCGCGCAGTGTCTGGACAGTAGCGTCGAAGTTTCGCACGTCCTGACTGGCGCGCGCGTGCTCGCGCGCGGCGGTGCGGCTCTGTCGCCCCTCCTCGCGTTGCGCGGCGAGGTTCTGTTCGGACAAACGCTCGATCAGCGCGCGCCGCTCATGGCGGCGTGTGAGAAGCTCCGTCTCCAGATCAACGCCACGAATGCGCAGGTTCGCCAGCTCCTGCACGGCGCGCAACTGCTTGGCTGGGTCGATCAGGAAATCGGGATCGTCGACTATCGGCATGTGGCACCTCTGCGGCTCATCGGTTCCTAAAGGCCGCTGTGTGCCACAGGATCGTGCCGGCGCACCGGCGGCAAGCAGGGTTGTAGTGCAAACACCGTGCGGGGATGAGGGTTATGGGTTGTGGATTATGGGTTATGAGACGAGGGCAGGTCTGGAACCGTGACTCACGGTTCCGGACCTGCCCCCAACCTGACCCAGCGCGCCAGGAGCGCGGCTTAAGAAGTCAGGCCTCGCTCCGCGCACGGAGCAGGAGCTGGCCCCCTGCCCCTATCGCTGCCGCGTCTCTTGCTCCTCCGCGGCCACGCCCCCTGCCTCCGCCACCTCCCCGTTCTCCGGCTCGATCTCCGCTGTACTCGGCACGATCTTCGGCAGGCCGGCGCGCTGCAGCAGGGCGTTCACCTTCGGGAGTTCCTCGCCCAGTGCGCTCTTCAACAAGCCGAGCTGCGTGCCGAGCTGCGCCGAGAGCACCTTGAACACCGCACGGGACTGCGCGGTGGGACGAGTGTGTGAGTCGGCCACCACGCCCGCGAGCGCCGCGATCTTGTTGTTGATCCGGATGGGGAAGTTGAGCGGGTCCTCCCCGGTCTTGCTCTGCGTCTGGTAGATGGAATCCTCGATCACGCCCAGTCGCTTGGCGAATACATCCGCCGCAGCCGCGAAGGTAGTGGAATCGCCCCCGTGCATCTTCTCTTCCCGCTGCGTGAGCTGGTAGCGCACGTTGCGGATCGTCTTCACGGCGTCGTTCGCCTGCGTCAGCCGGTCGCGAATCTTGATGAGGAAGGCGAACTGCTGCTGCAGGTCGGCGTTGGTGCCCGGGGCTCGTGGGTCCTTCTTGAGCACGAAGTGCTGCGTGGCCACCGGCTTCCCATCCACCGCCATGCGCACGGCGTATGTGCCTGGAGGTGCCAGGGGGCCCTGCGTGCCGCCGGCCCAGAAGATCAGCCCCCGGAAGGAGCTGGCGTCGGGGTAGCGCAGGTTCCAGGCGAAAGTGTTGAGCCCCGCCTTGTTCGGTACGCGCGGCTCCGCTGATCTGAAGCGCCGGCCCCCGCGTGCGCCGCCGCCCTGCCGCATGAGCTTGGCGATGCTGTCTCTCGAGAGACCCGCCGAGCGCAGGCTGTCGCGCTGCGCGCGCTTGGCGTCGGCCGCCTTCACGCTGTCGGCCAGCCCCGCGCTGTCGAGCTTGCTCGAGTACATCTTGATGCGCTTGCCCTTGGCGTCAAGGAATTCAAGCGTCACTTCCTGCGCGGGGTGCGCGAGCGAGTAGTACACCACCGCGCCGCTCGGCGGGTTCGCCCCCGTCGGGTGGCCAGTGGGGCTCGAGCCGCTGCCGCCGCCAAAGCCGCGTCCCCAGCTCACACGATACACATCGCGCGGCTTGAAGAGATGCGCCGGCGCCTTGGCCACCTGTGGCGTGAGCTGCCGGAGCGCCGAGATGTCATCCATGATGTAGAACGAGCGGCCGTGCGTGGCGGCGATGAGGTCGCCGTCCTTGATCGTGAGATCGTGCACCGGGACGATCGGCAGGTTGCGGCGCAGCGACTGCCAGTGCGCCCCGTCGTCGAACGAGACCCATGCCCCCTGCTCCGTTCCCGCGAACAGCAGCCCCGCCTTCACCGGATCCTCGCGGATCACGCGCGTGAACTGATCGCGCGGAATGCCGGCATCAATGCGCGTCCACGTCTTTCCGTAATCGGTGGTCTTGTAGAGATATGGCTGGAAATCCTCCAGCTGGTAGCGGTTCGCGGCCACGTACGCCGTGCCGGCCGCGTGGTGGCCCGGCTCGATGATCGAGATGCGCGCCCAGTCGGGGAGGTCCTTCGGCGTTACGTTCTTCCACGTCTTGCCGCCGTCGAGCGTTACGTGGATGAGCCCATCGTCCGACCCGGTCCAGATCACGCCCGCCTTTACCGGCGATTCGGCGATCGCGAAGATCGTCCCGTAATACTCGATGGACGTCTGGTCCTTGGTGATCGGGCCGCCGGAGGGGCCCAGCGTCTTGGGATCGTTTCGCGTGAGGTCGGGGCTGATGGCCGTATAGCTCAGGCCGCCGTTGGTGCTCTTGAAGAGCACGTTAGAGCCCACGTACAGGATGTTCGAGTTGTGCGGCGAGAGCACGATCGGGAAGGTCCACTGGAAGCGGTACTTCAGGTCCTCCGCCGAGTGACCCATGGGGTTGTCGGGCCACGGGTTCACGTCGCGCTCGAGCCCGGTGCGGCGGTTGAGGCGCGTGATGAGGCCGCCGTAGCTGCCGGCGTACACCACGTAGGGACTGTCCGCGCGCGCCGCGATGTAGCCCGACTCGCCGCCGCCCACCTCGTCCCAGTCACGCACGTCAATGCCGCCCCGCGCGCGGCTCTTGATGCACACCGTGGAGTTGTCCTGCTGCGCGCCGCACACCTGGTAGGGAAAGTCGTTGGTGGCGATCACGTGGTAGAACTGCGCGGTGGCCATATCTTCATCCGTCCACGACTTCCCGCCGTCGTACGAGACGTTGGCGCCGCCGTCGTTCGACTCGATCATCCGATTGGGGTCGTTGGGCGCGATCCACAGGTCGTGGTTGTCGCCATGCGGTACGCGAATGCTCTTGAACGTCTTGCCGCCATCGGTGGAACGGTAGAAGCCGGTGTTCAGCGCGTACATCGTGTTCGCGTCCTTGGGATCGGCGTAGATCCGGGAGTAGTACCAGGCGCGCTGGCGGAGGCTGTGATCGTCGTTCGTCTTCGTCCAGGTAGCGCCGCCATCATCGGAGCGGTAGACGCCGCCCGAATCGGCTTCGACCAGCGCCCACACCCGCTGCGGGTTCACCGGCGACACGGTGATCCCGATCTTGCCGATGATCCCCTTGGGGAGTCCGGGGTTGTGGGTGAGCTCGGTCCAGTGTGCACCGGCGTCGGTGCTCTTGAAGATCCCGCTTCCCGCGCCGCCAGAGACCATCTTCCACGGCTGCCGCCATGCCTGCCAGAAGGCGGCGTAGATGATATCCGGGTTGGTGGGGTCGAGGATGAGATCGGAGACGCCGGTGGAGTCGTTGCGGTAGAGGATCTTGTTCCACGTCTTGCCGCCGTCCGTGCTCTTGAAGACGCCGCGCTCCGCATTGGGGCCCCACACGCGCCCGAAGGCGCCCACGTACACGACGTCCGGGTTACGGGGATCCACGCGCACGCGTGCGATCGACTCGGTTTTCTCCAGCCCCACGTGCGTCCACGTCTTGCCGCCGTCGGTAGTCTTGTACACTCCGCTCCCGGGGGAGACGTTGCCGCGGAAGTCGGCCTCGCCCGAGCCCACGTACACGACGTCGGGATTCGATTCGCTCACCCCGATGGCGCCGATCGAGCCGCCGAAGTACTTGTCGGTGATGGGCTCCCAGTTGATGCCGCCGTCGGTGGTCTTGAAGACGCCGCCGCCCGTGGTGCCCATGTAGAAGACACGCGGGCGGCTGGTGACGCCAGCCACCGCCACGGAGCGACCGCCGCGGTAGGGGCCGATTTCTCGCCACTTGAGCGCAGCGAAGAGCGTGGTGTCGTAGGTTGCCGACGCTCCGCCCTGCGCAAACGCGGGCGGGGTGGCGAGCGGTATCGTGATGGCGAGCAGGGCGGCCGCGAGCGCGGAGCGGCAGGCGGCGTTCGGAACGTTCACGGTGAATCCTCCGGAAAGACGCATCGAGCGCGCACGCGCGGCGGAGGGCCGTGGTCACCGGCACTCGGCGCGGCGTGCGCTCGGGGTGGGGACGTTCAACCGCGATAACGTACGACGCGGGCGGGAGGTTCGGTAGGGAATGGGGGCGGGCGAGCGACGGAATCACCCCGCCCGTTGCTACACCCCGCTCACCGTCTCCCTCTGCTGCCGCAGCACTGGTGTGTCTTCCGCTTCCCCTGCTCCGGGCGGGAAGTATGCGTTCCGCACGTACTGCATCACCATGCGCTGTGTGTTGAAGAAGGACCCGTTGAGCGTGATCGCCGAGCGCATCACCTGCGCGTAGGAATACGGCAGTCCGTAGAAGAGGGGGAGGATCACCCGCTCGAGCTTGAGGTAGAGATCATCCACGTCGCTGGACTGATCGGGATCGCTCGCCTCGCGGTCACCGATCGCCCAGCCGGTCACTCCTTCCACGTGCCCTTCCACCCACCATCCGTCCAGCACGCTCAGGCTCGGCACACCGTTCAGCGCGGCCTTCATCCCGCTCGTCCCCGAGGCCTCGAGCGGTTTCATCGGGTTGTTGAGCCAGAGATCCACGCCCGACACCAGATAGCGCGCGATGGCCATCTCGTAGTTCTCGATGTAGACCACCTTCACCGCGTCGCCCAGTGCCTCGCGCGCCTCGAAGATCTGGCGGATGAGCGTCTTTCCTCCTTCATCCCGCGGGTGCGCCTTGCCACCGAAGAGGATCTGCATCCCGCCCGAGTGGTGCGCGATCTTCTGCAGCCGATCGAGGTCGCTGAAGATGAGGTTGGCCCGCTTGTACGGCGTGGCACGGCGCGCGAAGCCCACCGTCATCACCGCGGGGTCGAGCTGGACCTCCGTGCGCCGCTCCACCTCCTCCAGCAGCGTCTGCTTGGCGCGCGCGTGTGCCTCCCGGATCTCGTCCAGCGGGATGTTCACGGCGTAGCGCAGGTACAGGTTGTCCCGGCGCCACTCGGGGATCCGCCGGTCGAGCAGCTCGCGAAAGGGCTCGGAGGTCCAGGTGGCGGCATGCACGCCATTGGTGATAGAGTCGATGGGGTAGCCGGGGAACATGTCCTGCGACACCTCGCGGTGCCGGAGCGCCACACCGTTCACATAGCGGGAGAAGCGGAGCGCCAGGCGCGTCATGTTCAACACCCCCTCCTCCAGGAAGCCGGCGGCCCGCAGGAGCTCCGTGCGCTCCTCGCCAAGCAGCGCACGTACCTGCGACTCCGGGAACTTGTCGTGCCCCGCGGGCACGGGCGTGTGTGTGGTGAAGATGCACTGCTGCCGCACCGCTTCGATGTCCTCGTCGGTCACATCCCAGCGGGTGTGCCCCGCGAGCTGCCGTTCCAGCAGCGTGAGGGTGAGCAGAGCCGCGTGCCCCTCGTTGATGTGGTAGCGCAGCCCCTCGCC
>DASUKA010000134.1:0-1546 GCA_036278935.1 Gemmatimonadaceae bacterium
GTCTACCCGAGCAGCAGATCCGCAGGAATCCCCAGCGCACAGTGCAACGCCCGGATCTGCGCGACCGATAACGCGCGCTTTCCCGCAAAGAACTCCGTCACCCGAGCCTTCCCACCCATGAGCCCGTGGAGATCGGCACGCGTCATCCCCTTCTGCTCGAGCATGAAGGCCACCGGGCTCTGCGGCGTGCCCCCGCTCTCGTCGATGGGATCGTGCTCGTCCTCGTACGCCTCAACGAGCACCGAGAGGAATTCCAGGCGATCATAGGCCGCGGTCCGCCGCTTCGGGTTCGCATCGAGCAATCTGTCAATCTCGCCCACCGCCGCCCTGTACTCCCTGATGTTTCGAAGTACGTGCGGCGTCGAGAAGTCCAGCGCCATTGCAGATGCCATTGTCATCTCCTGTGTTCGACGTGCATCCCCTGGTTTCCGGCAATGCTCGTTACCGTCCGTCGGGGGCAGATGAAATCTGCACGTGCGCGTCCTCCGGTGTGACTCCTCCGCTCGGCCGGGCGTCCAGAAAGTACCCGCCCGCCAGCCCATCATCGGCCGTATTGGCCATCCATTCCGGCACATGCCTTCGTCCCTCACCTGCCCCGGTTGCGGCGCGCCATGCGAGAGCGATGCGACGAGCTGCGCGTACTGCGGCTCGCGGCTCGCGACCATCGCGTGCCCGTCGTGTCTGGGTTCGATGTTCGTCGGCTCGCAATTCTGCCCGCACTGCGGCGCGAAGGCCGTGGAAGCGGAGCGCACCGATGGGGCGACCTTGAAATGCCCGGGGTGCACCGGTGACATGCCCGCAGTGCGCATCGGCGCGGCGACCATGCATCAGTGCGCGCAATGCGGGAGCGCCTGGCTCGCGCCCGATGTGTTCGCCCGGCTGTGCGCCGACAAGGAATCACGCGGCCAGCTCGCCACCGCGGTGGGCGGATCGGCCGCGCCGTCCACGCTCGCCCACCCGCAGCGTGTGCGCTATGTGCATTGCGCGGTGTGTGATCGGATCATGAACCGCGTGAACTTCGGCCACATCTCCGGCATCATCGTGGATGTGTGCAAGCAGCACGGCGTCTGGTTCGAGCGGGACGAGCTGCGCGGCGTGTTGAGCTTCATCGAGCGTGGCGGAATGGAACAGGTGCGCTCGCGCGAGGAGGCAGAACGCGCGCGCGACGAGGCCCAGCGCGCCGCGCTCCACGCGCCATCCGGCCTCGCGGCTGGGGGGTTGGCATCTCCCGGCGTGCTCGGGGATTCGCCCTCCGCCTTCACCGTGCGCTTCGGGCAGAAACAGCACGGAATGGTCGATGCAGCCCTCCACGCACTGCTGGACGGGCTCTTCAGCTAGAACCTCTTCGAACCATACGGGAGCTGCGCATGACATTGCGGGACTTTCTGGCCGGCGAGCTGATCGACATCATCGAGTGGACCGACGTGTCCGACGAGGCGATGGCGTGGCACTTCGCGCGGCCGGACAACGAGATCAAGAACGGCGCGCAGCTCATCGTGCGACCCGCACAGGTGGCGATCCTCGTGGACCAGGGGACGATCGCCGA
>DASUKA010000135.1:0-2058 GCA_036278935.1 Gemmatimonadaceae bacterium
GCCGATATCTCCTGGGGCTACAAGAAGCTTGTGCAGCCGGATGTCTTCGTCGTCCCGCTGGAGGAAGCGCGGAAGCCGGAATGGACCGCGGTGCGGCACCTGCTGCTGGCCGTGGAAGTCCTGAGCCCGGGGAGCGTCCGAGGTGATCGCGAGGTGAAGCGACGGCTCTATCAACGCGAAGGGGTGCCAGCGTACTGGATCATCGATGCGGATGCGCGCGCCGCCGAGGTCTGGACCCCCGATGCGCGCGAGGCGCACATCGAGCGCGAGGTGCTGGCGTGGCATCCGGCGGGCGCGTCCGCGCCGCTCATCCTCCCGCTGGCGGAGCTGTTCGAACCGATCTGAGGGTTGGCGGAGGAGGCTCGCGCAGGGCCGAAGGCGCGCGCTTCCGCACGCATGGCGTCCACCGTCGCACGAAATGATGCCGCCTGCAATGTGGCGGTGACGCTCCGAAAGGGCCCGCGTGCGATGGTGCGGCATGGACCGCACTTGCTTCCTCTCGACCGCCGAGACGATACTATGGGTATGGCCGCCCCGCTGGATTTTTACACCGCGGACATGGTCCGCGAGCTCAACGAGCGCTCGCCGCGGAACGGGCCGCGCTACGAAACGGTGCACGGGGAGCTGCTGGTGAGCCCGGCGCCGCGGATGGCGCATCAGGAAGCGGCCTTCCGGCTCGCGCGTGCCATCGCCGACTATCTCGATCGTGAACCGGTCGGCCATGCCTTCATGTCGCCGGCCGATGTGTCGTGGGGAGAGCGGGATATCCTTGCACAGCCTGATGTCTTCGTCGTCCCCACCGCCGAAACGTTGGGATGGAGCTGGACGCGCATCCGGCACCTCCTGCTGGCCGTGGAAGTGTTGAGCCCGAGCAGCGTGCGGGCGGATCGCTTCACCAAGCGCCGGCTGTACCAGGAGCAGGGGGTACCACTCTACTGGATGGTCGATGTCGATGGGGGTGTGGTGGAAGTGTGGACGCCGGAGGCGCACGAGGCGCGCTCGGAGCGCGAGACGCTCATCTGGCATCCTCTCCGTGCATCCGCGCCCTTCACGCTCCTGCTGGCCGAGCTGTTCAGCGGGATCTGACGCGGTCAACTCCGTAGCCGCATCCGCGCGCGCACGAAACAGCGTGGTGGGCATCCTGGATTCCGGGCGCTCCACGCACGACATCATCAAGGCGTTGCGCGGGCCGGCCGACACCGTCGATCTCGAATGATCATGGCAGTCGATACGAACGTCCTGCTGGATGTGTTCGAAGGATCCGGACTTCATGCCGCGCTCCCTGGCGCGGCTCGGTAGCACATCGGCCGGCATTCCGGCACTCCGGCTCGCCGGCCGATGCGACGCGAGACGTGACGCGGGCGTCCATATCCTCCGGGCGCGGGAGTGCGATTCATAGGCGTGACTATTCACCTCGCAGCGCGATAACGGGATCCACTCGCGCGGCCCTCCGTGCGGGGAGCCAGCTCGCCAGGAACGCGATGCCGACGAGCAGCAGTGTGACGCCAACGAAGGTCGCGGGATCGCGCGCGTGCACGCCGTAGAGCATGCTGGCGAGGAGCCGCGTGGCGGCGACCGCCCCGAGCAGCCCCAGGACCACGCCAGCGAGCGCCGCGCGCATCCCTTGCATCACCACCAGCCGCAGCACATTGCCTTCGCGCGCGCCGAGTGCCATGCGGATGCCGATCTCGTGCGTGCGCTCGGTGACCGCGTAGCCGATCACGGCGGCGAGCCCGATGGCCGCGAGCGCAACGGCCAGCACCGCGAAGGCCGTGAGCAGGGCCATGTTGAAACGCGGGCCGGCGATCGACTCCGAGAGCTGCTTCTCCGCGAAGGTGATCTCGCGCACCGCCGCCTGTGGGTCGATGCTGCGACTGAGCCGGCGGATGGCGGGGATGACCGTTGCCGGGTCGGTTGCCGAGCGCACCACGAACTGCAGTCGCGGTGGGAGGTTGGGAATCTGCCACGCATCCTGCTCGCGATAGGGCATGTAGACCTGCATGGCGCCGCTCGCCCCCATGAGTCCGTCGCGCGCCACGATGCCGCTTACCACCCCGA
>DASUKA010000136.1:0-13125 GCA_036278935.1 Gemmatimonadaceae bacterium
TCGATCACTCCGGTGGCGGGGCCGGCGTCGGCCAGTCGCTCGTAGCTGCGCGGGACCATCTGCGCGAGCGCGTACGCCGCACCGCCCAGCACGCGGGAGAGCGCGGCCACTTCCTTCACGTCATCGGTGGCGTAGCGGCGCACGCGCTCGGGGTCGGTGCGATAGGTCGTGTAGATGAGATCGCCGCGCACGTACTCCCGGTCGCTCGCGGCGAGGCCCAGATGCCTGGCCACCACCTTGAGGCCGTGCCCGGGAAGATCGCGCGTGGAGAAATCGTGGCGCCGCACCGCGTCAAGCGTGTCGATCAGCTCGCGGCCCGGCGCCACGAAGCGCACGCGGCGGCGGTCGGTCGGATCACCGGATATGGCACGGGCCGGCGCGCCACGCCGGGCAGCGCGCACGGCGAGCCCCGTGCCGTCCACGCGGCCCAGCGAGAGCGGCACGCCGAGCATCCGGGCGCGCTGGTCGAGAAAGGGGAGGTCGAAGCCGTGCAGATTGTGGTTCTCGATCACATCGGGGTCCGCCGCGCGCACGCGGGCCATGAGCCGGTGGATGAGATCGGCTTCCGCCGCCTCGCTCTCGTCCCGCGCTTCGAGCACCTCCGTGTCGCCCGTGTGGTAGCGCACCGAGATCATGAAGATGCGATCGTGCCGCGCGTCGAGCCCTGTCGTCTCGAGATCGAACTGCAGGCGATGCACCTGATCGAACGTCAGACCGCGAAAGTATGTGCGGCCGGTCGCCACGAGGTACTGTTCCTCGCTCGGCAGGGCGAGCACGCTCTCGCGCCCCAGCGCTCCGAGATGACCAACCCGACGGCCCAACCGCTCTGACGCGCCACGCAGCACCGCGGCCACGAGCGCGCGGCCATCCTCGGCGCTCACGAGATAGCGCAACGCACCAGGGCCATCGAGCTCGCGATAACGAATGCTCGGCGCCGCGTGCTGCCGCGCCGGACCATCGTCACGGACAAGACGTGCGCCGAGGTGCCGGAGGTCATCCAGGTATTGGAGGAGCAGCCAGGGACGGAAGCGCTCCTCCTCGCACGCGAGCGCGCCCGTTTCCGGAAGCCGGCGCCAGATGAGGGCGCGGCCATCCGGGCTCGCGTACACGGAGACAATGCCCGGGGTGGGATCCCAGCCCCAGAGCCAGTCGTCTGCCGGCGCGCTCACCTGCTCGGGGGGAGGCGGGTCATGCGCGGACGCTACCGCGATGGCGGCGCGGGGGATAGTGGCTGGTATCCGGGCAAGAGCGCGGTCATCCGGGGATTCTGTGTCATATAAGTGATATAAGAGAGTGCGCGATATGGAGATTGCGCGGCACGCCGGCCATGCCATTGTCTGTTGGTCGGACAGATACCGGCCCCTGCGCGTGGTGCTGTGGCACGAGCCGGCACAAAATGTGGCACACGTCACACACCAACCGGGCACGACACCCAGGTAACCTCGTTTTCCACAAATTCACTGCCTTGCAGAATGCACGAGAGCCCTTGCAAAACGCGTTGGAGCCGTTGCAGCCATCGGTGCGCAACCCGTCCAGCGCGGGCTCGACGAGTGAAGTGTGCGAATGGGCAAGTGGCACGGAGTTTGGCGCGACCGGCCGGCCACAGCCGGCACATCGGTTGCTTTCCCGGGGCCTGCTCACGGTTCACTCGGCATCCTCACCGGCTCGGCCTCGCTCGGGCCATCATATCTCACCGGACCCACCGATGACTCGCTCGCGCATTCTCTCAACGTTGACGGCAGCGCTCTTCCTCGCCGTCGGTATCAGCTGCACCTCGGATTCATTTCCTACCGGTCCCACCGCCCCGGAGGCGACAACAGCGGTCCCGGCACCATCTCCGTCGCTGCTGGGTGGACTGCTGGGGACCCTGAGCAACGTGCCGATCGTCTCCGGCCTCCTGACCTGCAGCCCGCAGCCCTACGCCGCGGATACGCTGGTGGTCGGCTCCGACGGCGGCACGCTCCATATCGGTCCGCATACCTTCGTGATCCCCAGAGGAGCGCTCTCCTCCCCGGTTCGGATCATTGGCGAGGCGCCGAGCGACAAGGTCGTCTCCGTGCGTTTCCAGCCGGAAGGGCTCCGCTTCAACCGGCGGCACCTGCCGCAGCTCACACTCGACTACTCGTCGTGCGGGCTCGTCGCGAATATCCTGCCCAAGCAGATAGTGTACACGGATGACTCGCTCAACATCCTGACCGTCCTGACGGGATCGCTGGACAACCTGCTGAGCGACAGGGTGAGCGCGCCCATCAAGCACTTCTCCCGTTACGCGGTGGCATGGTAGGATCGTCTAATGGGGAGAATGCTCTCTCCTTTCCTGCCGCGGCGCTCCGCACGCGGTCCCACGCGCAACGCCGGCAATCTGCTGAGCGACGCGCAAGCGCACGAGCGCGCCGGCCACATGGCCGAGGCGCTCGGGTGCTACGAGGGGGCCATTGCCACGGCGGAGGAGAGTGGCGAGCGGGTGGTCTTGGCGGAGGCGCTCCGGAGGCTGGCGATCATGTGCCACCACCGGAACGACCAGCCCCGGGCGCGGGAGCTGGGTAGACGCAGTCACGAGGTGGCGATCGCGGCGGACCATGCCCTGCTCGCCGCCGAGGCGCTCAACGTGCTCGCGCTGTTCGAGTACGAGAGCGGTGGTATCGAGGATGCGCGCGAGCTGTTCCACCGGGCGCTGGAGCTGGGAGGTACCAGCCTGGCGCTCCGCGCGCGTATCGAGCAGAACCTGGGCGTTCTGGCGAACATCCAGGGCGACCTGGACGGGGCGCTCGCGCATTATCAGCGCTCGCTCGATGCGAGCCGGAGCAGCGGGAACGAGCAGATGTGCGCGATCGCCTACCACAACCTGGGGATGATCAGCGCCGACCGGCAGCTCTGGGACAACGCGGACCACTATTTCCGCGAGAGCATCGCCATCGCCCAGCGCAGCGGCGACCTGCACCTGCAGGGCCTCTGTCTCCTCAACCACTCCGAGGTGCATCTCGCGCGCCAGCAGTACGACCTGGCGCGGCAGAGTGCCGAGTCGGCGCTGGGGATCTTCGACCGGCTCGACGCCCGGCTGGACAAGTCGGACGCCTACAAGGTGATCGGCATGGTGTACCGGGAAACCGGGCGCCTGGCGCTCGCTGAGTCTCGCCTTCGCTCGGCCATCGAGCTGGCGGTGGACACCGGCTCGGTGCTGAGCGAGGCGGAGAGCTCACGCGAGATGGCGAAGCTGTACCAGGCGATGGGGCGCAACCAGGAGTCGCTCACCCTCCTCACCGCCGCATACCGATTGTTCGGGCGGCTGGATGCACGCGTCGACCTGGTGGACGTGGCCGCCAAGCGCGCGAACCTCGAGGAGACTTACCTGGCCATCGTGCGCGACTGGGGACAGTCGATCGAATCGGCGGACAGCTACACCTACGGCCACTGCGAGCGCGTGGCCAGCTATGCGCTCGAGGTGGGGCGCGCGCTCGGCATCGATGAGACCGAGCAGACCACCATCCGGCTGGGCGCGTATCTGCACGACCTGGGCAAGGTCAAGGTGCCGCACGAGATCCTGAATAAGCCCGGCGCGCTCACGCGCGAGGAGTTCGAGGTGATGCAGATGCACCCGGTGTGGGGCATCGAGTTGCTGGCCACCGTCGAGTTCCCGTGGGATCTGAAGCCGATCATCCGCTGGCATCACGAGAAGTACGACGGCTCGGGCTACCCCGATCACCTGCGCGGTGAAGAGATCCCGCTGCTGGCGCAGGTGGTGTGCATCGTGGATGTGTACGACGCGCTCACCACCACGCGCAGCTATCGCGGCGCGCTCGACAAGGCCGAGGCGCTCCGTCGCATGCGCGAGTCGGAGCACTGGTGGCGCCCGGATGTGTTCGCGGCATTCATGGGAACCGTGGGGGCGCTGGAGCCGGCGATGTAATGACGGGCGCATCGGAGATCGCGGCGTAACCGTCCACCCCATACCCGGCGCTCCCAGCGGAGCGCCGCTTGCACAGGATGACGGTGAACGATCGATGGCGGCCGGCGGCGCTCTCTGCGCCCCGGCACGACCATTGTCCGGGCCCGACATCCCGATGAGCGATCCCATACCACGTAACGTCGTCGCATTCCCCCGGCTCAGCGACAGCCAGATCGACACCCTCGCGCAGGCCGGCACGCGGCGGCACTTCCACGATGGTGAGCCGCTGTTCGAGGCGGGCGGCAGCCGCAACGCGTTCTACGTCATTCTCGACGGCGCGGTGGAGGTCATCGACCACTCCGGCGCGGCGCCCCGCACGGTCACGGTGCACCACCCCGGCGAGTTCACGGGCGACATCGACCTGCTGAGCCAGCGGCATCCCGTGGTGAGCGCGGTGGCGCGCGGGGAGACCGACGTGCTGGAGATCGCGCCGGCCGACATCCGCCAGATCATCGCCGAGCGGCCCGCACTGGGCGAGGTGATTCTTCGCGCTTTTGTCGCGCGCCGCAGCGAGCTGCTCGGCTCGGGTTTCCAGGGGGTGCGGGTGATGGGACCCGGCAGCTCGCGCGACACATACCGCCTGCTCGAGTTCCTGAGCCGCAACCAGATTCCGGCCACGTGGATCGACACCGAGGAGGATCCGGGCGTGGCGGAGCTGCTGCGCCACCTCGGGCTCGACGAGCACGCGCTGCCCGCGGTCGCCTGCCCCGGCCAGCCGCTGCTGCGCAATCCGTCCACGCGCGAGCTCGCCGCGGCCGTGGGCGTCAAGCGTCCCATCGGGAGCGATGTGTATGACATGGTGATCATCGGCGCCGGTCCGGCGGGGCTGGCCGCCGCCGTGTACGGCTCCTCCGAGGGGTTGCGCACGCTCGTGCTCGACAGCTCGGCGCCGGGAGGACAGGCCGGCGCATCGATGAAGATCGAGAACTACCTGGGCTTTCCCATGGGCATCACCGGCGCCGAGCTCACGAGCCGCGCCACGCTCCAGGCGCAGAAGTTCGACACGCGCATCTCCACGCCCTCCTCCGCGACGGGGCTGGAACGGTCCGATGCCAAGCTGGTGGTGCGACTGGATGATGACGAGCGCGCCAACGCGCGCTGCGTGCTGATTGCCACGGGCGCGGAATATCGCCGGCTGGATGCGCCGGGCCGCGAGCGGTTCGAGGGACTCGGCGTCTACTATGCCGCCACGCCTACCGAGCTGGACGCCTGCGGCACCGACGAAGTGGTGGTGATCGTCGGCGCGGGAAACTCGGCGGGACAGGCGGCGGTGTTCCTCAGCGAGCACACGCCGCGTGTGCTCATGCTCGTGCGGGAGGGCGACCTGCGCGCAAGCATGTCGAGCTATCTCGCCGAGCGCATCGAGGAGGCGGAGAACATCGAGATCTGGTACCGCACCGAGATCCGCCGGATGGACGGCGCCGAGCGGTTGGAGCGCATCGAGACGGTGAACACCCAGACGGGCGAGACCCATACGGTTGCCACGCCGGCGGTGTTCATCTTCATCGGTGCCGTCCCGTGCAGCGCATGGCTCCCGCCCGAGGTGGAGCGGGATGAGCGCGGGTATATCCGCACCGGACGCGCGGTGGCGAAGTCGCCGCGCTGGACCATGTCGCGACCGCCTTTTCTGCTGGAGACGAGCATGCCCGGCGTCTTCGCGGCGGGCGACGTGCGGCTGGGCTCGGTGAAGCGAGTGGCGTCAGCGGTGGGCGAGGGCGCGATGGCGGTGAGCTTCGTGCACGCGTATCTGGCGGAGGGGGAGGCGCGGCAGGCGAGCGTAGCGGCGGTCAGGGCTTGAAGCGCGAGACCTCGCGCTTCAAGCCCTGACCGCCATTCCACCTGCCCCCGCCCGCTCCCTACCTTATCGCGCGCCGAGCACGTTCCCGCCCGTCCGCTTCAACGTATCGTACAGCGGATGCGCGGGGCGCAGCTCGCCGTTCGCCTGGCCGACCGTCACGGCCAGCACGCGAATCACGTTGTTCTCGGGGAACGTGAGCGTCGTCGCACCGCGCGGGACGTCGAACTCGTAGGCGAAGAGATACGAGTACGCGTACGGCTCGTTCGCCCCGCTCGCGGTATGCGTGTGCGACGCGTACCACGCCACCGGCGCGCGCTTGATGTAGCCCGGCGTGAGGCCCGTCATCACATCCAGCATGCGTGGCTGCCGTGGGCGGTGCATCCTCTGGAGTCCCGCGAGCACCCGGGTGGTGTCGCCGCTGCCGGCCGCGCGCAGCGAGTCCAGCCGCACGTGCATCGCCGAGTCGCGCCGCGCGGTGCGCCGCTCCCGCTGCGCCACTTCTTCCGCCGTGGGCGGGGGCGCGGGCTCCTTGGTGAATGTCCGGCTATCCCATTGGCCGATGTAGCCGCCCCAGTCCTGCACCGTCACGGTGTCGGGCGTGTTGCCCACGCGGAAGACCGCCTGCTGATCGCCGTTGGCCGAGGCGGCCAGCACGTAGACGCGGTTGAAGTTGCCCTGCGGGAGCGTGATGGTCTGGCCGCTGGCCGCAATCGCGTTGGGTGTGCCGGTTTTGGCCGGCGCGAGATCGAAGGTGATGCCATCGTACGCGATCGTGCGCGGCAACAATTCGGCGGGCAGCGCTTCGCCCGCGCTGTTGAACCCGCCCACCGAGTGCGTGCCGTCGGTGCTCGCCACGGCGCGATCGTACCGCAACGCCACGTGCTGCTGCGCGGGCGCTGCCTCCTGCGCGTGCGCCGGCCCGAGCTTCACGGCAAAGCTCCGGATCTGGTAGGGCGTGAACGACGCGACGATGGCGCCGTGCGAGAGCGAGACCTTCCCGGGCATCGGCTGCTCCTGCCCGTTCACTTCGCGCGCCGAGGTAACGGGCGCGGCGAAGGCGATGCGCACGTTGGACTCCTTCTTCCCGTTCAGCTCCACCATCCGGATGACGTACTCGTTACTCGCCTCGGCGCGCTTCACGGCCATCACCTTCACCGTGTTCGTGCTGAGCGTGAGGAAGGAGAACTGCTTGCCGAGCGTGCCCACGTGCTTTGACGCGACGAAGCCGATGAGCGGCTGATTGAGCCGCCATCCCTGCCACTCCGTCTGTTCGCTGCGCCAGTCGCCCGCGTGGCTGGCCAGGCCGTAGGTGAACTCGTGGTGCCCGAAGTCCTGCGATGCCTGATCGGAGTACACGTAGTGCGCCTGCGCGATGCCCGGCGTGCGGATGAGGGTGAGGCGGAGGGTGTTGTCGTTCGGCTTATCGGAGCCGTTCTTGTAGTTCGAGAGAATCGTCACGCCGAACTTTCCGCTCTGGTCGGTGAGGTCGAACCACTGGTGCGATGGCACCTCGAACTTGCGCGGGTACGCATTGCCACGCTGGATGGTGCCCACGTCCCAGTTGTACGTCGCCACGGAATCGGATGCCGTGAGCGGGAAGGTGGCCTTGAGCGCGGTGGCCGGCATGTGCCAGTCGATCACGTTGCCGAATTCCACGCGGTTGCCCGCGTCGCCCGCCGCCAGGCTGATCGTCTGCACGAAGCGGGAGCTATCCACCTGGCGGCTCACCGTGATCGCCACGCGCACGGGGCCGTGGTCGCTCACGGTGATGGTCGCGGGCCCGCTCACGTAACCGCGCGGCGCGCGCTGCTCGTCGTCGAAATCCATGTTCCACGCCGGCCACTCGCCCGGCGTATCCTCCATCAACGCCAGCCGGATGGGCGCACGCAGCAGCTCCTTGTGGAGCGTCTTGTCCATGATGCTCGAGACATCGCCGTTGTCGTTCAGCGTCACGCGGTAGCGCGCGTTCTCGAGCGAGCGGTTGGTGACGCTGAGCCCGGTAGAAGGCGCCGGCGCGCTCGCGGCGCGCACGTCGTACACCCCGTACCCCACCGACGGCATCGTCGCCAGAAAGAGGATGTCCGCCTGCCCGTCTTTCCACGACTCGAGCTGCGCGGGCACACTCTGGCCATCCGGCCCCACCACTTGCACGCCGCGCGGCTCGCTGGTGAAGGGGACGGTGGCCTTCACCACATCCTGCCGGCGAATGTTGAGCGGATTGTAGACGACGAGTGGCGTTCCCTGCGTGCGGGTGTCGAGCGCCGCGGAGACCGCCGTGGCAGCGCTCGTGAGGACGCTCGCCATCTGGTTCATTGCGATCACATCATCGTTCCACGCGAAGGTGTACGAGCGCGGCGTGGCGGTGCCGGCCGCGATGTCATGAAAGTGGCCGCCCATCATCAGACGCCAGGCATGGTTCAGCCGCGTCATGGGATACGGACGCCCGCCCAGCCAGTCGGCGGCCACCGAGGCCTCCTCCGCCGCATCGGCCAGCACCTCGTTCTCGCGAATCCACCGCTTCTGATACGCTTCCGAGGTGAGCGAGCCCGCCGAGTGATTCTGCAGCTCCATCTCGCCCGCGTAGCGCGGCAGCGTGGACTCCTCGTGCGGCGTGATGTCGAGGAACATCTCATCGGCATCAGAGGAGATCACGTGCAGCGGTCCGTCGCTCGTCACACTCTTCTCGACCTCCGCCACCGAGCTGTCGTCCGGCGCGCCGCCCGTGTCGCCCGTGCCGTAGTAGTGGTAGTCGGCGAACACACCCCACCGCTTGCCGTCGCGGTTCACACGATTGATCCAGCTGGTGTCCGTGCTCAGATCATCATCCACACCGCCGCTGTAGCTGCCGGGATTGAGCGCCGCGATCACGCCCTTCCCATCGGGGCCAACCCACACGCCAACGTTGAACGGCACGCCCTTCCCCTCCATGCCCGGCGGCGTGCTCGGCTGGTCCGGCACCGAGGAGCCCCAGGTGAGCTTCTGCGTGGAGAAGCCCTTGATGCCGCTGTACGCGAGAATGCTCGGGAGCGACCAGGGAAAGCCGAAGCAGTCCGGCAGCATGTATTCGGCGCTCGCCTTCCCGAACTCCTTTCGGAAGAACTCGTTGCCGTAGAGAATCTGCCGGATGATCCCCTCGGCGGACGGCGCGTTCACGTCACCTTCTTCCATCGATGAGCCGGCGGGGAACCAGCGTCCCTCGGCCACGTAGCGCTTGAGCGTCGCGTAGTCCTTGGGGAAGTACTCCTTCATCATCATGTAGCGGTTGGCGCCGCTGAAGTTGAAGATGTAGTGCGGGTACTTCTTGAAGAGGGTGAAGTTCTCGTGCATGGTCTTGGGGAGGTACTCCGAGATCACCTGCGGATACTCCCAGCGCCACTCGGTGTCGAGGTGCGCATAGCCGACCACGTACAGAGTGGGATCCTTCGAGAGATCGGGGCCCGCGAGCGGCATGTGCGCACCGAAGTGCGCGCCGGAAGCGGGTTGCACGGCGGTCCGGTCCGGCTGCGCGGATTGCGGGCCCTGGGCAAGCAGGGGCAGAGCCGGCACCGCGATGCCGGCAACGAGCACGGCTCCCCAACGGAGCATCATCAGTGGCATTCGCATGGGGTATCCCTCCCTCACCAGATATGTGGTACGAGGCTGTCCGGCCGCACCATCGGGTCGCCCGGCTTGCATCCAAACGCCTTCGCGAAGGCGGGGATGTCCGACAGCGGTCCATCCGTGCGCCAGTGCGCGGGCGAATGTGGGTCCACGGTCACCCGCGTGCGCAGCGATGCCGGCCGGGTGTGCGAGCGCCAGCTCTGCGCGTACGCCAGGAAGAACCGCTGCTCCGGTGTGTAGCCGTCGATCAATCCCGGGCGGCCGTCGCGCTTGAGCGCCCGCTGCAGCGCATCGTACGCGGTGAGGAGCCCGCCGAAGTCCGCGATGTTCTCCCCCTCGGTCAGACGGCCGTTCACGTGGAAGGTGTCCACCTGGATGTAGCCGTCGAACTGCTTGATGATGCGTGCCGCCTGCCGTGAGAAATGGGCGGAGTCCGCCGGGGTCCACCAGTCGTGCAGATTCCCCGCCGCGTCGTAGTGCCGCCCTTCGTCGTCAAAGCCGTGCGTCAGCTCATGCCCCGCCCAGCTCGCGCCGAGCGAGCCGTAGTTCGCCGCATCATCGGCCTTGGGATCGAAGGTCTGCGGCTCCAGCGCTCCCGCCGGAAAGACAATCTCGTTCTTGGTCGGATTGTAGTAGGCGTTCACCGTGGGGACGGTCATGTTCCATTCGGTGGTGTCCACGCGCGTGCCCGGGCGGTTCACCACCCGCCGCCACTCGAAGGTGTTCGCGTGCATCACGTTGAGCACGAACGGCCCATCGGTCGTCGTGAGCCGGGAGTAGTCGCGCCAGTGATCGGGGTAGCCGACCTTCTCCCGCATGCGCGCGAGCTTCTGCAGCGCGTGTTGTCGCGTGTTGTTCGACATCCAGGTGAGATGCAGGAGCCGCTGGCGGAAGGCGGCGCGGATATCATCGATCACCGCCTTCGCGCGCGCGCGTGCTTCGGGCGGGAAGGTCTTGGCGACGTACGCCTGGCCCAGCGCCTCGCCCAGGTCGCCGTCCGTCTCCTGCAGGCAGCGCTTCCACCGCGGCAGGAGCTGCCGGGCGCCGGTAAAGCGGGATGAGAACGCGAAGTCCTCCTGGACGAAGGGCGTGCTGAGCCACGGCGCGGAGGAAGAGAGCACGTGGTAGCGGAGGTAGGCGCGCCACGACTCCAGCGGCTCGGTGGCGAGCAGCGTGTTCACCTGGCGAAAGAAATCCGGCTCGGCGACGTTGACGCGCGTGAGCGACCTGGTGAGGCCGATGTCGCGAAAGTAACCGGACCAGTGGACGTTCGCCGCGAGCGTGCGAAGCCGCGCAACCGGCATGGGATGGTCAGTGGCGGAAGGCTCGCGGCGCGCCACGCGGGTGAGCGAGGCGCGGGCCAGCTGCGTTTCGAGCGCCAGGACGCGCGCCGCATCGCTGCGCGCCGCGGCTGGCGCCTGGCCGGCGAGCGTGAACAGCCGCGCGATGTGCTCGACATACGCCTGCCGCGTGGAATCGGCCGATGAACCCTTGTTCGTGTAGTAGTCGCGATCCGGCAAGCCGAGGCCGCCCTGTGAGAAGGAGGCCTGGTAGTGCGTCGCATCATGCTCATTCACGCTGGGGCTGTAGCGGAAGAGCACGCCGATGCCGCGCGTCTGCAGCGCGGCGATCTCGGGCATGAGCGCGGCACGCGTCGTGATGTGGTCGATGTCCGTGAGGAGCGGGCGAATGGGCGTGATTCCCGCCTTCTCCGCCGCCGCGGAATCCATGCACGTGGCGTAGAAGGTGCCCAGCTTGCGCTGCGTGCTCCCTGCCGGCAGCGAGGTGCGGCGCGCCATCACGTCATCCAGTACCGAGCGCACGACGAGCTGGTTCTGGTCGCTCATCTCGCGCTCTACACCCGACGACGAGTACGCCGCCGGAATGGTGTCGTGTTTGTACCAGGCGCCGTCGGCGTAGGCAAAGAAGTCGGTGCACGCATTGGCCGTCGTATCGATGAACGACGGGTCGATCACCTTGAGCGGTCGGGTGCTGGTGAGGGGCGAGCCGGCGAGGGCGCTCTGCGCGTGGGCACGTGCCGGCGAGAGGGCCAGAAGAAAAGCAGCGCCCAGCGCGAGCGGCAGGACAGGTGCGCCGCCGTCTGGACGTTGGCGTGCGACCATGGACAATGAGACGAACATCCGAAGACACCTCGAACAGAGGGATGATTCCGGGGGCCGCGCCCACATCTCGCCTGGCGAGACGACACGTGTCGAGCGCGGCAACTGGGGATGCCGGCGCCATTGGGGGCGGATCGCGACCGGTGCGAGAACGTAGCGCCGGTGGCGGAGGGCGTCAACGCGGCGGCGGCCTGCTTTCCACGGCGCGCTCCACGCTATCCGGCAGCAGTGAGAGCAGGTCGTAGCCGCTCAGCGCTTCCACCGAATCCACCGTCGTCTCGTACCGGCGCCAGTCCGCGTGGCGCACACCGGGAACGTTCGGCATGATCACCGCGATCACCGTGACGTCGCGAGCCGCGTGCACGTCGGCCAGCCCCTCATCACGCGGCACGATGACGGCAATCTTCCAGACGCTGGCGGGGATCACGATCGTCCCCTCGTGTTTCACCGTGCCCCTGTTGCCCGCTGGACCCGCGATGATGTACACCTCCTTGTTGTGCTTGCGTGCCAGATCGCCCAGATAGTCCTCCATGGCAGCCCATGGTCCCTGGTTCAGGTCGGCCGCCTCGGGAATGACATTCGACAGGTAGTAGGTGGTCGCGTTGTCGAGCATGCCCGCGCTGCGATCGAACGAGCGCACGAGGTGGCCGCGATCGATGCGAAATCCCGCGGCCGCACTCGCGCCCGTGTAGTCGGCCGTGGTGAGATGCGTGAAGGTGGCGGGGAGCGCCGGATCGAAGGTGAAGCAGTCGCAGCGGCGGACGCCGGTGCCGAACTGGCTGGCATCGAGATCGTAGCTCACCCAGTTCGGCGTGCCGCGATGCGCGTTGTAGGAGAGCGTGTACTCCGGCCGGCGCACGAGAAAGTCATCGCTCGAATCGGCGTCCACGGGCACGCCGAACTCCGTGTTGTCGCCGTACCGCGCCGTCGTGCTGGGCGCAGCCCGGATGGTGCGGAGCGCGTACGTGGCAGTGGCGCCGGTCGCGGCGGTGGCGCGGAAGACCGCCCTCCCCGCAGCCACGGCGTGCACCACGCCGTGCCGGTCGATCGTCGCCACCCGCGGTGTCTCGGACGTCCAGGTGAACGTGGTCGCTATGGCCTTGCCATGCGCGTCGCGCAGCGTGGCGAACAGCTGGTCCTCGAACCCTACCGGCAGCGGCGGATCGCTCTGCCGGCGCCCGCCGAAGGTGATCGCACCGGCAGCGCCCCGCCGCGCTCGGCCCGGCGCGGCGGCCAGCGTGGCGGAGCGTGCCGGATTGCACGCGCCGAAGCTCGACGGCGCTGGCCCGAACCACCGGCCGGCGCTGTCGCGCTGCAGCGAGGTGCCGGCCGCCGTGCTGTTCCCCTCCGCCACGCCGATGTCCGTGGAGCGGATCCCCCGCGCGGCGCCATCGCGCGCCGTGAACGTCCCCTCGTACGAGAGCAGCTCCACCACACGGGCACGGGCGTCGATGAGTGCCACGCCGTCAGGGCTCCCGTTCTGGATGCCGTTCCCGGGATAGCGCACCACCACCACACCGCGCGCGCCGCAGGTAGGCGGGATGCTTCCGCCGAGACGCTGGGTGCTGTACACCGTACCGGTGCTGCCATTGTAGAGGAGCACCGTCCAGCCGGCGAGGCGCGTGCCCGCGGGGCCCGCGATCTCGATCGCCTCGCCGGTA
>DASUKA010000137.1:0-10382 GCA_036278935.1 Gemmatimonadaceae bacterium
GAGTACGTTCTCCGTATCGCCCAGGTGCTCCGCCAGCCAGGCCGCCTGCTTGTACATCATCGTCGCCTCGCTCCATCTGGCGAGCGTCCGGAGGCACGCCCCACGCGACATATACAGGCTGATGGAGAGCCGGGTCTGCCCGGAGTAGCTCGCGCGCTCGCCCACCGTCGAGTACACATCTGCTGCCAGCGCCCACCGCGCCTCGTACTCCAGCGCTCGCGCGTACGCCATGAGCGGCGCCGCCAGCGAGATGGCCTCCGCGTCCGGCGCTTTGCGCATCCCGTCCAGCACCGCGAGAATCAGCGTCCGGAGCGGGTTCCCCTTCCGGATCATCGTGATCGTCCGGCGGACGGCCCGCACTCCCCACTCGTTCGTCGTGATGACCCGCGCGCCAAAATCGGCCCAGTTGTCATACATCCGCAGCGTGAGGAGTCCCGCCTTCGCGGTACGCCACTCCTCACTCGATTCATCAGGCGCTCCGGCCAGTGCCTCAAAGAAGGCGAAATGGCGCAGCCGGATCTGGGTATTGCTCATCGGTAGCCTCCCTGGATGACACCATCCATGGCGTTGCCCTCAACATGCGGGACACCGGTGCAGAGATCAAGCACACTTTTCGGACAAGAAATGGTCATTTTGAGACAAGCCTCGTGCAAGCGGTGCGAGCACCGCGTGGATGAGGCGCGGCATGGAGACACAGCGAAGATGGAGAACCCCTCGGTCCCGCTGCGCTCCGTGACGTCGTGCTTCACCGCCGGTACAGGGACGCGTGGACATGGTGCGCCACCACGTGCGGGCGCGCCACCACGGCCGGGTTGCCATCCGACACATACCGCTCGCCGCTCGCATCCAGCGCGTCGAGCGTGCGCTCCAGCGCGTCACCATACACCTCGATCCGGGGGAGACGCAATGCGTCAAAGCGCGGATCGTACGGGCTGCGTGCCGCCCCACCCGATACCTCGAGGATCGCGTCGAACGCGTACTGCACCACCAGCCCGGTGTGCGGATTGCGCCACGATCCTGCCTGCGCGAGCGCACGGTCATGAGGCCACACGCCCAACGGCAGCGCGAAGGTGCGCACCCGATAGCCCGCGACGGCCGAATCGATGGCCAGGACGCCGCGTGCAATCTGCTCTTCCACAACCGCATCCGGATACTTGGCAAGGTTCGCGTGCCAGAGCGTGTGATCGCACAACTCGAAACCGTGCATGGCCAGGAAGCGCACCTTGCGCAGGCGCCACTGCGTCTGCTGTCCGTCGATGCCCTTGTCACCGAAGAACGCATGCCCCGCGGCTGCACCAGGCAGGAGGCAGAACACGGCGCGGTTATCCCAATCGGGGTGCTCGCGGTGGAAGGCGAGCCAGATGCCCACGGCGCTCGTGGAGTCGATCTCCGGCTGTCCGTCGCGGACGACATAGCGGAACTGGGATGGAGATGCGTCGTCGAACGTGATCACCACGGGAGAGAGCCCGGCCGGCAAATTCAGCCGGCGATCCACCAGCGCCGCGACGGTCACCGGTCGGTAGCCCCGGTCGTACAGCAGCTCGAGATCGCGGCGAAAATGCTCGTGCGCCACCGACCACCGTCTGTCGGAGTCGCCGATGAGATGGAACTCGAAAATGGGGATGCGACCGAGCTCGTTCGGCACCCGCGCGGCCGCGGCCGTGTCGTTGCGGATCGGGGTGCGCACGACGTCACGTTCCCGGGGACTGGAGCTGTCGGGACGGAGCGCCACCATCCCGGCGGCCGCGGCAGCCGGTCGCCTGCGGGTCAGGAGCGCGGCTCGTCGGCAACCTGGCGCGGCTGCAGCAATGACGATACAGAGAGAGACGGCCGGACGGCGGTACTTCACAAGCTGCAAAGAGCGCGTGGGGATGCAGTCGAAAAATGGACGAGCTCCGATGGCCCGGAGTTCATCGCGGTGCTATACAATAACGACGCTGCACGACCCGTGACCGTCACTCAGCCGGGTGCATCGCCTGCGCATCTCCGCCACGCGTGCTACACGATGTTCAGCCACTGCTGGCGTGGCACGCCAAACCCCGGGAAGAGCGTCTCCACGCTGTCTGCTCCCAGGTGTCCGGTCACCACGTCGGCGAACACCGCCCGGAAGTCGGTGGTGAGCGCCAGGTCCCGTCCCTGGTAGAGCTGCTCGGGCGCGAGACCAGGCCAGCGGCCGTGAACCCGGTGGCCCCGCACGGCTCCCCCGATCACAAAGAGGGCGCCGGCATGCCCGTGATCGGTGCCGCCATTACCGTTCTCCCTCGCCATGCGTCCGAACTCGGACATCGTGAGAATCACGACGTCTTCCATCCGGTCGTCCAGATCGGTGACCAGCGCCGAGAGCGTGCGCGCGAAGTCGGAGAGACGGTTGGCGAGCTGGCCGCGCGCGCCACCCTGATTCACGTGCGTGTCCCAGCCGCCCACATCCGCGAAGGCGATCTCCAGCCCCACATCCGCCTTGATGAGCTGCGCGATCTGTTTGAGCCGCTGGCCGAAGGGTGAACGCGGATACGTCGCGCCGTGCTCGGGCTGGTAGCGTGCGGGATCCGCGGCCCGAAGCATCCTGACCGCGTCGAAGGTTTCACGCCCGGCGCCATGGACGATGTCCGCGGTGCCGGTGCGGTAGAGCGCCTCCAGCCTCTGGACGTCCGAGCCCGTGGCGCGAATGGTGAAGTCGCTGAGCGATGACATCGCGATGGATGGCGCGGGACCTTCGAGAATTCGCGGCGTCTCTGCTGAGAGCGCGACCGCGCGGAAGGGCGAGGATGCTCCAGCCGGCTGTGCTCCGTTCCCGTCATCATGCTCCCTCCACCCACCGCTCGCGGGTGCAGCAGGGCGGCGCGCCCCCCTGGCGGCACACTCCGCGCAGGTCCCCCGCATGGCCAGGTATCTGTTGAGCCACCCATCGGGGGTTGATTTCACATCGGGCGTTCCCGTCTCCATGTAGTCCTGCGCGTCGAAGTGGGAGCGCGTACTGCTCGGGCTCCCGACTGCATGAACGGGGGCGAGGAGGCCGCGCTGCCAGAGCGGGTAGAGTGGCGCGAGGGACGGATGGAGGCCGAAGAAGCCATCGAGATCGATGGCAGCCTCGGCGTTGCCGGCGCTGGGACGCTGGATGGCGATACTGGGCCGAAGCCGGTAGTACTCCGACTCCCCGTGCGGGACGAGGACGTTGAGCGCATCGGCCGCTCCGCGCTGGAAGAGACAGATGAGGACTTTTCCCTTCGTACGTGCGCGGCCGAGTTTGGCGGCGAACACCGTGCGGCGGAGGAAGCTGGGGCTCAGTCCCATGGTGACGAGCGCCATGGCGCCCGATCGGAGAAAAACGCGTCGCTGCATGGTACACTTACCTCCGCTGAAATTCGGGGGCTCCAAGGGCGAGCCCAACGAGGAGGGAAAGGGAGTTGTGGGTTGTGGGCTGTGAGTTGTGAGTTGAGAGTTGTGGGACTACTCGCGGGGGAGAGGATGTTGCGCCGCCGAGCCGTTCCTGACCCGCTGACCCGCTGACCGACTGACTCACTGCCCCGCCGCTCTCCTTTTTTCTCTCTCCTCTCTCCTCTCGTCCCCCGCCTTCCGCCTCCCGCGCCAGCGGGTTCACTCCCGACTCGAGAATGGCGCGTGTTTCGGGAGAGGCTTCCCCGCCAAGGAACTCGTCGACCACAGCATCCACCTGCTTGTCGCGCGAGGCGCTCGTGAGACTCGCGTCATTCTCCCAGCGTGCCAGTGAGACGCCCGGAAGCCGCCCCCTCGCGAGCGCCATTCCGAAGTTGATGCGATTCAGGATGGCGCCGGTATTGATCCACGCCTCCCCCGTTTCCGGATAGCCGTTCGGGTCGCGATGCAGGAAGAGCGGCTCCCCCAGCCGGGCGACCACCTGCGCGGTGCGCGGCGTGCTGTCCGCGCTTGCCCCCACGGCGCGGAGGGCGCTTGCCACGAGCTCGAAGGGGTTCTTCACCTTGGCGCGATACGCCGCGCGCGAGAAGAATTCCGGCGAGGTGAAGATGGTGCGGAGCACCTCACGGATGTCGCCGTCGGTGCGGACGAATGTGCTGTCGGCGCGCGCCACCAGCGATGGCGGGGGCGAATCGCTCACGAAGCGTCGCACCAGCTCGGTGGAGATGAAGTGCGCGGTCGCGGGGCTCTCGGCCAGAATGTCGAGTACCTCTTCTCCATCCTGTATGCCACGTCCGGCGGGGAGTGTGTGGCCGAGCACGACCTTGGTGCCCGCGTCGTGCCATGCCGGCCGGAAGACGAAGCCACCGCCGCGCCGTGGCCCGGCGATCGTCCAGCCGGTGAGGGCGCGCGCCACGTTGATCACGTCCTGCTGCGTATATCCGCCGTTCACGCTGATGGTATGCAGCTCCATCAGCTCGCGTCCGTAATTCTCGTTGATACCAGCCTTGCGCCTCTCGCCTTTCTCCTTTCTCCTTTCTCCTCTCGTGTTTCGCCTTTCGCCTCTCACGCCATTCCGCCTCCCTCCCAGCACCGGTCGTCCGCTGTCGGCGGTGCTCTCCCAGTTATCGAGGTAGAAGAGCATGGCGGGGCTTCGGGCCACGGCTTCCAGCAGATCGCGGAAGTGGCCGAGCGCGTGGGGGCGGATCACATCGCGATCGTAGGCAGCGAGGTAGTAGCGCTCCGGGCCCTTGCCGGCAAAGACGTTGAAGTGGTTCTCCCAGAAGTCCACCATCACTTCCTGGAGCTGGCGATTGCTCATGACCGCACGCGCCGTCTTGGCTGCCTGCATCTCGGCGATGAGTCGACGCGCTTGCTTCCGTGCACGGCGGAGCGACGCCGAATCGATCGGTGCCGTTGGAGCGCCCGCCTGCATGCTGGCGCTGTCCGCCTGGGCGCCTCGACGGCGCGTTCGCGTTCGCAGCAGACGTGGCGGCGGAAAGGCGCGCATGAGCTCGGGTGGGCTCATGGCGAGGGTGGGGAAGTGTGCCGCGATGAACTGGTCGGTGGCGCCGTCGTCGATGGTCTGCGGCTCGAGCTGCCTGGCGATCCATGCATCCACGCCCATCGCCCGCACTCGGGCATAGTCTCCCGGGCGAGGGCCGAAGGCGAGCCGGTTGAGCGCCTGCCGCACCTGCTGGTCGGCGGTCTGCTCGCGCGCGGCCTGGCTTGGGACGCGCGACGGTGCGATGGCGGGCGCGGCGGGCTCGGCATACGCCAGCAGAGCCGCGGCGGCTACGCACAGAGTCGTGGTGATGCGCTGCATAGGTGCGTCCGGGTTGTGTCGGAAGAATAGACGTGGCGGGGAGCGGCGATGTTAAGCTTCGCATGCATGAGTCATCCCGCGTTCCGACCGAAGGCGCGGCGGCGCCATCCTGCCGCACCCGAGCGGGCGCCATCGTGGCGGGAGCGCCTCCAGGCGCTCCGCTACGTGCCGCCCCTGGTCCGGCTCGTGTGGCAGAGTCACGCGGGATTCACCGTCGCCATGGTGGTGCTGCGGCTCTCGCGTGCCTTCATCCCCGTGGCGACGCTCTGGGTGGGGAAGCTGATCATCGATGTGGTGGTGGAGGGGCAGCGGGGGAACGCGGACTATGCCCGTCTCTGGCGCCTGGTCGCGTTCGAGATCGCGATCGTCCTGGCCGGCGAAGCACTCGCCCGCGCCTCCACCCTTGTGGAGAGCCTGTTGGGCGATCTCTTCTCCAACCTCACGAGCGTGCGGCTCATGCAGCACGCCGCCACCCTGGACCTGGAGCGGTTCGAGGACCCGGAGTTCTACGATCAGCTCGAACGGGCGCGCCGCCAGACGGTGGGGCGCATCGGACTCCTGTCGCAGCTGCTCTCCATGGGGCAGGACCTGCTCACGCTCGCGTCGCTCGGCGCCGCGCTGCTCGTTTACAGTCCCTGGCTGCTCCTCCTCCTAGCCCTCGCGGTCATCCCAAGCTTTCTGGGTGAAACGCATTTTGCGTCGCTCGAGTATTCGCTGCTTTACCGGTGGACGCCCGAGCGCCGCCAGCTCGACTACCTGCGCTACCTCGGCGCAAGCGATGCAACGGCCAAGGAAGTGCAGATGTTCGGCCTGGCCCCGTGGCTCGTGGAGCGCTACCGCGTGCTGGCCGATCGCTACTACGAGGCGAACAAGCAGCTCTCCGTGCGGAAGACCATCGTGGGGGTGGCGCTTTCCGTGTTCGGTACGCTCGGCTACTACGCGGCATACGTGCTCATCCTCGTCCGGGCGATGGAGGGGGCGATCACGATCGGGACGCTCACCTTTCTGGCCGCATCGTTCGCCCGGAGCCGGACCATCATCCAGCGAATCCTGCTGACGGCGAGCAGCGTGTACGAGCAGAGCCTGTATCTCAAGGACCTGTTCGACTTCTTTGCGGAGCAACCCTCTATCCGCTCGCGTCCCGATGCGTTGTCGCTCTCCGTGCCGATCACGGCAGGCTTTGTATTCGAGGATGTGGGATTCCGGTATCCGGGGAGCGATCGATGGGCGGTGCGGCATGTGACCTTTGCCCTGCGCCCGGGCGAACGGTTGGCATTCGTGGGAGAGAATGGGGCGGGGAAGACCACGTTGACCAAGCTGCTCGCCAGGCTGTACGACCCGACGGAGGGGCGGATTCTCCTGGATGGCCGGGATCTGCGCGACTACGATCTGGCCGAGCTCCGCCGCGCGATCGGGGTGATCTTCCAGGATTTCGTGCGCTTCGACATGCGCTTCGACGAGAATATCGCGGTCGGGGAGATCGAGCAGGCGCGTGACTACCTCGACACGGTCGTGATGGCCGGGCCGGCCGCCGCGAGTACCGGCGACCAGCGCACGATGGCCCAGGAGACGAACGGGGGCGCGCGCGACACCATTCCCGCGCCCATCGTTTCGGCGGCGGAGCAGTCGCTCGCCGCGTCGCTACTGCCGCGGTTTACGGAGGGCTACCGGCAGATGCTCGGCCGCCGATTCGAGGGGGGCGTGGACCTCTCGGGCGGCGAGTGGCAGAAAGTCGCGCTCGCGCGGGCATACATGCGTGACGCGCAGGTGCTGATCCTCGACGAGCCGACGGCAGCGCTGGACGCGCGCTCCGAGTACGAGGTGTTCCTCCGCTTTTCGGAGTTGGTGGCCGGGCGGATGGCCGTGCTCATCTCGCATCGGTTCTCCACAGTGCGCATGGCCGACCGGATCATCGTGCTGGAGCACGGCACCGTAGTGGAGGAAGGCACGCACGACGAGCTCGTCGTGCGAGGCGGCACGTACGCGGAGCTGTTCGCGCTCCAGGCGGCGGGATATAGGTAGGAGTTATGAGTTATGGGTAATGGGGTATGAGGAACGGCTCTCAGCACGCACCGCTCATGACTCACAACTGCCTTCCCCCCCTCCTCTTTGTGGTGCGGAATACATACCCACTGCCCCGAACCGTATCGATGAATCGTCCGTGCGCGTGCTCATCCAGCTTCTTGCGGAGATAGTTGATGTAGACGTCCACGATGTTCGAGGCGGGATTGACCGGTTCCTTCCAGACGCGCTCCAGAATGGTCTGGCGGGAGACGATGCGTCCCGCGTTCTGCACGAGGCACTCGAGCACCGCGTACCCCTTCCGCGAGAGGGGGATCTCCTTGCCATCGTACTCCACGCGGCGCTCGATAGGGTCGAGCGTGAGGTCGCCCACGTGCAGGACGAGGCTGTCGAGCGCGTTGGAGGAGCGGCGCAGCAGGGCCCGCACCCGCGCGACGAGCTCCGGATATTCGAAGGGCTTGGGTAGGTAGTCGTCGGCGCCGGCATCCAGTCCAGTGACCCGATCCGAGAGCGTGTTGTGGGCGGTCAGCATCAGCACCGGCGCACGGAATCCGCGACTGCGGAGATCGCGAGCGACGTCCACACCGCTGCGAAATGGGAGGCCGACGTCGAGAATGACGACATCCGGCTGATGGTCCAGTGCCAGATCGAGTCCGGAGAGGCCATTGAGCGCGCTCTCGACCGTGTACCCCTCGCGCTCGAGCATTCGCCGCAGGACGGAGAGCAGGTCGCGGTCGTCCTCGACGACCAGGATCCGCGCCGGGTTGTTGGGAAGAGCCACCATAGCCACAATATCATTCTGATGCGTGCCGAGGTAAAGCGCATCCCCTTGAGCCCCGCGGTGCGTGTGGTTTTCTTACTGGCCGTGTTCCGTGACCGAGTGATTCTGGGGCTACGATCGGGCGTCATTGCCGCGGCGGCCATCGTGGGCGTGCTACTTGGTCTGGGCCGAGCGCACGACTCGACCTTCCGGCCCCTGAATGCCGTGGCACATGTGGCACTCGGGAGCCGGGCGTTGCTGTTCGACCGGCTCTCCCTCGAAGTGACGCTCCTCGGGCTCATTCTGCTGGTGGGAGCGCTCCTGGTGTGGGGCGTACTCTTCGCTTTCGTGGCGGCGAGTCTACGGGGCATCCGCCTGCTCATCGCGGGTACGCTGTTCACCGTCGTCGTCTATCTGGTGAACGCGGGACTGCTCCCGCCGCGCTTCCGGCCGGGCTTCGAGCTGATCCTCTCGGCCGCGGAGCTGGCGGCTGTGTACATCGCGCTCGCTGTGGCGCTGACGGCGGCGCTCATGCTCTCGCGCGCGCTGCGGAATCGCGCCTAGCGGCCTGCGCCGGGCCGCTGATGCACGCCTGCGGAACGCGCGCCGCGCTCGGGAACTTTCCACGTGCCCCCGTGTTGCAGCGGAGAGGAAGACTCGTCAATGGGACGGCCCTCCTTTTGCTTACCGCTTCACCAGCAGCACGCGACTCCCGGGTGCCATACCGCACCCATTGCAATCCACCCTTCATCGGAGGGAAAATGGAGTTCCTCGTCATGGTTGAGGAGGGCTCCGATCGTTCCCCTGTTCTGGCGCGTGTCGACTCCATGCCCGCGCTCCGTGCGTCGGAGCCGAGCGCGCGCGACGTCGTCACGGTGTATGGCGTTCCCACGCCTGAGTCGCTGGCAATGGCGCTGGCGGCAGCCGTGGAGAGCCATCGAACAGCAGGGGATGACTCGGCAGCTTTCCGCCACTTGGGGATCTGGCCGGAACGCGGTGCGGTTGGCGATACGGCCTGGCGCGACGCGCTGACCGGCGAGCTCAAGATGAGCGATCTGGAGATCCCGCTCGAAGTGCTCACGGAGCTCGCGCATCAGCTCCTCGCGGAATGCGGCTCGCTCATCCGGCGGCTGGTGGCCGGGCTTGCGATGCCGGGGTGGCCGGACGGTGCCCGGCGGGCTCTCAACATCACGCTCAACCCGGTGATGGAACCGGCGCGGGCGGCGCGCTCGAGGCTGGAGAGTCTCCTGGATGTCTTTCGGGAGGCGCAGGGACTGGCCTATGAGACGGAGGGAGACTGATCAACACCTCCTCGTCAGATCGATTCGCGGGTGACCGCGGGTGCGGGGGCCGCCGAGAGGCGGCCCCCGTTCTGTTACTCGACTGGAGCAAATGCCTGCGCTACGTCGCCGCGCCTGCTCGCTGGACGACGACGGGGGACTATCCGGCGGCGTTGCGGAATGCGTGTTGAGGGTGTCCGCATTTCCCTTGACTCGCCCCTTGCGCCGGGGTACAATTGACAGGCTAGTGGCGGACAGTCTCCGCGGCATGAGACGGGTCCGCCATTCTCGCTTGAAGGCTGACGGCAAAGCGCCCGTAGCTCAATTGGATAGAGCATCTGACTACGGATCAGAAGGTTGGGAGTTCGAGTCTCTCCGGGCGCGTCATGAACCCGTCGTGAACCGGCGGTGAGGTCGGCGGGGCGTGGCGCAGTCCGGTTAGCGCGCCTGGTTCGGGACCAGGAGGTCGGTGGTTCAAATCCACTCGCCCCGACCATTCGGAAGGGGAGCTCGGAAAGGCTCCCACAGCATGTGCGCGAGTAGCTCAGCTGGATAGAGCGTCGGCCTCCGGAGCCGAAGGTCGTGGGTTCGAATCCCGCCTCGCGCATCATACAGCGGGCGCGATGGCTACCATCGCGCCCGCGCGTGCATCCGATCCACAGCTTCAGGAATGGGCCCCACCCAGCCGCCAGGCGCTCAGACCGCGGCCGGCAGGGGCATGAAGGTGACGATGAAGAGCGCGATCACGATCCAGCCGACGGCGCGTCTCCACGGATCGAGCGTTCGCTCGGGTGCGACGAGCATCGGGTGCGACAGCCGGCCGCGACCGATCAACAGGCCGAAGGCGGCCCAGACGTACCACCCGAACCAGTAGCGCCAGCCCAGCACCAGCAGTGCCACCCAGAACAGGCGCGCGATCCATGTCTGGCCGCGTCCGAACAGCGCATAGGCCACGTGGCCCCCGTCGAGCTGGGCAAGCGGAAGCAGGTTGATCATCGTCACGAGAATCCCCGCCCACCCAGCCAGCGCCAGCGGCGAGAGCAGGAGCACCCCGTGCACCCCCATCACGGCGCGCGCTCCCCACAGGAGCAGAGAATCGCCA
>DASUKA010000138.1:0-2064 GCA_036278935.1 Gemmatimonadaceae bacterium
CCGATGATCACGATCACGATCAACAGCTCGATCAGTGTAAAGCCCTTCTTGGTGTTCACGCGCATGAGTGATCCTCCAGGATCGGGAACGTGTCGCGAGCGGTCGTGCTTGCGGACGGGTGAGACATGAGACGCGGAGCAAGGGCAAGGCAGAGTCGGTGCCAATGCCGAGCGAATTTCCAACTCGCTGATTGTCAAGGAGTTGCGTTTCCCGGTGCCCTGCCCGGGCTCCGCAAATCCGTTGCGCTTTGCGAGAGGCCGCGCGAAATGCAAGGCGCCACCGCTGCCAACTGCACACCCTGCGATTCGTGCCAATGGACGATCGCGAGGGGGGTGAGGCAACCACGAGGGCGTTCCCTGCCGGGCGGTCCATCGGCTTCCTTTCCTGCTTCCTTCGGTCTCTCGACTCGGAGCAGGAATGCCGGTCCGCCGGTGCAGAATATGCGGCATCCACCCCACCATGCCGGCACCATTTCCGCCCGCGTCGAAGCATTCCACTGACGCGCGGTTGCCTGACGCTGCGCGCGCGCTCGATGCTCTGGTCGATGGCATCGTCGCCGTCTGTTCGGACTGGCGGATTCTCCTCGCGAACCAGGCCGGCGAGCGCCTCCTTGCCCGCGCGCCCGCTGCCGTGCCCGCCACCGGCGAGCCCGCTTCGCTCTGGGAGGCCATCCCCGCGCTCGCCGCTGGCCAGAGCGCCGACTGTCTGCGCGCCACCATGGCTGATGGACGCACGCGGAGCTTTGTGATCCGCTTGCCCGGCTCGTCCGACTCCGCCCGCACAGAGGTCCGCGTGACGGCGATGGCGGGGGGTGGGGGTGGCATCTGCCTGCAGTTCCGCGAGCCCGTCGTGCCCGCCGCTCTCACGCACCCAGCGCCCGATCCGCTGGCGGAGCGGACCGCCGTTCGCGACCTCGCGCGCGCGCTCGCGGAGGAAGAGGATGTGGATGCGCTTCTGCATCTGATCTGCGAGCACGCGACGGTGCAGTGTAACGCCGCGGGTGCGACGATCGGCCAGCTTCAGGACGATCACGTGGAGGTGGTGGCCGGCGCCGGCCTTGGGTGCGAGGCCATAGGACTTCGCTTGGCGCTCCACGGCTCGCTCACCGAGCAGGCCTTCCTGGCACGGGCAACCGTGCGCGTGCGTGATTACATGGCGCAGTATCCAGCGCTCGCGGCAATGCGGCCAGGCTTTGCCGTCGGGCCGGCGTTCATGGTGCCGCTTATCGCACAGGCGCAGGTGCTGGGAGTCCTGATGGTCGTGCGCGCACCGGGCGCGGCACCCTTTTCCGTTACGGAGGAGGACCGCGCGCAGGTGATTGCCGACCATGCGGCGCTGGCCATCTGGAAGTCGCAACTCCTGGAGCGCGCGCAGGACGCCAACCGCGCCAAGAGCACCTTTCTCGCCACCATGAGCCATGAGCTCCGCACACCCCTCACCGCGCTCACCGGTTACGAGGAGCTGTTGGTCGATGAAGTGTTCGGTCCGCTCACCGAGCCGCAGATCGCCGCGGTGGAGCGGATGCACACCAGCACGGAACTCCTCGCACTCATCATCGAGGAGATTCTCACCTTCTCCCGACTCGAAGCGGGCGAGGAGCGTGCGCACCTGGAGGCCACCAACGCCCAGGATATCGTCCGCGACGCGATATCGGTGCTGGAGCCGCTCGCGCTGGCAAAATCGCTGGATCTGATCGTCGTCGAACCCGACGCCCCACTGGAGCTCGTCACCGATGCGGACATGCTCCGGCGCATCCTCGTGAATCTGGGCGCCAATGCAGTGAAGTTCACGGCGCACGGCTCGGTGGAGATGGCCGTGTTCCAGCACCACGACGCGGTCCGCATCGCCGTGCGTGACACCGGCATCGGCATCCAGCCGGCCGACATGCCGCGTCTCTTCCATCCGTTCACACAGCTCGACAGCGGCTTCACGCGCCGCTACCGCGGCACCGGACTCGGCCTCTTCATCTCGCAGCGCCTGGCCGCGCTATTAGGCGGCCGGATCGAGGTGCAATCCGTGGTTGGGGAGGGGAGTGTGTTTACAGTGGTGCTGCCGGGATGAGGA
>DASUKA010000139.1:0-3458 GCA_036278935.1 Gemmatimonadaceae bacterium
CGGGGAACGCACGGCACCTGTCGTAGGTTCGTGAGCCATGGCGGTTCGATTCATTACCTACGCAACAACCTGTGCCTTACATGTTGAGGAAGTTCCTCTTCCCAGCCGTGCTGGTCGCCGCCATCGCTGGATGGCAGAATGCCGCCGCGCAAACGTCTCCTCAGGCGGCGTCCGCCGCACAGCGGATGCTGGCGCCCGGTTCGGAAGAACAGGAATTCGCGAGCGACACAGGCGCGTGGAACGTCATCTCGACACTGCGTCTGACGCCGGATGCCAAGCCCATCGTCTCTACGGGCATCATCGCCACGCGGACCATGATCGGTCCGTACATGCAAGAGCTCATGAAGCCGGCTCCGGGATCGAAGACGGCGGATTTCCGCCGGATCGCCTATCTGTCCTATTTCCGCGTGGAAGGTTGCTGGCAATATGTCTCGATGGATACGCGCTTCCCCGTAGGCATCATGCCAGCCAAGGGCTGTGAGAAGGAGCAGGACGGCAAGCTGACCCTCGAATTTCAGCCCATACCGTTTGTCGGTTTCGGCAAGGATGTCGAAGGCCGCATGATTGATTCCAATCTCGTCATCGAACGTGACCGTCCAGGCCACGAGTTCATCCGGCAATACTGGACGCAGGCAGATGGCACGGGCCGGCGCTGGCTCGCTGTTCAGTACGAGTACACGCGCATCGGCGTGAAGTAGGCCGGGCGAGCCTCGGTACTGCGTGCCAGCGCTCCCCAATGGGAGCGCGGCTGCCGTTCTCTCCGCGCCCGCCGTGCGGTTTCAGCCGGTCTACGGAGTTCTCTCCTGCCTCCGGAACGCCCGGCGATACGCCAGCGGACTCGTCTGCACCTCGCGCCGAAAGTGCACGCGGAGCGACACGGCCGAGCCGAAGCCACACGCGTCGGCGATGCGCTCCACCGGCTGATCCGACTCCTCGAGCAGCCGCTGCGCCGCGAGGATGCGCTGATGGAGGAGCCACTGCAGCGGTGAGGTGCCTGTGGCCTCGGCGAAGCGCCGCGCGAAGGTCCGCCCGCTCATGCCGGCGTGCCGCGCCATGGCCCGAACGGTGAGCGGCTCGCGGAGCCGCGTCAGCATCCAGGCTCGAGTCGCGTCCAGCTCGCTGCCGCGCGGCGCAACCACCGGTTGCGCGATGAACTGTGCCTGGCCGCCGCTGCGGTGTGGAGCGACGACCATCCGTCGCGCGACGGCGTTCGCGACCGCGGCCCCATAGTCCTTCCGTACGATGTGCAGGCACAGATCGATCCCGGCCGCGATCCCCGCGGACGTGAGAACGCGTCCCTCGTCGACGTAGAGCACGCGCGGATCGACATGAATGGACGGGTAGCGCGCGGCCAGCGTGGGCGCGTCCAGCCAATGGGTCGTCGCCCGACGTCCGTCGAGCACGCCGGCTTCGGCGAGGACGAAGGCACCCGTGCAGATCGAAACGATCCGGCACCCGCGGTCGTACGCTGCTATCAGAGCGCGGCAGACCGAGCGTGGAATGGGCAGCTCGAGGTCATCGATGCCCGGCACGACGATCGTCTCCGCTCGGCGCAGGGCGGCGAGGCCATGGGGCACCGCAACCCCGAACCCGCGTCCGGTGGCGACGTGTCCCTTGGTCGGTCCACAGACTTCCAACGTGTACCGCTTCCGGCCAAGGTCGGGCAGGGGATAGCCGAAGACCTGGCACGGGACGGCCATATCGAATGGAACGACCGTGGGGAGCACGAGGAGCGCAACACGATGCGGAACGTGGGACATGGCAGAAACCTATCGCCCGGTGGCATTAGTGCCACTGGCCGCTCGCGGAGCGCTGCGGCATGCTCAAGAGAGAGCGGGAAGACCGGGCGCCCAGCCGGGCGCCCTCATGGAGACGTGATCGCTGCATCGCGGAGACCTCATGCGTAGCTTCGGGCACGATATTCGGATTGCCGTTCGAACGCTGACCAGGACGCCAGCGTTCACGCTGCTGGCCATCCTGACGATGGCCCTGGGGATCGGGGCGACGACCGCCATCTTCAGCGTGGTGAACGGGGCGCTCCTCCAGCGGCTGCCATATGCGCACGACGGCCGGCTCATCCGTCTCCGGCAGCCCTCGACGAACCAGGCGGACGAAGGCTTCTCTGTGCCCGAGGTGGCCGAGTACCGCGCGCAGGTCAGCGACTTCGCGGCGGTGGCCGAGTATCACTCGATGGCGTTTCAGCTGTACGGGCGCGGGGAGCCCCAGCGCGTGCAGACGGGCGTGGTGTCGGACGACTTCTTTTCCATGCTCGGCGTGCAACCGCTGCTCGGGCGGCTCTTTCGCCCGGGCGAGGATGCCGTCGGCGCGCCGCCGGTGGTCGTCCTGAGCTATCGCTACTGGGTGGACCGGATGGGCGCGGATCCCACAGTGGTGGGGCAGACGTTCACGATGAACGACAAGGTGCACACCATCGTCGGGGTGCTCCCGCCGCTTCCGGTCTATCCGGACCGGAACGACATCTGGATGCCGGCGGGGGCCTGTCCGTTCCGGTCGGCACCCGCGATGATGCACGATCAGGCGGGGCGCATGCTGATGGCGTTCGCGCTGCTCAAGCCGGGCGTCTCGCTCGCGCGGGCGCGGAGCGATCTGACCCTTGTCGATCAGCGCATCCACGCCGCGTATCCTGCGGCGTATCCGGCCGCCTCCGGTTTCGGCATCAGGGCCGCGTCGTTGCACGAGGAATTGACGCGTGGCTCGCGGCCGCTCTTTCTCACCCTGCTTGCGACGGCCGGCTTCGTGCTCGTGGTCGCCGCCGCGAACTTCGCGAACCTCATGCTCGCCCGGCAGCTCCGGCGCCGGCAGGAAGTCGCGCTGCGCGCCGCGCTCGGTGCCGGGCGGGGGCGGATCTTCCGGCAGCTCGCCGCCGAAAGTCTGTGCATCACGCTGCCCGGCGGTGTGCTCGGGGTGTTGATCGCGCTCAGCGGCATGGGGCTCCTGCGCACCTTTGCCGCGCGTGTGACGCCGCGGGCCGGGGAGATCGGGATCGATCCCGTCGTCCTTGCCGTGGCGCTCGGGCTGAGCGTGGTTGTGGGGATGGCCGCCGCGCTCGCGCCGCTCATGCGCGCGCAGCCGTCGCTGAACCATGCACTGCGCGAGGGGAGCACGGCCACCACGGCGGGCCGTCGCGCAGGACGCGGGCGTGATCTGCTCGTGGCGGCACAGGTGGCACTGGCTTTCGTTCTCCTGATTGGCGCGGGGCTCATGGTGCGAAGCCTGGTAATGCTGCAGCGCGCGGACGCTGGCTACCAGGCGGGCGGCGTGCTCACCGCGCGCGTGGATCTCAACTTCACCCGCTACAACAGCAGCGCGCGCGTGCACGACTTTGCCCGCCAGCTCCTGGCGCGGCTCGCGGGCCAGCGCGATGTCCTATCGGTGGCGCTCACCAGCGATTTCCCGCTCAACGACGCGCAGCCCTCGGCACAGCCGTTCGAGATTCA
>DASUKA010000140.1:0-2695 GCA_036278935.1 Gemmatimonadaceae bacterium
GAGGACGGCATCGCGCACACGTACGGCACCATCAACATGAACGCGGTCACGGCCGGCGGAGACATTGCTTCGGTGACGACCACGAGCGGGCTCTCGTGGAAGATCCCCGGGCGCGTGGGCGACAGCCCGATCATCGGGGCGGGGCAGTATTGCGACAACGATGTAGGGGCAGCCGGCTCCACCGGCCGCGGCGAAGCGAACATCAAGGTGTGCGGCGCCTTTCTCACCGTCGAGTTCATGCGGCAGGGGATGACCCCGGAACAGGCCTGTCTCGCGACGCTGAAGCGGGTGATCCCCATGACGGAGAAGCGGCTGCTCGGCAGCAACGGCCGCCCGCGATTCAGCCTGCAGTACTACGCGCTGAGGAAGGATGGTGCCTACGGCGCGGCCACACTCTATCAGGGGGCGCGATTCGCGGTGGCGGATGCGAAGGGGGCGCGTCTCGAAGAGTGCGCGTATCTGTTCACGCGTGATCAGTATCCGCGTGAATGACGGTTATGAGTTATGGGTTGTGAGACTGGGGCAGGTCTCGAATCGTCAGTCACGATTCGAGACCTGCCCCCGTCGCTCTTGCACGCGTCCGGCCTCGTGCGCGAGCTTTCGTCCTGTTCCTTCACGCCCAAGGAGGCTCCGTGCTTCGCCGCATCGTGTTTGCGCTGGTCCTGGCCGCTCCCGCTATCGCCGCCGCCCCGCACGCGCGGTCTACCGCGCCGGCCGCTCCGTCACCCTACGACATTGCCTACCACATCGCAATGCCGGACCCCACCGCGCATTTCTACGAGGTGCAGATCGATGTCGGCCGGATCGCCACCGACACGCTCGAGCTGCAGCTGCCCGTGTGGTCGCCCGGGCGGTACGCGGAGATGGACTTCGCCAAGAACGTGCTGGACTTCACCGCTACGGCGGGGAACGGGAAGGCCGTGCGCTGGGATCGGGTGAACGGCTCCCTCTGGCGGCTCTTCCCCGGGGGCACCACGCGCGTGCACGTCCACTACCGGGTGTTCGCCAATACGCTCTCCGGCACCTTCAGCGTACTCGACACGGCGCACGCCAACTGGAACGGCGCCTCGCTCTTCATGTACGTGGTCGGCCACAAGCCGGACTCGGTGCGCCTCACCATCGCCCCACCAGCAGGGTGGCACGTGATCAACGGGTCGAGCACCACGAATGATCAGCTCCACTTCGGCTTTCCGGACTACGATCATCTCATCGACACGCCCACCGAGGTCGCGCCGCACTTCGACCTCGACTCCTTTACCGTGGACGGTCGCCTGTACCGCGTGATGGTCCACCACAACGGTCCCGAGCACGGCCAGCGCGCGCGCTTCGTGCGCGACGTGCAGAAGATCGTGCGCTACGAGAACGGCGTGATCGCGCCGCCGCCGCTCAAAATGTACACCTTCCTGTTCAACATCGGGTACGACGGCAGCGATGGGATGGAGCATCTCTATTCCACGCAGATCCAGGTGCGGCCGAAATGGACCGACGACACGATGTCCGTCATGCCGGCCATCTCGGATGCCGCTCATGAGTACTTCCACACCTGGAACGTGAAGCGCATGCGTCCCATGGCGCTCGGCCCCTTCGACTACACGCACCCGCAATACCAGCCGAGCTTGTGGGTGGCGGAGGGGTGGACGCAGTACTATGGAGAGATCGGGTTGCTGCGCGCGGGCATCGTCGACACCGCCGCATACTACCGCGTGCTGGGTCGCGTGATCCGGGCGAACGAGGATTCGCCGGGCGCCCGGGAGGTCTCGGCGCGCACGGCATCGTTCGAGGCGCCCTTCTGGGATGGCGCCGCGTCGCCCATGGCCACCGATCGCCGGGACGCGTGGTTCTCCTACTACATCAAGGGCGAGGCGCTCGCGACGCTGCTCGACCTCAAGGTCCGCGCGCAGACGCATAACGCCAAATCGCTCGACAACGTCCTCCGCGTGCTCAAGCACCTGTCGTGGGACACGCCGGATGCCAGCTACTACCTGCACGGCCGCGGCTACACCGAGGAGGACGTGGTGCACGCGGCCAGCCAGGTGATGGGGAAGGACATGCACCCCTGGTTCGCCAGCTACGTGGGTGGCGTGAAGCCGCTCCCGTGGAAGGAGACGCTCGCGCTCGCCGGCATGACGCTCGCGGCTCAGAGCACGCCGCAGGGAAACCGGTACACTGTGAGCGAGATGCCGAATGCAACGGCGGAGCAGCTACGCGTGCGGAAGGGCTGGCTTACGGGAACGTCGGGCTCCACGCCGGCGCGCATGGGACAATGAACTGAATGGAGCAGCAGCATGAAACGGCCGGTCATCTTCTGGGATGTGGACACGCAGCACGACTTCATGGATCCCGACGGGAAGCTCTACGTGCCCGGCGCGGATGACATCAAACCGAAGCTCAAGCGACTTACCGACTACGCGCACGAGCGTGACTTCCATATCGTGGCCTCGTCGGACGACCACGTGCCGGGGCACAAGGAGCTCTCGGCCACGCCCGATTTCCACGAGACCTTCCCCGAACACTGCATGCGCGGCACGCGGGGCGCGGAGTTGATCGCCGAGACCACGCTCGACGCGCCGCTCATCATCGAGCCCGATCCCATTCCGCACCAGGAGCTCGGCCGCAAGCTCTGGAGCCACGGCGGCGATCTGCTCATTCGCAAGCACTGGTTCGACGTCTTCACCAATCCCAACACGGAGACGGT
>DASUKA010000141.1:0-5430 GCA_036278935.1 Gemmatimonadaceae bacterium
GGGCTTTTTTGTTATCCACACGAGACTCATGCCCAACCGACTCGATACATCTCGCTACCTCGCTGAACTCCACCGCCGCGTCCTCATCTTCGATGGCGCCATGGGGACGAATATTCAGCGCCACCACCTCACCGCGGATGACTTCGGCGGCAAGGCGTACGAGGGGTGCAACGACTACCTCGTGCTCACTCGGCCCGACATCATCCAGGGGATTCATGCGTCCTTTCTCGACGTCGGATGCGACGTCGTGGAGACATGCACCTTCCAGAGCACGCCGCGCCGCCTCGCGGAGTGGGGGCTGGCCGACCGCATGCACGAGCTCAATGTGCGCGCCGCACAGATCGCGCGCGCGGCATGTGAACAGGTGGCCACGCCGGAGCATCCGCGCTTCGTCGCCGGCTCCATGGGCCCCTCCGGCATGCTTCCCTCCAGCAGCGATCCCACGCTCTCCGCCATCACCTTCGGCGAACTGAGCGAGAACTTCTACCAGCAGGCGAAGGGTCTGGTGGAAGGCGGGGTGGACGTGCTCCTCATCGAGACGTCGCAGGACATCCTCGAGGTCAAGGCCGTCATCGCCGGCATCGAGCGGCTGTTCGCGGAGCTCGGACGTCGCGTGCCCATCCAGGCCCAGGTGACGCTCGACGTGAGCGGGCGCATGCTCCTGGGAACCGACATCGCGAGCGCCATGACGACGCTCGAGGCGCTGGGCGTGGACGTGATCGGGCTCAATTGCTCCACCGGGCCCGAGCACATGCGCGAGCCGATTCGCTACCTCGCCGAGCATGCCTCGCGCCCGGTGTCGTGCATTCCGAACGCGGGGCTCCCGCTCAACACCGGGGTCGGCGATGCCGTCTACCCCCTCGAGCCCGAGCCGATGGCGCAGGCGCTCGCCGAGTTCGTGCGCGACTTCGGCGTCGCGATCGTCGGCGGCTGCTGCGGAACGACGCCGGAACATCTGCGCGCGGTGGTGGAGGTGGTGCGGGACAGCCGGAGAGGAGAAAGGAGAGAGGAGAGCGACGAGGGAGAAGGGAACAGTGAGAAGGGAGAAGAGACGGCCAATCCACGGCCGACAGCCCGGAACCCACATCTCACAACCCATAACTCGCTACCCGCCTCTCGCCTCTCTCCTCTCTCCTCTCCCGTCCCTCGCGTCTCCTCCGCCATGCGGGCCATCACGCTGCATCAGGACCCGCCACCGCTGCTCATCGGGGAACGGGTGAACGCGCAGGGGTCGCGCAGGGTCAAGCGGCTGCTGCTGGCCGACGACTACGAGGGGATCCTCGGCGTGGCGCGCGAACAGGTGGAGTCGGGGGCGCACGTGCTCGACGTATGCGTGGCGCTCACCGAGCGGGCGGATGAGGCGCAGCAGATGGCGAGCGTCGTCAAGCTGCTCTCCATGGGCGTCGAGTCGCCGCTCATGATCGATTCCACCGAAGCCGACGTCATCGAGCAGGCGCTGGAGCACGTGCCAGGACGCGCGATCGTCAACTCCATCAACATGGAAAACGGCCGCAAGCGCATCGAGGCGGTGCTGCCGCTCGTGAAGAAGCACGGCGCCGCTGTGGTGGCGCTTACCATCGATGAGCAGGGGATGGCAAAGACGCGCGCGCGGAAGTTGGAGGTGGCGCGCCGCATCCACGACATCGCCGTGCAGGAGTACGGGCTCACACCCGATGCACTCATCTTCGATGCCCTCACCTTCACCCTCGCCACCGGCGAACAGGAGTGGGTGGACTCGGCCGCCGAGACGATCGAGGGCATTCGCCTCATCAAGCGCGAGCTGCCGGGCGTGCTCACCTCGCTCGGCGTGAGCAACGTGAGCTTCGGTCTCTCGACGGCCACGCGCGCCGTGCTCAACTCCGTCTTTCTGCACCACTGCGTGCAGGCAGGGCTCGACATGGCGATCGTGAACCCCGCGCACATCCGTCCGTACGCGGAGCTATCGGCCGAGGAGCGGACGCTCGCGGACGATCTCGTCTTCAACCGGAACGCGGAGGCGTTGCAGCGGTTCATCGAATACTTCGACAGCGCGAAAGGCGATGGGCGAGAGGCGCAAGGCGGCAAGGCAGTCGAAGATCCGACCGCCGGCATGACACCCGACGAGAAGATCCACTGGCAGATTCTCCACCGGCGCAAGGACGGTATCGAGGAAGTCCTCGACGCGGCGGGGGTGCGCGAGCAGCCGGTGCGCGTGCTGAACGAGGTGCTGCTGCCGGCCATGAAGGAGGTGGGCGACAAGTTCGGTGCGGGCGAGCTGATTCTCCCCTTCGTGCTGCAGAGCGCCGAGGTGATGAAGAAGGCGGTGCGGCACCTGGAGCAGTTCCTCGAGAAGCAGGAGGGCTACACCAAGGGGAAGGTGGTGCTGGCCACCGTGTACGGCGACGTGCACGACATCGGGAAGTCGCTGGTCAACACGATTCTCTCGAACAACGGCTACACCGTGTACGACCTGGGCAAGCAGGTGCCGGTGAACACGATCATCGACAAGGCGGTGGAGGTGGGCGCGACGGCCATCGGGCTCTCGGCGCTGCTGGTGTCGACCTCCAAGCAGATGCCCATCTGCGTGCAGGAGCTGGACAAGCGCGGGTTGATGTTCCCAGTGATGATCGGCGGCGCGGCGATCAATCGGCGCTTCGGCCGCCGCGCGCTCTTCGTGGATGGCGAGCGCGCGTATGCGCCGGGCGTCTTCTATTGTAAGGATGCGTTCGAGGGGCTCGACACGATGGAGTCGCTCATCGACGAGGAGCGGCACGCGGCGCTCGTGTCGCGGAACCTCGAGCGCGCGCAGCAGGACGTGTTTCTGCACACGCAGGTGGGGAAGGACACGGAAGCGGGCAGCAGCGCGGGGGCGCGCAGCGATGTCGCGAGCGACAACGCGGTTCCGCGCGCCCCGTTCTTTGGAGTGCGCGTGCTCCACGACATTCCGCTGGACGAGGTGCTGGATCTGCTCGACCTGGACGAGCTGTTCCGGCTGCAGTGGGGTGGGCGTGGCTCCGGCGAGCAGTTCGAGCGTACGGTGCGCGAGGAGTTCCGCCCCACGCTGGAGCGGCTGCGGGCCGAGGCCGCGCGCGATGGCTGGCTCTCCCCGCGCACGGTGTATGGTCTCTTTCCCGTGCAGTCGAGCGGGAACGAGTTGCTCGTGTATGATCCCGCGGCGTACGAGAGCGATGGCGGCTCGTTGCGCGAGATCGCGCGCTTTCACTTTCCGCGGCAGGAGGGGCGCGAGCGGCTCTGTCTGGCCGATTACTTCCGCAGCGTGGAGTCGGGCCAGGTGGATGTTGCGGGGTTCCAGGTAGTGACGGTTGGCGACGCGGCCACGCGCCGCTTCGAGGATCTGCAGGGACGCGGGGAATATACGGAGGCCTTCTACCTGCACGGTATGTCGGTGGAGGCCGCCGAGGCGCTTGCCGAGTGGACGCACCGGCGCATCCGTCGCGAGCTGGGGCTGGGTGAAGGTCAGGGAAAGCGCTACTCCTGGGGCTACCCGGCGTGCCCGGACCTCGAGGAGCACCAGAAGGTGTTCGCGATCCTTCCCGCAGCCGAGGCGCTGGGCATGGAGCTGACCGAGGCGGGGCAGCTCATTCCTGAGCAGTCCACGGCGGCCATCGTCGTGCACCATCCGGAGGCGAAGTACTATGTGGTGCGGGAGACGGGAGGCGGAACGGCGAGGGAGAAGAAAGGAGAGAGGAAAAAGGAGAAAGGAGAACCGACTTCGGCGAAGAGGGCGTTGCCGCAAGAGGCAACCCCTCTCTCCCCTCTCCTTTCTCCTCTCGAGAGTTCCGAGTAATGACTTCCCCCCGCAACTCCCGCGACTCCCGCGACCTGCTCGATCCCGATCGGGTCATCGTCTTCGATGGGGCGATGGGGACGATGCTGTATGCCAGGGGGGTGTTCATCAATCAGTGCTACGACGAGCTGAACGTGCGCGCGCCGGAGCTGGTACGCGACATCCATCGGGCGTACGTGAAGGCTGGCGCCGAGGTACTCGAGACGAACAGCTTCGGCGCGAACCGGGTGAAGCTGGCGCCGCACGGGCTCGAGTCGCGCGTGGAGGAGCTCAACGAGCGCGCGGCGGCGCTGGCGCGAGAGGCTGCCGGCGATCACGTCCTCGTGGCCGGCGCGGCGGGGCCCTTGGGCATCCGGATCGAGCCGTTCGGGCCCACCAGCCGCGAGGAAGCGCAGGAGTATTTCCGCGAGCAGCTCGCCGCGCTCCGCGCGGGCGGTGCGGATCTGTTCATTCTCGAGACCATGGTGGACCTGCACGAGATGGAGCAGGCCATCCGAGCCGCTCGCGATGTGGATGCCAGTGTGCCGGTGATCGCGCAGATGACCATCGGGCAGGACGGACTGACGGTCTACGGCGCGACCCCCGAGGACATCGCTCGCGCGCTGGAGGGGTGGGGCGCGGACATCGTGGGGCTCAACTGCTCGGTAGGCCCGCAGACAATCCTGGAGGCCATCGAGCGCATGGTGCCTGTGTCATCGCGCAAGCTCAGTGCGCAGCCCAACGCCGGGATGCCGCGCGACATCAGCGGGCGCACCATGTACATGGCGAGCCCCGAGTACATCGCGAGCTACAGCCGCCATCTCATCCAGGCCGGCGCCAAGGTCGTTGGCGGATGCTGCGGCACGACGCCCGAGCACATCAAGGCGCTGGTGGAGGGCATCCGGCCGCTGGTTCCGCGCCACCACTGGCGCGCGTCGCCGCGCTATCAGCTCCCGCATACGGACGACGGCGCCGCCGTACACGCCGGCATCGCCGGCGAGGACGCCGGCACGCAGCCGATCCCGCTTGCCGACCGGTCGCGATGGGCGCGGAAGATCGCGTGCGGCGAGTTCGTGACCTCGGTGGAGATCGTCCCGCCGCGCGGCGTGGACGCGAGCACCATGCTCGCCGGCGTCGCCATGCTCAAGGAGGCGGGGCTGGACGCGGTGAACGTGCCCGACGGCCCCCGTGCGCAGAGCCGCATGGGCGCGCTCATGACGAGCCTGCTCATCGAGCAGCAGATCGGGATCGAGACGGTCACCCACTACTGCTGCCGCGACCGGAATCTGCTGGGGATGTTGAGCGACCTGCTCGGCGCCGCCGCCATGGGGCTCCGCAACCTGCTCATCATCACGGGCGACCCGCCCAAGATGGGTCCGTATCCCGACGCGACGGCCGTGTTCGACATCGACTCCATCGGGCTCACGAATCTCGTGAACCGCCTGAACCACGGTCTCGACCCCGGAGGGCACGCGATCGGCGCGCCGACGCCGTTCGCCATCGGCGTGGGCGTGAATCCCGCCGCGATCGACCTGGCCTACGAGCTGCGCCGCTTCGAGTGGAAGGTGGATGCGGGCGCCGAGTTCGCGATCACACAACCGGTATTCGACGTCGCCCAACTCGAGTGCTTCCTGGAGCATACCCAGCACCTCCGCATCCCGATC
>DASUKA010000142.1:0-1930 GCA_036278935.1 Gemmatimonadaceae bacterium
GGAGCGAGAGGCCCACCCGGGCGTCTCGACGCCGAACTGCTGTGCGTACTCGGCGTTCAATCGCTGCCACCCGCCAAACCGCATGGCCTCGGGGCCGACGATGCGCCCGATGGGCTGACCGCCGAGAAACCGCGCAAGCACGTCGAGGCAGATGTGCCATCCCGCGGCGCCCATCGAGATGAAGTTGCGATCGATGGCGTGCCAGAGCGTGAGCCGGGTGCCGCCACCTGAGAGCGGCTCCAGTTCCCAGCGGATGTCCTGTCCTCCCCAGGTAAATTCGAGCACCCTGGGCGCATCGGCCCGCTTCACCTGGGTCTCGGTGACGTGCGGCGTGGGCGCCCCGACCGTCGTGAGCGTGGCGGTGCCAATGGTCGCGAGACTCCGGTCAGCATCGAACGGCGCCCATTCGCGGAGCTCCGCGGGATCCGTGAGCGCCTTCCACACTTTGGTGGCAGGGTGGGAGAGGTCGCGCACGAGAACGAGCGTCCACGTCTCCCCATCGTTCCGGACCTCCGCGCCGGACGCGGCACCCGGCTCGTACCGCTCGCGGTTACTCATGTCACTTCTTGCGTCGCTGCTCATGTCTCTTCTTTCCTCTCTTGGAAGGCAGCTTCTCCATCCGGTCCAGATGTCGCTCCAGGGCATCGACGTGCCGTGACCAGAAGCGCCGGAAGGGACCGAGCCATGCGTCCATCTCCATGAGCGGCTCCGGCCGCAGTCGATAGACGCGCCGCTGCGCTTCAACGCGTGATTCCACGAACCCCGCCTCTCGCAGCACTCGCAGGTGCTTGGAGACGGACGGCTGCGACAGTCGCAGCTCGCGCTCGATCTCGCCCACGGAGCGCTCGGACGAGAGCAGCAGGCTCAGGATGGCCCGTCGATTGGGCTCGGCGACGATGGCAAACGAAGATTCCACGCGCGCTATATAACCGAGCGTGTATATGCCTGTCAAGCCATAGAAGTGGGGAGGGCTTCTCTACCCCAACGGCCGCGCGCGGATGAGCAGGAACTCCGGCCGCCGGAGAATCCGTGCGTACGCCTCGGGCTTCGCGTCGCGAAAGGCGGGCGTGGGGAGCGGCTCCTCCAGGCGCTCCACCAGGAATCCCGCGCCGGACAGCGCATCGACAATGGCGCTCAGCGGCCGCCGGTAGAACCTGACGCGTCCCACCCAGTGCCACACTTCGTCCACCAGCTCGACGTCCCGGTAGCGCGCGACGCCGAGCCGCTCCGCCTCGGTCGTGGGGTGATGCGTCGAGAAGACCAGCCATCCGTTCGGGCGAAGCACGCGGCGGAACTCCGCCAGCGTCGGCCCCCAGTCACGCAGATAATGCAGCACGAGCGGACTCACGATGCCGTCGAAGCTTGCATCGCCGGCGAACGCGAGCGGGTGCGCGAGATCGGCCACGCGGAGCTCGCCGCGGCCGCCCGTACCCAGCACACCCAACGGCTCGAGCCGCCTGCGTGCATGCTCGACCATCACCGCGCTTGCGTCCACCGAAACGACCGTCGCGCCGCGCCCGAGAAGTTGCTCGGCGTACCAGCCGGCGCCGCACCCCGCATCGAGCACACGCGCACCGGCGAGCGACGGCAGCAGCGCCAGCATGGCCGGCCGCTCGTAGAGCGCGTTGTACGGCGCCGTGTCCACGCCGGCCGCGTAGGCGTCCGCGATCGTGTCGTAGCTGAACTGGTCCTCCGGATGGGTCATATCATCGGGATTGGTCATGTCATCGGGATGCGTCATATCCTTCACCGCGCCACGCCGGCCCGAATGCCGAATACGCCTCGCACACCATCGGTGACATCCGGCGCCGGGATCTCTACCCCGGCCATGAGCCAGATGTCCTGCCACCCGCCGGTGCGCGTGGCGTGGAGCTTCCCCGCAAGCACGCGCACGCCGAGCTCATGCAGGGAGAACGTCCGCCGCGGACCG
>DASUKA010000143.1:0-10556 GCA_036278935.1 Gemmatimonadaceae bacterium
CGCTTGGGGATGTAGTTCGAATGGAAGTAGGCGATGTTCCCCTCGGCGTCCGCGAAGATCGTGTTGTTCGACGAGTTCGTGTGCAGCTCCATGATCTTCGCGAAGGCAGCCTCGTCCTTGGCCTTGATGCGCGTGAAGTCCTGGATGAGCGCCCGCACGGGCCGCTGCATGAGGCTGATGGTCATCCACTTGTCGCCCATCTTGGCGATGACGGGCCCGTGCTGCGTGTAATACCCGGTGAATGTCTTGTGCGCCATCCCGCTGGCCGTCTTGTAGGGCACGGTGATCGTGCGCGTGGTCATGGGCAGTTCCTTGCTGCCGTACTTGTAGTAGTAGCGCGAGCCCTTCTTCGTCACCGTCTCGAGAAATTCGTCGATATTGTCCACGCCGCTGGAGGTATGCATCCACCCCGCCGTGGGGTTGAAGCCCTGGTAGATGGAGAACTGCCCCCACGTCACGGCGCCATACGCATCGAGTCCCTCATCGCTCACCATCTGCAGCTCGGAGCGGAAGTAGAACGAGGTGTGCGGGTTGATCCACAACAGGGCGTGGTGGTTCAGCGTGTTCTTGGGCGCGATCGCGATCCCGTTCGACCCCGTAGGCTCGGGCGGCGGGCCATCGCCCTGGTTCTGCGCGGGCGTCGGCGCAGGCGACTCTCCGTAGAATGCCGCGAGCTGGCGCAGGTTCACCCCCTGCTCGATGTCGCCGCCAATGCTCCCCTCGCTGAAGGCGAGCGCCATCCACGGCTCGAAGTGCGTGATGACCCGCGGCTTCACCTCGGGGTGCGAGTAGAGGTAGAAGTTCAGCCCATCCGCGAACGCGTTCATCAACTTCTTCAACCAGTCGGGGCTTGCCGCGTACTTCGCCTTCATCGAGTCGGGGTCGATGAACAGCTTCATCCGCAGGTCACGCCAGATCTGCGACGGCCCCTCGGCTTCCGCCAGCCGGCCCAGCGCGTTGATGTAGTTCGTCTCCACGCGATTGAAGTCGTCCTCCGCCTGGGCGTACTCCATGCCGAACACTGCATCGGCGTCCGTCTTTCCGTAGACGTGGGCGATGCCCCAGTCGTCGCGAATGATGGTGACGTCCTGTGCTTCGCTCTTCCAGCGCGCGACGTCGGATGCCGATTGCGCGTGGGCATCGGACGCCAGGAAAGCGAGCGATGCGGAGGTGACCGCGAGGGTGATGGCGAGCTTCTTCATGAGGGACTCTCGGGGGATGAACGGATGCCGGACGTCAACGCGATGCCGCAGGCTAACTTGCGCACAAACACCACCGGGCGTCCAGTCTCAGCGGCTCGCGCCGCTCGTGCTGACCCCGCCTTTCACGCGCCGTTCACCCCGCGCTTCCGTACGCCCACCACGGAAACCCGAGCACTGGCCGCAATTCGATAGCCTGCCCCGCCCATGGCCGAATATCATGCACCCGAGATGTCTGTGTCATCCTCAGTCACGGGGTTTTGCCATGCACAGTGTTCGACGTACGACTTCGGTGTCAATCGCGATCCTGGCCGTCGCCTTCGCGCTCGCGGCGTGTGCCGGCGATAGCGCCACCTCGCCCGCCCCTGGTGGCGTGCTGGCCTCAAAGGGCTCCGATGGCGGTGGTGGCAGCGGCGGTGGGAGTGGCGGCGGGTCCGGCGGCGGGGATGGGGGCGGCGGAGGCGGTGGCGGCGTTCTCCCGCCAACGGTCCTTACTGGCCCGGTCTATCTGCGCGAATCGTTCGGCCTCTTCCCACTCGGCTCCAACTCGCCCGTGCGCTTCGACGCCGAAGGAGATACCGTCCCGGTGGGTCTCAATAGGAGCATCAATGGCTTTCGCGCGGAGTGGCCCAATACCGGTTCCGAGGTCTGGATGACGCCGGACGCCAGCCACGCGCCCTCATGGGCATTCGCCTCTACGTCCTTGATCGATCCGGACGAATCGTCCTCGACCTACGAGCTGGCCGGCTCCAATGGCGTGCTGGCAAGCAACACCGACCCAACCGACCCATCCAACAACGACGCGCTGCTCCCCTTTCTGCAGCCGCCGGATGCGGCAACAGCAGCGATTACCGTGCTTACCATGACTGGCGGCTTTACGACAGCGGTCGGCTTCACTACTGCCGCGGATACTCTCGCCGGCGACTTCGAAGCGGCCGGCGCAGCGTGGTTAGTCCTCAGAATGCCCCGTGTCGGCTTCCAGTTCGGGAGCGCCACCGCAACCTGGGAGCTGCACACCAACGGCTTGAAGGGGCCGACCGTGTCGGGGACCATCCCGCTCGCCGTGTTCGCCAGCGGAGCGGTCGTCCAGCCCACGCACCGCATCGCGGTCAGCTACGATCCCGCCACCGGCACCGTGGTCGGATCGGTAGACGGCACTCCGACACCCGAGCTCCACTTTTCGGTCAGCGGCGTGAAGTACGTCGGATTTGAAGGGAACGGTACAGTCAACGACTTCCGGGTCGAGCAGCCCTAGGCCGCTTCAAACCGGTTGGTGATCGAGTCGTGCATCGCGCCCTGCCCGCACGCGTGATGCGCGACCCGATCCCATTATCCCCTCGCTACTTCCCCGCCGCATCGGAGCGCGCCGCATGGGAGCAGTCGACCCGGTCGCTCCTCCCCTCCGGCTCTCCTGTGACGCACACGCCGAGGTCGCGCAGCAGCCCATCCTCCAGACCGTAGATCCAGCCGTGCACCTCCACGGTCTGGCCACGCGCCCACGCGCCCCGCACGATCTCCGTGCGGCCGACACTCGTCACCTGCTCGATGACGTTCAACTCGCATAAGCGCCGGTGCCTCTCTGCCTCCGTACCAAGCGCCGCGAGCTCCTCGCGATGCGCCGCAGCCACGTCGCGCACGGGGCGCAGCCAGTCGTCGAGCGGGCCCGAGCTGTCGCGCCGCAACGCGGCGAGTGCTCCACCGCACCCGTAATGTCCGCACACGATGATGTGCGCAACACGAAGCACATCCACCGCGTACTGGATAACCGCCAGCGCGTTCGGATCGTCGTGGCGCACCACGTTGGCGATGTTCCGGTGGATGAACATCGCGCCGAGGCCGAGCCCCATGGCCTGGCTGCCGGGCACCCGGCTGTCGGCGCATGTGATCCAGAGATACGGCGGCGCCTGCCCCTGTGATAAGCCCTTGAAGATCCCGGGGTGGCGCCGCTCCATCTCAGCCGCCCACGCGCGGTTGTTCTCGAAGAGCCGGGTTGGATCAGCCGTCACGCCGACCCGTCGGCGGCCGCCTTCTTGGCGGTGGAGAGGTACACCGGCTCCAGGTCCAGCAGGTTGGCGATTTTCCGCGTGAGGTAGTGCTCGTGCTCCGCAATCTTCCCGTCAGCCAGTACCAGCCCCCACATGACTTCCGCGAGCACCATCTTCTGTCCCAGGTCGTAGCTCTCTTTGAGCACCGACGTGAACCGGTACTGGTCCACGGCCCCGCGCCGCTCCTCCTCCGCGAGCTCCAGGAGCTTGCGCCCGTCCTCGGGCGAGAGCCCGAAGTGCCGGCCGAGGGCGTTCTCCAGGTGCACCCGCTCGGCGGGCGAGAACTCGCCGTCGGCGTGCGCGACCTCCAGCAGCAGCGCGCACGCGGCCAGGTGAACCGGGTCCACCCCCGGCCGCGCGCCAGGCGCGGCGGCGGGGGCTTCCGCCCTGGAGCCGAAGAGATGCCTGATGGTGTCCAGTAACATGCCGGTTAGCGCGTGGAACGGCGGCCGCCCGTCAGGGCTTGGTCACCTTGAGGCCCGTGACGATGCCTTCCGTGTTGTGCGCGAAGCGAATGCCGTACACACCATCCGTGGACGACAGCTTCCCGTCGGTCACGAGATCGGCCTTGTTGTACGTGGCCACGACCGTGCCGTTGACGGCGCAGTCCACCTTGTCCCCCTTCACCGACATGGCGATCTTCTGAGTGACCGGCTTCCCTTTGGCCGCGGCCTTGTGCACCGCCGGATTCGACTCCCCTTCACGCCCGTTCATCTGGAACGGCTGGGGGCCGAAGCCGCGCACGATGAATCGGCCATCGCCGTATGCGGCGCAGTAGAGATAGCTCTGCTGATCCGTGCCCATCTTGTTCCCAGCGATGACGATGCCGTACGGGTGCGGATGACTGTTCAGGTTCATGAATTGCGGCTCGGTGAACGTGGCTTCGACCGTATAGTCGCCGCTGGCCGTATTGGCCGGATTCCAGTACGTCGTCGCGGGACCCGTGGTGACGTGGAAGCTGTTGCCCTCCTTCACGAACTTGGCGTCCTTGATGCTCTGACCGTGCCGGGCAGCCCGCGCATCGATCTTCCCGTTCCAGCCGGGCGCGGAGATGCCTCCGCCGGCAACACTGCGCGAAACGTCCTGGGCCTGTACGACATTCACTGTACTGACGAGCAGGGCCGCGGTGGCCGCGAGCGCGGATGCTTTGATCAGACGCATGATGTATCCTCCGGATGAACATGGGCCGTGGTGACATGATAACAGGCTCGCGCGGCATCCCGCCAGCCGAAGGCGAAGCCATCGCGACCGGTGATGCGTCGCTCGGCCAGCCAACCGTATCGTCTGCGCCGCCCCCGTCCCCGCCGCCTTCGCCTCCGCCACCGCAGCGCCGTCGCTACGACCGATCGCTCATCGAGGGGCCGCTCCCCGCGGCCGTGTGGAAGCTCGCCTGGCCCACGATGCTCGCGAACGTCATTGGCGGCGCGCAGGGGATTGTCGACCAGGTGCTGGTGGGCCACATGGTGGGCTTCACCGGGAACGCGGCCATCGGCGTCTCGTCCCAGATCTTCCTGGTCGTCATCATCTTCCTCATGTCGCTCTTCACGGGGATGAGCGTGCTCGTGTCGCGCTTTGCCGGCGCGGGCGACGAAGACAAGGTCAACCGCGCCGTCTACCAGGCCTTCCTGACCACGGTGGGGATCTGGTTCCTCGTGCTGGCGCCCGCCGGGTACTTCCTCGCGCCCTCGCTGCTCCGCCTGGTGAATGCCGCGCCCGAGGTGCAGGTGGAGGCGCTGCCGTATCTGCGGATCATGTTCGTCTTCGGCTGGGGCATGATGATCTACTTCATGCTCGCCGGCGCGCTGCGTTCCGCCGGCGATGCACGCACGCCCATGGTCCTGGGAATCGCGCTCACGCTGCTCAACATCGCGTTCAACGTGGTGCTCATCGCCGGGCTGGGCCCCGTCCCCTCCTTCGGGACGGCGGGCGCCGCCATGGGGACGTCCACCGCCACAGGGCTGCTGGCCATCTACGCACTGGTCAAGCTGTGGCGGGGTGACTGGGTCGTGCAGTTCCCGCGCGTGCGAAGGATGCTCCGTCCCGACTGGGGGATCATCCGGGCGCTCTTCCGCTTCGGGCTCCCCAGCGGCGTGCAGGGGATCGCGATGAACGTCGCCGGCGTGATTCTGCTGGCGTTCATCGGATCGCTGGCGCAGAGCGCCGCCGCGCAGGCGGCGTACTCGGTGTCGTACGGCCAACTCTTCTCGCTCATCACCTGGACATCGCAGGGGCTCATGGGTGCCGTGGCCGCCGTGGCGGGGCAGAGTCTGGGCGCGCACAAGGCCGACCGCGCCGAGCAGTCGGCACATGTGGCGGCACGCGTCGCCGTGGCCGGCGCGGCATTCTTCGGGCTCTTCTTTTTCTTCTTTCCGCGCGCCCTGCTCGCCGTGTTCGGCATGAATCAGCCGGCCGTCGTCGAGATCGGGACGCAACTCCTCCGCGTGCTCAGCTTCTCCGGTCTGTTCATTGCCGTCGCGCTCACCTACACCGGCGGGCTGCAGGGGACCGGAGACACCAAAAGCCCGCTGTACATCTCGATCGTCTCGCAGATCGTCGTGCCGCTGGGCATCTGCTTCGTGATCCAGCAGACCGGCACGCTGCACCCGCTCGAGATCTGGATCGCGATCCTCATTGGCCACGTCACGCGCTGCCTGCTCAGCGTGCTGCGCTTCAATCAGGGAAAGTGGCGTGACATCGCGGTGGACATCGGAGCGCGAACGGGCGGGTGATGATATGAGGCCCGCCCGCGCTCCTGCGACAGCGTCAGTGCGGTGCATCGTCGCTGGGTCCCACCCGCGTTCAGCGTACGCCGGACCAGGTGATCCCCGCGCCGAACACGGTGCGTCCGCCGTCGATGAAGACCTTCTGGATGCCCACGTTGACACCGAGCCCGGACTTTCCATTCATCACGCCCAAGCCGCCGCCCAGCATGAGGCGCGTGCCGGACTCCGAGTCCCCACCGCCGCTCAGGCGACCCCACCCGAACGCGGGCGTGATGAACGGAACCAGCTGTACACCGCCGGCTCGTCCCACGGCCACGGATATGGGCAAGCCGACCGACGCCGAGAGCGCCGTAGCATCTGCCGGCTTGCCGAACCCCAGCCGACCGGCGAGTCCCACGTTCAGTAGTGCGTTCGGCGTGCTCGACCGCAGGAGACTGCCTTCTACTGCGGCGCTCGCCACGAACTCGGGGTCGCATCCCTCACCGCTGCACGACGGAAGGAAGAAGCCGCCCTGGATGGCGACATCCGCGTGTCCCTGAGCGAAGGGGAGCGACACGCCGCCGACGAGGTCATCGAAGTGGTCGTCATCATCGGCAATGCGTCCATACTGCACGTCGACGCCGGTGCCCGTGCGCGGCTCGGCGAGCATCCATTGACGGGCCACGGGGACCACGCCGGCGGTGGGTGTGTTGACGAGCGCCAGATAACCAACCACGCCGCTGAAATCGAAGCCCTGCCCCGCTGCGCGCGAGATGGGCGCAACCAACACGCCGGCCGACAGCGCCATGAGCAGGGGTGTGAATGCCCGCATGTGTCCTCCCGAGAAAGAGCGTTCTGGCGAGCACGCGGAGTACGTGTCGCGCGCACCAACGATTGCCACCTGCTCGAGGCGATTCTATACGCCAGGTGACGTAGCGGGCGCCGAAATTGACGCATTGTTAGCCACGCGATACGCCGCACAACTCCGTACCGGCGCATCTCCGAACCTCCATTGGCCTCCCGGGGTACCGCCCTTGCGGTCCCGTCGCGTCACTTAACCAGGAGGTCCTCTCGTCATGCACTCTCGCCGCCTCGCCGATCCACTCGTTCCCATGCGCGCATGGGTGGCATGGGTCATCGGGGGCGGGCTGACGTGCATCCTTTTCGGCGCGCTCGGGCTGCCGGCCGGGCACATGCCGGCCGGCGAGGCATGGCAGAGCGCGGAGCAGCAGCACGCGCCGGTGCGCTCGGAGCACCTCGTCTTCCAGTCCATTCCGCCACCGTCTGCGCCGACCGCGGCACCCGCCACCTCAGTCAACACGCCGGCCACACGGCCGGTGGCTCATCCTCCGGTGGCGTCCCCCGTTGCGCCGGCTGCTCCGGTACTGCCCGCTGCACCGCTCCGTTCCCCGGTGGCCGCGCCGGACTCCGGGCGCGGTTCGGGCGCTGAGCGTCCCACCCCATCCATTCCGCTGGCTATCCCGCTTCGTCAACGAGGGATCGTGCTGCCCACCGCACCCGCCGCGGGTAACGGGAGCGCACCACCGACGTGCGCGGCGCCCTGCCTGGCCCGCGTACGAGCCGGGATCCAGCTACCCGAGCACGCCCTGACACGCGCCCAGCGCGACTCCATTCTGCAAGCGCTCGCCGACTCGCTTCCGGTTCTGGCGGGCGATGGGAAGGCGGCCTGCCCCGGGTGCGCCTCAGCATCTCCTCCCTCGAGCAGCGGGATGCCCGTTCCGGTCACGATCGGGGGATTCTCCATCCCGCTGCCGGGCGGCGGACCGAGCCGCGCGCAACGGAAGCGCGACAGCACGGTGAACGCACACGTGCTGCCGATTCTCCAGCGTCTCCGCCAACGCGCGGATTCCGCACTCGCGGCGCGGCGGCGCGATTCCCTCGCCGCGCTCGCCAGGCAGCGGCGCGACTCGGCCGCGGCGGCCGCGGCGCGCAAGGGTGACTCGTCGGCCCCGGACAGCAGCGCACGGCACGGCTCGTCAGCCGATCGCGCATCCACTGGTCGCGCGTCAACCGGCGGGCTTTCCCACGGCCGCGCCCCTTACAGCCTGAGCTTCCGCATGAGTGCCTGGAAGCGCGGCTCTCCGCGCAGCGGATCGACCATGGCGTGCACCTTGAGATACGCCACCCACCCGCGCCGCGCCTCGTACGCACGCTCGGCCCACGACAGCGCGCCTGCCAGGTCGCCGAGTCCGATGTGCAGTATGGCGAAGGCGACGGGCGACACGTAGTCGCGCGACGCGTCGAGTTCCAGCGCGCTCAACTCCGCCCGGGCGGCGGCATGCTGGCCGGCTCGCGCGAGGGCGTAGCCCAGAATCGCTCTCGGATACGAGCTGTTGGCCAACAGCTCCGCTCCCTCGCGCAGCACACGCTCTGCCTCCTCGTGTTCGTTGCACTGCGTGAGGATGAGGCCAAGCACGCGATAGCTCTCCTCCGCCGTCGGGTTCATTGCCACGGCGCGCTCCGCGTGATGCCGGGCCTGGTCGTAGCGACGTGCGTAGTAGTTGACCCACGCGACGGCGCGCCGAACGGATACGGACGCCGTATCCAACTCCAGCGCGCGATTCGCCTCCGCCACCGATTCGTCCGCCCTCCCCTGGGAGGCGAGGAGCAGGGCGTACCACTGATGGCCTGGCGCGTGTCGCGGGTCGAGCTCGATCGCGCGGCGATACTCGCGCTCGGCGGCCGCCCAGTCCCAGTCGTAGATGAAGAGGCACCAGGCCAGCGCCACATGCACTTCGGCCACGGTCTCGTCCAGCGCGATCGCCTGCCGGGCGTACGCCTTGGCGCGCTCGAAGCCCTCGTGCACCGGGACGCTGCGGTAGTCCACGTGCTGCGCATACGAGTCGGAGAGCCCCGCGTAGGCGAGGGGATAGCTCCGGTCTTCCGCAATGGCCTGCTCGAAGTACTGGATGGCCTCGCGCACCCCCTCCTGCGAGTGCGTATTCAACGCGAAGCGCCCCTTCAGGTACGAGCCGTACGCCTTGAGGTTGGTCCGGTAGCGCGCCGGTACCGGGTCCGCGAGGTCGGCGAAGGAGTTGGCGCGCAGCGTGTCCACGATCGTCCGCGCGATCTCGTCCTGGATGGCGAACACGTCCACGAGTTCCCGATCGTAGCGCTGCGACCAGAGCAGCCGGCCGTCGTCGGTGGACGTGAGCTGCGCCGTGATGCGGAGCCGGTCGCCCAACCGGCGCACCGTTCCCTCGAGCACTTCGGAGACGCCGAACAGCGCCCCGATCGCGCGCACGTCCTGCGGTTTCCCCTTGAGCGCGAACACCGAGGTGCGTGATGCGACCCGGAGCCCTTCGACCTTCGCGAGCGCGGTAATCAATTCGTCAGTGATGCCATCGCTCAGATACTCGTTCTCGGGATCCGGGCTCACGTTCACGAAGGGAAGCACCGCGATCGCGCGCGATGAGGCGGTGAAGAAGTGCCCGCCCTCCAGCCCCTCCGTCTCCAGCGCATCCAGGAACGCGGGCACCGTCGGCGGGCGCTGCCGGGGATCCTTGGCGAGTGCCCGGGCGAGCGCGCGCTCTACCGTGGAGGGCACGTCGGGGCGGAGCGCACGCACGGGACGCGGGGTGGCGGTCACCTGCATGGCCATGGTCGCGCGTGCACCCAGGCCGCTGAAGGGCGGCTCGCCGGCAAGCATCTCGTAGACCACGCAGGCAAGGCTGTAGATGTCACTCCGGCCGTCGAGATCCCGCTCGCCGCTGGCCTGTTCCGGGCTCATGTACTCGGGGGTGCCGATCGCGATGCCGGCGTCGGTCAGGACCTCCTGATCCGCCGTGCCGCCCGCGTGCGCAATGCCGAAATCGGCGAGCAGCGCGTGGCTGTCCACGAAGAGGATGTTCGCGGGCTTCAGGTCGCGGTGGACGTAGCCGTTGCGATGCACGTAGTCGAGTGCCACACCAACCTGGCGCGCGATCCGCAGTGCATCCTTCACCGGGAGCCGGCACTCGCGCCGCAGTCGGTCGTGCAGCGAGCCGCCGGGCGCGTACGGCGTGACGGAGTAGAGTCTGTCTTCAGCGACGCCCGAGTCGATGAGCGGGACGATGTGCGGGTGGGCGAGTTGCGCCGTCACGCGCATCTCGCGCAGGAACCGCTCCGCGCCGAGCGAGGTGGCCACCTCGGGGCGCAGCAGCTTGATCGCCACCTTGCGGCCGTGCTTGCGATCCTCCGCCAGGTAGACGGTCGCCATGCCGCCATGGCCCAGCTCGCGCTCGATCGTGTAGCGGTCGGCAAATGTCGCGTTCACGAGCACAACGCCTCACTCGCGGGAATACCAATAGTAGCGCAGCGGCTCCGCGCGCGGAGCCCATCGCGCCAGGCCTCACCGCTTGGGTGACGCGAGCTCCCGCTCCAGCTCCGACTTGGTGAACAGGGCGTGCAGCTCCACCCCGATGTCGCTGAGCGCCGCGCGGCCGCCCGCTTCGCGGTCGATGACGCAGACGGCATGGTCAACCGAGGCGCCCAGTGCTCGCAGCTCCTGGCATGAGGCGATCACCTGGCCACCCGACGTGACGACGTCCTCGATGACCAGCAGCCGCCGGCCGGACACCGTGCCCCCTTCGGCCAGCTGACAGGTGCCG
>DASUKA010000144.1:0-58872 GCA_036278935.1 Gemmatimonadaceae bacterium
GTCCTTGCATAGTGTGGCCAGCGCACGTGTGGCGCGAGCGCGGGCGGCCGTATCGGCCAGCAGCCTGCGGAGCGACGGCTGGTTGAACCCCTCATCCACCACCAATGGCATCACCTTCACGCCATGCTGCTTGGCCAGCGCAAGCACCCGCGGGTCGAGGCTACCCCATACCGTGCCGAGGCTGTCGACCGTGTAGACCTGCGGAGCGACCACGGTCATCTCGTCGATGTGCTGCACGAAGCTGTTGTAGCTCTCCTCGGTGTCGACATAATAGAACAGCCGCTCGGGCGCGCTCTGGGCGTGGAGCGATACGGCCAGCAGGAAGGGCGCGATGATGAGCGTGAGGCGTCGGAGCATGGCAGGCAGTCCGTGCGGATGAACGGTGGGAAGTGGATGCGGCCGGCGGCATCGCGCGGCACGTGCTTCCTACAATAGACAAACGCCCGCGCCGCCGGGAGGGAGCGCGGGCGCGATGCGCCGTGAGGGCACCGGACGTTATGGACGCCAGACCGGCCAGTACTCGTCCGAAAAGAAGTCCGCCGTGATGCTCGCCGCATCCGACCCATCGGCGCTCATCACGTAGATCTCCGCGTCGCCGTCGCGGTTGGTCTGGAACGCGATGCGGGTGCCGTCCGGCGACCAGTCCGGCTCATCGTTCACCACGCCATCCGGACTCTGCGTGAGCAGGGTGACGTTCGCCCCATCGGCATCCATGACGGCTATGTTGTCCGCGGAGCCGTCGCCCCGCCCGGACACGAAGACGATCGTCGCGCTGTCCGGAGACCACGCCGGTTCCACGGAGTACGTCGCCGAGTCGTCACGCAGGGTGCTGACGTGGGAGCCATCGGCGTCCATCACGAGGATGGAGTGGCTGTCGTCGAAAACGATGCGGCTGCCGTCGGGCGACCAGCGCGGATTCTCGCCGGAGCGCTGGATGAGAGTCTGCGCGCTGCCATCGGCGTTCATCACGTAGATGCCCATCGCGAGCGCATCCTCGGTGCTGGCCAGTCGATCGCTCTCGAAAGTGATCCGCGAGCCATCGGGCGACCATTGCGGAAAGCCATCGAAGGCATCGGTGCTGGTGAGGCGGACGGGATCGCTCCCATCCGCGTTCATGACGTAGATCTCGAAGTTGCCGTCGCGGTTGGTGGAATAGGCGATCCGGCTGCCGTCCGGTGACCACGCCGCGTCATACACCAGGTTGTTCGTGCTGCTCGTGAGGCGGGTGACGTCAAAGCCGTCCGCGTCCATCGTGTAGAGGTCGTGCGCACCGTCGCGCGTACTGCCGAAGAGGATGCGGGGGGTGCGTGCCTGGCAGGAGACGCCGATCGGCACGAGCAACATACCGCCCGCCGGCACCGTGACCGTTCGCGTGGCCGGCGCGCTCAACTCGCAGTTCGTGGCCACGCCCGTCACTCGCACGGTATGGCTGCCGCCGGCGACATGATCTGCCTTCAGCGCGCCGCCCGAGGCGTGGAGGAACTGCCATGGGCCGTCATCCACAGCGGCCAGGTAGCCGATGTCGGGGTCCAGGCCGCTCGTGACCGCCACGAGCTGAAGGCTCCCCTCATCGGGACCGGAGGAATCGCTGCACGCCGCGGCGGCGAGCGCGAGCAGGAGCGCGAGCATGGCGCTCGATCGAAGATGCATGGGCGCGGTGCGCGGATGGACTCTGGGAGCGAAACGAGGCCGGCGGGACTTCACGCCGCCTTACGGGATTCCTCTCAGGGACGAGGCGGCGTGCGATCGGGCAACCGCCAGACGCGTACGGGCGGAAGGGATCTGGTGCTCCCTTCCGCCCGTACGCGTCTGCTGCGAAGATGGCGGTGCTACTCGTTCGCCGCTCTCCGCCGCGTCTTGCGCTCGCGGCGTGGCGCCTTCGCGAGCTGGATCGGCAGCACGTCCGCTTCCCCGACGTCCCCCGCCTCCGCCGCCACTCCGCACGCCGCCATGGCCGCCACCTGCCGCGGCTGCTTGTATACGTAGCGGCCGCCGGCGTAGTTCCTGAACACCACCTCGTCGTCGTTGATCTCCTCCACGTACTCGGGCAGGAGCGGCACCTTGCCGCCGCCGCCAGGCGAGTCGATCACGAAGTGCGGCACGGCGAGCCCCGACGTCCAGCCGCGGAGCGCCTTGATGATCTCGAGCCCCTTCTGCACCGTCGTCCGAAAATGCTCGGCGCCGGCCACCTGATCGCACATATAGATGTAGTATGGCCGCACGCGCGCGGCGAGCAGCTTGCGCATGAGCTCCATCATCACCGCGGGGTCGTCGTTCACCCCCCTGAGCAGCACGGTCTGGCAGCCCAGCGGCACGCCGGCATCGGCCAGCCGGCCGAGCGCCGCCACCGAGGCGGGCGTGAGCTCGCTCGGATGATTGAAGTGCGTGTTCATGTACACCGGGTGGTACTTCTTCACCATCTCGCAGAACTCCGGCGTGATGCGCTCCGGCAGGTGCGAGGTGATGCGGCTCCCGATGCGGATGATCTCGATATGTGGAATCTCGCGCAGCTTCTGGAAGAAGTATTCCAGCCGCCGGTCGGAGAGCATCATGGGATCGCCGCCACTCATGATCACATCGCGGATCTCGGTGTGCTCTCTCAGATACGCGAACGCCGAGTCGAACTGGTTGAGCGGAATCTTCTCCGGATCGCCCACCTTGCGCCGCCGCGTGCAGAAGCGGCAGTACGACGCGCACACCGGGCTCACGAGAAAGAGCGCACGGTCCGGATATCGGTGCGTGATGTTCGGCACCGGGGAATCGGCGTCCTCGTCGAGCGAGTCGATGATCCCGTCGTGGATCTCCAGTTCATCCACCGTGGGCACGTACTGGCGCCACATGGGATCGCCGACCTCGGTAATCTGCTCCAGCGCGGCCGGCGTGATGCGCATCTGGAAGTTGTCGAATGCGGGCTTGAGGGCCTCGACGTCGATCACGTCGTGGCCGAACTTCTCGGCCAACCGCTCGAGCGTCGCGATGCTTTGCTCCTTCAGGATGCTCTGCCATTCACTCATGGCGATCTATGCTCCCCGCCCGGTGGGCGAGTGATGGAACCGTTTGGTGAGGATGATCCGGTCGTCACCCGGCGCGTAGAAGTCGCGCACGCGGCCAGCCTCCGTGTATCCGCGTTGCCGGTAGAAGGCGCGCGTCGGAGCGTACTCGGATCGGGACGATGTTTCGACGACCAACAACCTGGCGTGCTGTCCCGTGAGCCTTCGTTCGACCTCAGTGAGGAGGGTGGTTCCGATGCCTGCCCGGTGCATCGCCGGGTCGACCGCGATCCAGTACAGATCGAAGGTGCGGTCGGTATCCGGGGTGGGACCGTAACAGGCGTAGCCCGCCAGCTCGTCTTCCGGGGTGAAGGCGCCGAGGAAGAAGTAGTCCGAGCTGTCGGGGAGAGCGTCAAACAACTCCAGCGCCACGTCGACCTCGTCGGAACGGAAGACGCTCGTGGCTCGGAGTATCGCCGCCACGCGATCGCGATGGTGCGCGCCGAGCGGGGCGATGTGCAGCGCGGCAAAGGGCACGACGGTCATGCGCAGCGTTACCGCTTGTCGTCCGCGAACAACTCGATGGCCGTCGCGTCCTGGCCAAGGACAATACCCGACAGGCGCTGCGCCAGCGCCCACCGATCTTCGTCCGGCTCGCGGTGGCGCTCGAGTCCCAGCTCGCACACCGCCCGGACGAGCGCGGCGTAGTCCATGCCCGCCGCACTCGCCATCCGCGCGAGCCCGGCGTCGGGTGCGATGTCGGGATTCGCGTTCACCTCGAGCAGCCAGGGGCGGCCATCCTGGTCGATGCGGAAATCCACGCGCCCGTAGCCGTCACCGCCCACGATCCGCCACGCGGTGCGCGCGATCCGCTCGAGCTCGCGCCGCAGTCCACCGGGAAGATCGGCGGGGCACACCGGCTGGGTTCCGACATCCTCCGTGCTCCCGGTGTCCCACTTGGCGCGGTACGAGACGATACGCCACATCCCGTCCGGCAGGGCATCGAAGTGAATCTCGGACACGGGAAGCACGTCGTTCCCCACGATCCCGACGTTCACCTCTCGCCCGTCCACGTAGTGTTGCACGATCACGTCGTCCCATCGCTCGTGCATGGCACTCACGCGCCTGCCGAGCGCGCGTGCGCTGCGCACCACCGAGCGCTGCTCAACACCGATGGACGCATCCTCGGCGGCCGGCTTGGCGATGGCCGGAAAGCCCACCGAGGGAAGGGCGCCGCCGCGGCGGACGACCGCGTAGCGCGGAATCGGCAGACCCGCCCGGTCGAGCACGGCGTTCACCACGTGCTTGCGCAGGCAGAGCGATGTGGTCCACGAGGAGCTGCCGGTGAACGGCAGCCCCAACGCCTCGAGGGCCGAGATGGTGGAGGCCTCGAGCTCCGCCACGCCGTCAATCCCTTCGCACAGGTTGAAGACGAGGTCGGGCTTGGCGCGGCGCAGGCGCTCCATCCAGCGGCCGTCGGTGTGCGCAGGCAGGCGCACCACCGTATGCCCTTCAGCGCCCAGCACGGCCTCGACGGCTTCGATCGTTCCCAGGATATTGAGATCCGGGTCCGCTCCAAGCGCCGAGGCGCCATCGAACAAGAGGACGATCTTCATTCGGCTCTCCCGCGTGTGGTGGAGCAACAGCTCGCGACACGGATGATCGGAGGGACGCCAGGCGGGGAGGCGACGCGTGCATCGCCCCCACGTCCGGCCGGCTCCATGCCGGCGGCGCCTAGCCCGCGATGCCCGCGTTCGCCCGCGCATCATCGGGGCGACTGCACTCGGGAGCGAACCCGGGCGCTGGGGCGTACGCTGACTGGGCGCGCACGGCAGACGCCGGCAGGGGAACACCCTGCCGTGCTGCGGCACATCGCACGCACGCCTGGATGAGCTCGTCGTAGCTCATCCCAGCGGCGCGCGCGGCCTTCGGAAAGCACGAATTGTCCGCGGGGTCGGGGAGGATCCCCGGGAGGGGATTCACCTCCACCACGTTCGGCACGCCGGCCGCGTCGAGCCGCACATCGATGCGCGACCAGTCGCGGCAGCCGAGCACGTGATAGGCGCGGAGCACGACCGTTTCGATCCTGCTCCCGAGCGCCTCGTCGATCCGCGCCGGACATTCGAAGATCTCGAGGGCGTGCTCCGGATGATCCCAGAGCCATTTCGCCTCGAAGCCGTAGACGGGGAGCGCCCCGCTCGGCAAAGCTGAGAAGTTCATCGCGACGAGGGGCAGCATGCGTGCCGCCTCGCCGTTGCCAAGCACTGCGCAGGTGAATTCGGCACCCGGCAGGTACTCCTCGATGAGCACCGGTTGCGCGTACTGCTCGAGGAGCTCGCCGACGCGCGCGTCCAGCTCCCTGCGCGTGCGGCAGAAATTCTTCTCTGTGATCCCCTTGGAGGAGCCTTCATGAAGGGGCTTGATGAACCAGGGAGGAGAAAGGAGAGAGGAGAGGGGAGAAACGGCCTCGGAGGCGAGAGCCTTCCCCGAGGAGCCGATTCCTTTCTCCTTTCGCAGTTCATCCACCTCCCGCACCACCGCAAAGCGCGCCGTCGGCACGCCGTGGAACGCGAGGGACTCCTTCGTCCGGGCCTTGTCCAGACAGAGCGAGAGCGTGAAGGGGTCGCTCCCGGTGTACGGGATGCCAAAAAATTCGCAGATGGCCGGCACGTGGGACTCGCGGTTCACGCCGCGCAGTCCTTCGGCCATGTTGAAGACGATGTCAGGGTGTTCGGCCCGCAGCCGAGCGGGGAAGTCGGCGGTCGCCTCGAGACGGATCACCTCGCCCAGCGCGCTGAGCGCGCCCTCGACCGCGGCGATGGTGCTCTCGCTGTCCCACTCGGCAAACGCATCGGGAGGAGAGAAGCGGGGAGTGCGTTGCGAGTGGTGGGTTATGAGGTGTGAGCTGTGGGTTGTGCCACGGCCGAGACGAGCGGAGCTCTCCCCCCGCCTACCCGACACCCGGCTCCCGACACCCGGCCGTTCCTCACCCACTGACCCACTGCCTCTCGCCTTTCTCCTTTCTCCTCTCTTGCTTCTCGCCTCTCGCGCTCTACTGGGAGGCTCGTCTTCGGAGCGCGGAACGTCTCCGTCGTCCTCGCCGAAGGACGGGACGGCCGGAGCCGGTTTCTGGTTGTAGGCGAATCCGATTCGCGTCATCTGCTCCACTGGTCGCGTGCCGTCCGTGATCACTCACCTGCCAAGCATGGCCTGGTGTCGGCGCACTCACGATGTGCTGGTGAGCAAACGCTCCCGCAGCCGTGTGCAAGCGCGATGCCAGATTGAAAGTGCGCGGAAAATACAAGTGAGCAAAACGCCGCGCAATGCAGTTGTACGTAGGACGCGAAAAAATGTTCGGCGCAACCGGAGCCGCCTGACGCGCGGACGCCAGCCGGGCTCGCGCGGGCCGCCCGGCGGCGCCGCAGGGAGTCAGTCGGCCCGACGCGGTCAGACCTTGTGGTAGGCCAGGCGTGCGGCCTCACGCTGGTCGTCCGCCACGTAGATCTCGAAATCGGAAAAGAAGCCCGGAGCCTCCGCCTGGAGCAGCCGGAGGATGATGATCGACAGACGGCGAATCTCCACCTCGGCGCCCTCGCTCGCGCGGAGCTCGAGCATGGTGCGCCAGGCCCGGACGTTGGCCGTCGCGACGATCTTCGTCTCCGTGGAGTTGGGCAGCACGCCGCGCGCCGCCTCGCGCGCCATCTTCCGGCGGTGCACCCGATCGTCCACCCAGGCGTAGCGCTGCATCAGCTGCTCCACGAGCGACACGTAGGTCGCGAGCGCGCCCTCCATCTGGGAGCGCCACTCCTGCTCCAGCGTCTCGTCCCCGATCATCGCCGGCGGGACCACGAAGCTGGCGGCCGATTCGTTCACGTAGCGCTGGGAGAGTTGCGAGTACGCCCAGCCGGCACGGTGCCGCACCAGCTCGTGCGTGAGCGAGCGGCTCACCCCTTCGAGGAGCAACGAGTACGTGGCGTGCTCGAGCACGCTCCCGTGTCCCTGCCGCTTGATGTTCTCGAGATACTCGCGCGTGGCGCGGCTGGCCGGGTTGCGCTGACTCATGTAGCACAGCCGGCCGGCGAATTCGGCCAGCCGTTCGCCGTCCGTGCTCTCGCCCAGCCAGGTGACCGGCAGATGAGCGGGTTCGGTGAAGACAGGACGCGCGAGGAGCGTGACGGTGGGCTCGTAGATGAACACGGGGAGCGGGGAAAAGAATGAAGTGGGGGAACACGGGGGGCAGGGAGTAGGGTGTCGGGGAACGGGCATGGGCGAGAGGATCTCTCTGCCTGCCTACCCGATACCCGACCTGACCCCCGCGCAACCTATTCTGCGTCGTTCAGAAACGACAGCCTGTCGCGGTTCCAGGCGCGCTCGCGGTCGATCTCCTCCAGAATGGCGGGCGCCGGAGCGGGGAGGGGCGGAAGGTCGGGGTCGTACTTGATGCGCGGAGCACTCACCTGTCCGGGCAGCGGAATCTTCACCCCCGGATTCAGAATGCCAGCAGGGTCGAAGCACTCCTTCACGAGCCGGAAGAGTGCGAGCGCGGTGGGATCCCAGGCTCGATCCAGCAGCGGTGTGCGCAGTCGGCCGTCCCCATGCTCGCCCGTGAGCGTGCCGCCAAGCCGCACGACGAGCGCGGTCACCTCATCGAGCAGCGAGCGGATCTGCTCCCGCCACCCGGCGCGGCGCACATCGATGAGCGGGTTCACGTGGACGTGTGCGTCGCCGGCATGGCCGAAGATCACGCCGCGGATGCCGCGCGTGGCGAGTGCGGTGCGCACGCCGCGGACGTAATCGGGAAGCCGGTCGGGCGGAACGGCGGCGTCCTCGATGAACTGCATCGACTTGAGCGCGGGATCGAGATGCGAGAGGATGGGACTCGCCGCATGGCGGAGCGCCCAGAGCGCCTGCTCGGTGACCGGGTCGAGGGCAAGGCGCACGTCGGTCGCGCCGGCCTTCCGCAGCGCGTGCGCCAGCATCGTTGCCGCCGAGCTGGCGCGCTCGGCACTCTCGCCCTCCACTTCCATCAGCAACACCGCATCGGTGCCGGCAGCCACCGTGGTCGTGCCATCTCCGCCTGCGGCCACATCGAGGAAGGTGCGGTCGAGCAACTCACACATGCTCGCACCCGCCTCGCGCGCCGTGGCGGCGCCGGCCGCGGCGGCCTCGAGCGACGGAAACTCCGCGAGTATGCCGCTCGTGGCGCCAGGGGCAGCGAGGAGTGCGACCTCCACGGCCACGAAGAGGGCGAGCGTCCCTTCGCTCCCCACGAGCAGGTCCACCAGCTCGCCGCTCTCCGCATAGGCGCCCAGGGCATAGCCGGAGGAGTCCTTGCGCACGAGCGGGTGCGAGAGCGCGGCGCGTGGCGCGGCGAGAATGGCCGGACGCGCACGCTCGAGCATGCGCGCGACGGCGCTCACCTCGCGCGGCGGCGGATCGCCGCGGCGCACCGTGGCGCGCGCGCCGTCCGCGAACACGCAGTCGAGCGCCATCACCCAGTGCCGCATTGAGCCGAAGCGCAGCGTGTGAGGGCCGGCCGCGTTCGTCGATGCCATGCCGCCTACCGTACAGAAGGCGCCGCTGGATGGATCCACGGGGAAGCGCAGCCCGGCCGCCCGAGCGGCCGCCTCCACGGTGCCGCGCACGACCCCGGCGCCCGCGCGTGCGCGTCGCCGCGACCCATCCACCGGCGCCATCTGGTCGAACCGGCTGAGGTCCACGATCACCGCGCGTCCGTCCGCCACGGCACCCCCCGCCATTCCGCTCCCCGAGCCGCGCGGCACGAGCGGCACCCGCTCCTCTTGCGCCCACGCCACGAGCGTGCTCAGGTCCGCGGCATCCTTGGGCACCGCCACCGCCGCGGGCACGGCGCGTGCAATCCCTGCCCCCTCGGCGTAGACCGCCCGTGCGGGGAGATCCTCACGATAGATGCCGCGAAATCCGGCAACTTTCATCTTCAACAACCTCCCACCGTCGGTAGACCAGGACATTGTCCCGCGCGCAAGCCGTTGACAAGCGTCCCCCTGTACCGGCATCATGCGGCGCATGACGACGAACGCTCCCATCAGACAGTCTGGCCAGCTCATCAAGATCGAGACCGATCGGAGGCTCGGCCACGAATGGGACGAGTGGGATGGCGCCCCGCTTCCCAATGGCGGGAACTTCGCCGCATCGGCACGACTCTACTTCGGCTTCACCGCCGCCGGCATCGTGCTGGGTGCCCTCGTCCTGGCCGCCGGTATCTACCTGCTCGGTCCGCGGCTCGGGATGCTCGCGCCGTGGCTGCCCGTCGCGCTCTACGCCGCGGTGGTGGTGCTGACCGTGCTCGCCGCGCTCTGGCTCGGCATGATCGCGCTTTCGTTTTACTCGCGTCGTGTGCTGCTGCCGGAGCGTCTCGCCGAGCGCGGTCTGCTGCTCCGCACCATGCAGCTCGCCTGGCGCACGGGAGAGCTCTTTGGCGTACAACGCGACTGGACCGGGCACGCCGCCGTTGCCGTCTACGATCGTCTTGCGCTCGCCCGCACGCGGAAGGTGGGCGCGGACGAGCTGCTCATCCTCATTCCCCGCTGCCTCTCACGCGAGTCGCTCGACGGTGTTCTGGACATCGCCCGGCGCTACGGGGTGTCCGCGTTCGTCGCCACACGCGGCCAGCTTGCTCGCCGCGTGATCAAGGAGCGGCGTCCGAAGGCGGTGGTCGCCGTCGCCTGCGAGCGCGACATGGTGAGCGGCCTGCATGACGTCGCCGGCCACGTCCCCGTCCTCGGCCTCACCATGACCCTGCCCAACGGCCCCTGCCGCGACGCCGCGCTCGACCTCCCGAAGATGGAGGAGTTTGTGAAGAGGTATCTGGTGGGCGGAAAGGAATGAGTTGTAGTGAGTCAGTAGGTCAGACGTCAGTGGGTCAGGAACAGCATGTAAGGCAAGTGAAGCCCGCCCACATCGCGCTCCGACCGACTGAGTCGCGGCCGTTCCTGACCCACTGACGTCTGATTCACTGACTCACTGTTTTTCTCACAGCCCCAACTCACTCGGCCGCGGCGGATCGCTGGTGTAGTCGTAAAACCCCTTCCCCGATTTCCGCCCGTACATCCCCGCCAGCACCATGCGCTTGAGCAGCGGCGGCGGCGCATAGCGCTTTTCGCGGTACTCGTCGAACATGATCTCGGCGATCTTGTACGTCGTGTCGAGCCCCACGAAATCCAGCAGGGTGAAGGGACCCATCGGGTAGCCGGTGCCGAGCATCATTCCCTTGTCGATGTCCTGCACACTCGCCACGCCGTGCTCCAGCGCGTTGATCGCATCGATGAGATAGGGGACGAGCAGCAGATTCACGACGAACCCCGAGTTGTCCTTGGCGGCGATCGGCTCCTTGCCCAGCTGTTTGGCAAAGGCGAATGCCCGCGCGAAGGTCTCGTCGCTCGTGGTGACGGTCCGCACGACCTCCACGAGCTTCATCACGGGCACGGGGTTGAAGAAGTGCAGCCCCACCATCCGATCCGGCCGCGTGGTGGCGGCGGCCATGGCCGCGATGGTGAGACTCGACGTATTCGAAGCGAAGATCGTCTGCGCCGGACAGAGCCCGTCCAGCTCCTTCCACATGGCGTTCTTCACCTCGAGGTCCTCCACGACGGCCTCGATGACAATGTCCGAGGCCTTCAGGTCGCTCACTTTGGTGGTGAAGGTGAGCTGCCCGAGCGCCGCGTCGCGCTGCTCGGTGGTGAGCTTCCCCTTCTCGATGGCCCGGTTGAGCTGCTTCTCGATTCCCGCGCGGGCGCGCTGGCAGACGGCATCGGATACCTCGCGCACCATGGTGGCGCATCCCGCCTGCGCGGCCACCTGCGCGATGCCGCTGCCCATGAGCCCGGCGCCGAGCACACCTACCGTCTTGATGTCGGCCATGTTCCTCACGATGTAAGAGTCACCTGATGCGCGGCGGCGTGCCGATCGCATCGAATAACGATGGGCGCGGCATCTCGCCGCGTTCCAACCGGTCCAGCACCTGCTCCAGCGCTATCTGGGCGCGCGCGACCACCGGCGTGTGGCTCCGGGCCGTGACGTACCCGCCCACGAGCCCCACCGCGGTCGGGATGGCAGCCACCGGCGCAAAGAAACCGAGCGTCAACAGAATGGTCGTGGCCACGATCCCGCTTCCCGTCGTCAGGCTTCCTGTCGCCAGCCGCTGCGCCCGGACATTCGCCAGATTCGCTTCCAGCCGCACGAGCACGCGCTCGGCGTCCACCGCAAAGGCCGTCGCGGCCACTTCGTACGCGCGCGACAGGTGGTAGCCACGCCCGCCGATGTTGAAGGCGCGCCGGATATCGGTCACGAAGCCGGCGCGCGGCTCCCACACCATGCGGTCCGGAAAGCGCCGCTTCACCTGCAGGCTCTCCTCACGCTGCATCCACGCGTCCAGCGACTCGAACACCGCCGCGGGCGTGCCCCGCAACGTCCGGCTGGCGTGCACGATGGCCGGCCCGAAGAGGCGCGCAACGCGTCCGTGCTCCTCCGGTACCACCGCGCGCGACCGCTCCTCCGCCAGCGCCTGGCGCAGGTGCTGCGGAGAGAGCCCCACCTCCTGTCCTACCTCGAGCAGCTGCTCATCGGTGAGCATGGCGTCGCTGGGATCCGCTTCCGATGCCTGGAGCTGGGCTGCGCGCGCCAGCACGCGCTCCAGCGCCGCGCGGCTGATCGGCGGCCTGGGCACTGGCGGAGTAGGGGAGTTCTCCTGCGCCACGGCTCAGATGCCGCCGAGCACCAGAGCGATCTGGTGGTCGAGCCCCGTGAGTATCGGCTGTGGAAGGGGGAACGCCTGCGCCAGCGCGCCCTCGGGGTCATTCCCCGTGAAGGCGGCGTTCGCCGAGCTCAGATAGTAGCGCGCATAGCCCGCCACCAGTTCCGGAGCGACGTGCTTGAGCAGCAGCGCGCCACCGCGCACCGCCGCCGCGCTCGTGTAATGGTTCGTCGCACCCGAGCGCTGCTCGGCCGGCGTGGTGTTGTCCTGCACGGCGGAGTTGGCCACCCTGCCGATTGCCTCGTGCGCCACGACGTAGATCGCATCGAGCGCGGCGTCAGGCGTCTGGGGGAAGGTCACCGTGATGCGGCTGTTCCCCTGCTCCGTGGTCGCGCGCCCCGTGATGGTCCGTCCCTCGCCGTCCAGCGGGAGCGAGAGGTAGAGGATGCCGCGGTCGAGCTGTTCGTTATTCAGATACGGCGCGAGCTTCGCCAGGTAGACGTTCTGCCAGAGCGAGTCTACGCGAGCGCGCACCGGCGCCAGATCGCGCTGCCGTGCAGTCCAGTAGTCGTGGTAGTACTGCGCATCCTCGTCTTCCACGGAGGCCGTGAAGGTTTGCAGCCACGCGCGGTCGGCGGCTGTCGGAAAGACGGACGCGAAGGTCGCGATGATCGCCTGTGTCTGCTGATCGGTAGCGCGTTGCGGATTCCCGTCGGCCTCGAGGAAGAGTGAGATGGCGCGCTGCATGTCCTGCCAGGAGCCGAAATAGAGCGGCAGGAACTGTCCGCTCACGTAGCCCGGATGCTGCGCCAGCCCGTCGTGCAGACGGTCGTAGTTGTCATCCAGCTTGGTTCGCACGTTTGCCCGGCGCTTGAACGCCAGCATCTGCTCGCGATATCCGCGCTTGAAGAACGGGACCTGCGTCGTGTCATCGGAGATCATGGCGTAGGAGTGCAACCAGAGGTCGACGTCTTCGCGCGTCTCGATCGGCCAGGCGGAACTCGCGGCCCCGGGCTGGCCCGTCGCCGGTGCCGGAGTCGTGATCGGGCTCCCGGGGCCCACCGTGGTGCACGCGGCCAGCAGAACCGCCGCGCATCCGGTGGCGAGCGTGCGCATGGCGGGCGTCATCCTGATCGCGTGCAGGCGGCGCGCTAGTGGTACGCTTCGACGACCACGGCAATCCCCTGGCCACCGCCGATGCACGCCGTCCCGAGTCCGTAGCGCTTGCCCTGCGCGCGAAGGGCGTGCAGCAGGTGCGCCGTGATGCGCGCTCCGGTAGCGGCCAGTGGGTGACTCAGCGCGATTGCGCCGCCGTGGACGTTGAGCTTCTCGCGCGGGATGCCCATCTCCCGCTCGACGGCCACGCACTGCGGGGCAAAGGCCTCGTTCACTTCGATCAGGTCCATGTCGTCCAGCGACAGCCCCGCGCGCTCGAGTGCCTTTGCCGACGACGGCACCGGGCCGATGCCCATGTATTTGGGCTCGACGCCGGCGATCCCCCAGCTCACGAGGCGGCCGAGCGGCGCGATGCCCTTCCGCTTGGCGAACTCCGCGCTCGAGATCACGAGGGCTGCCGCGCCATCCCCGATACCCGAGGCGTTGCCCGCCGTCACCACGCCATCCGCCTTGAAGTACGGCTTGAGCTTGGTGAGCGCCTCCATGGTGGTGTTTGGCCGCATGTGCTCGTCGCGCTTGAACTCTTCCATCTGCCGCGTCTTCGGATTCTTGACCGGCACGCCGATCACTTCCTCCTCGAAGACGCCGTTCGCCCACGCATCACGCGCGGTTTCCTGCGAGCGGAGCGCCAGCTCGTCCACCGCCGCGCGGTCGAGGTGGTACTTGTCGGCCAGGTTCTCGGCGGTTTCGGCCATCGTGAAGCCGCACATCGGGTCCTTCAGCGCCTCCCAGAGGAGGTCCTCCAGCACCGGTGCCTTGCCCAGCTGCACGCCCCAGCGCAATCCGCGTGCGACGTGCGGCGCCTGCGACATCGACTCGCCACCACCCACGAGCGCCGTCTCCGTCTCACCCATGATGATGTCCTGCGCACCGCTCACGATGGCCTGAAAGCCGGAGCCGCATAGCCGGTTCACTGTGAGCGCCGGTGTCTCGATGGGGCAGCCGGCCTTGAGCGCGACGTGGCGCGCGAAGTAGATCGCGTCCGCTGATGTCTGCAGTGCGTTCCCGAAAATGGCGTGTCCGATGTCGCCTGGCTCCACGTGCGCGCGGGCCAGCGCGCATGTGGCAGCCTGCGCGGCGAGCTCGATGGCGGACAGATCCTTGAACGCACCCCCGAAGGTGCCGAACGGCGTGCGGACGCCCGAGAGAAAGACGATATCGCGAGCGGAGCCTTGGGTTTTCACGTGACGAGGTCCCAGCGAAGGTTCGAACGGCGCTCGGTGTGCGTGCGCCGAGCAACTGTCCGTAAGATGCGTGGCGCCGAAGGGGGATTCAAGGAACGATGCCGGCGCGGCGCGCATCGAGATGAGCCTCCGTTATCTCCCGGTCCGCACTCGCTCCGCGACCCAGTCCCCCACCGCACGCGTGCCGTGCGTGCCGCCGAGGTCGGACGTCATCACGTCCGCCGCGATCGCACCGCGCACCGCACTCTCCACCGCGCTCGCCGCCTCGGTCGCCCCCAGCGTGTCGAGCATCATCCCGACGGCCAGGATGGATGCCATCGGATTCGCCACGTCCTTTCCCGCCAGCGGCGGCGCGCTCCCGTGCACCGGCTCGAACATCGCGATCGTTCCCGGATGTCGGTTGGCGCTGGGCGCAATCCCCAGCCCGCCCACCAGGATGGAGGCGAGGTCCGACAGGATGTCGCCGAACAGATTCCCCGTGACGATCACCTGGAACGACTCGGGGGTGCGCACCAGATCCATCGCCATCGCATCGATGTAGCGCGTATCACGTCGCACGGCCGGATACTCGCGCCCCACCTCCTCGAACACGCGCCGCCAGAGCTCATGTGCGGCAATGGCGTTGGCCTTGTCCGCCATGGTCACATGCGTCCGGCCGTGTGACGACGCCCACTCGAACGCGTACCGGATGATCCGTTCGACGCCGCGCCGCGTGTTGAGCTCTTCCGCGATCGCGATCTCCTCTGGCGTGCCGCGCTTGAAGGTGCCGCCCACCGAGACGTAGAGCCCTTCGGTGTTCTCGCGAAAGATCATGAGGTCCAGATCGTCCGCCGTCTTTCCCTTGAGCGGTGTGAGCCGCTCGTCGAACAGCCGCGCGGGCCGCTCGTTCACGTACAGATCGAGCTGGAAGCGCATCCCCAGCAGGATGTCGCGCGCGTGCTCGTTGCCCGGCACACGAGGATCCCCGAGCGCCCCCACCAGGATGGCGTCGAAGTCGGCGCCGAGCCGCTCCATCTCGCCCGGCGGGAGCGTGACGCCCGTATTCAGGTAGTGATCGGCGCCGTACGGCAGCATCTCGATCGCGATGCCCGGACGGAACACCGCTTCCACGGCATCCAGTACCTTGAGCGCCTCGTGCACCACTTCGGGGCCGATCCCGTCCCCGGCAATCACGGCAAGTCGTGGCATGATGATCAGGGTGTGCAACCAGGGAAGGTGATCAGGGAACGAGGGCGCCCGTATCCCGCTGGGGCGCGCCTGGCGTTGCCGTGCTGTCCGGTGACGTGCCGGGGACGCGCATGGTATCGCCGCGCACCGAGTCGCGCGGCATGGTATCGGCCACCGCCGCTCCAGGATGGGAGAGGGAATAGACGTACGATGCCACCCGATGGATATCCGTCGGCGCGAGCTGGCCCCCGAACGCCGGCATGGTGATGGACGCCGCCACGGGCGAGGCGATCCCATCCGTAATCGCCTGCGTGATGGACGCGAGCGATCCATCACCGTGGAGCCAGGTGGAGTCCGAGAGGCTCGGACCGAGGCCCGCGATCCCCTCCGCGCGGCGGCCGTGGCAGGTGAAGCACCGCCCGGTGCGGTGAAAGATCGAATCCCCTATCGCGCTGTCGGCCAGCAGCACGACCGTCGGGCCCGCTGGAACAGGCGAGAGCGTAGCGGCCAGCGAATCGGTGCGCGGCAACCCCGTCGTGTCGACCGTGTCCGGCACCGCAGGGGCGAACGAGGTGTCGTACGGGAGGGCCGCCGCGGTATCCACGGTCGCCGTGCGATGCCGCTGCGCCTCGCCGCAGGCCGCGAGGAGAACAACACAGAGCAGCGCCCAGCGCTTCACGTCGCGGCGACTCCGCGTCCGCAGGTGATGCAGTATTGCCAGCCGATATCCAACTCTGTGCCGCAGGCCGGACACCGCTGCGTCTTGAGGTTCTGGCCGCAATACGGGCAGAAAGACGCCTCCCGGCCCGGCGGAAGCGCATGCCCACAGTACGTGCATGCGGTGGTGTAGACGCGGGGGTTGGCGCTGGGGTTCGCCGTGGGGTTCGCCGTGGGGTTGGGCGCGATCACGCCGGTTCCGGATGGCGGCGAATTTCTGCGGCCGGAGATGGACGGCACTGGCTGCGGCGAGCGGCGCGGCGGGTGCGCGTGACCGCTCGGCACGGGGTCGGCGGCGGCGCTCGGCGTGGTAGGAGCCAGAAGTGAGGGCGCGCTCGGCGGCGAGGCGGCGATATCGCCAAAGTGATGAATGCCGTGCGCCGAGATCGCCACGCGCGAGGCGGCGAATTCGCGAAAGACCGCGGTGTTCGGATTGGAACTGGCCATCTCGCGTTTGATCGCGTCGCGCATGTCGTCGTCGCCCGCCAGGTAGTCGCGCTCGCCGGCCAGCAGCCGGCAGAGCGCCACCTCGTAGTCCTGGTTGGTTTCTATCTCCAGCTCGCGCCGGTTGTGCCGGTAGGGTACAAGGTGCTGGTACAGCTCGGCCACCTCGAACGGCCGGGTCATGTACTCTGGGTAGCCGTTGCGAATGTTCTGCACGAGACGTCGAAACATGCGGTCCAGGTCGTCCATAGCTCATCCAACTCGGTCGGGAGGTCACGCGGCTCGACACACCGCGCCCGGCGCAGCGCGCGCACGTAGTCCGTATTAGGTGCGCGAAGGGGACGCGGAACGCAAGGGGTGCGGGCGAGGGAGCAGGGAAGATGGAGCAGGGAGAACCCGGCCTGTCGGGGAGAGCCCTCTTATACGAGGCCGCTCTTCTTCCCTGGTCCCTTCTCCCTTCTCACTTGCAGTTCCACCTCCCGTATACCTCTCCGTCGGTCGTAGGCGGGCAGGGGCGCCGGCGGCGTGCGCTCCGGCGCGGGGAGCTTCCCCTGGGCGTGAGCGGAGAAGCGGGCCCCAAGCATATGGAAGAGCGCGGCGACGCCATCCCGCCAGGTGATCTTCTTCCCCTCCTCATACGTGCGACCATGGTAGCTGATGGGCACCTCGTAGATGCGCGCCCCCATCTGCGAGAGCCGGGCGACGATTTCCGGCTCGATCCCGAACCGCTGTCTGGTCAGGTGCATGCACTGGAAGGCCGCCAGGGTGAACGCCTTGTAGCCGCTCTCCATGTCGGTGACGTTCAGGTCGGTGAGCATGTTGGAGAGCAGTGTGAGCATGCCATTCGCCACGCGGTGCCAGAAGTACAGCACGCGATGTGCGCCGCTGCCCAGGAAGCGCGACCCGATCACCGCGTCGGCCTGTCCGGCGAGGATGGGGGCGATGAGCTGGGGAATGTCAGACGGATCGTACTCGAGGTCCGCATCCTGGATGATCACGATGTCCCCGGTGGCGTGCGCGCGCGCCGTACGGAGCGCGGCGCCCTTCCCCTGGTTCACCTCATGCCGCACCACGATGAGCGGCACGCTGCCCTCGGCGGCCAGGCGCGTCAGCTCCACGAAGGTCGTGTCGGAGGACGCATCATCCACCGCCACCACCTGCAGCCGCACCGCCGGCGCGAGCTGCTCCTCGAGCATGCGGAGCGCCTCGATGGTGCGCGCGATGGTAGGCGCCTCATTGTAGCAGGGGACGAGAATGCTCAGCGTCGCTGAGGGGGACTCGCGAACCGGCATCGTGGCGATGGACATGGGACGCGGGGGCGACGGGTGGAGGGCGGAACTGGTGGCGGGACGCTGCGGAGTCCGGCGGCCGCTACCGGGACAGGCTATCCATCTTGCTATCGACGTTGTTGGCGTCGAAACGCGATCGGTTCCGGTCGGTCACGTGCTGGACCAACCGTGAGACCACGTTGTGTGTATTCGTCTGCGCATCCTGGAACCCGATCCAATAGCCCAGTGCGATGCCGATTACGAGCAGGACGAGCATTCGCCTCATGATGCGTCCACGTGCTCCAGTACGAGTAGAAAATCGCTCCCTACTGGTGACGTCCCGCTGCGCCGCGGGGTAACGTCCCGCCAGCGCCGTTCATTGCCGCGGGGAACGGGTCCGGCTCGATGGTCAAGCGCCCTCTCGCCCGCTCCGCGCGCAGCCACTCTGTGAATCCCGATTCCACCGCGCCGCCCGAATCGCTCTGCTGCCGGGCGGCGCGGATAGCGAGCTCGTTCGCATATTCGTTCTGTGGATGGCCCGCATGGCCGCGGACCCACCGCCAGCGGACATCGTGCAACCGGGCCGCATCCACGAGCGCCTTCCACAGCTCGAGGTTTTCGATGGCCCCTCCCTTCCGCTTCCATCCACGCGCCATCCAATCATACACCCACGCGGTCATCCCGTCCACGAGGTAGCGCGAGTCGCTCGTGAACACCACGGCGTAGCGCCGCCCCTTGGCCGAGAGCATGCGCAGCGGCTCGATCGCCGACCGGAGCGCCATCCGGTTGTTGGTCGCTGCCGGCTCGGAAATCCAGTAGTCCCGGCGCACCAGGCTCCCGGTGCGTGGGTGCAGCAGCTCGATCACGCCTCCCGCGCCGCCGGGGTTGGCGCCATCCCGGCCATTGCCCAGGCAGGACTCGTCGGCGTACACGGACACCGCTGGCGATGGGGCGCCAGTCATGCGCGCCTCGGGTGGGGGATACGCGTCACGCGATCACCTGAATGCTTTCGAGGTCGGCAATGGAGAACTCGATCGCCTCGCCGGTAGTGGGGTGGGTGGCCTCGATCACCTCCTGCCTGCCCTCAAGGCGGAGTGCGCGCGGGACCACCACGTACTCCGTGCCGCGGCGATAGACGGCGATGCGCCGTTGATCGATGATCGCGCGCTCCAGCGCGTCGTACTGAGTATGCGTCAGCTCCGCCACGCCCGCTCTCCTCCATCGCACCAGCGCCGTGCCAGTCGCGCCAGGACGGTGGTCGCATGTTCGATCTCGGCGCACGCAACCCATTCCGTGGCCGAGTGCGCCAGCGCGATATCGCCCGGCCCATAACAGATGGCCGGAATCCCCGCCTCGTTCAGCAGCGCGGCGTCGGTCCACGCGCTCATCCCCTGGATCTCCGGCTGCGCTCCGCCGGCGGTGATCGCACTGGCCAGCGCCCGCACGATCGGCGTGTCGATGGCGACATCGCTCGGGGCCTGCGCCGCGAGAAGCTGGACGTCAGCCGCCAGCGCGGGACGCCGCGCCCGCACGCGCTCCACCACCATGTGCATCTCTTCGAGCGCCGTGGCCGCATCCTCGCCGGGCAGCGTCCGCCGCTCCACCCAGAACGTGCAGCGGTCGGGGTAGGTGGACATCCCCGAGCCGCCCTCGATCCGCGATGCGTGCAGCGAGGCGCGTCCCAGCAGCGCATGGCTGCGCGCGGTGAGCGTCTGCTCCTCCACCGCGTCGAGCTCCGCGAGCAGGAGTGCCGCGTCCCGGATCGCGTCAACGCCCAGGTCGTACCGGCTGCCGTGCGCCGCGTGGCCGTGGACGGTGACCTCCAGCCAAGCGAACCCGCGATGGGCCGGCATGATCGTGAGCCGGGTGGGCTCGGTGACGATCGCCGCGTCGGCGCGCACCCCGCGCTCGATCAGCGCGCTGGTGCCGATGCTCTCGCATTCCTCGTCAGCCACGGCGGCCACCACGACCTCGCCCGCGAAGCCTTCGTCGGCCGCGCGCACGGCCGCGGCGCACATGGCCGCCACTCCTCCCTTCATGTCGGCCGCGCCGCGCCCGTAGAGCCGGCCGTCGCGCTCCAGCCCGTCGAACGGCGGGTGATCCATTCCATGCGTGTCTACGACATCCAGATGGCCGTTGAACATGAGCGACGCGCCGCCGCCCGCGCCAATGCGCGCCACCACGTTCGGCCGCCCGGGCGCCGCCTCGTGCACCGCTACACGGAACCCCCACGCCTCGAGTACCTCCGCGAGCGCACGTGCGATCGTCTGCTCCCCCGGCCCGCCCGCCACGAGTGTGGGATTCCGCGAATCGATGCGCACCAGCTCGCGCGCCAGCTCCACCGCGTCGCCTCGTTCCACTGTCATCTCACTCCGCCCCCATCAGCGCATGATCCGTCACCCGAACGCCCTCGATATCCACGGAGAATGGAACGATCTGCCCGACGCACGCCGCCGCCGCGCGCACCTCTGCTGCGCGCTTCGCCGGTGCAATTATGAGCACCGATCCTCCACCCGATGCGCCGAGCGCCTTTCCCCCGACAGCACCGGCGGCCCGCGCCGCCGAGAGCACGCGCTCGATGCCCTCGGTCGAGATGGTCGGATGCAGCTGCCGCTGGTAGCTCCAGTGCTCGGCCACCAGCGCGCCCAGATCGTCGAGCGCGCACCGCTCCAGCGCGTCAGCCATTGCGGCGGCCAGCGTCCCCAGCCGCTCCAGCGCGCGCGTCACGCGTTGCTCGCGCGTGCGGTAGGCGTCGAGTACGGCCGTGATGGTGGTTCCCGAAATACGCGACTGCCCAGTATACACCACCGTGCATTGCCACTCGATCGCTTGTACCAGCGCCGGCGTGAGCGGGATGCGACGCACCGATGCGCTGTCGCCGAATCGCAACAAGAGCGCCCCGCCGAACGCCGCCGCGTAGTGGTCCTGGCTCCCGCCCGGCACGCGCAGATCCTCGAGCTCGAGCGCTCGGCTGCGCTCGGCCACATCTTCGCGCCCCAGCGTCACCCCATTCCAGCACGCCAGCGCGCTCACCAACGCCACGCCGGCCGCCGAGGAGCCGCCGAGCCCGGCGCCCAGCGGATAGTCGTTCCGCAGCTCGAGCACCGCTGGCTCCGCGGGCGTGCGGCGGAGCGCCGCCTTGGTCAACGCCGCCCGGCCGTCGCTGCGGAGCGCGCTCACCGTCGGTGCGTGGCACGTGCACCCGGCTTCGTCGATCGTGATGCCGTCCGGCGCCTCGCGCACCGTGACGGACGAGTAGCGCGAGATAGCCAGGTTGCACACGCACCCGCCCCGCTCGGCGGGATAGGGTGGCACATCCGTCCAGCCGCCGCCGAAGTCGATGCGAGTCGGGGCGCGAGCCGTTACCAGCCGCACGGCTCAGCTCGAGTGGTCGTGCACGATCCGCCAGCGTCCATCCACTCGCAGCATCACGAGCGATGTCGGCCCGCGCTCCACCGTCGAGTCACCCCGCGAGAGCACGTACTGGGCAATGACGTTGATCACGCCAGGTGCCAGCGAGTCCACCTCGAGGCCCTCGAACGAAAGGGAATCGCGCTCGCCGCCCGGCGCGAAGCGCGGTGCGTACACGGCGCGGATGGCCGAGCGTCCGTGCAGCACGCCGCTCCGAGTGATGAACGTCGTACGGTCGCTGTCCAGGTAGTCTGCCACGAAGGCATCCAGGTCGCCCCGGTTCCAGGCGCGAGCGGACGCGGCGAGCATCTGCGAGATCTCCGCGTGGAGCCCCGCGGGCCGTGTACCGGCGGTCTCTCCGCTCGCGGGGTGCCCCGGAGCGCATGCGGTCGCCGATAGGGCAAGCAGCGCGAGGCACGTCCATCGGTGCATATTGCACATGTCCCTGTGTGTGAGAGCGCACGTCTCATGTGCGTGATCGTGCCGCAAGCTAGCGCGCGGGCGGTCAGTTGCCTACCCGCGTGCCGCGCGCACGCGCCGCCGTCATGCGGCACGCGTCGTGCGCTCCGGAAGCGTCGACCCATGCCTGATCTCGCCCGTTACCTCGAAGACCGTACGCTCATCCTGCTGTCCAACCGGGAGCCGTATGAGCACCGGCACGGCGAGACGGGGATCGAGGTGCGCCAGCCACCTGGCGGGCTCGTCTCCGCGCTCGATCCCACCATGCAGACGACGCATGGTGTGTGGGTGGCGTGGGGATCGGGGACGGCCGATCACGAAACGTCGGATGCCGAAGGGCGGCTGCGCGTGCCGCCCACCAATCCTTCGTACGTCCTGCACCGTGTCTTCCTTGATGAGGACGACATCGAGGGCTACTACCTGGGCTTCGCCAACCGCTCGCTCTGGCCCCTGTGTCACCTGCTGGTGCAGCACTTCGAATACAGCGGCGAGTACTGGCGCCGCTACCGTGATGTGAACGCCAAGTTCGCGCGCGCGGTGGCGGACGAGATCGACCGCGCCGAGAAGGAGCCCATCGTCTGGATCCAGGATTATCACTTCGGCCTCGTCTCCGCGATGATCCGCGAAACGAAGAGCCCGCTCCTTATCCACCAGTTCTGGCACATCCCCTTCCCGCCGGCCGACATCCTTCGTCTGCTCCCCGAAGACGTGCACGACGCGCTGCTGCGCGGCATGCTGGGCAACGACCTGATCGGCTTCCAGACCGAGCGCTACGCCATCAACTTCCTCGGCTGCGTCGCGGAGTTCATCCCCGAGGCGGATATCAACGCGGATACGCTCATGGTGCAGTACCAGGGCCGCATCATCGAGGTGGCGGCCTTTCCGATCAGCATCGACGTGGACCGCTACGAGCAGCTCGCGGAATCGGAGGAGAGCATGGCGCTCGCGAGTCGGCTACGCTCACGCTACGCGTTCGACAATCGCCAGCTCGGGCTCGGCGTGGACCGCGTGGATTACACCAAGGGCATTCCCGAGCGGCTGCGCGCGCTGCGCATCCTCTGGGCGCGGCATCCGGAGCTCCGTCAGACGTTCACCTTCCTGCTCGTCGCCACGCCCTCTCGCTCCGAGCTGCCGGCCTACCGCGCGCTCGAAGAGGAGATGGTCAACACCGTCATGGAGATCAACGAGCGCTTCGGCACCGAGCAGTGGACGCCGATCGTGCTGGTGCATGAGAACGTGAGCACCGAGCTCCTGGCGGGCGTCTATCGCGCCGCCGATCTCTGTCTGGTCTCCTCGCTCCAGGATGGGATGAATCTGGTGGCCAAGGAGTTCGTGGCCTGTCAGATCGAAGAGAAGGGGGTGCTCGTCCTGAGCCGCTTTACCGGCGCGGCCGAGGAGATTGACGAGGCGATCCTCATCAACCCGTTCAACATCGACGGGTTCGTGGCCGGGATCCGCCGTGCGCTCGGCATGAGCGACGGCGAGCGTCGCGTGCGCATGCATCGCATGCGCCGGCAGCTGCGAGAGCGGAGCATCTTCGACTGGCTCGAGTCGATTCTCACGCGCACGGAAGCGCTCGTCGCCGCCCACCGCCATGGACACGCGGGGAGCACGGCGTGACGCCCACGCCGCTCTTCCCGGCGTCCGATGCACTCGCACAGCGCTTGAGCGGCACGCCGCTCGTGATCATGCTCGACGTGGACGGGACCCTCGCTCCCATTGCGCCCCGGCCTGATGAGGCGGTGGTGCCAGCCGAAACGCGGCGCGCCGTGGCGGCGCTGGCCGCACGCGAAGGAGTGGAGGTGGTGCTGGTCTCGGGGCGCGCGGCCGCTGATGCCCGCCGCATGCTGTCGGCGGTGCACGTCTGGGTGATCGGCAACCATGGCTTCGAGATCACCGGCCCCGATGGCGAGGAGCTCGTGGACCAGCAGGTGGCGCACTTCCGCCCGGTCATCGCGCAGGCAGCCGGCCGTCTGGCGGGGCAGCTCTCGCGCGTGCCGGGCGTGATTCTGGAAGACAAGGGGTGGACGCTGAGCATCCACTACCGGCTCGCCGACCCGGCGGTCGTCCCCAGGCTCCGCTCGGTGGTGGAGGAGGTGGCCATCCATCTGGGGTTGCGGCTCACGGGCGGCAAGCAGGTGCTCGAGGTCCGGCCGCCGGTGCGCGTGGACAAGGGAACGGCGGTCGTGCTCCTCGGCCTCAAACTGGGCGGGCTGAACGATGCCGGTTCCCTGGTGTTTGTGGGCGACGATGAGACCGACGAGGATGCGTTCCGCGCATTGCGGGCGCGCTCCGGCCATCCGGTGACCGTGCGGGTGGCGCACGGCGACGAGTCCGTGCCGACCGCCGCCGAGTTCAAGGCCTGCGATCCGATCGAGGTGCGCGCCTTCCTGGAGTGGCTCGTGCGCTGGCGGCATTGACCCGGCCGCTGGCGTGCCAGCGGCGAGTGCCGGCCGCTCGCAGAGAGAGGCCGTGAGGCGCTACTTACCCTTCTTCTTTTTGGCCGCGGCTGTCCTGGGCTTTCCGCGTGCGGCCGGCGGGCGCTTGGCCTTGGTGGCGCTGGATTTTGCGGCCGCCTTGCCGCTGCTCTTGGCCTTGGAGCCCTTCTTTGCCGCTGGCCGCCTGGACGCCGCACCCGCCTCGCTCGCCGCGGCCGGCGCCTTGCGAGACACAGCCGGCTTCTGCTTGGCGTACGCCTCCTCCGCGTCGCGGATGAGGCGATCGGCTTCCTCCTGGGTCATCTGCCCCCGCCGCACCATGTACTGCACGAGGTCACGGGCACTCTCCACGGCAAAGCCCGCAAAGCCGGCCGCGGCGCCGATCACATCCTTCATGGCCTTTCCAATTCGGCTCCCGGCCTCCTGACTGATCTCCTGCGCGCGTGCCGCCATCTCCGCGACCGTATCGCGCGGATCGGTGTGCCGATGCATGGGTCGCCTCCCTGGAGGGGGTGAGGCTGCGTCGTCTGGTGTCTTGACTTCTACAGCCTGGGCCTTATCCGCCATGTACGAACACGCTCCTTGGGCGCGATGGAGATGAGGTGATGGGTGGGATCGGGGGTGGCATAGGATCGTCTGAGGCTCCGGGGACGCCGATGCCCATGCGTGGTCCGGGCTGCGACGGGTAAGTATATGATTTGGTGCATGCTACGCAAGGGAGTTCGCTGTGCAGCACGCACGGGCCTTGGTGATAGGCTCAGCGGAGACTAAAGGGCATCACAATAGCGCTACAATAACGACACTATCATGCTATCTGGGATAAAAGTGCTCGATTTCACCCGTGTTCTCGCGGGGCCGCTCTGCACAATGATGCTCGGCGACCTCGGCGCGAACGTCATCAAGATCGAACGGCCGGGCACCGGAGACGACACCAGAGCGTGGGGGCCGCCCTTCGATGCGCGCGGGGAGAGCGCGTACTACCTGAGCATCAATCGCAACAAGAAGAGCATCGCCATGGACCTCGCGGATGCGGCCGATCAGCAACTCGCCCGTTCGCTCGTTGCCGGGGCAGACGTGGTGATCGACAACTTTCGCCGCGGCACCCTGGAGCGCTTCGGCCTTGCGCCCGACATGCTGCGCTCCGCGCATCCGGCGCTCGTCTGGTGCACCCTCACCGGCTTTGGCGCCGAGAGCACTCGGCCGGGCTATGACTTCGTAGTGCAGGCGGAGTGCGGCTGGATGGCCATCACCGGCGAGCCGGACGGTGCGCCCATGAAGGTCGGCGTTGCGCTGGCCGACGTGATCGCGGGGAAAGATGCCGCCATCGCCATCCTCTCGGCGCTCCTGGCGCGCTCGCGAACCGGAGAGGGCCGGCAACTCACCATCTCCCTCGCCCGCAGCGCCACGGCCGCGCTGGTGAACGTCGCGCAGAACGCCCTGGTGACCGGGCAGGAGGCCGGGCGCTGGGGAAACGGGCATCCCAATCTGGTCCCCTACCAGCTGTTCGACGCCGCGGATCGGCCGATCGTGATCGCCGTGGGGAACGACGCGCAGTGGCGCGCCTGCGCGATGGCGCTCGGGTGCGATGATCTGGCCGCGGATGAGCGATTCTCCACGAACGCCGGGCGGGTGTCACATCGCGAAGAGCTGGTGGCCGCGCTGTCCCGCCGGCTGCGGGAGCGCTCCGCCGCCGAGTGGCGCTCGGCGCTGGAGCACGCCGGGGTGCCATGTGGGGTGGTGAAGGGCGTGCTCGAGGCGCTCCAGACTGCGCACGGCTCGGCGCTCACCGGCGTCGCGCCCCTACCGCCGGCCACCGTCCGCCTTCCCCCACCGCGCCTGGACGAACATGGCACGGACATCCGCCGCCTGGGGTGGGGGGTGTTCTGAAACGGCGTGAGAGGAGAGAGGAGAAAGGCGCGAGGCTACCGTGGGTTATGAGTTGTGGGTTGCGAGTCAGACGGCGGGATGTAGGGAGTCGGGTGTGGGGTATAGGGGAACGGCCCGGACGAGGAGCTCCGCGCCCGCCCACCCGACACCCTACTCCCGACACCCTGCCGTTCCTGACCCCTTGACTCACTGACTCGGCCTCCCGCCTTTCTCCTCTCTCCTTTCGCCTTTCCGAACGCCCCGTTACCTCCCCTGCGCTGGCTCGTCTTGCCTGCATGGCCACCCTCGCCCGACCGCTGCCCAGCCCGCCAGGACTGTTCAGGGAGCGGAAAAGACGTTACACTAGCGCCGTGAAGACCACGGTGACGACTCGCCCGGTCGACCCGCAAGAAGCGGATCACGACATCATCGCTCGAATCATTGCGGGAGATCGCAATTCGTTCGGCGTACTCGTGGCACGATACAGCGATCCGCTGTACCGCCACGCGCTCGGCATGACCGGAAGCCCCGATGTCGCGGAGGACATCCTCCAAGCATCATTCATCAAGGCGTATCAACATCTCGCGGAAGTGCACGGGCGGTTCGACGCCTGGATCTTCCGCATCGTCGCGAACGGGTGTAAGGACTGGCTCAAGAACATCCGGCGAACTCATCTCAGCTACGACGAGGACGATCAGCCCTCGGCGTTCGCCACGCCGGACGAAGATCTCGACCGCACGGAGCTCCGGAGTGATCTGGACCTGGCGCTCTCCGCACTCGCACCATCACTTCGCGAAGCGTTCATCATGAAGCACGTTGAAGGGCGCTCGTACGAGGAGATGGCTGACCTACTGGGAACCACGGTTGGAGCACTGAAGATGCGCGTCCATCGCGCGCGCGAGGCGCTCCAGACCTTGCTTGAGGGAAAGTACGCCTAATGCTTGATCCCCGAGAATCCGGGCACACGCCCGAGCCAGAGAAGTCGCGGGCGACGCCTGCTCAGCGTCCCCTCCCCGACCGCGAGGTGCCGCTGACCGGGCACCGTACGCCGTCCATCGTCCATGCCTGGCTGGATGGCGACGTCCCCGAGGCCGCCGTCCGCGCGCAGGACGCCGGGCCGGATGTCGAGTTCTGGAAGCGCCTCCAGCACGAGACGGAGACGCGCCGGCAGATGCGGACGCCCGTGTACGTGTATCAGCAGATCATGGACGCGCTGCCGCAGACGACGCCGCGTGTCATCACGCCATGGTGGCGCCGCCCGCTCGAGCTCACGCCACTTGCCGCACTCGCGGTGGCCGCGGGGCTGGTCGCGGCTGGGGTCATCGTCGCAGTGGCGTTGCTCCAACTGCGCTGACGGCCCAGCATCACACGACGGACCGAGCCGGCCCCACAAGGCCGGCTTTTGTCGTGTCGGCTTACTTGTCTGCGCGCCAGCTTCCGCGCATGATGCGAAGCGCTCTGCCATCCGCGTAGAAGTCGGGCACGCGCGCCTCCTCGCGCAGCCCGAACTGTGCAAGCAGCGCGGAGGCTGCGGCCAGCCGAGGATCATCGGCCATCTCGGCGATCACCAGGCGCGCACGCACACTCTCGAGCTGCGCGAAAGCTGCACCGCAGAGGAGGCGTCCAACGCCGCGCCGCCGCGCGCTCGGCGCGACCGCCACCAGGTGAAGCTTCCCCGCGCCCTCGCTCCCCGCCACCATTCCGTAGGCTACGAGTCCCACGAGCGCGCCGTGCTGCTCGGCGACAATGCCGCGCGACTCCTCACCGGTGCCCGTGAGCGCCATCTCCAGGGCATCGCGGGCCGCGTCGCGATGCGGCCCGCCGTTCCACGCGCCGGCCAGCAGCGCGCGAGCGGCCGCGGCATCCCCGGCGTCCAGCGGCCGCAAGGCGATCGGCTCGGGTGCCGGCACAGGGCCAGGGACCAGGGAGTAGGGGGTCAGATGTGCACGGCGCGGCCGAGCACGCCGAGCGCTGCTTCCTTGGTGGCTTCGGAGAGCGTGGGGTGCGCGTGCACCGTGATCCCCACATCCTCCGACGAGCCGTGGAACGCGAACGCGAGCACAACCTCGCTCACCAACTCCGACACGTTCGGGCCGATGAGATGCGCGCCGAGCAGCGCGTCGGTCTTCGCATCGGCAATGAATTTCACGAACCCCGTGGTCTCTCCCAGCGTGCGGGCGCGCCCGTTCGCCGAGTAGGGGAACCTGCCCACGCGAATCTCGCGCCCGCTCTCCCGCGCCTGCTGCTCGGTGAGTCCCACCGTCGCGATCTCGGGCCAGGTGTACACCACATTCGGTATCCATCCATATTCCATGACAGACGGCTTGCCCGCGATCACCTCGGCGGCCACCACCCCTTCCTCCTCCGCCTTGTGCGCGAGCAGCATGCCGCCCACGGCGTCGCCAATGGCGTACACGTTCGGGAGGCCGGTTCGCATCTGCTCGTCCACCACGATTTCGCCGCGCGCCCCGAGCTTGAGACCGAGCGCCACGGCATCGATTCCGGTGAGCGAGGGGCGGCGGCCGATGGCCACCAGCACGTAGTCCGCGTCCAGCGTCTCGCGCTTCCCCTTCGTTTCGATCTCCACGAGCACCTGCTCGCCGTCACGCGTGGCATCCACCACTTTCGTCCCCGTGCGGATGTCGAGCCCCTGCTTCTTGAAGACGCGACTCGCCTCCTTCACGATGTCGGCATCGCTCCCGGCCAGAATGGTGGGCAGCATCTCGATGATGGTGACCTTGGCGCCGAGGCGCCGCCAGACCGAGCCGAGCTCCATGCCGATCACACCGCCGCCGATCACCACCAGATGCCGTGGCACTTCGGGGATGCTGAGCGCGCCCACGTTGGAGAGCACGCGCTTCTCGTCGAACGGAAGGAAAGGGAGCGCGATGGGCACCGACCCCGTGGCGATGATGACCGCCTTGGCCTGGTACCGCGTGACCGAATCGTCCGCGGCGGTGACCTCCACCAGATTGCCCGGGCGCAATGTGCCGGTGCCCCTGGCCCACCTGATCTTGTTCTTCCGGAAGAGAAATTCGATTCCCTTGGTGTTCGCGCCGACTACCTGGTCCTTCCGCTCGAGCATCGTGCGGAGATTGAGCGTGATGTCCCCGATTTCCACGCCGTGCTCGGCCGCGTGCATCCGCGCGAACTCGAAGTGCTCCGACGACTGCAGCAATGCCTTCGACGGAATGCAGCCGACGTTCACACAGGTTCCGCCGAGCGTGGCGTCCTTCTCCACGCATACCGTGGTGAGTCCGAGCTGCGCGGCGCGAATGGCGGCGACGTAGCCGCCGGGCCCCCCGCCGATGATCACGACATCGGCGGGAGTGGGGGTGGGGAGGGTATCGGGCATGGTGGGTCAGTAGGTCAGTGAGTCAGTGGGTCAGGAACGGCAGGGAGGAGGGAGTCGGGAACGGCAGGGTGTCGGGAGTAGAGTGTCGGGTGGGCGGGCGCGGAGCTCCTTGCCCGGGCCGTTCCCCTACACGCTACACCCTACTCCCTCCAACCCTGTCTTCTTCCCTCCGACCTACGTCGTCATTCGATCAGCATGCTGGCCGGGTCTTCCAGCAACTCCTTGACACGGACGAGGAAGAGGACGGCGTGCTGCCCTTCGACGATGCGATGGTCGTACGAGAGGGCGAGATACATCATCGGGCGAATCTCGACGGCGCCGCTGATCGCGACGGGGCGCTCCTGGATCTTGTGCAGTCCCAGGATCCCGACTTGCGGATAGTTCAGGATCGGCGTGGAGACGAGCGAGCCGAACACGCCGCCGTTGGTGATGGTGAAGGTGCCGCCGGTGAGGTCGTCCATGGTGAGCTTCCCGTCGCGTGCGCGCTGAGCGAGCGCCGCGATCTCGCGACTCACGTCCAGCATGCCCTTCCGGTCCGCGTCACGGACGACGGGCACGACCAGCCCCTCATCCGCCGCCACCGCAATCCCCATGTTCACGTAGTTCCGGAAGAGGATGGCATCGCCATCAACCTGCGCGTTGACCGTCGGATAGCTCTGGAGCGCCAGACAGGCCGCCTTCACGAAGAAGGGCATGTAGGTGAGCCTGACGCCGTGCTCCTTCTCCACCCGGTCCTTGAGGTGCGCGCGCACGGCCATCACCGCGCTCATATCCACCTCGTTGAAGGTGGTGAGGTGCGCCGTAGCGTGCTGCGCCTCGAGCAGGTGCTCGGCCATACGCCTGCGCCGCGTGCTCATGACCTGGCGCGTTTCGCGAGAGGCGGGGGACGAGGGGGCAGGGAAGAGAGAGGAGACCGGCTCGTAGGGGGCAGCCCTCTCCTCAGGGACAGTTGCTCCCTTCTCCCTTCTTCCTGCCTCCTCGCTCTTTGCCGCGATCACGTCAGCCTTGGTGACGCGCCCATCGCGCCCCGTTCCGGCGACCTGGCTGACGTCCATCTGCTCCTCGGCGGCCATGCGCCGCGCGGAGGGCGATGTCCTGGCCGGGCCGCGCGCTCCGGTTGCGGCTCGGCCTTGCGGTGCGGTGGGCGTAGCCGGCGCCGCGGCCGCCGGCGCGGCCTTGGGGGTCGCAGCCGCGGCGGGGGCAGCTTCCGCCTGGGGCGCGGCCACCGCCGGCGCGGCGGCCGTCTCATCCACTTCCGCGATCGTCTCGTCCACCGCCACGACGTCGCCCGTCTTGCGCAGCTGTTTGACGAGCACGCCGCCCTGTGGCGCCGGAACCTCCACGTTGACCTTGTCGGTTTCCAGCTCCACCAGCGGCTCGCCGCGCGTGACGGCCTCGCCTTCCTCCTTCAGCCACCGTCCAACAGTGGCTTCGACGATCGATTCCCCCAGCAGCGGCACTTTGATGGCGATCATAGAGTCCGGGTCCGCATTGGTTCTGAGTGCGCGTTTTCCGTATTAGGATACAGCGTTCCAATATAACTCACCCGGCACACCGTGCGAGCACTCACCATTTCCGAGCACGGAGGGCTCGAGCGACTCGAATATCGCACCGACCTTCCGGTTCCCGCGCTGCATAATCCGACGGACGTGCGCGTGCGCATCCACGGCGCGGCGCTGAACCACCTCGATCTGTTCGTGGTGCATGGCCTGCCAGGCGTCACGATCACGCCGCCGTGGATCATGGGCGCCGATGGCGCCGGCGTGGTGGAGGAGGTGGGTAGTGCGGTGCGGGAGCTGGCGGTCGGTGACCACGTGGTGATCAACCCCGGCATCAGCGACCGCACATGCGAGTACTGCCGCAGGGGGGAGCCATCGCTGTGCGTGCATTACCGCATACTCGGCGAGCATCTCCCGGGCACGCTGGCCGACTACGTGGTGGTGCCCGCGGTGAATCTGCGCGTCGTTCCCCCCGACACGCCGTGGGACATCGCTGCCGCCTTCTCGCTGGCCACGCTCACCGCGTGGCGCATGGTCGTGACGCGGGCGCGGGTGCGCGAGGGAGAGACGGTGCTCATCTGGGGCATTGGCGGTGGTGTCGCCGCCGCGGCGCTGCAGGTGGCCAGGCTGCAAGGGGCGCGCGTCTGGGTGACATCGGGCAGCGACGCCAAGCTCGCGCGCGCTCGTGAGCTGGGCGCCGAGGAGACGTTCAATCACGCCAGCATGGACGTCGCGCATGAGGTGAGGGCGCGCACCGGCAAACGCGGGGTGGATGTCGTGATCGACAACGTGGGGCAGGCCACCTGGACTTCATCGCTGCGCGCGCTGTGCAAAGGCGGCCGGCTGGTGACGTGCGGCGCGACGACGGGCCCCATGGTGGAAACCGATGTGCGCCGCCTCTTCTGGAACCAGTGGACCATCATGGGTTCCACCATGGGGAACGACCGCGAGTACGATGACGCCGTGCGCGCGTTCCGGAGCGGGGCACTCATCCCGCCCATCGATAGCGTGTACAGCATGCGCGAGGGAGTGGCGGCGTTCGAGCGGCTCGCGTCTGGCGAGCATTTCGGGAAGGTCGTGATTCGCGTAGCGGAACCAGGGGATTAGATTCCGCTCGTATGGAGCGCATCGAGGAGATGACGGCCGTCCGCGCGGCCGTCCCGCAGGCGTTGCGCGCGCTCACCACGGTTTCACGATTCGCCGAATGGATGGCGCCCGATGTCGACCTCACGCCGCACACGCACGGGGACACGCTCGGCCCCGGCGATCGGTTCGAGCTCCGCGTGCTGGGGCTCGACGTCTCGTATCTGGTGGAGGCGGTGAGCGAGCGGGAGGTGGTCTTCTCCTTCAGCGGTCCCTGGAGCGGGCGCGAGCGATGGAGCTTCATTGCCGATGGCGCCGACACGCTGGTGCGCCGCACTTACGAGGTGGAGGACGGCTCGCCGGCCGCGGTGCTTGCCTGGCGCACGGTCGGCCGTTTCCTCGTGCTCGCCCACCTCAAGTACGAGCTCGCGCGATTCCGCTCGCTGGTGGAGGCCGACCCGGGGGCGCGCGGCGAGATCGAGTCGGGCTCCCGGGAGCTTCCACCGCCGCCTTCCACCTCATCGTTCCCGATCGATGAGGGATGACGCCGTTCAGTACAGCCAGGATGAGCAACGGATGATCCGCGCGGCGCGCGCCGAGGGGCACGCCGTCACCTGTCCACGGTGCGGGGTCACCATGACCTCGCGGCCGATCGGGGGCGGTTCCTTCGGCCTCGGCTATGCCCGCCGGCGCGAATGGCTCATCTGTCCCACCTGCCGCCGCAGCGCCATCTTCGATGTGCAGCGGGGAACGCGCACCTGACGCGCGTCCCATAACCAGAGCCCGCCATGACCTTCACCGACCGGTTGCGCGAGAGCCTCCTCCAGCTGCTCGCGTACATTCCCGCCCTTATCGGCGCGCTCGTCATCCTGTTCGCCGGCTACCTGCTGGCGAAAATCGTGGAGCGTGCGACGGACCACGCGCTCTCGCGGCTGGGGCTCAACCGGTGGCTCGAGGACGGCGGCGTGCTCGACGCCGTCGAGCGGACGGGGTGGCGGCGGAGTCCATCCCGGCTCGTGGCGAACATCGTCTTCTGGTTTCTGATGTTCGCCGTGATTCTCCTGGCGGCCAACGCGTTGGGACTGAGCGCGCTCGCGAACGTCTTCACCGAGCTGGTGAGCTACATCCCGAGTCTGATCGCGGCGATCGTGATTCTGCTCGTGGGCATCGTGCTCGGCGAGTTCGTGGACGGACTGGTGATGGCATCGGCGGGGAGCGTGCATGGCGGGCCGATGCTGGCGCGCGCCGGGCGGGTGGGCGTCATCATCCTGTCGATCTTCATGGCGCTGCAGCAGCTCGGCGTGGCCACGGAGATCGTGACCGTAGCGTTCGCGATCATCTTCGGCGCACTCGCATTGGCGTTCGCGCTCTCCTTCGGCCTCGGCAATCGGGATCTGGCCGGCGAGGTGACGCGTGCGTGGTACGAGCGGCTGCGTGCCGAGCGGGAGATGATCCGGCGGGAGAACGCGGCGCGGGCGGCGCGCGAGGAGGGCGCGGAGTGGGAATCCGGCGCCCCGATGCATCAGCCGGTGAGCGCCCCGGAGGACGCCCTGCCGGCCTCGGATGCATTGCCGCGGAGGGGTCGGCAGGAGGCGTGAAACGGGGGGGAAGCCGAGGTTGCGAAACTGCGCTCATTAACGTCCCATAAGCTATGCCGCGGCAATGATTTAGGTAGGCTCCGCGTGGTTGCCTTCCGCCCCCGTTCGGGGTATATTTCATAGTCTCTGCACGACCGCACCATCTCTCCCACATCAGTAGCCTCATGACCGCTCCAAACAACCGGGAACGTATCGTCTCCCGTCTCATCGACGAGGAGATCAAAGAGTCGTTCATCAACTACTCGATGAGCGTCATCGTATCGCGCGCGTTGCCGGATGTGCGCGACGGTCTCAAGCCCGTGCACCGGCGTGTGCTGTACGCCATGAACGAGCTGGGGCTGGTCCCGGGACGGCCGTACAAGAAGTCGGCGACGGTGGTGGGCGACGTACTCGGCAAGTACCACCCGCACGGCGACGCCAGCGTGTACGACGCGCTCGTGCGCATGGTGCAGGACTTCTCCCTGCGCTATCCGCTGGTGGATGGACAGGGAAATTACGGCACGGTAGATGGCGATCCGGCGGCGGCGTACCGGTACACGGAAGCGCGCCTCACGCCGATGGCCATGGAGATGCTCGCGGACATCGACAAGAACACGGTCGATTTCGCGCCCAACTTCGATGACCACCTGCAGGAGCCCACCGTCCTGCCCTCCGGGATTCCGAACCTCATCGTGAACGGCTCGTCGGGGATCGCGGTGGGGATGGCGACGAACATTCCCCCGCACAATCTGCGCGAGAGCGTGAGCGCGGTGGTGCACCTCATCGACCACCCGGAGGCGACCACCGGCGATCTGCGCCGCTTCATCAAGGGGCCGGACTTCCCGACGGGGGCCTACATCTACGGGCGCGAGGGGATTCGCGACTACCAGGAGACGGGGCGCGGGCGGATCGTGATGCGCGCCCGCGCGGTGATCGAGGAGCGCGAGTCCTCCGGCAAGTCGCAGATCGTGATCACCGAGCTGCCGTACCAGGTGAACAAGAAGACCTTGGTGGAGAGTATCGCGCAGCTCGTGCGCGACAAGAAGCTCGACGGCATCTCCGACCTGCGCGATGAATCCTCGCAGCGCGAGGGGATCCGCGTGGTGATCGAGCTCAAGCGCGACGCGATCCCGCGGGTGGTGCTGAACCAGCTCTATAAGCGGACGGCCATGCAGGCGACGTTCGGGGTGATCATGCTGGCCGTGGTGCCCGATCCCGCCACGCGGCAGCTCGTGCCGCAGATCATGGGGATCAAGGCGGTGTTGCAGCACTTCATCGACCACCGCCACGAGGTGATCGTTCGCCGCACGCAATTCGACCTCGACAAGGCGCTCGATCGCGAGCACATCCTCGAGGGGCTCAAGATCGCGGTCGACAACATCGACGCGGTCATCAAGCTCATCCGCGCCGCGGCGGACACGCCAACGGCGAGCGCCGAGTTGCAGCGCCGCTTCAAGCTCAGCGAGCGGCAGGCCGAAGCGATCCTCAACATGCGGCTCGCCAAGCTCACCGGCCTGGAGATCGAGAAGCTGGAGGCGGAGCTCAAGGAGGTGCGCGCCCTCGTCAAGGAGCTGCGGGCGATCCTCGCGTCACGCGAGCGTCGCATGGAGATCATGAAGGAGGAGCTGCAGAAGCTGGCCGACAAGTACGGCGACGTGCGGCGCACCGAGATCACCGGCGACCAGGGCGAGTTCACCATCGAGGACCTGATCGCCGAGGAGGACATGGTGGTCACCGTGTCGCACTCGGGGTACATCAAGCGCACCTCGGTGTCCACGTACAAGAAGCAGCGGCGCGGAGGGCGCGGGCTCAACGGGCAGGGGCTCAAGGACGAGGACTTCATCGAGCACCTCTTCATCGCCTCCACGCACGACTACATCCTCTTCTTCACCGACGATGGCCGCTGCTTCTGGCTCAAGGTGCACGAGATTCCGCAGGCCGGACGCGCGGCCAGAGGAAAGCCCGTCGTCAACCTCATCAACGTCACGGCCGACACGACCATTTCGGCCATGGTGCCGGTGCGCGCGTTCAGCGATGAGCAGTCGCTGCTCTTCGTCACCCGCAAGGGGACGGTGAAGAAGACCGCCCTCTCGCAGTACGCGAATCCGCGCTCCACGGGTATCAAGGCGATCAAGATCGAGTCGGGCGACGAGCTGATCGACGTGCAGATCACGAGCGGCACGAACGACGTGGTGCTCGCGACTCGGCACGGGCTCTCCATTCGTTTCCACGAGCAGGACGTGCGCGAGATGGGGCGCGACACCACGGGGGTGAAGGGAATCGAGCTACGAGACGACGACGTGGTGGTCGGCATGGTCATCATCAAGCGCGAGGCCACGCTGCTCGTCGTCACCTCGAAGGGGATGGGCAAGCGCTCCCAGATCGACGAGTACCGGGTGCAGAAGCGGGGGGGCAAGGGGATCATCACCCTCAAGAGCACGGAGAAGACGGGGGCCGTAGTGTCGATCAAGGAAGTGCTCCCCGACGACGAGCTGATGCTGATCACCAAGCACGGGATCGTGATCCGCATGCCGGTGAAGGGGATCCGGGTGAGTGGGCGCAACACGCAGGGCGTGAAGCTCGTGCACCTGGACGATGGCGACTGCGTGTGCGACGTGGCGCGCGTGGTCGTGGAGGAGGAGGCGGAAGGCGACGCCGCGGGCGCCGGAGAGCCGGTGGTCGTGGGACCCGAAGCGGAAGAGTAGGGCTCCACGCGCTGCGTCCTGGGGGCGCAGCCGCTGAATGCCATGCGGGGCTCGTGGATCATCCACGAGCCCCGCATGCGGTGAAATGGCCGGTGAAGAGCGCCTGCGTGCAGGCGACCGCGGGCACGATGTGGCGCGCATCGGACACGAGAGGGCCCGGCGCTACGCTTCTCTGTTTCCCACGTACACGAAGCGTGGCACGGCCGCACCATGACGGCGCTGGCCCGATTGGCGTATATTCTCCTCCATGTCGAACCCGCTTCACGATTAACCGCCCGGCCATTCGTCGTTATGTCCACTGTCCTGCCGCAAACCGCACTCGTCACGCTCGCCGAGCTCCGTGCGGCCGCCGATGCGCTGCGCGGCGTCGCCGTCCGCACGCCATTGCTGCCGGCGGCTGAGCTGGGCGGAGGGCCTGAGAGCCCCGTATGGCTCAAGCCAGAGTCGTTGCAGCGCGGTGGGGCGTTCAAGTTCCGCGGCGCGTACACCTATCTGTCGCGCGTGGACGCGGAGGCGCGGGCGCGCGGAGTAATCGCGCCATCGTCCGGAAATCATGCGCAGGCGGTGGCGCTCGCGGCGAAGCTCTTCGGCGTGCCTGCCACGGCGGTCATGCCCACCACGGTCACAGCGGCCAAGCGTGCCGGGGTGGAACGGTTGGGCGCGCGGGTCGTGCTTGCCGGCACCACCACGCAGCATCGCATGGACCGGGCGGTGGAGCTGGCCCGCGAAGAGGGCGGCGTCATCGTTCCCCCGTACGATGATCGCACCATCATCATGGGGCAGGGAACCGCCGGCCTGGAGATCGCCGAGGACCTGCCCGACGTCGGGACCGTGCTGGTTCCGGTGGGCGGCGGGGGATTGAGCGCCGGGGTGGCGACGGCGGTCAAGCTGCTCGCGCCGTCAGCGCGGGTGGTGGGGGTGGAACCGGCGGGTGCGCCCAAACTCACGCGGGCACGCGAGGCTGGCGAACCGGTGTGGCTGGAGCACGTCAAGGGGCTCGCCGACGGGTTGCTCGCGGTGCGTATCGGGAGCATCCCGTTCGCGCACCACGAGGCGTATGTGGATGACGTGGTCGTCGTGCCGGATGATGCGCTCCCTGATGCCATGCGCTTTCTGCTCGACCGGATGAAGCTGGTGGTGGAGCCGAGCGGCGCCATCACGGTGGCCGCGCTGCAGCAGGGCATCGTGCAACCTGCGGGGAAGACCGTCGCGATGCTGAGCGGCGGCAACATTGAGTGGGACGGGCTCTATGCACTCCTCGGTAGCTGAGCCGAAGCGCATCCTCCTCGCCGACCAGGATGCGGTGTACGCCGGCACCGTCGCCTGGTTCCTGGGGGAGCACGGGTACGGCGTGTCGCGCGCGGACGGCACGCAGCTCTTCGATCAGCTGGATGCATGCGCGCCCGATCTGCTCATCATGGATGTGTGCCTACCGGGCGTGGACGGGCACGAGCTGATCGGCCGCGTGCGCGCCGATGTGCGCTGGCGCGATCTGCCGATCCTGGTCGCCTCGCGGCCCACGGCCGCCGATGCGATGACTCGCGCGCTCACCTCCGGTGCGACGGACTATCTGCCGAAGCCGTTCCGTGTGGCGGATCTTCTCTCGCGCGTGCGGGTGCAGTTCAGGTTGCGCCAGGAGTTGCTGCGGGCACGCGCGGAGCTCGAGTCGACGGCCGCCGAGCTGCAACGGGTGCGCGAGGAGGCCGAGAGTCGCCGCAAGCTCGCGGACATCCTGCACGAGGTGGCCGGCGATTACGCGGCGGAGGAGTTGTACCACATTCTGGTGCGACGCGTGGCGATGGCGCTTGGCATCTCGCGCTGTTCGCTCATCCTGGCGCACGCCGGTGCGGAGACGGGGCTCGTCGCCGCCACCTACGAATCGCCCGCAGAGCCGCGGCTCGAAATCTCTCTGCAGCGCTACCCCGAGATCACCGCCGCACTCGAGCGCGGCGAGCCCGTGCTGGTCGAGGATGTCTCGTCGAGCCCGCTCTATGCCGCGGCGCGCGAGGAATGGGCCGCCGCCGGGCAGACGGTGGCGGTGCGGTCCTCGATCGTCCTCCCCTTTGCGCTCGACTATCAAACCGGCGGCGTCTTCTTTCTGCGCACCGCGAAGGGCGAAGCTCCCCTCACGCGCGATGACATGACGTTCGCCAGTGCGGTGGTGCGGACCGCGGTGACCGCCATCCGGCGCGCGCGCGCCATCGAGACCACGCTGGCGGACAAGGCGCGCTTGGAGCAGTTGGCGCGCACCGATCCGCTCACGCAGACGTTGAACCGGCGCGCCCTCATGGATCGCATCACCTCCGAGCTGGAGCGAGCGCATCGCTACGCGCTGCTGCTCTCGATTCTCCTGGTCGACCTGGATCACTTCAAGGAAGTCAACGACACCTACGGCCATCTCGCGGGAGACGAGGTGCTGCGCACGGTCGCGGCCACGCTGCAGCGCGAGGCCCGCACGGTTGACGTCGTGGCGCGCTACGGCGGGGAGGAATTCGTGGTCATCCTGCCGGAGACGGGCGAGGAAGGCGCCATGGCGGTGGCGGAGCGCATCCGGCAGCGCATGGCCGAGCAGACGCCGGACGCGGAGGGCCCCGGCTCGGCGGTGCGCGTGACCGTGAGTATCGGCGTGGCCACCGCGCCGCTCGCCGGGGTCGACTCGCCCGAAGATCTCATCGCCGCGGCGGACCGGGCGTTGTATCGCGCCAAAGCCGAGGGGCGAAACCGGGTATGCCGCGTCGGCTGCGCGTCACCGCGGATGGAGGACGACTCGGTCGCGCGCTGACGCCGGAAGCGCGAACGGAACGGGGCCGGGAGAGCGCGGAACGCGACACCGCGTACGGCGCTCAATGCGCTCACCGGCTATTGCCCAGGTGCCGCTCCATGGCGACATTCTCGTTATGAAGCGTTATGCCGCCTTCGAGCCCGCCGAGTATATTGCGTGGCACCGGGATGACGCGCTCGTGCGCGAGTACCGCGAGATGATCGCGCGCGATGCCGACCGCGCGCGCGTGGTGGCGCGACTCGATGAGGCACAGTTGCTCGATCTGTATCGCGGTCTCGTGCGGAACCGGCTCACCGATATCGCCCTCAAGCGCATGGTGCGGCAAGGCGTGATCTCAAAGGCCTGGCTGGGAACGGGGGAGGAGGCCACGACCATCGGGCCGACGCATGCGCTACGCCGCACGGGGCCGCTGCCCGGACGGGAGACCGGCGGCGTACCGTCGCGCGATATCGTCGCGCCCATGATTCGCAACGCGGGCGCATGCCACGAGATGGGCATGCCGGTGGCGGACATCCTCCGCTCCTACATGGGGACGTTCGACAGCCCGTCGCACGGACGGGATGGACATTGCGGCGACCTGGACACGGGTGTGCTCCCGCCCATCAGCAATATTGGCGACGTGGTGCCGGTCGTGACGGGTATCGCGCTCTCGCTTCGTCTTCGGCACAGCAACGCGGTGGCGCTCACCTGGATCGGCGACGGGAGCACCAAGGCCGGCGTGACGCACGAGGGGCTCAACTTCGCGGCGGTGCGCCACGTGCCGGCGATCTTCATCATCCAGAACAACCAGGTGGCGCTCGGCACACGGCTCGATCAGCACCATGTGGCGGTGGAGCGGGGCTTTGCCGACTGGCCCGCGGCGTACGGCGTGTGGGGCGGGGTGTTCGACGGCAACAACGTGCTGGACGCCTACGCGTTGACGGCGCTCGCGGCGGAACGCTGCCGCCACGGCGAAGGACCGGCCCTCCTGGCGGCGGAGACGTTCCGCATGGGAGGGCATGCCACGCACGACGAAGCGGAAGCGCGGCGCACCTTTTCGGGCGAGCTCTTCTCGCGCTGGGGACAGCGTGATCCCATCGCACTCTACGAGGAGTATCTCGTGGAGGAGGGCATTCCACGCGAGCGGCTTGCGGACATCGAAGCGGACGCCGAACGCGAGGTGACGAATGCCGAAGAGGAGGCGTTGGCCAGCCGGCACTCTCGCATGCCGCCGCCGGAGAGTGCCGTCCAGGGTGTGTACGCGGAGTAGCGCTGTCCCGACCTTTCCCTTACTTCACATGCGATCCACCATCCGTGCTGTTCTGCTGCTGCTCGCCGCCACGCCGCTTGCGGCGCAACAGCCCAGGAGCGATGCACCGCGTCCGGGCATCGACGTGCTGCACTACGATCTGGGCATCGACCTGCCCGACACGGGCGCCACGATCAACGCGCGCGCTGTGCTCACAGTCATGCGCACCGCGCGCGCCGACAGCCTGCGCCTCGATCTGATCGGATTGCACGTGGACAGCGTGCTCGTGGATCGCCGGCCGGTCCGGTTCGGGCGCGACAGCGCGAATATCTTCATTCCCCTCCCGCATGGCGAACACGACACGGTGCACGTTGCCGTGCGATACGGCGGCGTCGCCACCGACGGCCTCATCATCCGGCACGATAGTCTGGGCCGATGGACGGCCTTCGGCGACAACTGGCCGACACGCGCCCGCTACTGGATTCCCAGCGTCGATTCCCCGGACGACAAGGCCACCGTCACCTGGACCGTGACGGCGCCCGCCAACCGGACGGTGGTGGCGAATGGGGAGCTGGTGGAGGAGGCGCCGCTGCCGCCGGTAGCCATGGCGGCAGCGGGGAGTACGTCCGGCGTCAGCGGCTCGCCGCGTACGCGCACCATCTGGCGCGAGCAGCGACCCATCCCTACCTACACGATGGTGATTGCCGCTGCGCCGCTGGCGTACTACGACCTCGGGCGGAGCGCATGCGGCCACAGCCGCTTCCCGGGATGCGTGCGGCAGGCGGTGTACGTGGCCCCCGAGGTGGTGGACTTTCTTCCCGGCCCCTTCGCGCAGGCGGACGACATCGTCAACTACTACGCCTCGCTCGTGGGCCCCTTTCCCTACGAGAAGCTCTCGCACCTGGAGTCGTCGACGCGCTTTGGGGGGATGGAGAACGCCACCGCCATCTTCTATGCGGATCGTCCCTTTCGCCGGCACACCATGCGCGCCGGGGTGATCGCGCACGAAACGGCGCACCAGTGGTTCGGTGATGCGGTGACCGAGGTGAATTTCGCCCACCTCTGGCTCTCGGAGGGGTTTGCCACATACTTCGCGGCGCTCTGGATGCGGCATGCGCAGGGTGACTCGGCATTTCGCGCGGAGATGGCCCGCACGCGACGACAGATCATCGCGTCATCCGTCACGGCGGAGCGGCCGGTAATCGACACCGCGCAGACCAACTACCTGAAGCTGCTCAACACGAACAGCTATCAGAAGGGCGGGTGGGTGCTGCACATGCTGCGCGGCCTGGTGGGCGATTCAGCGTTCTTTCACGCGCTCCGCGGCTACTACAATCGCTACCATGGCGGCAATGCGACCACGGATGACCTGCGGCACGAGATGGAGCGTGCATCGGGCCAGTCGCTCGGCTGGTTCTTCAGCGAGTGGCTGCGGCGACCCGGATACGCGGAGCTGACGACCAGTTGGCGCTATGACACCGCCAGAAAGCGTGTGGTCGTGGAGATCGCGCAAGGGACGCGCTTTGCGCCCTATCGCTTTCCGCTCACCGTTGCGGTGCGAACGTCAACGGGAGCGGTACGCCGCGTGACGGTGCGGGTGGCTGCGCGGCGGAGCCAGGAGGTCACGCTCCCGATCGCCCTCACGGCCAAGCCGCGCGGCCTCACGTTCGATCCTGACGTGCAATTGCTGGCCGCTATCACATCGCGCTGAGCGTCGGGAGCTGTCTGCGGACAGCGAGCAGGCCGGTGAGCGCCGCCGCGCGGGACGTGAGAGCCGGAGAGGCGTGGAGCGTCAGAGTCGGGGGAACGAGGCTTCGTAGCGCACGCCGATGACGCCGGCGATGATCCGGAAGTCACGGGTGTTCGCTGTGATGAGCGTCGCCCCGACTTCGCGGCACGTGGCGGCAATGAGCAGATCGTTCTGAAAGGATGCGCGAGCGAGACTGCCGTCGTATCCTCCCGCATCACGCAGGCGACGTCGGATATCGGCCGCGATGGACCAGGTGGATTGCTCGGGCACGAGTATCCGGCTGCGCGTGCGAAACGGGCGCATGAGCCATCGCTCCCACCCGGCGGCATGCCGGGCATCGCGCGCGCCAACCACCACCTCGTACACCACCACCGCGCTCACCCAGAGTCTGGGGAGCGCCGCCTGCTGAAACGCCTCCACGAACTCACCGAATGCGGGATCGGTGAGGGCGCGGATGTAGAGGTTGGTGTCGAGGAGGAACACGATGATGTGCAGCGGTGCAGGTCGGAGCGTGGTGCGTGGGGTTACGGGAGATCCCTCACGGCTGGTGCAGCCGTGAAGCCGGAGAAATCCAGCGCATCCGCGTCATCGAACTCGTTCGTGAAGCCGCCGCGGCCGAAGAGTGCCCGCGATCCCGCCGCCATTTCGTGGCTGAATGCCGCAACGTCGAGCGCGATGTCCATGGCACGCGTAATAGCCTCGCGTTCGGTCCTGGCGCCGAGTGCGACGCGCAGGCGGTCGATACGGTGCTGGTCGAGGTCGAAGTTCTTGCGGCGGATGAGTGTGGCGGGCTCGGCCACGTGGCGTGGCGTGCGCGACGTGGGAGTGCTGTACGAGGGTGCGGCGCGGCCTGCCTTTGTACCTGCTGGATTCTTGCGCTTTTTCCCCGCCATGGCGAGCCCCTTGGTGTAGAAGGTGTTAGGATACGTAACGATCTACATAAAATATGGGTTCCATATTCCCGGCGCGCAAGGCCAGAGTGGACGAACTCCACAAGGGCTCGTCTCCATGATCCTCTGAAAACGCTGGCGAAACGGGGGAGAGAATACCGCGTCGCATACCCTCGGCTACCGCGGGTTCGGCCGGATGACCCCGTACGACTGGAGTTCCACGCCAGTGTCGGTGCGCTGGCCCGTCACCCACAACTTGGCCCCGGCGTGCTGGCGGAGCGCCTGAGGCGCCGCGCTGAGCGGGAGCGTATCCGATGCGGTGGCCAGCGCGAGCCGGTCATCCTGCACGAGCAGCACGCCGACATACGGCCGTTCCCCGTTGATGGACAGCACTTCGTACTCCCCAACGGCGAGGCGGCGCCCCGCGGGACCGCTCCCCGCATCCTCGCCCGTTACCCGCACGGTCGCCGCGCCCAGCCGCCGCAGCTCGGGCTCCAGCGGGCCGACGAGTGTCACGACGGGTTTGCCCTCAATGCGGAGCGTGGTGTACCGGGCGACGTCGGTGCCGGTGACCACCACCGTGCCGGTGAGCTGGGTGGAATCGCTGGCTGCCGGCATGGGGATTCGCTCGCTGGCTGGGGGAACGGGTGTCCGGTGTGCGCATGCACCGGGGAGGCTCATCGCAGCCACACATGCCGCCACGTGCCAGGCCGCGGCTGGCCGCTGCCTGTGCGCACTCACTGGAGCCTCACCACCCAGAGCCGCATGTTTGACGGCAGCGGATTGTCTCCCAGATCCCGCACCTTGATGGCCGTCGCGTTCCGGCCGACGCCGCTCACGATATAGTACCCGGTGGACCCGCCGCGCACTTCGATCTGATCGCTGAAGTTCGTGAAGGTCAGCGTTCGCGGGGTCAACTGTCCTGGCGAGACGACGTGCGAGAAAATGTCCGCCATATTCCAGCTCGGCAGCATGAGGCGCGATGGCAGTCCGGGCACGCCCCGATCGTCCACGTAGAGCATGGCGCTCCATTGTGCCAGCAGGGAATCCATCGGCATGCCGATCACGTTCTCGATGGTCGCAAAGCCGGTGTTGGGGTCGTCCACCAAAGCGCGTTGCAAGCCCTGCTCTCCGCCCGGGAACGATGGCCCGAACTGGTCCGAGAGCCACCGCAGGATGGACCACGGAACGCCGTACACCTCACGCCCGCTCAGACACGGTCCGTCATTCCCCTCATCCGCCGTGCCCAGCCAGCTGCACTGCTCCGGCGCGCCCGGCACCTTGCTCGTCCGCGATTGGAAGCCGAAGTAGACCGCCAGATCCTCAAAGCGGTCCTGGTACCAGTCGATGGGCGACGGCGGTGTCGTCTGGTTGAAGGCCACGTCCGCCCCGAGGTTCTGCCCCGTACTGCGCCCTTCGAAAGCGTTCCCGACCACCTCCTCGGCCAGCGTCGCCTGCCCTTCCAGCAGCCAGGTCGGCTGGAAGTCCGTGGCGTTGGGATTGGAGAAGCGATGCGCGAACTGAATGTCGTGTGTGAACTCGTGCGCGATGAGGCGCTGCGCGTCGAGCTTCGCCGTGTCGAGCGGATAGGGCGCCGGTTCTTCGTACAGACCCGTGGGGTCAGGAGCCCGCCCGTAGTAGAACTCTCCATCGTTACTACTGGCACACTGGGCGGGTGGCACGAAGTCCGTGCTCGTGACGAACCCCAGCACGTCCTTCTCCTTGTTCACCTCCTTGGTGATCACGATGACGACATGTCCGTTGTTATCGTTGTCGCTGGGCGCACCGAAGTACGCCGTGTCCACGTCGTAGATGGTGTTGTCGAACACGCTGCTCAGCGTCTGGATGTCGCTCGTCGTGAACCCGTTCGCCGGGTTGGCAACGTCCTCGACCCAGATCCCCGCCTTGCCAATCGCGCGGACAATCGTCCGGATGGTCACGAAGGTATCGCAGGCACTCTGGCCGGTGACGAACACCGGCACGTGAATGGACACGGTATCGCCCACCGACGTGCCTGGCGGCACGGCGGCGGCCGCGCGCACCGGACCCCGCATGAGGGCGCGCACCGTTGCGTCATGGCGATATGGCCGGATGTCGCGCAGACTCTGGTTGATGATCCGTGCTTCCGCACTCCGCTGGCGGTCCCAGCGGGAGGCGCGCGTGCTTGGGAGCATACTCCCCGCGTTGGTGCCGGAGCGCAGGAACGCCGGTAGGGCGGGTGCGGGCGGATGGACGACCGATGCCACCAGGTTCGTGGCGGTCTCCGCGCTCACCGTCGCCGGTGTGAGACTCGTGACCGCATCCGACACGGATTGCACGCCGAGCAGGTAGGATTCCTGGCCCGTACTGGCGGCAAACTGCAGGCAGAAGGCAGATGGATCGCGCAGGATCAACTGCTGCCCGACGGCCACCTTCAGTGGCGCCGCCGCCGGCCGCAGGGGGTGCTGCACGATGTTGCTCCCATCCCCACTGACCACCACCTGCAAGTCCACATCACGTGCCGGCCGGCAGTCGAAGCCGGGGACCGTGAATGTGAGCGAGGTGGACGACGCGGCAGTGACGGTGGCCGGGAGGTTGTCCACGAACACCGTGTTCCCTGTCGCCGTGGAGCTGAAGCCCACGCCGGCCAGGGTGGCGCTCTGTCCCTCGACGAGGGAATCAGGCGCCACGGTTGCCACCACGATCGCTCCCGATGAGTGCACGGTGACCGTCACCGGAATGCTGTCGCGCTCCCCTTCCACAAGCGCCGAGATGGTGGCCGTGCCGCGAGCGACACCGGTGACCACGCCTGAGTCGCTGACGGTCGCCGTCGCGGCGTCCGAGCTCGACCAGGTCACCGCACGGTCGGCGAGCGTATCGCTGGTGCCGGACAGGGCCGTCGCGGTCAGTGACACCGTGCTCCCGATCTCCACACTGGCCGTTCTGGGGGAGATGGTGACGCGCGCCACCGGCACCGGGGAGACCGTCACCGAGGCGCGTCCCGTCTGCTGCTCTGCGGTGGCGGTGACGTCGGCGGTCCCGGGGATGATCCCGCGCAGCAGACCGTTCGCGTCCACGGTGGCCACCGCGGTATCGCTTGTGGACCAGGTAATGGTCCGGCCCGTGAGCACGTTGCCGTCAGCATCGTGCGCGGTGGCGGTCAACTGCTGGCTCTGTCCGGCTTCGACTAGTACGGTGGTGGGCGCGATGGTCACCGTCGCCACCGGCTTGGGTCCGGTCGGGCCGGAATCCCCACAGCCGCTCAGCAGGCCCAACGCCAGTATCGCGGCAGAGCCGGTGCCGAACCTCCACCAGTGCGACGGACGGGACATTGCTCGTATTCTCCGTGTCGTGGTCGGCTACCGGCGCATCACGGTGGGCCGGGAGTCGTATGCTGTCAGGCGTACCGGCGCTGGACGCAGTGGCCGAGCGCAGAGTATAGCATCATTCGGCTACCACGGGAATGCACCGGCGGCTCAGCGTCCCATGGCGCGCAACTCGACCATGAGGCACCGGTCCTGGACCACGTCCAGCCCAGCCCGCGCCAGCGCCTCGGCGGCGGCGTCGTTGCGAATGCCCAACTGAAACCAGACACCGCGCGGGCGGGCGGCGATGATGTCGTCGATGTGCTGAGGAATGTCGTGGGGACGGCGGAAGACGTTCACGAGGTCGATCTGCCCGGGCACATCGGCAAGCCGGCGGTAGACCGGCTCGCCCAGCACCTCGGTCACGTCGGGGTAGTAGACGGGCACCGGCACGATCTCGAAGCCCGCGCGCTGAGCGTACTCGGGCACGAAATACGCCGGTTGCCACGGCTCGATCTTGATGCCCAGGACGGCGATGCGGTGGATGCTCTGGAGCAGTTGCCGGCGCGCGGACGGCGAGTCGAGGAGATGGGAGCGCCAGGCCTCAGGGTCGGTCACGGTGGACGGTGTGTTGGGTTGCGTGCGTGGAAGTGCGGGGAAGGGGGTGCGTGCGGCGCCAGACTGTGCAGGAGACCGCGATGGACCCACCGCTCGCGTGCTCCGGGCTAACGCGATCGCCCCGCTGTCATGTTCCTCTGTCATGTTCCTTGCCAGCGCGGGGGGTATGGCGCTTTGCCCTGGCGAGCGGCGCCACCGCAGCGTGACGTCTCACATCGGCGCCGCCCATTCATTACATTGGCGTCACTCAATCGCCCATCAACCCAAGGAGATCGCTATCGATGCGGATGCTCGTTCTCGGAGCGGGGCTGCAAGGCTCCGCCTGTGCCTATGACCTGCTGCAGAATCCCGACGTCACCGAGGTGCGGCTCGCCGACCTGAACGTCTCGTCCATCGCCAAATTCCTGGCGCCGTACTCCGGTGCCCGGCTTGTACCCACTCCCCTGGATGTGCGCGATCGCGAGGCCGTCCTGGGGGTGATGCGGGAGAGCGATGCCGTGATGAGTGCGGTGCCGTACTACCTCAACCTCGAGCTGGCCACCCTGGCCGTCGAGGCGGGGACCAACTTCTGCGACCTGGGCGGCAATACCGAGATCGTCTTCCAGCAGAAAGCGCTCGATGGCGAGGCGCGCGCCAAGGACATCAGTGTCATCCCCGATTGCGGGCTGGCGCCAGGGATGGTGAACATCCTGGCACAGCACGGGATCGAGCAGCTCGACACTGTGGCGTCGGTGCGGATCTTCGTGGGCGGGCTGCCCCAATCGCCCGAGCCGCCGCTCAATTATCAGATCGTCTACTCGCTTGAGGGCGTGATCGATTACTACACCACGCTCTCCTGGGTGCTGCGCGATGCGAAGCGCACTCAGGTGACGGCGCTCTCGGAGCTGACGCCGGTGTCCTTTCCGAAGCCTGTGGGCGAGCTCGAGGCGTTCCATACCGCCGGCGGCCTCTCGACCATGGCATTCCGGTACGAGGGAAAGATCCCGACCATGGAGTACAAGACGCTGCGCTATCCCGGACATGCGCATATCATGGAGGCCATTCGTGATCTGGGGCTGCTCGACCTTGAGCCGGTCGACGTGAAGGGATCCTCGGTCGTCCCGCGCGATATGTTCGTGGCAACAGTGGGGCCGCGCCTCACCAAGCCGGAAGGCCGTGACCTAGTGGCCATGCGCGTGCTGGTGGAGGGGACCAAGGGCGGCCAGCCGAAGACGGTCGGGTGGGAGCTGATCGACTACTACGACGAGGCCCATGGTATCAGTGCCATGGAGCGCACCACCGGCTACTCCCTCTCCGTCACCGGCCAGATGCAGGTGCGCGGCGAGATCACGAGCTGCGGCGTCTGTACCCCCGACGAATGCGTCCCCGCGCAGCCGTACATCGAAGCGCTGAAGGAGCGCGGGATAGCGATTCGGAAAATCTGAGGGGCTGGAAAGGAGAGAAGAGAGAGGAGAAAGGTGAGAGGCGGGGCGTGAGAGGCGGCGTCATCGGTGTCATTCCGAAGGAGCGCAGCAACTGAGGAGTCTCCTCGCCTGGTCAGAAGATTCCTCGCTACCGCTCGGAATGACAGTGTTGGAGAGGGTTCCTTGCTTCGCTCGGAATGACAGGCCGCGTAGCCGTTCCGCCTCTCTCCTTTCTCCTCTCTGCCGTTCAGTTCCGCATGAAGTTCGCGAGCGTGGCGCCCATCTCGTCGATCGTTTCCTTCGCGCGCCACCGGTCGTGCCCGTTGTACAGAAAGGCGAAGGTGAGGAGTTCTCCGTCGCGCGCCGTCACGTAGCCGCCGAGCGAGATCACGGTGCTGGTGGTGCCGGTCTTCGCGTGAAGGTTCCCTTGCGCGGGCGTCCGACGCATGCGGTCGCGCAGCAGCTCGGATTCCCCGGCCACCGGCAGCGATGCGTGGAAGGCGTCGGACCAGGGAGCACGGTTTGCGTAGGAGAGGAGTTGCACCAGGGAGCGCGGTGTCACATGGTCCAGCACCGAGAGTCCGCAGCCGTCGGTCGTATATACCGTGCCTGGCGCGGCGCCCACCTTCTGCGCCATGAAGCGCTCCAGCAGCGTCGCCCCACTCTCCACCGAGCCCACGTGCGTCGGTGACGCGCGCCGTCCCGCGTCGCGGAAGAGCAGCTCCGCGAAGTGGTTGATGCTCTCACGGTTCATCGCGGATATCAGCCGCGCGAGCGGTGGCGAGGGGAGCGAGGCGACGGGGACCGCGCTCGCGGGCGTCACTCCCAGGCGAATGCGACCCTCTACGGTCACCCCCTGCGCTGCCAGCGCTTCGCGAAGCGCGCCGGCGGCGAAGACGGCCGGGTGCTCCACCACCACGTGGTAGCGGCGCGGCGCGGTGTGCCACCCGATCCATCCGCGCACCACGATCGCCCCATCGGGCTCGGTATAGGTGATGACGTGGGAGCCACGCCGGCGCAGCGTGCGGACGCTCGCCCTGACCGGGACGTCCGTGGCGGGGTCGAGCGAGACGGCGGCCGGCTGGGACGAACCGCTGCCAGGGTGCACGACCACCCACACGAGGTTCCCATCGAGCGAGAGCGCCGAGACCCGGGCGGCGTAGCTCGCATGGAGGTACCGGTGCTTCCAGCCGCGCGGGACGCGCGCGGTGTCGAACGCCGTCGCGTCGGCAATGAGATCGCCCGTGACGTGTCTGATGCCCTGGCCCACCACCAGCTGCGCGAGCAGATCCATGGGCGCGCTCGGTCCCCCCGGCAGGTAGCGCTCCGAGAGTCCAGGAGCCCCGCCACCGCGCAGAATCAGATTGCCGTGGAGCGTTCCCTGGCCGTCGAACGGCCCATCGCGTAATACGTCGGTGCTGAACTGATGCCGCGGCCCGAACTCATCGAGCGCCAGCGCCGCCGTGAACAGCTTCATGTTCGATGCGGGACGCAGTGCCGCACCAGCGTTGAACGCGTAGAGCGTATCACCGCGCGTGAGGGACACGACCATCGCCCCCCACTGGCCGCTGCGGACGCGGCTGAAGAGGAGCATGCCCAGGTCGCCTGCGAGCCCCGCTGCCGACCGCGGGGCATCGTAGTGGAAGGCGGCCGGCCGGCGCGCAGCCCGCGCTCGGCGCCGCGCCGGCGCCCGCCGTGTGGAGGGCGGCGCATGGACAGCCGCGTTCGCCGCCGCTCCCCCATCCCCATCCGCCGCCGCCACCGTCGCGTCACCATCATCCACCGCATTCTGCGCGATGAGGCGTACCGGTACGCTGAGGACCGCGGCCATGGCGGCGAGGAGCACCGCGCTCGCGATGCGCGAGCGGGAGCGGAGAGACAGGAGAACATCCATGGCGGTCACAGCGCGGGACGGGTGAGGGCGGGAACTGTACTGTCAACGAACGGGCGCGCCGTTCGTCACATCGGCGCGCTCAGGCCGCTGTGGTCAGCATGGCTGCGGGTGTTGAAGGGGTGGGAGAAAGGCGAGAACGGAGAGAAGAAAAGGAGAGAGGAGAAAGGAACCGGCTTCTGGACGAGGGGCCCATGCCCCACCAGCGGTTCCTCCTTTCTCCTCTCTCCTTTTTTCCTCTCCGCTCACGTGCGCTGTAAGCGGAACTGGCTCTAGGCCCGCCTCCCCGGGCTCACCGCAGGTGGATGACCAGCTGTCCGAAGAGGAAGAGGAGGGAGAACACCGCGATGAGCGCGATGGCCAGCGGTCCCACGAAAAGCATGCGGAACAACTTGGAGTCGTACTTCAGGTGCATGTAGAACATCACGACGATCACGAACTTGGTGATCGAGAGCGCGATGAGCACCGGGCCGAACATCCGCGATTGCTGGAGCGGCGTGTAATAGACGTAGACCTCGAGCGCCGTGAGGACGCCAAGGATGACGGCGACCTTCCAGTACGTGCTCCAGGTCGGATGCTCGTGCGCGGCCTGCGCGCCGCCGTGCGGATCGGCGATGGCCTGGGAGGAGGAGTGATCGGCAGCCATGGGTTCAGAGTTACGGGATCAGGTAAACGAACGTGAAGATGGCGACCCATACGACGTCGACGAAGTGCCAGTAGAGCGCCATGACGTCGACGTTGATGGCGTCTCGTGGACCAAGCCCGCGTTTGAAGTCGATGAACAGCATAGTGACCAGCCAGATCACCCCCGCGGTCACGTGTGCGCCGTGGAAGCCGGTCAATATGAAGAAGGTCGACCCGAAGAGGTTCGTCTTGATGGTGAGCCCCTCGTTGACGAACGACGTGAACTCGTAGGCCTGGAAGCCGAGGAAGGTCGCGCCGGCCAGCGCCGTGGCGGCCAGCCAGATCCTGGAGTACTTGCGGTCGCCCCGCTCCACCGCGGCCAGCGCGAGCACCATGAACAGCGACGACATGAGCAGCACGAACGTCGATGTCGAGGTGACGGGAATGTTCAGGATCCCCCGGCAGGCCTGGTGCGTGCTGCGCAGGATCTCCGGGTGGGGGCACGGGCCGACGACGTTGTGATGCTTGTAGATGAGGAACGTCGCGATCAGCGAGCCGAAGAAGAAGCACTCCGAGCCGATGAAGGTCCAGATGGCGATCTTCGTATGGTTGAGCCCGGTGCTCGTGTGGTGGTGCTCGGCGGGGCTGTGCGCCTCGGCCAGTTCTATGGGCGGCAAGGGGAAGAAATCTCCAGGTGTAGGCTCTGAATACGATCGATCAGTAGGTCGGACGACGCGGGTGCAGGGAGTCGGGTGTGGGGCGTCGGGGAACGGCATGGGCGGGCGGAACACTGCCCCCGCCCACCCGACACCCTACTCCCGATACCCTGCCGTTCCTGCCTCACTGACTCGCTACCTCACTCTCGTGCTCCGGCTCCAGCGGCGTCAGCACCCAGCTGTAGAAGGTGATGACGAAGATGGCGCCGCCAAGCAGCATGATGGGAAGCGACTTGTTGTGCAGCAGTCCGACGAAGCCAATGACCAGGCCCACCGCCGCCACGAGCGGCTTGATGGTGGACGTCGGCATCGGAATGCCCAACTGCTCCGCGCTCGGGGGCGGCTGCTGTGTATCGGCCGCGGCGTTCCCCTTCGACTCCACGAGCGCCGAACGCTCCCACCGCTTCACCAACGGCTCGTCCGCAATCTGCTCCGCGGACTTGGTGTCCCAGAGCGGATAGCGCGAGGTCACAACGGGGATCTTCGCGAAGTTGTACGCGGGCGGCGGCGACGGCATGGACCACTCGAGCGTGGGCGCGCCCCACGGGTCGTTCCCCGCCACCACGCCGGCGGAGCGTGCGCGGATCAGGTTGTAGATGAACACCAGCGTCGCCAGGCCAAGGATGTAGGCGCCGATGGTCGAGAGGTGGTTCGTGAGCGTCCACCCCTGAAGCGCCTCGTACCGGTAGATGCGGCGCGGCATGCCGGCCAGGCCGGAGAAGTGCATCGGGAAGAAGGTGAGGTTCATCCCGATGAAGGTACCCCAGAAATGCACCTTGCCGAGCGCCTCGCTCATCAGCCGGCCGGTGATCTTCGGGTAGTAGTAATAGATCCCGGCGAACAGCCCCATCATCGAGCCGCCGAAGAGCACGTAGTGGAAGTGCGCCACGACGAAATAGCTGTCGGTCTGCGCCAGGTCCGACGGCGGCGACGAGTGCATGACACCGGAGATGCCGCCGATCGTGAACAACCCCACGAGCCCCAGGGCGAACAACATGGCCGTGGTGAAGCGGAGCTGACCGCCCCAGAGCGTGCCCAGCCAGTTGAAGATCTTCACGCCCGTCGGGATGGCGATGAGCATGGTGGTGATGCCGAACACCGAGTCCGCGATCGGCCCCATGCCGACAGCGAACATATGGTGGGCCCACACGCCGAAGCCCAGCGTCGCGATGAGGATGAGCGAATAGACCATCACGGGGTAGCCGAACAGCGGCTTCCGTGAGAAGGTCGGAATGACCTCGGAGACCAGGCCGAAGGCCGGCAGGATGAGGATGTAGACTTCCGGATGGCCGAACAGCCAGAACAGGTGTTGCCAGAGGAGGGGGTCGGCGCCGGCCGAATCCTTATAGAAGTTCGTCCCGAAGAAGCGGTCGAGCATCAAGAATGTGAGCGCGACCGTGATGATCGGGAAGGAGAGCGCGATCAGGAACTGCGTGACGAAGGTGGACCAGGTGAAGACGGGCATGCGCATCATGTGCATGCCGGGGGCCCGCATGTTGATGATCGTGGTGATGAAGTTGAAGCTCGCGGCCAGGGTGGAGAGGCCGAGGATCTGCAGGCCCAGGACATAGAAGTCCATGTGCAGGCCGGGCGAGAACTGGCTCGTGCTGAGCGGGGCGTAGCCGAACCAGCCGCCATTCGGCGCGGCGTGCATGAGCCAGCCGAAGTTGAGGAAGATGCCGCCCAGCAGGAAGAGCCAGTAGCTGAAGGCGTTGAGTCGCGGGAAGGCGACGTCACGCGCACCGATCTGGAGCGGGACGAGGAAGTTCCATAGCGCGGCCGACAGCGGCATGATCGCGAGAAAGATCATGGTGAGGCCGTGCATGGTGAACAGCTCGTTGTACGTGGTGGCCGAAACGAAGGTCCCGTTGGGGCCGTACAGCTGTGTGCGAATGAGCTCCGCCTCGAAGCCGCCGATCATGAAGAAAGTGAGCGCCGTATAGAGGTAGAGCTGCCCGATGCGTTTGTGATCGACGGTGGTCAGCCAGCTCCACACCCCGCCCTCGTACCCGGCGGGGGCGCCGGCGCGGGTGAGCGTTGCAGCGGTCGTTGCCATTCGTGCTCTCCGTTACTTCAGGGAAGAAAGGTACGCGGCAATGTCCGCGATCTGCTGATCCGTGAAGCCGCCGGCCGCGCCGGGCAGCCCCTTGCCGAACACCGGCATGATGGTTCCAGGCTTCATGAGATGCGCGTCCTTGATCCACAGTTCCAGATGCTTCGTGTCGTTCGGGTACATGGCACCGGCGATCGTGTACCGGCTGCCGACGTGCGTGAGGTTCGGTCCAGTGATGCCGGGCGAGACGCCCTGGATGGTGTGACAGCCAATGCACAGGCTGACCTTGAACAGCTTGGCGCCACGCGCGGCATCGCCAGTCACGTTGGAGAAGGTGAGGCCGGCCGGCGTCGGAGTGTTCGGAATCTCGTACTGCGGAATCTTGTCGCGGTCGAAGATGCCGTTGCCCGGAGCCGCGGAATCCGCGGCCGGTGCCATCGTCACCTGGCTGGCCAGCATCACGGTGCCGGCCGACGTCTGCGTGGCCGCCGATTTCGTGGGCGCGGCCGTCGTGTCCGGGAAGGCCGGCCCCGTCTTCTGGTGCGCGATCCACGCCGCGAACTGCGGTGCGGGCTCGGTGAACACCCGGAAGTGCATGTTCGCGTGCGAGTCGCCGCAGTACTCCGCGCAGAAGCCGTCCCACGCCGCCACGGAGTCGGGGGTGAACCAGATATAGTTGGTCTGGTTCGGTACCACATCTCGCTTGGCGCCCGCCAGCGACGGAATCCAGAAGGAATGGATCACGTCATTGCTCTTGAGCGTGAAGCTCACCGTGCGCCCGACCGGCAGATAGAGCTCGTTGGCGGTCACGACGCCGTACTGCGGGTAGCGAAACTCCCACCACCACTGGTGGCCAATGACCTCCACCTGCAGCGAACCGGCCGGTGCGGGGGCCTGCGTGCGGAAGATCGTCTTGATCGTCGGCACGGCGATGAGGGCGAGGATGATCGCCGGGACGAGCGTCCAGGTGATCTCGATGGCCGTATTCCCGTGGATCTGCTTGGGGACCGGCGAGTTCGGGCGGCGACGGAAGCGGACGATGGCGTAGACCAGCAACCCTTCGACCACGATGAACACGCCGATCGCGAAGTACACCAGACGCATGGTCAGCGCGTCCGTGGCATGTCCGAGATCGGAGTGCGCCCCGAAGATGGTGTTGGGATCGTGGGCACAGGCGGCCACGCCTGCGGCGAGCACAACCGTTAGCGCGGCAAAGGCAAGCCGGCGCGCGCGGGAGCGAAGATTCATCCCGAATCCTGAAAATCGTGTGAGACGTTCACGTTGCGAGCGCCATGGAGGGAGGGCGCTCCGACCAGTCTGTGGCGCGGAAGCTATGGCGCAGGCCGGGTGAAATCAAGGCAAATGAGGTGCCGCATACCACTGTAGGAACGCGATTTCGTCAGGTATTGCCCGACATGGGCAACCAGGTCATTCCGAAAGAGCGAAGCGACTGAGGAATCTTCCCGCCTGCACGCGATTCCTCGCTGCGCTCGGAATGCCAACGGCCCGCTACTCCACGGTCACCAGTCGCGGATTCGGTCGATATTCGCGTCCCGCCTTCGATTCGGCCCGCCCGTTGACCATGACGACGTCGGCCGTGAAATCGAAACGGCCCTGTCCCGCGAACAGCGATGACCCCACGCCGTACGAGTCCACCGGCACGCCCGCTTCCTCGAAGGCGCGGATGCGCTCCACCGTGAAGCCGCCGGAGACGACGATGCGCACGTGCTGGAATCCTTCGCGGTCGAGCGCCTCGCGTACGTTCCACACGAGCTGCGGATTCACACCCGTAGGCGGGAAGGAGCCCATCATGGGGATGATCGAGCGATCCACCATCCGCTCCGAGGTGTCCAGTCGCACGCCCCACAGCCGTGTGCCGAGCGCGCGGGCCACACGCACGCTGGTCTCGGCGCAGTCGTTGTCGTAATCCACGAGCGTGATGATCTGGACGTTCGCACGCATGTATTCAGCGAACTTCTCCGTGGCCCGCACCGTGTCGCCCCCGTACGCCGCAATGAGCGCGTGCGGGACCGTGCCGATCCCGCTCGAGCCCCACCAGCTGGCCTGCGCATCCGTCGAGACGCCGATGGCCCCCGCGATGTGCGCCGCGTAGCCATCGCCGGTCTGCACCAGCCAGTGATCGTGCCGCGCGGGAAAGAACATGACGGTCTTGGGACGCGCCGCATCCACCACCAGCCGCGTGTTGGTGCCTACGCGCGTCCGCCGCGCCAGCACGCCCAGATACAGCGTCTCCAGCTGCGCGAAGCTGGCGTAGGGTCCCTCGATGGTCAGTACCGTCTCCCATGGAGCGATCTCATCGCCATCGTACAGCGCGCGCACCTCGAACGCACTCCAATCGTCGGTGCACAGCTTGAGAATGGCGATGGCCTCGTCCATCCCGCCCAGATACGCGTGCGTCTTTCCGAACACCTGCATCAGCACGCGCGGGTTGTGATGATCCGCCAGCAGGATCTCCCGCGCCCGCACGAAATACTTATCCGAGTAGTACCCCTCCCGCATCTTCTCGACCGGCAGGTTGAAGACGGCGGGGTCGAGGCGGGGGCGGGAGGCGGGAGGCATTGGTGGAGGTAGTGAGTCAGCGAGTCAGTAGGTCAGTGAGTCAGAAGAAGCGCTTGAGGCGAGCGAGAGGAGAAAGGAGAAAGGAGAAAGGGCTCTCCCGACGAGCCGGTCCCTCTCTCCTTTCTCCTCTCCTGCCGTTCCTGACCCGCTGACTCACCCTTCCCGGCTCCCCGTCATCGTCGCGGGATTCAGGATCTCGTCCAGCTGCTCGCGCGTGAGGAGACCACGCTCGCTTACCACGGCGTACACGCTCCGCCCACTGTCGAGCGCCTCACGGGCGATGCTCGTTGCGGTCTCGTAGCCCAGCACCGGCACCAGGGCGGTCACGACGCCGATGGCGTGCTCCACGAACCAGCGCAGTCGCTCCGGGTTCGCGGTGATCCCCTGCACGCACCGCTCCCGCAGCACCACGCACGCGTTACGCAATGCCTCGAGCCCGTGCAGCAGGCGATACGCGATGATCGGCTCGAAGACGTTGAGCTGAAGCTGTCCCGCCTCCGCCGCGACGGTGACCGTCACATCCCCGCCGATGATGTCGAAGCACACCTGGTTCACCACTTCGGGGATGACGGGGTTCACCTTGCCGGGCATGATGGAGCTGCCGGGTTGCACGGCCGGCAGATTGATCTCACCGAGCCCGGCGCGCGGACCGGAGCTCAGCAGGCGGAGATCGTTGCAGATCTTCGAGAGCTTGACCGCGCACCGCTTGAGCACGCCCGAGAGCTGTACGAAGACGCCCGTATCGGCGGTCGCTTCCACGAGGTCGGGCGCGGTGATGAGCTGCAGCCCCGTGATGTCCGACAGGTGCTGCCGCACGCGCTCGGCGTAGCCCGGCGGCGCGGCGATGCCGGTGCCGATGGCCGTGGCGCCCATGTTGATCTCGCGCAGGAGCGCCTGCGTCTCGGTCAACCGCTCCACGTCCTCGAGCATGGTGTGCCCGAAGGCGGCGAACTCCTGGCCGAGCGTCATGGGGACGGCGTCCTGAAGCTGCGTGCGCCCCATCTTCAGGATGCCGGCGAACTCATCGCCCTTCGCGAGGAACGCGGTCGCGAGCGCGCGCATGGCGTCCTTGAGCCAATCGATGTTGGCGTGCAGGGCGAGCTTGACCGCGGTGGGATAGACGTCGTTGGTGGACTGCGAGAGGTTGACGTGCGAGTTGGGATGCACCACGTCGTAGGCGCCGCGCGGGCGATCGAGCACCTCGAGCGCGCGGTTGGCAATCACCTCGTTGGCGTTCATGTTGGTGGACGTGCCGGCGCCGCCCTGGATCATGTCCACCAGGAAGTGTTCGTGGTGCCGGCCGGCGCGGATCTCCCGCGTCGCGCGCACGATAGCGTTGCGGATGGCGGGGTCGAGCAGCGCGAGGTCGCCGTTGGCGAGGGCGGCGGCCTCCTTGACCGCCGCCAGCGCATCGATGAGCGAGGAGAACTCACGCAGCGGCACATGGGTGATCGGAAAGTTCTCGAGCGCGCGGAGCGTCTGCACGCCGTAGAGCGCTTCATCGGGGACCTCGCGCGTGCCCAGCAGGTCGTGCTCCGTGCGGTGCGCGGCACCGGCGAAGCCGATCATCCGGCCGTGCCCCACGAGCGTGGCGTCGGCGGCGCGCAGGCGGCGCGAGATGGAGCCAGCGGCGCGCGCCACGAGCGCCGCGTACACGGAGGGATGCTCGGAGAGGAGGGCGGCCACGTCCTCACCATTCAGCACCGCGAGAGTGCTCTGCTCCAGCGTGCGCGCGGTGGTGCCGTGCGGCGAGTCGTCCAGCAGGATGCCCTCACCCAACGCTTCGCCGCGTCCGAGCGTGGCCAGGCGCTCGGCTCCTCCCTCGCGCCCCTTTTCGATCGCCACGCATCCGCTGGTCAGGATCGCGAAGAACTCGCGCCCGTCGCCTTCACGAAAGAGCAGGTGATCCGCCGGGTATGAGGCGGTGTGCATCCGCTTGGCCAGATGCCACAGGTTGTCGTCGCCGAAGCCCCGGAAGAATTGAAAGCCGCGGAGCTCACTGGCCAGCGTATCGGTTGGCATATGGCGTGGAAGCTATCGCGGCGCGACAACTGGCGGCAACCGGCGCCGCTCGGTATCTCTCTGCCCAACCCATCCGCTCCAATCGTCCGCTCTGCTTTCCGGAGGACTCGTGTCACTGTCCCGCCGCCAGTTCCTCGGTGCCGGCGCCGCCGCGGCCGGCCTCACGCTCGCGCGCACCGCCTCCGCGCACCCCGCCGTCACGGCGATGGTCGATCGAGCCGAGCTCGCCCCGCCTTCAGGCGCGTCACACGGCTTCGCCGGCCGCCCCGTGGTCATGTCCGCCGCCAACGGCTATGAAACCGATCCGCATGGGAAGCAGGGGATCAAGGTGGCCTACGAGCTGCTGGCCGGCGGCGCCGATCCGCTCGATGCGGCGATCGCCGGAGTGAACGTCGTCGAGCTCAACCCGAACGATCAATCGGTGGGGCTGGGCGGATTGCCCAACGCGGACGGCGTGGTGCAGCTGGATGCGAGCTGCATGCACGGTCCCACCAGGCGCGCCGGCGCCGTGGGAGCCATTGAGGACATCGCCACGCCGTCGCTCGTGGCCAAAGCGGTGATGGATCACACCGACCACATCTTCCTCGTCGGCGCGGGCGCGAGACAGTTCGCTATCGATATGGGGTTCACCCCGCGGAATCTGCTCACCGACAAGTCGCGTCGCGATTGGATGCGATGGAAGAGCCGCCTCAGCCCGAACGACAACTGGTTGCAGGCGCCGGACTCCTCGGCGCGTGGTGGGGCATCGCGCGGTGCGCGGCGCGGCGAGAGCGGCGCTCACCTCTCGTACGACGACTCGCTCGGCCATGTGTTCTACGACGAGGACGGCATCGCGCACACGTACGGCACCATCAACATGAACGCGGTCACGGCCGGCGGAGACATTGCTTCGGTGACGACCACGAGCGGGCTCTCGTGGAAGATCCCCGGGCGCGTGGGCGACAGCCCGATCATCGGGGCG
>DASUKA010000145.1:0-2928 GCA_036278935.1 Gemmatimonadaceae bacterium
CGCGCGCCGCAGGTAGGCGGGATGCTTCCGCCGAGACGCTGGGTGCTGTACACCGTACCGGTGCTGCCATTGTAGAGGAGCACCGTCCAGCCGGCGAGGCGCGTGCCCGCGGGGCCCGCGATCTCGATCGCCTCGCCGGTATCCCGACCACGATTGTCGTAGTGGAGCTCGCTCACGGAGACCGAATCCCGCCGGGCGACGGGCGCAGCCTGAGCGGCGAGCGTGGAGTGCGCGCACAGGAGGAGCGCCGCACCGGCGAATCCGACGGCCGAATTCCTCAACATCGGGAAGCGCATACGGTTCACGACCTGACCTCCAATCCCAGACTCCCTCCCGCGCTCTTCCACCAACGACATCGCATGGCCGCCCCGGTACACCGTTGACGAGGGAGTTACCGTAGCACGTTCTACGGTGTGGCGCCAGGATTGCAGCAACTCGCGGAGATCATCACAGGAAGCCGGCCATGGCAAGGCAACAACAAACGCGGGGCGCGTGTATCGCATGCGGGCAGGTCATGACCCGCGGACGAGACGAATGGCCCGACATCTTCAGACGTGCGAGGCTCGCGCCGAGCGGATCGCGACGGCAAACCGGCGATCGCGCCCGAGCGGCACCCTCCTGCACCTCCAGATTCAGGATGCGTACGCCGGCCAGTACTGGCTTCACCTCGAGATGGCCGGCTCGGCCGCACTCAGCACACTGGACGCCTACCTCCGCGCCATCTGGCTGGAGTGCTGCGGCCATCTGAGGGCTGTTGTGCCAAGCGCATTCCGGGACGCATGCACATGAGGAGGACGGTGACATGCTCCTTCCCGTGGTGAATTCCCCTCGCATGGGGATGTGCGGTTACACGGGGCCCGCGGAGGCGCCATACTAGCCATCCATGCGGCGTACACCGTGTGCGGCATATGACACCGGAACCGGCGCTCGGGCTGGCGTCTTATTCGTTCCGTCGAGATGATTGTGACATGAATCCCTCGCCCACGAAACTCGAGAGCCCAGCCGCCATGCATCCTCGCATTCAGGAACTTCTCGACTATCTCACGCGCTGTCGTACCGACCTGCGCGCCGCGGTGGACAGCGTGCCCGCCGCGCTCAGAGAGCGACGTCCCGCACCAGAGCGGTGGTCGGTTGCTGAGGTGTTGGAGCATCTCGCCATCGTCGAAGGGCGCATCACGGACAGTTTCACGGAGCGGGTGGCCGCCGCTCGCGCCGAGGGACTGGGGCCGGACGCCGAGACCGCGCCCGTGGTGCCCACCCTGGACGTGGCATTCGTGCTCGACCGGACGAACCGGATTGTCGCGGACAAGGCGTCCCGACCGAGTGGGGAGAGCGATGCGGGTACAGCATGCGCGGCGCTCGAACAGTCGCGAGAGCGGCTGAAGGCAGCGCTTCTCCGTGTCGATGGGCTTGCGCTTGGCAGCGTCTCCTCGCCGCACCCGGTGTTCGGTCAGCAGAATCAGTATCAGGTGATCGCCCTCGTGGGGGCGCACGAACAGCGGCACACGGCGCAGGTGAGAGAGATTGGGGAGGGCTTCGCTCGCCGGTAGCTCGCAGGCCGACTATGGCGCGACCTGCCGCGCCGGACTGCGTCCCGCAGCGTGGCGGCGACGGGGTCAGGTCTTGAACCGTGAGTCACCGTTCAAGACCTGACCCCGTCGCCGCCGATCCCCCGCCTACCCCAACCCCTGTACGAACCTACGCACGCGGATTACCGTGATGCCGCGCGGGTCGTCACGCTCGTACCAGTTCGCGCGGATAACCGCTGTGCGCTCGGAACTGCGGTGCATGGCCACCGCGCCTCGCACTCTTCCTCATTTCAACAGCTTCGCGTTGAGGAGCCCGCTCATGGCAGTCGTCCTTGGCATTGCGGCGTCGTTCGGGCACGATCAGAACGGCATGACCCGATCCGACATGGAGGCCACCGCTCGGGTGGCCGATCGGCTGGCCGAAGTGATCATCTTCCGATCCACCGGACCGTGGGCCAAACGGTGGATCGAGTGGGGCTACCCGACCAAGAACTTCCATGTGAAGGGGAAGAGCTCCGATTGGGGTCCGCATGCCGGTCTGGTGCCGTACGACGGCACATACAGCAAGGTGGGATTCAATGCGGCAAAAGCCGCGGAAGGCACCAAACAGAATGACAAGGGGCTGCAATCGGGATTCGCCGGCAAGAGCCGGCTCATCCTCACCACCCCGCAGATCGACACGCAACTGACCCGGCCCGAGGGGAGACCGCCGCGCACGGCGATCCAGCGCAAGTTTCCTATCGAGAAAAGCAACGACTTCATCCTCATCGCCAATCGCAGCGGCGACGGAAAGGAGGTGGCGTTTCGCGCCGTGAGCCTTGGGGGAGACCGCTACGAGATCCAGGTCTATCCCGAGAGCGCCGGCACCAACGTCTTTCGGCTCATCGACCGGCGCGCGGGACCGTTCGAGGTGATGACGTCGAACGAGGAAGGGACGGACAAGCCCATGACCGGCGACTACGACCTGCTCGCCATCTGTCCCTCGTGGGCGCAGTACGGAAGCCAGTCGGCCACGGACATCGTCAAGCCGGGCATCAGGATCAAGGGGATGGCGCCGCAACCGGGCGCGACCTTTTCCGCCGGGGTGGGGATGGACAACGTGCTCGATCCCTCGCTGCACACGCATGGCACGAGCACCTCCAACCACGATGCCATGAGCGCCGGAGGCTATCAGCGCAGGCGTGAGCGCGTGCTCGGCCCGAACACATCAGGGCCGGTGGGCCCGAACAGCCTGCCCACAAAGGCCCCGCATCGCACCGAGCATCCCGACATGGGAAACCTCACGCCCAGGATTCTGCGGTGCATCAACACGCTGAACATCGAGATGGGTGCGACGGGCACGCACGGCGCGTTGCGGCGAGTGCATCACAACGCCGAGTCGCATCGGAACGCGATGTTC
>DASUKA010000146.1:0-99400 GCA_036278935.1 Gemmatimonadaceae bacterium
TGCCGCCCCACGAGCGGCGTGTGGAGATGCCGCACGCCGCCGGGGGTGCGCAAGGTGAAGCGCGTTCCGTCCCGACCGACGCATACATTTTCCGGCGGCTGAGTGTCCGCCAGAACCCGCACGGGCGCGGCGCCCGCCGCATACGCCAGCTCGCCCAGCAGTGTGCGCACTGGAGGATCCTCTTCGCCGATCACTACCGGACGCCCCGGCTTGAAGATGCCCGCCTTCTCATAGGCAATCCGCTCGATGGTCTCACCAAGATACTGCTGGTGATCGAGCCCGATCGAGGTGACGCCGGCAGCCAGCGGCGTGATGACATTCGTGGCATCCAGCCGGCCGCCGAGCCCAACCTCGATGACGGCCACGTCCACATGCTGCCGCGCGAAATAGTCGAACGCCAGGCAGGTGGTGACCTCGAAGAAGGTGGCGCCCAGCCGCTCCACCTCCGGCATCCACCGGTCCACGAACGCGGTAACGCTCGCCTCGTCGATCGTCTCCCCATCCACGAGAATGCGCTCGCGAAAGTCGATGAGATGCGGCGAGGTGTACTGCCCGACGCGCCATCCCTGCGCCCGCAGCAGCGCGTACAGCGTAGCGACCGCGCTCCCCTTCCCGTTCGTGCCACCCACGTGGAACGCGGGAATGCGCAGGTGTGGATCACCGAGCGCCGCGAGCAGGGCGCGCGTCGTGTCCAGGCCCAGCTTCCACCCACCGCTCACGCGCCCGAACAGGAAGTCGAGCGTCTGGCGGTAGGACGTCAGCGCGCCGCCCAAGCGAGCGCTTCAGGCTGTCCGCTCATGTGGCGGAAGAGCTGCCCCACGCTGGCCTTCAACTCTCGCCGCGGCACGACGGCGTCCAGCATCCCATGATCGAGCAGGAACTCCGCGGTCTGAAACCCCTGCGGAAGCTCCTGCCCGATGGTCTGCTTGATCACCCGCGGGCCGGCGAATCCGATCACGGCACCCGGCTCGGCGATGATAGCATCACCGAGCATGGCGTAGCTGGCACTCACGCCGCCCGTGGTCGGATTGGTGAGGATGGCGATGTACGGGATGCGCCGCTCCGCGAGCTGGCCCAGAATCACCGAGGTCTTGGCCATCTGCATGAGGGAGAGCATTCCCTCCTGCATACGGGCACCGCCGGAGGTGATGACGAGCAGCAGCGGATACTTGCGCTCCAGCGAGCGCTGACCCAGTCGCGCGATCTTCTCGCCCACCACGGACCCCATCGAGCCACCCATGAAGGAGAAGTCCATCACGCCCAGGTTCACTGGAATCCCGCCAAGCGTGCCCGTGACCGTCATGATCGCGTCGCCCGGACCGGCCTTGGTCGTAGCGCGCGCCAGACGCTGCGGGTAATCAGGGAAGCCAAGGGGATCCACCGACCGCAGCTCCACGTCCAGCTCTTCGTACTGATCGTCGAGCAGCAGCTGGACGTAATCGCTGGCCCGGATGCGCCGATGAAAGCCGCAGACCGGGCAGACATTCAGGTTGCGTACGAACTTCTCGCGCAGGTCCGTATGCCCGCACGCTTCGCACTTCTCCCACGTGTCGGCGGGAATCTCCAGCTTGTCGCGCTGCGGCACCCGCGGCTTGCGCTCTTTCCGGAACCAGGCCATTCGGGAAATGTGTCGCGTGGCGGGACAAGCGGCAAGCAGGCGGGAGGGTGGGTAGACGCCGGCTCAGGCCACGGCGCACGCGTTCGGCGTCCGTCCCCAGCCCAGCGCGATCCGGGTAGCGGAGCGTTGGATCATGCGGCGCACTTATCGACGACTGCCGCAGACTACAGTAGCGACCGTCCGTTACGAAGCGCGATGTGAAGCGCCGTCGGGTGCACTCCGCGTGATGCGATCGGCATGCGCCAGCGCCTTCTCGGCGGCCGGACTCTTGTTGTACTCCTCCGATCCACCCGGAGGGATGCTCAGGTACTGCCAGGCCCCGCCGCGAAGCATCTTGCTCACGTACACGATTTGCCCGACATGGTAGCTGGTGTGCGCCAGCGACCGATGGAGCGCCTCGTAGACGCGCAGCGGCACGCCTCGGATCGACACGAAGCGGTCCAGGTCGTCATCGCTCAGGGCATCCAGCGTCCCCAGAAGGACCTGCCAACCCTCCTCCCATTGGGTGAGTAGTTCGGTGCGGCTGACCTCATGCGCCTTGAACTCCGATTCGCGGTCGCGCCACGGCTTCTCGCCATCGGACGACAGGAAGTCCGTGAACCGCGAGCGGAGGTTCCCGGAGATGTGCCACGCAATGACCGCAACTGGGCTGTCCGTCGGCGAGTTCGTCCGTGAGAGATCCTCGTCACGAAGCTGACGCAAGGCGCCTTCGGCGAGCGCTTTGTATCGGCGGAATTCCGCGGTGATCGAGCCCACAATGTCTCGTGCCATGATGCAACTCCAGTCTCATGTTCGGAAATGATGAGGGGAATAATGCCAGGCTCACCGGCGAGCGCATCAGAACATGCGCGCCGCGCAGCAGGCGCGTTCAATAGCGCGGCGGCCCCACGCCCCCTCAGAGCCGATGACGGAAGTGGAAGCACTCGATGCCGAAGCCCTCGCGAAAGTAGAACCGGTGCGCCCGCTCGCGAATCACACGGGAGATCAGGTGGAGTTCCCGGCAGCCCTCGCGATGCGCTTCAGCCTTCAGCCAATCGAGCAGTCGCGTCCCGTAGCCTTGTGAGCGCACGCGTTCATCGGTGACGAAATCGTCGAGGTAGAGCAGGCGCCCGCAATAGAGCATGCGCATGTAGCGGTACCCGGCGACAGCCCGGACCTCGCCGGCCTCGTTCAGGACGGCCAGCCTGTAGCCGTCGCTCGCCATCAAGGCCCGTACCTGGGCCACGTACTCATCCTGGATGAGATCCGGACGGAGCTGCCGCATGACGTCGAAGGTGGCCGCGATCTGCTCGTCCGACTCCGCGTGCGCGATCTGCATGTCTGCGTATTATCGAAAGGTGCGTGGCTGGCTAACGCTCGTTCGGTTGTCATCTTATACCGCAGAGGCGCGGAAAGACAGCGTCTACAGGGAACCGAAGCGGTCACGCGCCACCCACGCCCGCGACCCACGTGCAGCTGTACCCACGGCTAACATCCACCTCCATCCAACGTCCCGCACGCCCGCTTCACACCGCCAACTCGCCCATCCTCCCCCCGCGCCCTTCCATCGAGATCCGCACGAGAATCCCGATCGACAGCCAGCAGGCGAGCATGAACGAGCCGCCATAACTGAAGAACGGCAGTGGGATGCCCGTGATCGGCATCAGGTTGAGCGTCATGCCGACATTCACCATCACGTGCACAAGCCAACTCGACGCCAGACCGAAGGCGATCAGGCTGCTGTACGAGTCGTTCGCACGCTCCGCGATGCGGACCGTCCGGAGCAGAAGATACAGAAACAGCGCCAGCGCCACGGTCACGCCCAGGAATCCCATCTCCTCGCCCACCACGGCGAAGATGAAATCCGTGTGCTGCGCGGGGAGGAAGGCGAGGCGCTTCTGCGTCCCCATGGTGAAGCCCTTCCCCAGCCAGCCACCCGAGCCGATCGCCACCTGCGACTGGATGACGTGCCATCCCGACGCGCGTGGGTCGATGGAGGGATCCAGAAAGACCAGGAGCCGGTGCCGCTGGTACGGGGCCAGTCGGTCCCACAGAATCGGTGCGAGCACCCCCATGGCGACGTTGGAGACCATGAGCGTCACCCCCTCGGCCAGAAAGGGGCGGTACCAGAGCACGAGCGCGAGGAGGGCCAGGAACCAGGCGCCCCACAAGCTGGTGTTGAACGCCAGCACCAAGCTCACCGCTGGGGAAGCCAGCAGCACCAGCAACGCCAGCGGCACCCCGGACCAGTAGAGCATGGCGAAGAAGATGCCGATGAACACGATGCCGGTGCCCAGGTCGGGCTGTGCCATGATCAGCACCCACGGGACGGCCACCACCACGGCCGGTCGCCACAACTCCACCAGTGATCGTGGCGCCTCACGCCGCGCCGCCAGCACGCGTGCGAGCATCAGCACCACCGTCACCTTGGCGAGCTCCGATGGCTGGCCGAGTCGGTGGCCGCCGATGGTGAGCCATCCCTTCACGCTCGCGGCCGTGCCCGCACCGGAGCCGAATGCGAGCGTCACGAGCAGCAAGCCGATGCTCGCCAGATATGCGGGCCAGGTCAGCCACTCGATGAGGCGCACCGATGCCCGGGTCGCGACGAACGCCGCACCGATCCCGAGAAGCAGCCAGACGATCTGCGCCTTGTAGGCGTGTGCCGCAACAGTCGGGACGTCCGTCTGCCCAGCGGAATACACCATCGCCACGCCATATACCGACAGGGCGATCGCCGTGGCCACCAGCGGCCCGTCCAGTACGACGCGACGCGTGCTCATCCGTCAGTCTGCAGGAGCTGTGTGGGCGCCACCTTCAGGTATTCCTGCACCATCTTGGCCGCGATCCGGGCGGCGCGTGCCCCCTCGCCGCCGAACTCGATCAGGACGGCGACTACGATCTTCGGATGGTCGGCCGGTGCAAAGCCGACGAACCACGCGTGTGTCCGATTCGGATCGTGCGAGTTCTGCGCACTGCCCGTCTTGCCGGCGAGCACCACTCCTTTGATCGCGGCGCTGGCGGCCGTTCCCCCCGCGCGCGTCACACCGGCCATGGCCGCGCGAATGCCCGCCATCTGCTCGTCGGAGAGGGCGAAAATGCGCGTGCGCTTCGGGTCGCCTTTCACGATCTCCGGCGTGGCCGCCTCGCCATTGGTCGCGAGCGCCGTGTAGAAGCGCGCCATGTTCGCCACGGTCTGGGAGTTCTCCCCCTGGCCGATCGCGAGGTTGAGCACCACGGCCTCGGTCCACCCCCGCTTGCCGTACCGGCGGTCGTAGTACTCTTCGGCGTCAGCAAGGGGGAAGCTCGGCGACTGCTCACCCGGCAGATCGATTCCCGTCTTCTTCCGGAAGCCCAGTGCCACGCCGCCTGCCGCGAGCCTCGAGAGCCCGATCTTGAGCCCGAGCTGATAGAAATAGACGTCGCACGATTGCGTGATGGCCTGCGACATCGTCACGTCGCCATGCCCACTCGGCTTCCAGCATCGGAAATACCGCGTCCCGAACTGATATCCCCCCGTACAGGGGAGAGGCATCTTGGAGTCCAGCGTCGCCACACCGTTCTCCAGCGCGATGGTGGCCGTCGCCAGCTTCCACGTCGAGCCCGGCGGGTACGTCCCCTGAATCACCTTGTTGTACAGCGGGTGTCGCTTGTCCGTGCTCAGCTGCTTCCACAGCGACGAAGGGATCCCGCCAATGAACTGGTTGGGATCGTAGGTGGGTGCGCTGTAGAGGGCGAGCACCGCGCCCGTGTTCGGATCCAGGGCAATGGCGCCGCCGCTCAGCGAATCCCCGAAGATGGACGCCGTGAAGCGCTGCAGGTCCATATCGATGTTCGTCTGCAGCGGCGGCCCGGCCTGCGGCAGCAGATCCTGCCGCGCGCCCGCCTCGCGCACCACGCGTCCCAGCGCGTCCACTTCCACGAAGCGCACGCCCTCCTTCCCGCGCAGCTGCTTCTCGTACTCCTCCTCCAGCCCCCGTTTCCCGACTTGTTGTCCGGCCTTGTAGTCCTGGTACTCCGGCGACGCCAGCTCCGCCTCGGTGATCTCTCCCACGTACCCGACAATCGGCGCTACCGCCGAGCCGGCGGGATAGTACCGCTTGGGCGCAGACTGGATGATGAGCCCGGGAAATTCGATGCGATGCTCTTCGAGCACGGACACCACATCGAAGGGCGCATCCGACAGCACCAGGGTCGGGCGGTTGGGAGAGCGCCGATAGCGCCGCACCGACGCGGCGATCTGACCGGAATCGAGCGCGACGAGCGCCCCCATGCGATGCAGTGCGCTCTGCAACGAGTCGGCCGTGGAGTTGAGCAGCGAGACCGAATACCCCGGCACGTTCTCGGCAATTACCTGCCCATTGCGGCCGTAGATGACGCCCCGCGGTGCCGGCAGCGGGACCTCGCGCAGCCGGTTCTCCTCCGACTGCAGCGTATATCGCGAGTGCTGCAGAATCTGCGTACGGAAAAATGCGGAGAGCAGCACACCGAACATGAGCGCCAGCACGATGGAGGCACCCCGCCCGCGGCGCGCGACATCGTTCGGGTGAAAGCTCACGACGCCGCCGTCCGCAGGAGCGGGCGCAGAATGAGGAGCACAATCAAGCCGGCCAGCGCCGTCACGGCCGCCGAGAGCGAGGACCACACCAGGAGTTCGCGCGCCGTGGCGATGAAGCCGAGGCGATGTTCGCCAATGAGCACGATGGCGTCGAACGCCCACTTGCCCAGGAAGAAGAAGAACGCATTCAGCACGACATCATCGGCAAAGAACACCGCCTTGAGCCACGATGCGGCAAAGCCGACCACGCACAGGGCAAGGGCGCCGATGCCGAAGGCCGTGATGGCGAGCGAGTCGGAGACGAGGCCCATCGCAAAGCCCAGCACGGCCGCGGTGCCCGGGCGCACGCGGATGGCGACGAGCAGCAGCGCGATCACGAAGAAATCGGGCGACGCCCGCCAGCCCAGCAGGGGGCGGAGGGTGAAGTGCAGCACCACCAGGACGATGAACGCGAGGAGCGTCCGCAGCGCATCGGTGGGCCTCACGGGCGATCCCTCCGCCCCGCTCCGCCAGCACCCGGCGCGTGCGCGGAGTCGGCCGCCGGTGCTGACCCCGTTCCAGCCCCCAGACGCGCAGCGCGCCGAACGATGGAGTCCTCAGCCGCCACGATGCTCTTGGCCGCGGAGTCGGCCGATGCGCCTTGCGTCCACACACCGGCCACACCCGCCATCGCGCGCCGCGGCAACAGGATCATCACCTCCCGCACGTCAGCAGGCAGCACGGTGGGGCGCAGGAGATATGTGTGCGCCCACACCTCGGAGGTCTTGATCTGACCGAGCACGGTGCCGATCGGAATGCCGCGCGGATAGACGCCGCCGAGTCCCGAGCTGAGCACCAGGGTACCAGGCGCGAGCGTGCTGCGGAGCGGCACGCCGCGCATCTCGAGGAGGTACCGATCGGCGCCACCGGCCAGGTGAGCCGCTACGATGCCGAATGCGGCGCCATCCGCGGTCATGGCGCTCACGCGGAAATCGGGGTTCGTCCAGAGGATGGCGACGCTCATCGAAGGATCGACCTCCTTCACCATTCCCACCAGTCCCTCGGGCGCGACCACGGGGCTGAACGGCCGCACGCCATCCTGCGAGCCCGCCGACAGCACGACCGAGTACTCCTCGCCGGGCTCCCGCCGCGTGAGCGCCTCCGCCGGCACGAAGCCCCAGCGCAGGGCGTGCCCGAGCCCCAACATGCGCCGCAGCCGGACGTTCTCGTTCTCCACGCCGGCCAGCCGCATGGAGCGCAGCGCGACGCTGTCCTCCGCCACGGTGCGCGCTTCGCGCGTGAGCCACGACCGGCGGCTCAGCTCCGCGTTGTATTGCATCTTCACGAGCGGCGCCAGGATCGTGCGACGCAGGGAGGCGGTGACCGACGCGCGCAATCCATCGGGCAGCCCCTGCGCCACGAGGGAGAGGACCACGCAGGCGATGAGGAGGCCCGAGTCCCAGCGACCGACGGAACGTGCGGCGGAGGCCACCCCTTACCTCAGGGTGCGAGAACCGACCAGTACTTGTCCTCGTCGTCCAGAATTCGCCCCGTGCCGCGAACGACACAGGTGAGCGGATCCTCATCCACGTGGATCGGGAGGTTGGTCTCCTGGCTCAGCAATAGATCGAGACCCCGGATGAGGGCGCCGCCGCCGGTCATCACGATCCCGCGGTCGACAATATCGCTCGCAAGCTCGGGAGGCGTGATCTCCAGCGCGCGACGCACGGCGTCCACGATCTGCAGGATGGGCTCCTGCACGGCCTCGCGAATCTCGCTCGAATGCACGCGCACGGTCTTCGGGATGCCGGACACGAGGTCACGTCCCTTCACCTCCATCTCGCGCTCGTCGCCCACGGGCGCCGCGGACCCAATCTGGATCTTGATCTGCTCCGCCGTCGGCTCGCCGATCAGGAGGTTGTAATTCTTCCGCATGAACTGCACGATGGCGACATCCAGCTCATCGCCGCCCGTCCGGATGGAGGTATCGCTGACGATGCCGGCCAGGGCGATGACCGCGATTTCCGTCGTGCCGCCGCCGATGTCAATCACCATGTTCCCGGTGGGCGTCTCCACCGGCAGCCCGACGCCGATCGCGGCCGCCATCGGCTCCGCCACCATGTAGACTTCTTTCGCCCCCGCCCCCAGCGCCGAGTCACGCACCGCCCGCCGCTCCACTTCCGTGATGCCGGACGGGACGCAGACGATCACGCGCGGCTTCACCTTGAAGATGTGATTGTCGATGATGAGCGCGAGGAAGTAGCGCAGCATCTTCTCGGTCACATCGAAGTCCGCGATCACGCCGTCCTTCATCGGGCGCACCGCGATGATGCTCTCCGGCGTTCGGCCGAGCATCCGCTTGGCCTCCAGCCCGACGCCACGGATCTTGTTCGAGGCGCGATCGATGGCGACCACCGAGGGCTCGTTGAGCACGATCCCCTCGCCCTTCACGTAGATGAGCGTATTCGCGGTGCCGAGGTCCACGGCGATCGCGTTGGCAGGAAAGAGCGATCCCGCTTTGAAGGAGGGCCAGCGCATCAGATGGTAGGGCTATCGTTCCGAACGGAACGGAAACGGCGGCAGGATGGGAACAGGACGGTCGCGGGGTAAACTAGCCGCACAGTGGAGCCACAGCAAGCGAATCCCGGGACGAATACGAACATCGTGCAATGACATCGCCTCATGCGCGGCACTCGGAGATCGGATGATGGTGATCGCTCTGCAACAGCGTGGTGGCAGCGTGGTCTGCCACCGGCTCCGGCCGCGGCGATGCCCGGGCGGCACGGAGGTCTCTTCCTAGACGATCCAATCGCCCCGAGGTGTCGGACGGGGCGCAGGGCAGGTCACGGCCGCACCACGCCGCCCCTGCCCCGCCCCCGGAAATGGTCTACGCCAGGAACGTCGACGCTGGCGTGCAGGGGAGACCGAACGCTTCAGCCACCGCTGGATAGACCACCTTTCCATCGACAACGTTGAGCCCCTTCGCGAGCGCCGCATCATCGCGCAATGCCTGCTTCCATCCCTTGTCCGCGAGCTGCCGCGCGTAGGGGAACGTGGCATTGGTGAGCGCGAGCGTGGAGGTGCGGGAGACGCCGCCGGGCATGTTCGCGACCGCGTAGTGGATGACGCCATCCACCACGTAGACGGGATTCTCGTGCGTCGTGGGGCGGATGGTCTCGACCGATCCACCCTGATCCACCGCGACATCCACGATCACCGAGCCGGGCTGCATATGCGAGAGGTCTTCGCGCCGGATCAGCCGCGGCGCTTTGGCGCCAACGACGAGCACGGCTCCCACGACCAGGTCCGCCGTCGCGATCTGCTCGAGGATGGCGTACCGATTCGAGTAGACGAGCTGCACGTTCGCGGGCATCACATCGGAGAGGTAGCGCAGTCGGTCCAGCGAGATATCGAGGATGGTGACATGCGCGCCAAGCCCGGCCGCCATCTTCGCGGCGTTGGTCCCCACCACCCCGCCGCCCAGAATCACCACCTTCCCCGGCGCCACCCCGGGCACGCCGCCCAGCAGAATGCCGCGGCCGCCGTGCAGCTTCTCGAGGTACTTGGCGCCCTCCTGCACCGCCATCCGCCCGGCCACCTCGGACATGGGCGTGAGCAGCGGCAGCTCGCGCGACGGCAGCTCCACCGTCTCGTAGGCAATGCAGGTGGCACCGCTCTGCATGCACGCTCGGGTCAGCTGCTCATCGGCGGCAAAGTGAAAGTAGGTGAAGACGGTTTGCCCCGACCGCATCCGCGGCCACTCCGGCGCGACCGGCTCCTTGACCTTGAGGATCATTTCCGCCGTCTTCCACACCGTGTCCGCATCGGGCGCGATCTTGGCGCCCGCCTGCACGTACACGTCATCGCAGAAGCCACTTCCCTCTCCTGCATTCGTCTCCACGAGCACGCTGTGGCCCTGCGCCACGAGCGCCTCCGCGCCGGCGGGCACGAGCGCCACGCGGTTCTCGTTCGTCTTGATCTCCTTCGGTACGCCGATGTGCATAATCTCAAGGACAGGTCAGAAGGTGAGATGCGGCGTCGCCTACGCGGCCGCCGCGGGCCCGAGACTCACGACCGTCTGCGCTGCCGGGTCATAGAATTCGCGGCAGACAGCCATGATCTGGTCCGGTGCAATGGCATCGATGGCCGAGAGGATCTCATCCAGCGTCCGGTACGGCTCACCGTAGAGCGCCACGCCCGCCGCACGATACATGCGCGACGTGACACTTTCCAGCGACAGCGTGATCTGCCCTTTGAGCTGGCTCTTCCCCAGGGCGATCTCCGCGTCTGACAGCCCCTCCCCGGCCACGCGACCCAGCTCCTCCTGGACGGCCGCCGTGGCTTGGGCGGCGGTGTCGGGAGCCGTGCCGACGTACACGCCATGCACGCCCACTTCCGGATAGAACGAGTGGAACGTGTACACGGAGTACGCCAGACCCAACTCTTCCCGCACGTGCTGGAAGAGCCGTGAGCTCATGCCGCCCCCGAGGACGCTGCTGACGAGCACCATCGCGTAGCGCCGCGGGTCGCTATGCGCCATGGCTCGCGAGCCCAGTACAATGTGCGTCTGCGCGCTGCTTCGCGGCACGTGCTGCACGGACGGCTCCGCCCACATGGGCGCGGGGGCAACGAGCGGGGAGGCATCGCCGCTCGGCACGTCAGCCCACCCCGTCCCCTCCAGGATGCCAAGGAGATGCTCGTGCTCCACGTTGCCGGCGGCCGCCACCACAAGCTGAGGTGGATGATAGGCCCGCTCGTGCAGCTCGCGCAATTCCGTGATGCCCAGCGACGACACGGTGTCGCGGGTACCGAGGATCGGGTAGCCATACGGATGCGCGCCCCAGAGCGCTCCATTGTGCAGCTCGAACACGAGATCATCCGGCGTGTCCTCGACCATGCTGATCTCTTCGAGCACCACCTTTCGCTCCAGCCGCAGATCCTTCGCGCGCAGCAGCGGTTGGAAGAGCAGATCCCCAATGACCGCGGCCGCGCGCTCCAGGTGCTCGTCCAGCACCCGCGCCTGGAAGGCGGTGTGCTCGTGCGCCGTGTATGCGTCGAGCGATCCGCCCAGCACTTCCAGCGACAGCGCGATATCCCGCGCGGTACGCGTGCGGGTTCCCTTGAACACCATGTGCTCCAACAGGTGCGACACGCCCATGCGCTCCGGGGTTTCATGCACCGAGGCCGCGCGAACCCATGCCCCGAACGCGACGGACCGCACTCCCGGCATCCACTCCGAGAGCACGGTCAATCCGTTTGGCAATACGGTGCGCCGGAGCCCGGGGACGGGCCGCGACGACGGGGCACTCACGTCCGGGATCGGCCTCCACGCCCTTCGCCGCTCCGCGACCGGCCCGAACGACCGCCGCGGCGGTGAGCGCGCTCGGGCTGCTCGGTTGCCTCGACCTCGCCGGCGTCGTTGGTGTTGACCGGTGGCGCCGCGCGCTCGTGGGCGCCCGACTCTGCGCCGTCACCCTCGGTGGCCGCCTGTGGCTTGGGAAGCAACGCCTTCATGGACAGACGGAGCCGCCCGCGCTCGTCGCGGTCAATGAGCTTCACCTTCACGCGATCTCCCTTCTTGACCACGTCTTCCGTCTTTTCCGTGCGCCCGTGCTGCAGCTCCGAGATATGCACCAGCCCTTCCGTACCCGGCAGGATCTCGACAAAGGCGCCGAAGGCCGTCGTGCTCTTGACCGTCCCTTCGTAGGTGGCGCCGATCTCCGGCTCCTGCGTGAGCGCCTCGACCATGGCGCGCGCCCGCTGCATGGACTCGCCGCCCACCGCGGCAATCGTCACCAGGCCGGTGTCCTCCACCGTGATCTGCGCGCCCGTCTCGTCCTGGATCCCGCGAATCGTCTTGCCCTTGGGGCCGATGAGATCGCCGATCTTCTCAGGATTGATGGTCACCGTCACGATGCGTGGCGCATAGGGCGAGAGCTCCGCGCGCGGCTCGGCGAGCGCTTCGCGCATCTTGCCCAGAATGTGCATCCGCCCCTCGTGGGCCTGCGCCAGTGCCTGCCGCAGGATCGCGAGATCGAGCCCTTCGATCTTGATGTCCATCTGGATGGAGGTGATCCCGTTCTCCGTTCCCGCGACCTTGAAGTCCATGTCGCCCAGATGGTCCTCGGTGCCGAGGATGTCGGTGAGAATGGCGTACCGGTCGCCCTCCTTGATCAGCCCCATGGCCACGCCGGCCACGGCGCCGAGCATCGGCACGCCGGCGTCGTAGAGCGCGAGGGAGCCGCCACAGACCGACGCCATGGACGACGAGCCGTTCGATTCCAGCACGTCCGAGACGATGCGGATGGTGTACGGAAATCCCTCCGGCTCAGGCAGGAGCGCCTGCAGCGCGCGCTCGGCCAGATTCCCGTGGCCGATCTCGCGCCGGCTGGTGCCGCGCACTGGCCGCACCTCGCCGGTACAGAAAGGCGGGAAGTTGTAGTGCAGCATGAACGACTTGCTGGTCTCGGCGGGATCATCGATGGAGTCGAGCCGCTGCACATCGTTCGCGGTGCCCAGCGTGACCGCCACCAGCGCCTGCGTCTGACCGCGCGTGAAGAGCGCGGAGCCGTGGGCGCGTGGCAGCAGACCGGTCTGAATGGAAATCGGACGCACCTCCGTGACCGAGCGGCCATCCACGCGCTCACCCGTATCCAACACCTGCGCGCGCAGGCTGTCGTACTCAGCATCGCCCAGCAGGTCCGCGATATCCTTCGCGTTGTCCGGGAATTCGACCGTGAGCGCCTCGCGCACGTCGTGCTTCACCTGCGCCACGGCCGCCAGGCGCTCGTGCTTCTCCGGACCCTTGATCGCCTCCGCGATGGGCTGTGCGGCCAGCTCGTTGACACGGGCCATGAGATCGGCGGGCGGCTCCGCCCTGGTCCACGCCATCTTCTCGACGCGCGTGGTAGCGAGCAGTTCTTCCTGCATCGCGACGAGCTCGCGGATGGACGCGTGGGCAATGGTAAGTCCATCGACGACGGCGTCCTCGCTCACCTCGAGGGCGCCGCCCTCGACCATGACGATGGAATCCGCCGAGCCGGCGACAATGACATCCATGTCGCTGTAGGAGAGCTGCGCGAAGGTGGGGTTCACCACCCAGTTGTCCTGAATGCGTCCGATCCGCACGCCGGCGATGGGACCCATGAAGGGGATCTTCGACGCATTCAGCGCGAACGATGTCGCGAGGAGGCCGAGCACGTCCGCGTCGTTCTCCTGGTCCGCGGAAATGACGTAGAGGAAGACCTGGACTTCATTCTTGAAGCCTTCGGGGAAGAGCGGGCGGATGGAGCGGTCGATGATGCGCGCCGAAAGAATTTCTTCATCGCGCGGCCGACCCTCGCGCTTGATGAACCCGCCCGGAATCTTACCGGCCGCGTACGAGCGTTCCTTGTACTCGACGGTGAGAGGGAAGAAGGGGAGCGTGCTGATCGTCTCGCTCACGGAGACGGCCGCCAGCACCATGGTTTCGCCGAACTGCACGACGGCGGCGCCGGCAGCCTGCTTCGCCATTCGCCCGGTTTCGATGATCAGCCGGCGGCCGGCGAAGTCTCGTTCAATCCGTTGCATCATGTGGTCTCACGTCGTTCTGGAAGCACAAAACGCGCGGAGCCCGTTCGGGTGTCCGCGCGATTGCGGGTGGGCAGCAGCCTAGTGGCGGAGGCCAAGCTCGTCGATGAGCTGGCGATAGCTGTCGATGTTGGTTCGCTTGAGATAGTCGAGCAACCGGCGACGCTGTCCAACCATCTTCAACAGACCGCGCCGGCTGTGATTGTCTTTCGGATGGATGCGGAAGTGTCCCGTCAGGTAGTTGATCCGGTCGGTGAGGACCGCTACCTGCACCCGCGCCGAGCCGCTGTCGCGCTCGTGCGTCCGGTACTTCTCGATCGTCGCTGTTTTCTCGAAAGCCATTACGTATATTCTCCAAACGGACTACTGCGCTGCTACGCTTCAATGTGTTGAAGCATGGTAATTTAGTGAAACCCGACCCCCCTGTAAAGACGCTGCCTCGTGCCTGAGCGCCATCTGGGCCAGACCCTCGGTCGCTTTCGCGTCGATTCCCTCATCGGCGCGGGCGGATTCGCGTGGGTGTACAAGGGGTACGACCCCGAGCTCGATATCCCGGTCGCCGTCAAGGTGCTCAAACCCCAGTATGCCGGCGATGAGAACGTGGAGGAGCGCTTTCGCCGGGAGGCCTCCACCGCCGCCAAGCTGCGCCACCCGAACATCGTGCGCATCCTCGCCGTCGGGCGGCAGGACAGCGCCGTGTATTTCGTGATGGACCTGCTGCCCACCGGCCTCGACACCCGGCTGCAGCTCCTCGGCACTCTTCCCGAGCCGATGCTCATCCGGCTCGGCTTGGATGTCACCGCAGCGCTCGCCTTCGCGCACCGGGAAGGGGTCATCCACCGCGACATCAAGACCGACAATATCCTCTTCGACGAACACGGCAATGCCGTCGTCGCGGACTTCGGGATCGCGCGCGCCATGAGCGACTCGAGCGAGCACACGCGGACGAACATGGTGGTCGGCACGCCGCAGTACTTCTCGCCGGAGCAGGCGCGCGGCCAATCGCTGGACGGACGGTCCGACCTGTATTCGCTCGGGGTCACGCTGTTCAAGGCAGCCACGGGCGTCGTGCCCTTTCAGGGCGACGACTGGTACGAGATCGCCCGCGCCCACGTGGAGGACCGGCCGCCGCGCCCCGGCTCGTTCAATCCCGCGCTCTCGCGCGATATGGAGCGCGTGATCCTGCAATGTCTGGAGAAGGATCCCGAGGATCGCTACCCGAGCGCCGAGGCGCTCCACGCAGAGCTGACGCAACGGCTGATCGTCACCACGCCTCAGGAACAGGAGCGCACGCTGAGCCTCACCGCGACGCAGCGTCTGCCCTTCTCTGCGTCCGCCGCCGCCGCGCGCTGGCGGCGCACGCTCCGCCGCGCTTTCGGCCGCACACCGGGCCGATGGGCGTTGCCCGGCGCCATCGCCCTGCTGGCCATCGCCATCGTCATCGTGACCGCGCTGCGGAGCCGTGGGCGCGGTGCCCCTGCCCCGACGCGTACAGCCGCTGCGAGCTCGCTCGCGACCCGTCTGCCTCCGTCCGCAGTACCGCTCGACACGCGGCCGGATACCGTCGCCGCTGTTGCACCCACCCCCGATACCACGGCCGGCGCCCTCGGGACCGCTCCCCAGGCCACGCACCAGCCTCCACCTCCCCGAATTCTGCATGTGACAGCGCCTGCCGGCGCGGTCATCACCGTGGATGGGGTTCCTATCGGCACGGGTTCCCTGAGCAGTGACAGCCTTGCAGCGGGGCGCCACGAGATCGCTGCCACCATGGAGAGCTTCATCGCGCCCTGCAGCACTGCTCGTGCATCCACGCACGTGCGTCTTGGTGCGCATGGCACGACGCGCGTGTCGCTCACCCCGCGCGCCTGCGGCTCCATGGCGCTCGACGTAGTGCCGGCCGGGGCACACTTTGCCGTCACCACGGCGGCGGGCGACTCCGTGGAGAACGGCGTGGCCCCGCTCGATACGGTGCTGGTGCTCCCGGCCGGCAGCTACCATCTCCAGGTGAGCGCGCGCTACTGCGCTCCGTATACCAGCCATTTCGAGCTCGCCGCCGGCGAGGAGCACCACGAGTGGGCCCACTTGATCTGCGTGCCCCCTTCATCATGACGGCACGCATCACCCTGCCTCAGCGCGATGTGGCCACCACTCCCACCACTGCGCCGATCAGTGCTCCGAGCCAGAAGACCCCTCGCCGATACCATGGCGTACGCGGCCGCTCCAGGAGCGCCACGTGTGCAACCACCACGGGCGTGGTCTGACCGGTCACGAGCGCGGTAGCGCGCCCATGATCCACGTGCATTACCACAAAGCGAGCAACGAGCGCGTCTCGACGTCGTGGATCGACCGCAATGCCGCGCTCCCCGACCTGCACCCAGTCATGCCGCCCCACGGCAAAGGAGAACGTGCTGTCGCCGACGGCGGTGATCTCGAAGCGTACGGCGTTGTCCTGCGCGCGGGCCACGGTTGGCGCCAGGGCGCAGACACACGCGAGCACGACGCTCAGCCCTAGCGCGCGCACGAGCCGGGTGGATAGGGAGGATGGTTCAGGGTCGGAGCAGGGATTTCACCAGGCTGGTGATGTCATTATACATGACCAGCGCGAAGAGCAGACCGATCGCGACCAGTCCGAAGCGCAGGATGTTCTCGCGGGTTCTTGTGCTGAACGCGCGCCCCTTCACCGCCTCCGCCACATTGAGCAGAATCTGCCCCCCGTCGAGAATCGGGATGGGCAGCAGGTTGAGCACGGCCACGTTCACGCTCAGGAACGCCAACAGGCGCAGCACCGTGGCGAAGCCCATTTCAGCGGCCTGCGCGGAGACACGCGCGATGGTAATGGGCCCGCCAAGCGCCTTCACGGACACGCCGCCCGTGAACAGCCCCTTCACCACCCCCACCACGGTGCCGGCGAATACCCACGTGCCGCTCCACCCGGCGCCGATCGCCTCGCCGAGCGAGATCGGCTGCGTCTCGCCGATCTGGCGTTCCACGCCGATCCGTCCGGTGACCTCCATGCGACCCGTCACAGGATTCGGCGCGGTCTCCGAATCCGGGCGTACGGCGAGCATCGTGCGGCTTCCACCGCGCGCAACCTGCACGTGCAGCGTGTCTCCCGCCGATTGCTGCACCAGCGCGACGACCTGAGGCCAGCTATCCATGGGACGTCCGTTGACACCGACAATGCTGTCACCTTGTTGCATGCCCGCCCGAGCGCCGGCCCCGTCGGGGAAGACCTGAGCGATGACGGCCGGTACGTCGGGCTGCACCGCCGTCATGATCTGGGCGAGCGTCACCCCAGTACTGTCCCCCAGGGGGACCGTCACCTGCCCTCGCTGGGTGCGCACGCGGAAGGTGCTTGCATGGCTCGCCGCCGCCTTGGCGACGAAATCATCCCAGCTCGCGATGGGCTGGCCGTTCACGGCGAGAATCGTATCCCCTGGCGCCAGCTGCGCGAGCTGCGGAGCGCCGGGCACCGGCATCACGCCTCCGATCACGCGCGTGTTGATGACCGGAACGCCCTCCTGCAGCGCCAAGCCCCCCAGGATGACGAAGCCCAACACCATGTTCATCGTCACACCGGCGAACATGATCAACAGGCGCGCGGCGAGCGATTTGGACTCGAACAGCCGCTGCTCCGGCACCGGACGCGGTCCGAAGGGCGCCATGCCGTCAGGGTCGTAATACCGGGAGGAGCGTGGCAGCGCCGCGCCGCCTTCGTCGGCGCCAGAGGAGGACGCATGCTCGCCTCCCCCTTCCAGCATGGCCATCGTCTCATCTTCGCGCGAGGCCATGCGCACGTAGCCGCCCAGCGGAATGGCAGCGATCACGTATTCGGTCTCGCCCCACTTGTGGCTCCATAGGGCCGGCCCGAAGCCGATCGAGAAGCGCGGGGCATAGACCCCCGTGGCCTTGGCCGCGAGAAAGTGCCCCAGCTCGTGGATGAACACCACGAGCCCGAAGACGAAGACGATAGCAAGCGGAGTGCGAAGCCAATCTAGCATGCGAACATCTCTCGAACGAAGCTCCTGGCCTGGGCGTCGGCGTGTAGCAACGCATCTCTGGTGCCGCCGGGCGCACCATGCAGTGCTCGCAGCGCGCCATCGATCGCGCAGGGAATGTCCCCGAAGCGGATCCGGCGGTCGAGAAAGAGCGCCACGGCCTGTTCGTTGGCCGCGTTGAAGATGGCCGGCGCCGCCCCGCCGCTGCGTCCTGCCTCGATCCCCAGCCGCAATGCGAGAAAATCCTCCGTCCGAACGGGCTCGAACGTCAGCGGCGACCGGGCCACCGGATCAAATCGTGGTACCCCGCTGTCCTCCACACGATCGGGGTGAGTGAGCGCGTACAGCACCGGGAGCTCCATGCTCGGCACCCCCATCTGCGCCACGACGCTTCCGTCCACGAATTCGACGAAGGAGTGCACGACACTCTGCGGGTGCACCACCACCTCGATCTGCTCGTACGCCAACCCGAAGAGAAAGTGAGCCTCGATCACCTCGAGCGCCTTGTTGGCGAGCGTCGCGCTGTCGATGGTGATCTTCGGCCCCATCCGCCAGACGGGATGCTGCAACGCCTCATCCCGGGTCGCACGCTGCAGACGCTCCGCCTCCCACTCCCGAAACGGGCCGCCCGATGCCGTCAGGACGAGACGGCGCACCTCGCTGCGGCTCCGGCCGGCGAGACATTGCAGAATCGCGCTGTGTTCGCTGTCCACCGGCACGATCTCTCCGCCGCCGTCCAGGCACGCCTGCGCCACCAGGTCTCCGGCCACCACCAGCGACTCCTTGTTCGCGAGCGCGACACGTTTGCCCGCCGCTGCCGCCGCGAGCGTCGCATCCAGCCCGGCGGCACCGACCACCGCGTTGAGTACGATGGGCGCGTCATCGCGCCGCGCGGCCTCCACCAGGCACGAGGGGCCGGCTGCCCATCCTGGCCGCGATGCTGCCTCGCCGCACGCCAGCCCAACGTAGGCGGGCTGGAATTGGCGCGCCTGCTCGGCGAGCAGCGCGCCGTTCGTGAACGCCGTGAGCGCCGCCACGCGAAAGCGATCGGTGTGGCGCGCGATCACACGCAGCGCGGTCGTCCCGATGGAGCCCGTGGAACCGAGGATGGCAACTCCACGCGGACTCATCGGAGCGCCGGGCTGAACACATGCGGCAGACTCATCAGCCAGTAGGCCACGGGCAGCGCGAACAGCAGGCTGTCCACGCGATCGAGCACTCCCCCGTGACCGGGGAGGAGATGTGAACTGTCCTTCACGCCCGCCTCTCGCTTGAAGAGTGACTCCACGAGATCGCCAAGCTGCTCGGCGATGCCCACGATGAGCCCGAACAGCAGAACTTCGATGGTGCTCATTGAGAGCTGCGAAAGCGGCGTCAGCACATAGTGCACATAGAGCCAGCTCACGATCATGCTCGCGATCAATGCCGCCACCGCGCCCTCCACGGTCTTTCCGGGACTGACCAGTGGCATGAGCTTTCGCCGGCCGATCGCGCGACCCACGAAGTAGGCGGCTGTATCGGACAGCCATGTGAGCACGAGCGGATAGAGCACGAGCGCGCTCCCGGCGGCGGCACCGATGGCATACTCATCGTAGCGCAGCATGTAGCCATAGCTCAGGAGTCCGCCGGTGTAGATCATGCCGACGATGGTGACCGCGGTGGCGGCGAGCGGTTTGCGGGTTGGTCCGCGCCGGAGCGCCGCCACGAACACCACCAACACCACCAGCACGCCCCAGGTCACCCGCGGAGCGGCGAGACCCAGGTGGGTGGCGTGCATGAGCAGTGGGAGGATCGCCGCTACCGGTACTCCTATTGCCGCGATCGGCTCGTAGCCGGCGCTCCGTGCGAGACGGAAGAACTCCCCGGCGGCCAGCGCCGCCGCGATCGCCAGGAGCGCGGCCAGCGCGGCGCCGCCCGCGTACACGGCAATGACCACCACCGGGATGGCGACGACCGCGACGAGGACACGCCGGGCGAGCTCGGACCGTCCCACGCTACGCGGTGATGCGGCCGAAACGCCGTTCACTACACTCGGGGGCGAGGATCACCGCGGGACGGGCACCGGCCCCACTGGCGCGCACGCACGCGCGCATCTCGGCAGCGTTCATACGGACGGCAATCTGCCCGGGGAGCGAGGTCAAGTCAAACCGTGCACGAGCAGCCGCGGAGCGTACCGGCGCTGCCGTGCGGGGCCGACTCAGACCTCCATGATCTCCCCTTCCTTGGTCTGAAGCAGCGCGTCGAGTCGCGCGACGTGGTCATCGTGCAGCTTCTGCAACTCCTTATCGGCGTGCTTCTTCTCATCCTCGGAGACCTTCTCCAGCCTCTTCACGCGCTCACGCGCCTCGGTGCGTGCGTGCCGGATCGCGATGCGCCCCTCTTCGGCCAGTTTGTGGATGATCTTCACCAGTTCGCGGCGACGCTCCTCGTTGAGCGCGGGGATCGGCACGCGGATCATGCCGCCCTGGTTGGCCGGATTGAGGCCGAGGTCGGAGTCGCGGATGGCCTTCTCGATCGCGGCGGCCACCCCCTTGTCCCACGGCGTCACGGTGAGCGACCGCGGCTCTGGCGCCGCAACGCTCGCCACCTGCGAGAGCGGCATCGTCTGGCCATACGCCTCCACCCGCACCGTGTCGAGCAATGCGGCGCTCGCCTTCCCGCTGCGTATGGTGGAGAACTCGCGCTTGGAGTTCTCGATCGCGCGATCCATCGCGGCCCGCGCGTCCTTGGTGATCTCAGGAATGGTGCTCATTCGACGATGGTCCCCACGCGCTCGCCACACACTGCACGGGCGACCGCGCCCCGGTTGTGGATGTTGAGTACGATGATCGGCAACTCGTTCTCCTTGCACAGCGTCACCGCGGTCTGGTCCATCACGGCCAGTTCCTCGCGCATGACGTCGCGGTAGCTGACGCGCTCGTAGAAGCGCGCCGCCGGATGCTTCTTCGGATCCGCCGAGTAGATCCCGTCCACGCTCGTGGCCTTGATGATCACATGCGCCTTCATCTGAATGGCGCGCAGCACGGCGGCCGTGTCCGTCGAAAAATACGGGTTGCCCGTGCCGCCCGCGAAGATGACCGAGCGTCCCTTCTCGAAGTGCCGCAATGCGCGCCGGCGAATGTACGGCTCCGCGACCTCCTCCATGCGGATGGCGGTCATGACGCGGGTATCCACCCCCTTGCGCTCCAGCACGTCCTGCATGGCCAGCGCATTGATGATGGTGCCCAGCATGCCCATGTAATCGGCGGCCACGCGATCCATTCCCAGCCGGGAGAGCTGCGATCCGCGCACGATGTTGCCGCCGCCGATCACCAATCCCACCTTCACGCCCAGACGGGCGACGTCGCGCACGTCGTCGGCGAAGCGATCGATCGTCGCGAAGTCGATGCCGGCTCCCTTGTCGCCGGCCAGCGCCTCGCCGGAGAGTTTCAGGAGGACGCGGGTGTAGCGGGGAGCCGGCGCGGTCATGGCGCGGTTACTCCGCGCCGAGTTGGAAGCGCGCGAAGCGACGGACGACGATGTTCTCGCCCACCTGCGCCGAGGCCTCGCGAATGAGATCCGCAATGGTCTTCTTCGGCTCGCGGATCCACGGCTGCGAGAGGAGGGCCACATCCTTGTAGTAGGACGCGATCTTCCCTTCGACGATCTTCGGAACGAGCGCCTCGGGCTTGCCGGAGGCGCGGACCTGCTCCTCGTAAATGCGCCGTTCCTTCTCGATGGCCTCCTGGGGCACGCCGCTCGAGTCGACGGCGATCGGGGCCGCGCTCGCGATCTGCAGCGCGATTTCCTTCACCAGGTTCTTGAATTCGTCAGTGTTGGCGACGAAGTCCGTCTCGCAGTTGATCTCCACCAGCACACCGACCTTGCCGTTGTGGTGGATGTAGCTGCCAACCTGCCCCTGCGTTGCCTCGCGTCCGGCGCGCTTCTCCGCCTTGGCAACGCCCTTGGCGCGGAGCAGCTCCACGGCCTTCTCGGTGTTGCCGCCGGTTTCCTCGAGTGCCTTCTTGCAATCCATCATTCCCGCGCCCGTGCGCTGCCGCAGCTCCTGCACGTCCTTCGCCGTGACTGTCGTGCTCGACATGATCTGGTCCTGAATCTGATTCGGTATGAGAACGCCGCCGACCATTCGGCCGGCGGCGTTGGCAATCCATCACACGCTCTCGGGCCCGGCGTGCCCCGGCAGCGTCACTCTGGCGCCCCTGCGGCCTCGGAGGGTTCCGCTCCAGCCTCGCCCTCCGCGCCACCCTTCAGACGGGCGGCGATCGCCTCCGGCTTGGCTCGACGGCGGCGCGGCCGGCGGCGGCGGCGCTTCTCTCCATCGTCGGCCGGCTCGGCGCCCCGCTCCGAGCTGTAGGTGGTGAGCCCTTCTTCCTCATCGCGCTCCTCGCGCTGGGGAGCCGCGGCCCGCGCCTCCACGATGGTATCGGCAATGGCGTGCGTGATCAGTTCCACCGAGCGGATGGCGTCGTCATTGCCCGCGATCGGCACCGTGATGAGATCGGGATCCGCGTTGGTATCCACGATCGCCACAATCGGAACCTTCAGCTTGTTGGCTTCGGTAACCGCGATGCGTTCCTTCTTGGAGTCCACCACGAACATGAGCCCGGGCAGCCGTCCCATGTTCTTGATGCCCGTGAGATACTTCGCGAGCTTATCGCGCTCGCGGCCCATCATGAGCTGTTCCTTCTTGGTGTAATTCTGGAAGTCGCCGCCTTCCTCGCTCCCCTGCTCCAGCTCCTTCAGCCGGCGGATCTGCTTCTTGACCGTCTGGAAGTTGGTGAGCAGGCCGCCCAGCCACCGCTCGGTGACGTACATGGCGCCGCATCGCTCCGCCTCGGCCTGCACGATGCCCTTGAGCTGCCGCTTGGTGCAAACGAAGAGGACGTTCTCTCCGCGCATGACCGTGTCGCGCACTAACTGCCGCGCGAGGTCGAGCTGGCGGAGCGTCTTCTGCAGGTCGATGATGTAGATGCCGTTCCGTTCAGCGAAGATGAAACGCCGCATCTTGGGGTTCCACCGGCGCGTCTGGTGGCCGAAGTGGACACCCGCTTCGAGAAGCTGTTCGAGATTGGGTTCTGGCATGTACCTGCTACGTCCTCTCCTGGGTTGTGTCCGCCGCCTCCCTCACCATCGCGATCGACCAGGCATCCTGGCACCCGCCGCGACTCCAGAGGCGTGAGTGATTACTACAGGGGGTCGGGAGTAGGGTGTCGGGTAGGCGGGCAGAAGGCTTCCCGCGGCAGTTGCCGTTTCCCTACCCCCGACACCCTACTCCCTCCACCCGAGCCTCATTACCGCTTGCTGAACTGGAACCGCTTGCGCGCCTTCGGTCGGCCGGGCTTCTTGCGCTCCACCGCACGAGCATCACGCGTGAGGAGGCCGAGATCCCGGAGCTTGCCCCGGCGGTCCTCGTCAATCTTCACCAGGGCGCGCGCCACCGCGAGCCGCAGCGCGCCCGCCTGGCCGCTCTGCCCCCCACCGTTCAGCACCGCCCGCACATCGTACTGGCCGAGCGTATCAGTGGCGCCGAACGGCTGCTGGATGGCCGACACCAGCGCCGGCCGTGGAAAATAGTCTCCCAGCGTACGGCCGTTCACGTTCCACTTGCCGGATCCGGGTTGCATGTACAGGCGGCACACGCTCTCCTTGCGCCGGCCGATCGTGTGCGTGACGGGGGTGTCAGCCATTACTTGGATTCGCTCCGCGAAGTAAAGGTCAGCGGCGTGGGGCTCTGGGCAGCGTGCGGATGCTCGGCGCCCGGATAGACACGCAGCTTGAGGCGCAGCTTTTGCCGGCCAAGCGTCGTCTTGGGCAGCATGCCGTAGACCGCCTTCTCGATAACGCGCTCAGGGTGCTGCTCCAGCATGAGCGCGAAGGGCGTGAACTTCTCGTGCCCCATGTAGCCCGTATGCCGGAAATAGCGCTTCTGCTCCGCCTTGCGCCCGGTGACCTTCACCTTGGAGGCGTTGATGACGATCACGTTGTCGCCCGTATCCATGTGCGGCGTGAACGTCGGCTTGTGCTTGCCGCGGATGATCCGCGCGACCTGCGCGGCAAGGCGGCCAAGGATCTGGCCGTCCGCGTCAACCACGAACCAGCGGTGCTCAATGTCCTTCGGCGTGGCGGTGTAAGTTCCCATGTGCGTCGGCGTAGGCGAAGCAGCGGCCACCACCCAGCACAGGTGGACGGCGGGCTCCGCGTTTTTGTACAGACTTGGAAGCTAGGAAAGGAGTGAACGCTTGTCAACGGATGGAACTCGGTGCGCGCCAGACTCTCCGCGCCCACTCGCCCTCCTTCTCTGCCTGCTCGTGAGCACCGCCAGCGCGTGCGCGGCGAACGCCAGCCCGCAGATGGACGACCTGTGCGGCGGGAGCCCCGTGCAACAGGAGCTCACCCTCGTGCTCGACACGGTCCGCGCCGTCCCTGCCACGCCGCTGCAGGCCCTCGCCGGCCAGCGCTTCCACATGACGCTGCGGCTGCTTCCGCTCCCCGGCACCGCACGGTGCCGCAACGCCACCGGCACCGCGAGCTTTCAGGCCGATCTACCGGATGAGATGACCGCCGGTATCACGCAGCGCGCCTCGCCCACCTGGCGCATCATGGGCATCAGCGTAGTGGTGGACTTCAATCCCGGCGTGGCGGACGACAATCTGCGCGTCGTCCTTCCGCTGAATGGAGGCGCTGGCCGGTGGCAGCTCTCGCGGCTTACGGGGTTGGTGGCCGGCGGCCGGGTGCTCACCCCGTCCTCACGTGAGCTCGACCAGCACCGCTCCCTTCTCGACAGCGGTGCCCGGCGTGACCAGTACCGCTTTCACCACGCCCGCCCCCTGCGCACGTAGCTCGTTCTCCATCTTCATCGCTTCCATCACTATGAGGCCCTGTCCCTGCACCACTTCGTCGCCCACCTGCACGTGCACCTGCACCACGAGGCCGGGCATGGGCGCCACGACGGGCGCGGGTCCCGTCGGCGTCGCGGATGCGAGGGCAAGGTCTCTGATGGCGCGCGTGCGTTCGTCCAGCGCCTCCACATCGTATACAAAACCATCCAGCCAGAGCACGTAGTGGCCACGTGACGCGCGCCGCCGCACCACCACGCGGTGCACCGTGTCCCCGATCGTGATCAGGCGCACGGGAGTGCCCTCCATGGGCGTGAGCTGAGCCTGCACCCGCTCGCCATGGAGCGTCAGTCCGTCTGCATCGAGCGATACTTCCTCGCGCGTGCCGTCGATCGCCACGATGTACTTCATGAGCGTGCCTCCGGCACCAATTCGCACACCGTTTCCACGTGCGCCGTCTGCGGGAACATGTCGAACGCCACAAGTGAAGCGATCCGGTAGCGAGGCAGGCGCAGCAGGTCGCGCGCGAGGGTGGCCGGGTTGCAGCTCACGTACAGCACCGCGCGCGGCATCGCGGGTGCGTGCGTCAGGGCGTCGGTCACGCGCTCGTCCACCCCGGTGCGGGGCGGGTTCAGCACAATCACATCAGCGGGGAGTGACGCGGGAAGCACGTCCTCCACTCGCCCCGCCAGAGCGCGGGAGCCTGGCGGAAGCAGCGTCGCGCTCCAGCCCGCCGCGTCCGCGTCGGCCTCGATGGCGGCGACCGACACGCCACGCTGTGCCAGCGCGACCGCGAGATCGCCACGCCCCGCATACGCGTCCACCGCGGTCGCCGGTTCGTACGCCATGGCCCGCCGTACCACGTGGGCGTGCAACAGGGCGCCGACCTCCGCATTCACCTGCGCGAACGAGGCGCTCGGCTCACGGGTGCGCCCGCGCGCGTGCAGTAGCCGGCGCGTACCCCGCTCCGGCGTCCACCAGAGCGCGCCGAGCGACGGCACACGCTCGAAAAAGCGCTCGCTGTGCGGCCAGCTGCGAGCGCCCTCCAGCACAAAGGACGTCTCGGCAGCGTCCACCCGCACCGCCCCGCGCAGCTCCGGTACTTCCGGCAGCGTGGCCCCAGCCTGCAGGACCTCAGCCCACGCGGCCATCACCGCATCCTCAGTGATAGGGCACTCCTGCACCGAGAACACCGCGCGCGGCCGGCCATATGGATGCAGCCCGGCGATCCACCGCCCGCGCCGGCGCCGGAGCGCGAGGGTCAGCTTCCGGCGGTAGCGCCACTGGCGCGGAGCGGGGTGCACTTCGATGGGCGGCACGCTTCGCCTGGCGATCCGCTCGAGTGCATCGCGGATGATCTGCCGCTTGGCTTCGAGCTGCACGGCGTATCGCAGGTGCTGCAGCTGGCAGCCGCCACAATCATCGCGCGTGTAGTGCGTGCAGGGCGGGTCCACGCGATCGGGCGATGGCGTCTGGAGTGCGACGAGCGCACCACGTGCGAAGCGGCCATGGCTGACGAACCGCGCGGTGCCTACGTCGCCGGGCGCTGTCCTCGGCAGGAAGATGACCAATCCGTCCGCGCGTGCCACGCCATCGCCGCCCGCGGCAATCGCATCTACCGTGATCTCTGCCGTGGCGACGGGCGAACGCATCATCGCTCGCCGACGCCCTCGCGGAGCGCCGCCAGGCGCCATGCACTCGTGGCATCCGCCCGGGACGCATCCGGCACGCCATGGTCCGTCGCGGCAGGTGCGAATCCCTGGCGTTCCTCGTGTGCCAGGAGCACCGCCGCAATGATAGCGGCGTCGACGCCGCTCGCCGGTGGGGCAACCCCCACCAGCGACGGGAGGCGCCGCTCCAGCCACTGGATGTCAATGGCACCGCGCCGGAATTCGTCGTCCTCCATCACCCGTAGCTGGAAGTCGCGCGAGGTGTCCACCCCGTCCACTGTCAGTTCCAGCAACGCGCGATGCATGCGAGCGATGGCCGCATCGCGCGTGGGCGCCCAGACAAGCAGCTTGGCCAGCATCGGGTCGTAGTACAACCCGATCTCGCTCCCCACGCCAATGCCACCGTCCCATCGAACACTCGGCCCACCCGGAATGCGCAGGTAGGTAATGCGTCCGGTGGACGGCAGAAAGTCGTTCCGCGGATCCTCGCTGGTAATCCGGCATTCGATGGCCCAGCCGCGCGGGCCGATGTCCGCAGGCGTGAATGAGATCGCCTCGCCCGCGGCGATCCGGAGCTGCCACTGCACGATGTCGATGCCGGTCACGAGCTCCGTCACCGGATGCTCCACCTGAAGCCGCGTGTTCATCTCCAGAAAGTAGAACTGGCCCTGCGCGTCCAGCAGGAACTCGCACGTCCCGGCGTTCACATAGCCCACGGCGCGCGCGGCACGCACGGCGGTCTCCCCCATGCGCGCACGCAGCTCCGGCGACACCGCGACGCTCGGCGCCTCCTCGATCATCTTCTGGTGCCGGCGCTGAATGGAGCACTCGCGCTCGCCAAGGGAGAGCATGGTGCCGTGCGTGTCGCCGAGCACCTGGATCTCCACGTGGCGCGGGCCGGCGATGTACTTCTCGACGTACACGGCGTCGTCACCAAAGGCATTCATCGCCTCCCGGCGCGCCGTCTCCAGGTGCGGAGCCAGTTCCTCGAGCGAGCGCACCACGCGCATCCCCTTCCCCCCGCCACCCGCCACCGCCTTGAGCAGCACCGGATAGCCGTAGCGGTCCGCGATCTCCGCCGCCTCGCGCGCGTCACGCACCGGCGTGGTGGTTCCTGGCACCACGGGCACGCCGGCGGCTTCTACCAGCGCACGCGCCGCCGTCTTGCTTCCCATCGCCGCAATGGCATCGGCCGTGGGACCGATGAAGACGAGTCCCGCATCGTGCACCGCGCGCGCGAACCACTCGCGCTCGGAGAGAAATCCGTATCCAGGATGAATCGCCTCAGCCCCCGTGGCGAGCGCGGCGTCGATGATCCGGTCCCCGCACAGGTAGCTCTCACTCGAAGGGGCCGCGCCGATCGGCACCGCCTCGTCGGCCTCGCGGACATGCGGTGCTCGTACGTCAGCCTCGCTGTAGACGGCCACGGACGCGACGCCCAGCTCGCGGCACGCGCGCACGATCCGCAGGGCGATCTCGCCGCGGTTGGCGACGAGAACTTTAGCGAACATGCCTTTCGCGGCAGAAAGAGCGCTGCCTCATGCGCGGTCGCCGGCCGCGTCCAGAATCGCGGCCATCGGGGCCCGGGCGAACTGCGTGCTCCCCACGAAGGAGTAGCGTACGCAGCGCGATCCCGCCTCGATGAGGAAGCAGGCGGGGTGCGCGGTGTTGAAGCTGCTCAGGCCGATCGGATGCCACACCCCATACCGCTTGATCACGTCCCGCTCCCGATCGCACAGAATGGGGAACGAGTAGCCGGTCCGCCGGCGTGCCACGGCTTCGGCGATCTTCCGGCAGCGCTGGGCCAACACGACGGCCACGGCAATCCCCTGCCGTTCGCACGCGGGCCATGCCTCCTCCAGCTCGCCCAACTGCCCGCGACAGTTGGGGCACCACATTCCGCGATGGAAGACCAGGAGCAGCGCGCGGCGATCCTGCAGGAGCGTGCCCAGATCGCGCGTGGCTCCCGTGATGGCGTCGCGCAACTGAAAGTCGGGACAGCGGTCTCCCAGACGCAGAGTGGAGCTTGGCCGTGGCATCAGAGCGGGATGTTCCCGTGCTTCTTCGGCGGATTGCGATCACGCTTCGTCTGCAGTGTGGTCAGTGCATCGATCAGCCGCGGCCGGGTCTCGCGTGGATCGATGATGTCGTCCACATATCCACGACTGGCGGCGACGTAGGGGTGCGCGAACGTCTCACGATATTCCAGAATCTTCGCATCCATGGCCGCCGGCGGGTCCGCGCTCTCCGCGATGTCCCTTCGGAAGAGGATCTCCACGGCACCCTTCGGCCCCATCACGGCGATCTCCGCCGTGGGCCACGCGACGTTGAAATCGCCTCGGATGTGCTTGCTGCTCATCACATCGTACGCACCGCCGTACGCCTTGCGCGTGATGACGGTGAGCTTGGGGACGGTCGCCTCGCAATACGCGAACAGGAGCTTGGCGCCCTCCTTGATGATCCCGCCATGCTCCTGCGCGACGCCCGGCAAAAAGCCCGGCACATCCTCGAATGTCACCAGCGGAATGTTGAACGCATCGCAGAAGCGGATGAAGCGCGCGCCCTTGGCCGAGGCATGGATGTCCAGCACGCCCGCGAGGACGGCGGGCTGGTTTGCCACGATCCCGACGCTCCAGCCACCCAGATGCGCGAAGCCGCATAGGAGATTCGCCCCGTAGTCCCGCTGGACCTCGTAGAACGTGCCGTCGTCAACGACGCGCCGAATCACATCGTGCATGTCGTACGGCCTGTTCGGGTTGTCGGGCACGCATTCGAGCAGCGCCTCATCTCGGCGATCGGCCGGATCGGTGCCGGGGCCGCGCGGCGGCTCGCTCAGATTGTTCTGCGGGATGAAGCGGAAGAGCTCGCGAATGGCACCCAGGCACGCGAGCTCCGAGTCGAACGCGAAGTGCGCGACTCCGGAGGTCGCCGTGTGCGCATCGGCCCCGCCGAGCTGCTCCATGGTCACATCCTCGTGCGTTACCGTCTTCACCACACTCGGCCCGGTGACGAACATGTAGGACGTGCCGCGCACCATGTAGATGAAATCGGTGATGGCGGGCGAATAGACCGCCCCGCCGGCGCAGGGCCCGAGGATGGCGGAGATCTGTGGGATCACGCCGGACGCGAGCGTGTTGCGGAGGAAGATGTCCGCGTAGCCGCCCAGCGACGCGACGCCCTCCTGAATGCGCGCTCCGCCGGAATCATTGAGACCGACAACCGGCGCGCCGTTCCGCACCGCGAGATCCATGATGTTGGCGATCCTTTCCGCGTGCGCCTCCGACAGCGAGCCGCCAAACACGGTGAAGTCCTGTGAGAAGACGTAGACGAGTCGGCCGTCGATGCGCCCGTAGCCTGATACCACGCCGTCACCGAGGATCTGCTGGCCGTCGAGTCCGAAATTCGTGGAGCGGTGGGTGACGAAGCGCCCCAGCTCAACGAAGCTGCCCTCATCCAGCAGCACGTCGAGTCGCTCCCGCGCCGAGAGCTTGCCCTTGGCATGCTGCGCGGCCAACCGCCGCGCGCCGCCTCCCTGCTCCGCTTCGGCGCGACGGCGCTCGAGCAGCTCCAGTTTCTCGTTCACGCTCATAAGTGGGGAAAAGGTAGCCAGCGGGGCGAATCGTATCCAGCCGGCACCGCCCGGCAGGCTGCGGCATGCGGGCCGCGCGTCCGGGCACTATCCGCCGTCGCCTGTCACGCTCCTTGCAACTCACCGGTGCGGAGTGCGCTGCTGTGGGGTGTTCAACCTTGGAGGCGGCATCTATGCATAGGTGGCTCGGAGAGGTCTTCTCTCACCCGGACCTTCTGGGCGTGCTCGGCATCATGGCGAAGACGACCGTCGTCTATGTCTTCGTGATCGTCGGCTTGCGGTTGCTCGGCACACGCGAGCTGGGACAGATGACGACCTACGACTTCGTGCTGGTCGTAGTCATCGCCAACGCGGTGCAGAACGCGATGGTCGGGGGAAATGACACGCTGGTGGGCGGGCTGGTGTCTGCCATGACTCTGCTCGTGCTGAACGGCATCCTATCGTGGATGCTCGATCACTTTTCGTCGCTCGAACATGGCATGGTCGGTGAGCCCGTCGTCCTCGTCAGCGATGGACAACCTCGATGGGACCGCATGAAAAAGGAAGGCGTAACCCGCGAGGAGCTGTTGGAGGGGCTGCACGAGCACGGTGTTGCCGGCCTCGAAGATGTGCGCATGGCCGTTCTGGAGGTCGACGGATCGATCAGTGTCGTCCCCCGCGAAGCGCGGATCCATCGCGCGCGGCGCCGAGTCCGTGGCTTGAGGACGTCGTGATGTGCAGCGGGTGGGAACACGCGCAATCCACCTCGCGGCGGTGCGGTGCCGGCGCCGGCCGATGCGCTCCATCACCTTCCGTGGCCGCGTCCCATGAATGAGTCAGGACTCGAGTTTCTCACCGTGATTGCGGTGCGGACCATCATCGTCCTGGTGGTGCTGACTGCCGGGATACGCATATCTGGACGACGCCGTATCGGCGAGTTGAATCTCTACGACCTCGTGCTGGTGCTCGTCATCGCCAACGCCGTGCAGAACGCCATGACGAAATCGAGTGGCCGGATCACGGTCGGGCTGGTCGCGGCCGGGACTCTCCTGGTAATCGGCTGGCTCGTGGCCAAAGCCATCGGGAGATGGCCAATGCTGGAAGGGCGCCTGATGGGAACACCGACAGTGGTGGTTCAGAGCGGCCGCCTCATCCATCGCAACATGCGTCACGAGGGCGTCACGGAGAACGAGGTGATGGCGGCGGCCCGCCAGCAGGGGCTGGCGCGCCTGCACGATGTCAAGCTGGCGGTTCTGGAGCCGGATGGGTTCATCAGCGTGGTGCCCGCCGAGCACTCGGGACAGGGGTGAGGCCACATGGCGCCTCTGCTTACGCTCCTCCTCACCGTCGTCTGGCACAGTCTGGTGCTCTATCTTTTCCTGATCTTCGGACTCCGCGCCGTTGGGCGGCCGATCATGGCGCAGAACACGCTGCCCGAATATCTCATCGTCGCCCTCCTGGGCAGCAGTGTCGAGTCAGCGCTCTACGCACGCAGCGGCTCACTGGCCGCAGGCCTCGTCTCGGCAGCCACTCTCCTCGTGACGAGTCGCATTCTGACGATCCTCCTCGTCAAATCATCGCGCCTGCGCCGTCTCCTGATCGGCACGCCGATCCTCCTCGTACACGACGGGCACATCATCCGGACACATCTCCGCCGCGTGGGGCTCACCGAGCAGGATCTGATGGCAGCCATCCGTGAACGAGGGTATGGTGCGCTCGATGATGTGCGATTCGCGGTAATGGAGATGAATGGCTCTGTCGGCGTGGTTCCGAGAAGGGCCCAACCCGGGCAGTGAGGACGAGGCGCGACGTCCAGCGGTGCATCGCGCTCTCTCCCGTGCGTATGAAAAAGGAGTGAACGCCGGTTGCCACCAGCGCTCACTCCTTTCGATGGAACCCATCAGTCCCCGTGTCGCCGCGGGCCGTCAGCTCTCGACTGAAGGCTCGCCTTCGGAGGGCTCCTCCTCCATCTCGAGAGTGGGGGGCCCCACGTGCGGCTCCTCGGTATCCATCGGGATGACCTTGGATGGAGTTTCCGGGCGCGGCGGCTGCTCCTCCGGCACGTGCGTGACGGCGAGGACGATGCGGCGATGGATCGGGTCCACCTCGAGCACCCGCATCTCGAGCCGCATCCCCTCGTACACCACATCGGCCGGGTTGGTGACCGGCGCCTCGAAGTTGAGCTGGCTGATGGGCACGAACCCTTCGATGTCGTTGCCGATATCCACCACGATCCCCTTGTCCATCAGGCGAACGATCGTGCCGGAGACATCGGTGCCCACCGGGTAGCTCTCGCCGATGCTGAGCCAGGGATCCTCCGACGCCTGCTTGAGGCCAAGGGAGATGCGCTTGTTGTCGGCGTCGATGTTGAGGATGGTCACGTCCACCGTGTCCCCCTTCTTCACCACTTCCGACGGGTGCTGCACGCGCTTGGTCCACGACATGTCGGAGATGTGAATGAGCCCATCGATGCCCGGCTCGATCTCCACGAACGCGCCGAACGAGGTGAGGTTGCGCACCTTGCCGGAGATGCGCGTGCCGACCGGATAGCGGAGCGGCAGCACCATCCACGGATCTTGCTCCGTCTGCTTCATGCCGAGCGAGATCTTCTCCTCGCCAGGGTCCACCTTGAGCACGACGGCCTCGATCACCTCGCCGATGGATACCAGCTTGGACGGGTGACGCACGTTGCGCGTCCAGCTCATCTCGCTGATGTGCACCAACCCCTCGATCCCCGGCTCGAGTTCGATGAACGCGCCGTAGTTGGTGATGGACACCACCTTCCCCTGCACGCGCGTCCCCACAGGGTACTTCTCGGCCACGTCCTTCCAGGGATAGCTCTGGAGCTGCTTGAGGCCGAGCGAGATCCGCTCGCGCTCCCAGTCGATGTCCAGAATCTTGACCTGCAGCTCCTCGCCGATGTGCACAAGCTCCGACGGATGGGAGATACGTCCCCACGACATGTCCGTGATATGCAGCAGGCCATCGACCCCGCCGAGATCGATGAATGCTCCGAAGTCGGTGATGTTCTTGACGACGCCCGTGCGGACCTGGTCCTTCTGCAGCTCCTTCATGAGGCGCTCGCGCTTGCCCGCACGCTCGACCTCGAGGATCACCCGCCGAGACACAACGATGTTCCGCCGGCGCTTGTTCAGCTTGATGATCTTGAACTCGTACGTCTGGCCCAGCAGCTCATCGATGTTCGGCACACGCCGGAGCGCGATCTGCGAGCCGGGGAGGAAGGCGTCCACCCCCATGAGGTCCACGACGACCCCACCCTTGATCTTCTTGACGAGCGTCCCTTCCACCGGCTGGTCGCTCTCGTAGGCCTGGCGGATACGCTCCCAGACCCGCATGAAGTCGGCCTTCTTCTTGGAGAGGACGACCGACCCTTCCTGGTCTTCCAGGTGCTCCAGCAGGACTTCGACTTCGTCGCCGGGTTTGAGGTCGGGATGGTCCTTGAACTCCTCGAGCGGCACACTGCCCTCGGACTTGAAGCCGATGTCGAGGACGACCATGTTCTCGCGGATTTCGAGCACCTTGCTCGTAACGATCTCACCCTCGTCGATGGACGCGAGCGTCCCGTTGTAGAGCTCCATCATGGAGGCAAGCTCTTCCTCGGTATACTCGTCTTCGTCCCAGCGGTTGTCGTCGGTCGAGAGCAACCGCAAGGCGCCTCGCTGCGAGGGCTTCTTCTCCCGTGGCGTGGCTACCGCACCGGGGGTTGGAGATGGAGTTGGCGTTGGCGTGGTGGTTTCAAGCTCGGGCATACCGAAGTGCTTCTCCTGTCCCGCGGATTTCCCGCTCGCCGCGGTCGAGTCTGGGGGTGTGGATGTCATCGGCTAGATACCAGAAGCGCGACCCGGCACGGGTCGCGCCTAAAGTGAAGCCGTACGAATCGTTAAATGTAGGTGAAACCAGTGGTTGAGTCAACAGCAGCGCCAACTGGTCATCGCACCAGCGCTCGCGCGAGGGCAACGATCCGATCCACCTGCTCCTCCTGCGTCAGATAGGTGGTATCGATCAGCACGGCATCCTTCGCCTGCACGGTCTGCGTGGCATCCCGTGCGTCGCGCTGCACGAGCCGTTCCGTTTCCGCCGCAATCTCCCTCTCAGAGGGGGCGTTCCCCAACCGCTGCATCAGACGGCGCCGCGCCCGCTCCCACGAATCCGCCACGAGAAAGATCTTCAGATCGGCATCGGGAAAGACCACGCACCCCATATCGCGTCCGTCCACGACCACACGGCGCCCTTCGGCCGCGGCGCGCACCTGCGCGTTGACCCATTCCCGAACCGCGGGGATCTGCGCCGTGCGAGACACGTGCTGCGTCACAGGCGCACTGCGGATGACGTCCTGCAGCGCTCCGCCCCGAAGTGCGGGCACGAACTCGTGCGTACCGGGAATCAGCGTGATCTCCGCTGCCGCCGCGAGCGCGCCGTCGGGCGTCCACCCCTCGGGAGGCGCCCCCGTCTCGAGCAACGCTGCAGTGACCGCGCGGTAGAGCGAGCCCGAGTCCACGTGCAGAAATCCCAACCGCGCGGCCACGCGCCGAGCCGTGGAGGATTTCCCGGCCGCCGCCGGTCCATCGATCGCCACCACCACGCCCGCCCGCCCGTTGACGCTGGACATGGGCGCCTACCCCGCGACCACGCGCCGGAGATCGTGCCAGAAGTCGGGGTACGACACGGTAACGCATCCGGGGTCATCGATCGCGATCTCGTTGCCCGGCAACGCGGCGAGGATACCGAAGGCCATGGCGATACGGTGATCGCCGTGCGTGCAAATGGCGCCGCGCAGCGCGCGGCGGCTGCCCATCACACGCATCCCATCCGGCAGCTCCTCCGCCTGGATGCCCACCGCGCGAAGGTTGGCCACCGTGACTGCGATGCGGTCGCTCTCCTTCACCCGCAACTCAGCCGCGCCACTGATGGTGGTGGTCCCTTCCGCCCGGGCGGCAATGCAGGCCAGCAGGGGCAACTCATCGATCATCGACGGCACCTCAGCGGGGTCGAGCTCGATCCCCGTCAACGCCGACGGCCGAGCGAGTACGGCCCCGGCCACGTCCCCGCCCTGCGGCGCCGCCAGACACAGCTCGAGTCGCGCGCCCATCCGGGCGAGCGCCCGGAAGAATCCCGTGCGCGTCTCGTTCAGGCAGACCATCGGGATGGTGAGCTCCCCCTGCTCCGCCAGCACGGCGAGCGCGGTGAGAAATGCGGCGGAGGAAGGATCGGCGGGGACCGTCATGTCGAGGGGATCGAGGCGTGGTGCGGGCGCGAGCTGCACCTCGGTTCCTCGTACAGTCACGCCAACGCCCATGGCGCCCAGCATGCGCTCCGTATGGTCGCGCGAACGAGCTGGCTCGCGCACGGTCACCGGCACGCCTGCTACCAGGCCAGCCAGGAGAATCGCGCTCTTGGTCTGCGCGCTCGCGGTCCGCGTGCTCCACTCGATCGTGTGCAGCGACCCCCCGGTGATGACCATCGGGAGCCCATCGCCGCCTTCGAATTCGATTCGCGCACCCATGGCCGTCAGGGGGCGCGCCACGCGCTGCATGGGGCGGCGGCTCAGACTCGCGTCGCCGGTAAATCGACTGGCAAAGGGACACGCCGCCGCGATGCCGCTCAACAGGCGAGTGGTGGTACCGCTGTTGCCGCAGTCCAGGTCGGCTTCCGATGCGCGCAGCGACCCAAGGCCACGTCCGACGATCGTCATATCGGGCGCCAGCGCCGGCACGTCGACCCCGAGCGCGCGCAGCGCACCGGCGGTGGAATGCACGTCGGCAGATGGAAGAATATTCCGGATGCGCGATGGGCCATCCGCCAGCGCGGCGAGGAGGAGCGCCCGGTGCGAGATCGACTTGTCGCCCGGCACCTGCACCGTTCCCGCCACTCTCATTGCCCTCGCTCCATCTCCTGGCGCCATGCGCGAGCGGACGACCAGAATGCCGCGAGCGCAGCAGTATCGGGGTGCTCCACCACCTGACGCAACTCCTGGAGCCGCGCCTCCAGCACGCGCAGCGCCGCGGCAAGATCACCCGGTGCCGCTGCCAGGAGAGGGCGCCATTGCTCGAACGGGCTGGCGGCGAGGCGGGTGGTGTCTCGCCCGCCCGGTCCCACGTCGCGCGGATCGACACCGCAGCCGGCGAGCGTCGCCGCGAGCGCCGTGGCCGCAAGCTGCGGGAGGTGGCTCACCCAGGTCATCAGGTGGTCGTGCTCGTCGGCGGACCGATAGACCATCTCCGTCGCGCCCACTGCGCGCCATAGCCACTCGGCATGCTCGCGCGCGGATGCGTCGGCGCGTGCTTCCATGCTCACCGTCGCACCCGCAAAGAGGTCAGGACGCGATGCTGAAAAGCCCGAGTTGTGCGAGCCGGCCAGCGGGTGCGTGCCGAGCAGCCGGGCGTAGTGCGCGTCGTGCAGGTGGAGGGCCTGCTGCCGCTGCACACCGCCCGCATGGAGCGCAACGGCATCGCGCTCCAGCAGACCCAGCAGCGGCGGGACCGTGGTGGCCAGCCGGTCCACGGGGATGGCGAACACCACGGTGGCTGCGCCGGCAACGGCGGCGGCGGCGGCGGCCGCCACTCCGACGCCGGCCGCTCCCGCCAGCGCGCGGTCGTCCGCGGAGGTACTCCATCCTCGCACCGGAATGCCCTGCTCGGCGAGGGCCCTGGCGAGCGAGCCGCCAATGAGTCCGAGCCCGATCACCGCTACCGGTCCGTGCATCACAACGCGACGTCCGTGAGCGCGTGCGTTGCGCCGGCAGCGCGCCACGTTCCATGAGTCATGGGCACGGAAGCTAGCGGCCGTTGCCGCTCGCTGCCAACCGCAGCACGCGGTTGCGTCCCGATAATCGAGCAGGCGCCTGCGGCGAATGGCTGAGGGTGCGGGCGTCGGGCCGCGAGCCGATATCCGGCGTCCGGCGAGGCGCGAATCGCGCCTCGCCGGACGTTGACATGGGCGCGTTTTTCCGCTAGGTTGAATGACCGAATACATACCGAAAACTAGCTTTCGACACAGAGTGATATGGCCTGTCGTAACTATTTGGCCAGCAAGGCGTTGCAAATGTTGTCTCCAGCGGCAGACACGCCGGCGCAGAACCGCACCAGACCTCCGCTCGCGACGGCCGCCTGGGGATGTATCCAATCGAGCACAGCTCTGCGCCTGATCGGCCGCCACGATCCTGCCACGCCGGGCGATGGGGCGCGGCATGGCCGGTAAGGCGCCCAGGAAGGGCGGAGCCAGGCACGGAGGGACGACCCCGAGGGAATCGTCAGGCACGGTGCGGCGCGCGGCACCGGACCGTGGCACGTCACGGCCGAAGAAGGCCGCTCCGCGCAAAGCGCCCACCACCCATGGGAAGGAGGTGACGAGCACAGCATCCAGAAGGGCGACGCGGGATCACACGACCGGGACGGCGAAGACGATGAAGTCCAAGCGCACAGCGGCCGCGCGCGCGCGGACACGAGTCGACGGCACCGCCGCATCAGGATCCGGCGCGTCGCGTGCGCGTTCGAGCGCCCGCGCCGCAAGCGAGCGCAGCAAGGGGAAACGCACGGCCGTTGCACGGCCGCGCCCCAGTTCGGTCCGGCGTGTGCGGGGCCATACCACCCCGACACGTCTCATGCAGATCCGTGAGCTCGATCCGCACGCAGCATGCGGTGACGGCACCACGGTGCTGCAGCTCTTCCGGGTGGATGACGTGCCGGCTGGATCGGGCACGACGCACCTGGTGTTCTTCGATCGACATGGATGGTACTGCGAGCACGGCCGGGACTGTCCGGCAGTCGCTGCAGTTCGCAAGCACAACAAGCACAGGACTTCGACTCGATAAGGTTGGATTGGATGATGATTGCGAGACATGAAGCGCAGAGCGAGCAGACGGACGTGTGGGCCCGGTTGGCGGCTCCCCTTCCCGCGGGCACCACGGCATGGCGGCAGGATGGTCGCGCCGTCGCCCGCGACGGCAAGTACTTCGCGCGGTACGTTGCGTATACTGACGCCGGCACGGTGCGCGAGCGGCTCGACCAGGTGGTGCCCGGCGAGTGGAATCTGACGCTCGAGCTGTTGCCGTCACTGAATCCCGAGAGCGATTCGTTCTCGAGCGACGGCGCATGCGCGTTCAAGGCGCGTCTGCAGATTCTGGGCGTCGTCCGTGAGGACATCGGCACCGGCAAGGACTACAAGCAGGCGTCCACGGATGCGTTCAAGCGCGCGGGCGTACGCTTTGGCATCGGTCACGAGCTGTACCAGCTCGGCGCGAACTGGGTCCAGATGGATGGTGATGGCAAGTACGCCAAGCCCATCGAGGATCCTCAGGCGGCCTACGACCGCCGGCACGCGCGTGCGGACGACGCTGGCACGCAGGCGGCGGGTAATGCCGACAGCCCCGCATTGACGCTCCGGCGCGCGAAGCGCAAGGCGGCCGCAAGTACGAGTGATGTGCCGCCCTGCCCCAAGTGCGGAGGCAAGATGTGGGATAACCGGATCGGGAAGCGCAATCCGCGCGCGCCGGACTTCAAGTGCCGCGACCGGTCATGCGATGGCGTCATCTGGCCGCCACGCGAGGCGCCGGCGGCGCAGGCGGCCGCGCAGGCCGCATCCGAAGCGGAAGATGCTGACGCTCCGCAGGCGGTCGAGAGCGAGGAGATCCCCTTCTAGTCACCCGTTGCTCCAGATTGTCAGCGCCACGAGCTGGAGCGAGCTGTATGCTCGCTCCAGCTCGTGGCGCACTTGCGGCAAGCGCCGGCGCAGAATAGTCTCGGGATGGTGGGATGCGGGTTCGACGCCGGCGCGCGGGTTCCTCTCGCACAGTGTCGCCATCAGGCTCCGCCGCCGTCTCCACATCACGTTCCATCCTCCCGGGAGGGCACCTCGATGGACAGCTACGTGCCGGCGAGACCGACGAAGTATTGTCAGACATGCGCCAGCGTGATTGACGTCATGGCCGTCGTGTGCCCGCAGTGCGGAGTACTTCAGCCCCTGCCGCCAGCACTCGCCGAATCGGACAAGCGCATCCTGCCGGCCTTTCTGCTCTGCCTCTTTCTGGGACCGTTCGGCGTGCACCGCTTCTACGCGGGGAAAATCGGCACCGGCATCCTGGAGCTCATCACGTTCGGCGGCCTCGGCATCTGGTGGTTGATCGATCTCATCATGATCATCGCCGGCGTGTTTCGCGACAGTGACGGCAAGAAGATCACGGAGTGGGATTAGAGCCGCCCTCCCGCGGTGCCGCACGTGCCGTTACCCGCGCACGCGTTCCGCCACCCATTTCCCCTCCTGCCGTACCGCCTTCCACAGCGCGCGCACGAACATGCTCGGCGGCGAGCGATCGCTGAACGCCGCGGCGATGGCATACAGGGCCCGCCAGGAGAACTCCGGCTCGCTGTAAATCGCGAGAATCTCCTCCCACTCCGGCGGCTGAAACTTGGCCTTGAACCGGTCCAGCCCCTCGAAGTTGTAGAAGCGGCGGCCGTGCAGCCGCACCCATCCCAGCAACACCTTGAGCCAGAGCGGTCCGGGCACGGGGCGAGCGTGTCTGGAGAGGGGCGCCAGGCCGAGCGTCACGTATCGCGCCCCCTGCGCGGCAAGCGTGCGCATGGCCGCGTCGATGAGCAACTCCGCGGTGCCGTTCGGTGCCTGGTGCCCACGCACGAACTGCTCGATCAGCCATCCGGTGCGCGCCGGCACGGGGGACGCCACCAGAAATCCGACCGGCGTTCCATCCCGCACCGCCACGAGCACGCGCCGGTCGAGGAGGAAGGAGAGCGTCTCGGGCTCCACCAGAAAGTGCAGTGGCGGCAGCGGGCGGGACTCCAACCACTCGCTCAGACAGCGTTGCAGCTGGGGATTTCGCGTCGCGCGCGCTGACGGCCATTCCTCCACCTCCACGCCCTTGTTGCGCGCCCGATGAAGCTGCGCGCGCACGGAGGCCCGCGTGGCAATGATCTCCGGCCACAGGCGGGGATCCCAACTGGGCTGCGCGCCCAGGGCGATCATGCTGTGCGAGTACCGGCCGCGATAGACGTCCTCCAGCCGCTCCCCCGCCCCGAAATAGCAGACATGCTCCCCCGCGGCACTGGCGGCTGTCTCGAACTCCGCTGCCACCTCTCGCAGCGCATGCTGCTCACAGACCGGCGCCCCCGCCACCACGCGCACACGATTTCTGGTCACGAAGCCGACCACGGCGTCACCATTCGCGGAAAACCAGTGACCGATGCCGGGGTTGAGAATCTGGTAGGCAGTGGCATTCCATCCATACCGCAGCACGAGCGAGCGCGCGCGGAAGAGCGTGGCCGGGCTGGGGCTGGCCACGGCGGAAAGCCGCCGCGTGGAGTCGGGCTCGAGCGCATGCATGCGTCCGGCCGGATCCGGATCGGAGCCATAAGGGTCCATCGCACGGAAGATCTCCCCGCACCAAGCGCCGGGAAAGGGTGGTCGCGGCCGCTATGCCGTCCACTCAGTGCAGGGTGTACAGATACGCGGCAGCGTCGCGCGCCTCCTGCGCGGTGAGATCCATATTGGGCATGTCGGTCTTCGGCTTGATCGACTGTGGGTTCATGAGCCACTGGACGAGGTGGCTCGGCGTGTTGGGGACCATGCCGCCGATGAAGCCACGCTTGCCAAAATCGATGAGGGGTGGGGCGACTTTTCCGTGCGCATACTTGACACCGGGGATGGTGTGGCACGCCACGCAGCCATGCGTCTGGAGCACGATCTGGCCGCGGGCGGCCACGCCGCCGGGGACTCGCTGCGTGGGCGTGGCAGAACTCCGCGCACACGCCGTGACCAACACGGCGGCCAGCATCACGACAACCAAGCACCGGTCTTGCATCGCGCCCTCCGATCGCTGCACGCCCGGCGCGACGAGATGAACGACCGACCGCCGGACGGCTCTGAGACGGCACCCGTCCAGCGGGGACGTCTGATGAACGCCGGCGCCGCGGATGTCCTGTGCGCAGGGTGTCAACAATCGTGCCCACCCCCGCGTATGCGCGGGGAGGGTGATGGCATGCCCGCCGGCCAGCGGCTGGTGCGCGTACGCCGCGTGGCTGATTCGTGGCGGATGACTATCTGACGGGGCCTTTGCATTGCGGCCAGGAGGCGGTATGTGGCGCGTGCTCTCAGTTCTTCCGGTGCTCTGGCTCGTGGCTGCCCCCCTTCATGCGCAGGGACTGCGCGAGAAGCTCTCCGGGCTCTTCATCTTCGGGCCGGGGGAAGATCCGCTCTTTCTCGCCGGGAGCGGCGATCCGAACAATCCCTCATCGCTCCGCGTCCACGGGAGCCACTTCATCCCCGCCGCCGTGAGCAGCAACGGCACCATGATCGCCTTTCTCACCGATGCCATTGGCGCGAACGTCGCGCAGATCCCGGTGAGTGCGACCAGCAGCGGCGAGACCTTTCGGTTCCAGGGCGGGGTGCCGGTGCGCACCTCGCGCTCGCCCGGTCCGGTGTTCGGGGAACGCGCGCAGACACTCGGACGCGGGCGCATTCTGGTGGGCGCGAACCGGACGGGGATCGATTTCCGGACGCTGCGCGGCGTGGACCTGCACAACATCGAGCTGACCTTCACGCATGAGAACGTCGACTTCCCCGGCTGCGACAGCGTGGCGCATGGGGACTGCTCTCTCATGGGCATTCCGTCGGTCGAGAACGACATCATGCCGTTCCACCTCTCCCTCGACGTCAACCTCGCGGTCACGTCGTTCTTCGTGACCTACGGCCTGTTCGATCACGTCGACATCGGCGTGGTCCTCCCGATCGTGGCGACGTCACTGAGAGGAGAGAGCATCGCGCAGATCATCCCCTTCGGCGGCCCCACTGCGGCGCACTTCTTCGGCGGCACGCCCGAGCATCCGGTGCTGTCGGCCTCCCGCTTCGAGGAGGGATCAGCGACCGGGTTGGGCGATGTGGCGGTGCGGGTGAAGGTGAGTGCACGCGAGAGCGGGCCCGTGGCAGTCGCCGTGCTCGGGGACGTGCGATTCCCGACGGGGAGCACCGACGACCTGCTCGGCTCCGGCATATTCCAGGCGCGCGGACTCGGCATCTTCTCGGCGCAGTTCGGCGCGTTTTCCCCGCACGTAAATTTCGGCTACCTGGTGCGCGGTGGCAGCGTGCAGAACGATGCCGTCCTGGCCACCGTGGGATTCGATCATCTCATGGCACCCTGGGCCACGCTCGCGGCAGACGTGATCTCGGAGCTGCAGGTGGGCTCGAACAAGCTCCGCCTGCCCGGGCAGGTGATCATCCAGGCGCCCTTTCAGCGGACCGTCGATCCGACGACCATTCCCGATACGCGCGACGACATTGTGAACGGCTCGCTCGGAATGAAGTTCACCGCCACATCCGGGCTCACGCTCGTCGCCAATGCCGCATGGCCACTCAATCGGGGCGGCCTGCGCCCGGACATCATGTGGACGCTCGGGCTGGAGTACAACTTCTAGCTACTCGATGGCGGACAACCGCCAGCCGCCCGCATCACGCCGCAACGTGGCGTGTAGCTGGACGTCGTGTTCTTCAGTGCGCCGAGTGCTCGTATTGAGGTACGTGTAGCGCCCCGCAAGCTGCGCGTTGGCGGAGCCGCCGGCAACGTCCAGCCGGGTGATCTCGAGCGTGACATGCACATCGCGCACGGTCTGGAAGAACTGCTCCCAGTCGTGGACCCGGTCAGGCGTGATGGAGGGGTACAGCGCCCGGATGGCGCCGGTGCGTCGCGATTCGATGGCGCGCGCGTACGCCGTGACGACGGCGTGGATGGCCGAGCGGTCGTCAGCAACCGGCGCTGGCTTCACCGATGGCGCGGAAGTGGACGCGCCAGCGCTGGCTACGGCATTCCCCGCTGGGGCGTGCTCCGCTGCGCGCTCCGGGCGCGGCGCCGGAGCCGCTGTGTCGGCTGGCGCGGTCGCTGCCACACGGGTGCGCGCTGTATCCGCTGGCTGGCGCGAAGCGCTCGCCCATGCCGACGCAGCCTCCATGAGTTGGTCGGCGGCTTGTGAGCGCCGCCCGGCTCCCGCTGCGGAATCGGCGAGAGCCAGCAGTGAATCACCAGCCGCAAGGGCAGACGGGACCGCGCCGCGCCCCACCGCCAGCACGCGGCTCTCGACGGCCGATCTGCGCAAGGATGTCCAGACGCTGTCCGTGGCTGGTGTGGCAGTGGCCGCGTGGCGCCGAGCGCCCACAGTTGCGGGTGCGACGCGATGTTCCGGCGCGGGCGGTTTGCTGCCGCCGGTGCGCAAGGGCGCCTTCGCTACGGTCGAGTCGGTTGGCGGAGGCACTGTCGGGGTGCGAGCCACGGAGACGCTCGGCGGGTGCGCGACGGGCGAGCCCGCGGCGACGCTGCCCGATGGCGGGGCGGCTACAACGCGCTGGCGTAGTGAGCGGAGCGACGGGGACACGAGCCAGAGGATGATGAGCACCGCCGCGACACCGATGCCCAATGCGGCGGCGGTACGCCCTGCACCGTGCCGGCGCCGGCGAGGCGGCCGGGGCAGCTCGGGTGGCGAGCCGCGCAAGCGTGGGTTGGTCGTGCCCGTCCCCGGGCTATCCCAGATGGCGGCCGTCAGATCGAGCGCGTTCGCAAAGCGGTCCGCGGGCTCGAAGGCCAGCGCTCTGGCGACCGCGTTGTCCACCACGGCCGGCACGTCTTCTCGCACCGTCGAGAGCGGCGGCGGAGTGTCGGTGAAGCGCTTGGTCACCATCACTTCGCCGTCGGGACCGGTGAAGGGCGGCGCACCCGCGAGCATCTCGTACAGCACGCATCCCAGGCTGTAGATATCGCTGCGTCCGTCGATGTCCGCATCGCCGGCCGTCTGCTCGGGGCTCATGTAGGCCGGCGTGCCGACCGCTACCCCGCTCTCCGTCAACGTCTCCCAGGTTTTACCGCCTGCCGCGTGCACGGCGCGCGCGATCCCGAAGTCCGCGACCACTGCGTGCGTGCCGGAGAGGAGGATGTTCTCCGGCTTGATGTCGCGGTGGACTATCCCGTTGCCATGCGCGTAGTAAAGCGCATCGGCGACATCACGCGCGATGTGCAGCGCATCGCGCAGCGGGAGCCGACCTTCGTGGCGCAAGCGATCGCGGAGCGACTCGCCGGGCACGAACGGCATGACGTAGTACAGCATGCCGAACGCTTCGCCCGAATCGTAGAGGGGCAGAATGTGGGGATGCTGCAGCCCGGCGACCATCTTGATCTCGCGCAGGAACCGCTCGGCGCCGAGCAGGGCGCCGAGCTCCGGCCGGAGCACTTTCATCGCAACCGCGCGCTCGTGCTTGACGTCTCGCCCGAGATAGACGGTCGCCATCCCTCCGCGGCCCAGCTCGCGCTCCAGCTGGTAGCGGCCGGAAATGGCCTCTTGGAGCTGTTCCGGGATCTGGCTCATCGCCGCACCCTCCGGGATCACGGCTCACGGAAGTATAGACAGGGCGGCACAGCGGGGCCAGCGGCGGCAGAGCGCCACGGATGCGTGTGATGGCGCCATGCCCGGGGCGGGGCTCGAACCCGCATGGGGTTACCCCCAGGGGATTTTAAGTCCCCCGCGTCTGCCATTTCGCCACCCGGGCGTCCCACGACACAAACGGGAGCGGCACCTCGATGCGCTCCCGTGTGGTCAGTGCTCCTGTCGCTACCTGAGAGCGGGAAACGGGACTCGAACCCGCGACCCCAACCTTGGCAAGGTTGTGCTCTACCAACTGAGCTATTCCCGCATCGGATGCAAAGCTAGCCCAACCGGAGATGGGGAACAAGACCAACGCGCGCCATTGCGCCCCCAAGCGTCCCGCGCGCTCCAGGGTGCGACATGCGGAATTGCGGTGCCGCATTTGGCGTTGATGACATCGATCAGCAAGTTCGCGACGAGCGCATGCGCCGGACGCGCGGGATGAATTCCGTCCAGGGAGATGTAGCGCCCGAACGGGTGCGTGGCGCTGCCGGGATCCGGAATGGCGGGAATCGCCCCGCTCTGCTCCAGAGTGTCGAGTACCGCGTTGGGATCAAGGTAGGCGAAGCCGGCATCCGCCGCCTGCCTCGAGATCTCCGCGTTGTACGCGGCGACGATCGCGTGGATGGTCGCCTGCTCGTCGGCATCCAGCACGAAGACATCGCCTACCGCGGTGCCGGGCACCGAGTTCTTCTCGCAGCCGATGGTAGCGGGCTGCGCGCCGGAGTGAATCTGTGCAATGATCGCGAGTGAGATACGCGATGTGGAGCCCGCGCAGTTGTCGAGCACGCGCACGGTGGTGCCGGCCGCCTGATCGAACGCCGCCTTGAACGCGGCATTGTCGAGCAACGCCGTTGCGGGAAAGAGCAGCGGAATGCGGGCGACATCCACCACGCCAATGAGTACGCCGCCTTTGAGGTGCGGCGCGCGGCGCAGCGCGGCCATCATGGTCTCGTATCGCGCCGCAAACGTATCGGGAGGCGTGAAGCCCGGTGAGATGCCCGGTGTGGCAGTGAGCACGCCGCTCGTTGCCGCGTCGAGGACATCGTTGTTGCCGATCCAGACGCTCACGAAGGTGGGATCGGCCTCCAGCGCGCGCTGCACCTGCGTCTCTCCGCCAAGAATGAGCTGCGTGAGCAAGTTGGCCGACGGCGCGGCCGGGGCAATGAGATCGCGACTCGTGGCACCCGGCACCGCCACATCATTGATCACGGCCATGGCGGACGACGGCTCACGCAACGCGCAACTGGCATCCGTTCCACCGCCTACGCGGTGCTGTGTGAGCGCATTGTCCACTGGCGGCGGGCACCCCGGCATGGCGAGCAACGGGAGGGCGAAGCGCGTCCCCATCGCACCGGCCAGCAGCGCGGCGTAGCTCTCCCGCTGCGTGGAGTCGTTGATGCCGCCCGACTGGAACCCCGCCGTGATGCTGTTGCCCAGCGCCACGTACGTCGTGAACAGTGCGCCGGCGCGTGGCGGCGCCGCCGTGATGAGGTCGGCCGTCGTGGTGCAGGCAGCCGCCGGTCCCATCAGCAGCAGCGCTGCGACCGGCTGAATCCAGATGCGCGTGCGTGGCATCGCTCGATGGTCCGGCCGGCCGTCAGAAGCGCGCGCGCACGCTGAGCGACACAACATCCGCGCTCAACTCGTAAAAGCCCGCGGCGGGTGGGATGCTGGTCAGCACGAGCGCGTTCGGCGGAACGAGGCGCCGGTCCGCTATGCGTCCGCGGCGCCCCGTCGTCCCCACATGCAGGTAGGCCGCATCCATCGTGTAACGCCCACCAATCGGAACGCCGATGCCCGCCGAGATGTTGTAGCGATTCATATCGGGAAGCAGAGGGGCCACCGATTGGTCCGGCACGGGGCTGGGTGCGTAACTGAATCCGGCGCGCGCCACCCATCCGTTCGCGAGTCGGTACTCGCCCCCGCTCCGCAGCGCCCAGGAGTCGTGGTACTGCTCCTCGATGGTGCGGCTCTCGGCAGCGGCCGGGCCCTGGAAGTTCAGCGGAAGCCGGTCGAAGACGCTCCATCCGAACCAGACGTAATCCACCGAGAGCCGCGCGTGCCGCAGTCCGCTGTAGCCCACACCGACGGCGAGCTGCGCCGGATTCTCGATGGTCGTGGTGACGCGCTGGGGAACGAGCGCGCCGCCCGGCGCAAACTCGCTGGCCAGCAATGCATCGAGCTGTGTGCCAGCGGGAAGCGTTCCGAGCGGTGTCGGGATGGCGGCCGGGATGATCAGCCCGGTGCTGATCTGCCCGAACGTCGCGCGCGCATCCTCGTACCGAAAGCGCATCGCCGACAGGTAGCGTGCCCCCACCTGCAGCACCGGTGTGATGTGGCCGTGGATGCCGACATTGAACCCCCAGGCCGTAGCGCTCCCTTTCAACCGCGCGCGCGCGAAGGCCGTGCCGGGGCGTATCCCCAGCGCCCCAAAGCTCACTCCAGGGGGAAGTCCGGCCACGGAAAAGGGAACGGGCACCGTCGCCAGGTCCACAGCCTCCACCAGCTCGGCGCTGGAGCGGCCGAACACCGGCCCTCCACCAACGGACCAGTTGCCGGGCGTGAGCTGAATCGCAATGGTGGGCTGGACGTAAATGGAGGTGAGCTGCGCGCGTTGCGCGGCGAAGCGGCCGGGAAAGTCGGACGGCCATCCGATGGACAGGCCATAGGGCACGTACGCACCAAGCCCGGCCGCCCATCGGTGCCCCCCGTAGCTCAGGAAGAGATGCGGCGGAACATCGGCCGGCGCGTCGAGCGCATACGAATGGCGTGTCGTGTCAGCGATGAAGCGCCCCCTCACGCCGATCGCCGCGGCTCCCGCGTAGATGGACCAATGCTGGAGCGATATGAGCGCGGCCGGGTTCCAGTAGATGACTGACGGGTCGGTGCACGGCGCGCCGGTCGCGGCCTGTCCGCGCGCCACCGCGCACGTGCCGATCTCGTTCAGGCCAAAGCCCTGCGCGTGGAGCACGGGGACGGCGCTCATCATTGCGGCCAGTAGCCCCAGCCACGGGCGGAGCCGTGCGCTCCTCCTCACGAGCCAAGCGGCTCCAGCCGTGCGCCCGCCTCGGCGCGCGTGATCCACGTACGGGGTGAGCGGCCGAACGTCGCAGCGAACTCCGTGGCCAGAGCAGCGGCCGCCCCCGGGAGCGCCGCGGCCTCGCCCACCACGATCGCGCAGCCGCCCCACCCCGCCCCGGTGAGCCGCGCCCCTCGCACGTCGTCGCATTGCATGGCGCGCGCGACGAGCCAGTCGAGCTCCGGCGTCGAACACTCGTATTGCATGCGGAGAGAAGCGTGGGACGCGCACAACAGTTCCCCGGGTAGCGGCTCTCCGCGCCGCAGCACGCTGACCGCGGCGCGCACGCGGTCCGTTTCCTCGACCACGTGCATGGCGCGCCGGTCCAGGGGAGCCGGCAGCTGCGCGTCACGGATCTCGTCAACCGTGGCGCCCGCGAGATGGCGAAGCTCCGGGTGTGCGCGCCGCAGCAGCGCCAACGCACGATCGCACTCCGCTCGCCGCGCATTGAACGCCGAGCGCCGAAGTGCGCGCCGGCCGCGAGTGTCGATGACGAGCACCGCATCCCGCATCGGGATGAGCTCCGTGACCTGCTGGTCGCAATCGATGTGAAGCGCGCGGTCCGCCGCACCAAGTGCGGAGGCGAACTGGTCCATGATTCCCACAGCGACCCCGACGAACGCGGTCTCCGCACGATGCCCCAGCAGAGCGATCTCGCGCATTGGCAGCGACGCGCCCGTCAGCTCGGCCAGGGCCAGCGCAGTGGCCACTTCCAGCGCCGCCGAGGAGCTCAGGCCGGCGCCCGCCGGAATGTCGCTGGTGATCGCGACATCGCACGGCGGCAGCACGAGGCCGCCTGCGGCGAGCTGCGCCACCACGCCCGCGAGGTAATCCCACCACGCGCCGGCGCACCGCGGCGCGCGCAGGTCGACCTCGCCCTCCGTGGCGTGCGACGCGGAGCGCACATGGAGCACGTTGCCATGCATGCGCCGGCGCACCGCCACCCAGGTGCGCAGCGCGATGGCCATGGGGAGCACCTCGCCCCCGTTATAATCGGTGTGCTCACCGATGAGATTCACCCGTCCCGGTGCCGACGCGACGACGTCCGGCGCGAACTCCACGAAGCGCGCTGGGGCGGTGTCCGCCGCGTCGCGCCGGGACAGTGGTGCGCGCGGCCCCTCGCTCACGTGCGCACGCCGAGTGCGTGCACGGCGTACCACACGCTCCAGGCCAGCAGTGCAGACAGCGCCGCATCGCCGCCGTTTGCCACGCCCCGACCGTCCGCGCTCACAATTTCGGCCGCGATGCCGTTGTCGAGCGGCGCACGCCGAAACCACTGAAGCACTGCGGCCGCATCGGGCCCCATAAGACGCGCGCACTGCTGCGCCAGCGCATGCGGCTCCGTGCCCACACCACGTACCGTACGGCGGTAGACCGAATCGTGCCGCTCGACCGCGCCGTAGAGCGGCAGCCAGTATGCCGAGGCGGCGGGATCGTCCTCCGTCACCGCGTGACCCGCCAGATCGGTGGCCGAGGCGAAGGTGACACGTCCGTCCTGCTCAATGGCAAAGTGCCGGCGCATTGCCGCACGCACCGCTTCCGGATCTTCCACGCCGCGCGCGCTCCCTTCATCGAGCGTACGGCGAAAGACATCCAGCGCCTGCGCAGCCACCGCATTCCCGTGCAGCGTGAACGGCTGCGCGGCGGGCTCGCCGGACAGCGTAACCTCCGTGGCGTACAGCGGGACCTGTCGATCACGCCGCGCAGCCAGGTCCTCCCACGACACGTAGAGCGTATCGGCCACGACGGGCTCGTCCACGAGCTGCTCATCACCCGTTTCGCGAATGTAGCGGTCGATCGCGAGCGCGAAGGCCGCCAGTCCCTCGAGCGACAGTCCCGGCTCGAAGAGCGTCCCATCCAGATAGTGCACTCCGTCCCCCGGGGCGTAGCCGTGCAACTCACAGGTACGCAGCAGCAACTCGTGCGCGAGCGCGGGATCGGCGAGTTGCACGGCGGGGAGCGTCCACATCAACGCCTCCCAGTCCCGCACGGTCACGCCGTTGCCGTTCCACGGGGCGCGTGCACGCACGACGTAGTAATGCGCGTCGTCGAGCGCACGGCCTGCGGCGTAGAAGTACGCGAAGAGGAGATTGCGGTTGATGAGCCGGTCGATTCCTTCGTGCCCCACCGTCTGCTCGAGCGACTGCAGCGCGTCCCGTGTGACGGCAAGCAGGTCGCTCCACCCGCGGCGGCGCATGACGGCCACCGTTGCCTCCGCGCCATCCCGTTCGGGGCCGGCGGCGATGTAGAAGGCGGCGGTCGCGCGCGCGCCTGGCGGCACGGTCAGGTCACGGTGCAGCGCATAGCCGGGCGCGTCGCCCCCGACAGTCTCCACGCGCGCCTCGCCATCCGCCGCTATGGCGAGCGCGGCGAGCGCGGGCTGTCCTGTCCCCTCCAGCACGATTACATCGTGCGGCGCCGCCACCAGGCGATGGGCATCGCCCACGGGGCGCGGCGTGCGCACCCGGAGCTGCCGTGCGCCGAGCACTCCTTCGAGCGACACCGTCACGCGGAGCTCAGTCTCTCCCCGGTTCTCGAGCAGCAGCGCATAGACGGCGCCCGCCACGTCGGCCGTGCGGCCATACGGTGCGAAGACCGTTCCGCGCAGCACCAGTGCGCCAACCGTGGACGTGAAGGTGGGAAGCCACTCGTAGAGGCGTTCCCACGCGAGCCCCTGCGCTGAGAGATGCTTGCGCTCGCCGTCCACTCGCAGGACGGGGCGAGCCAGCGCCGCGCCCTGGCCCTGCAGGTATTCGGCCGATCCGGCGAACTCGAGGGAGGCGCGAGCGCCACGGTGGAGCACACCCACGGCATGGACGGCACCGTCGGCGGGATGGATGCACGGCAAGGCAAGCCAATGGTTTCCAGTGACTTGCCACGGAACTGCTGGAATAGGAGTCGGATTCACGGCACCGGTTGCGTTGAATTGACACTCGCCGAGTACGATGATACTCTGCCCTCCGGCCGTCAACGAGCACTGCCCCGTCGAGCGGGCGTCGCCCTTCGCTTTGCTGTCCATTGCCGATGCCATCTCGCCGAACCCCGCTGCGCCCCCTGCTCGCCGCATTGCTCATCCTCGGCCTCCCCGGCGCCGCCATGGCGCAGGCGACGGTCGGCCTGGGGGATGACGCCACCACCCTGCCGGGCGGCGCGCTCCGTTTCAGCGTCGCGAATCTCTGGACGCGCTTCGATTCGCGCTTCGACAGTACCGGTGCCCAACAGTCGTTGGGTGCAGCGCTCACGAGCGACGCCGCCGGCGTGGCGCAGTTCGAGAATCTCGCGCCGCTCCAGCGCGACGTCCGCTCGCTCTCGGGACTCTCGAGCTTCACCGTCGATATCGGGCGCACCGCGGTCTTTGCGAATGCCCGTGTGCGGACCACGCCGATCAGTCTCGAGTTGGGGCTCACGCATTGGCTGCAGATCGGGGTGCGCGTGCCGATCGTGAGCACGCGCACGGGCGTCGCGCTACGCACCAATCAGGCAGGTCCGGCCGGGAACGTGGGTGTGAATCCAGGGCTGACCAGCGGGTCGCCGGCTGCGGCGGCGAATGCGCTGCTGCTTCAGCAGTTCGCTTCCGCCGACTCGGCACTGAACGGGCAGATCGCCTCATGTACCGCAGCGCCCACCGGCGCCAACTGCGGCGCGGTGCTCGCCGCCGGCCCTGCGCTGCTCGCCCAGGCGCAGGACGTCGCGGCCGGCCTCTCGCGGGTGTACGGTGGCTCGTTCTTCGTGCCGCGCACAGGCAGCATGGCGGATACCGCCATCCGGGCACGAATCGCGGGTCTCGGAGCGCGCTTTGACAGTCTGGGCATTTCCGCGATCACCGCAGGCGGCCCTGCCGGATCGGACACGCCCGCGGGTGCCGGCGATCTCCAGCGCTTCATCACTGACGATGCCTTCGGGCTGGCCGGAGACTCGCTGCAGTCGATAGAACGCACTGGCGTGGGCGACGTGGAGCTCTCCGCCAAGGTTCAATGGCTCAGCACGCTGGGGCAGGCCCGTCGCCTGCATCCGCCGAGGGGGGTGCACCTGCGCAGCGCCATCACGGGCATCCTGCGGCTGGGGACGGGCAAGCCAAGCGCACCGGGTGACTTTCTCGGCGTCGGGACCGGCGACGGGCAGACCGATGTGGAAGTGCGCTCCGAAAACGACATCCTTTTCGGGTCGCACTTCTGGACGAGTCTCGTGGGAGTCTACGGCGTTCAGCTGGCGGATCAGCGCGTCATGCGCATCGCGGACCCCACGCAGCCGGTTGCCGCGGCCTTCCGGCAGTTTCCGGTGGACCGCGATCTTGGCGATTACGTCGCATTGAGCGTCGCGCCGCGGCTGACATTGGGCGATTACTTCTCGATAGGAGGGCAGTATAGCTACTGGCGGAAAGCACAGGACCACTACACCGGGACCTTCTCCACCACGAATCTGGCGGGCGACACCGTCACGCTCGACGCCTCCATTCTCGATCGGCAAACGACGCAGCGGCTCCAGCAGGTGAGCGTCGGCATCGAGTATTCGACGGTGGCGGCCTACGCTGAAGGGCGTGCCGGCTTCCCCATCGAGATCAGCCTGGTGCATCTCGTTTCGGTGGCCGGTTCCGGCGGCTTCGCGCCAAAGACCACACAGGATGCGATCCGCATTCGCCTCTACGCGCATCTCTTCGGCGGACCGATGTGGGGACGGCACTGAGCTTCACGCCCTGGCGGCGTGGGACGACTATTTCTTTCGCGCGAGCTTGCGGCGGGAGGGGGCGGGCGCAGGCGCCGCGTCCGCCGCATGGTCCAGCAACTCCCGGGCATGCGCGCGGCTCACGTCACTCTCGCTGTCGCCGCCCAGCATGCGTGCGATCTCGGCAACACGCGCATCGCCCTCCACCACGTGCGTCGCCGCCGTCGTCATGCCATGGTCCTCGCCCTTGGTGACGACGATGTGATGGTGCGCGCGCGCGGCAATCTGCGCCAGGTGCGAGATGGCGAGCACCTGATGATGAGCCGCCACGCGGCGCATCGTATCTCCCACTTGGAGCCCGACTCGCCCGCCGATTCCCGCATCCACCTCGTCGAACACCAGTGTGGGCACCCGATCCAGACGCGCGAGAATCGTCTTGAGCGCAAGCATCACGCGTGACAACTCGCCCCCGGACGCCACCCGCGCCAGCGGCCGCGCCTCATGACCGACATTGAAGGCGACGCGGAACTCGATGTCCTCGGCGCCGGTGGCCGCAATGGCGGCGCGTGGTACGAGCCGGACCTCCAGGCGACCGTTCGGCATCCCCAGTTCGGGCAGCATGGCCTCCACGGCGGTCTCGAGGTGCGTGGCCGCCTCGGCACGTGACCGCGTGAGCGATGCCGCCTCGCGCACGAGGGCGTTCCGCGCCTCGTCGCGACGCCGCTCCAGCGACTCCAGATCGAGCGCCGCGGTATCCAGCAGGGCGAGCTCGGCGCGCGCGCTCCGGCCGGCTGCGATCACGTCGTCCAGCGTGGGCCCGTACTTCCGCGTGAGCGCGAAAAGAAGATCTCGCCGGCGCTGGACGGCATCCAGCCGCGCAGGGTCCCGCTCCACGGCGTGCGCATACTCGCTCAACGTCCGAGCCAGCTCCTCGAGCGCGTAATACCCGCTGTCGAACAGCTCCTGCAGCCGCGCAAGTGATGCATCGATACGCTGAATGGTATCGAGCGAGCGCTGCACCGTGGCGAGCGTCGGGAGCACGGCCCCATCCTCGCCATCGAGCGACAGCGCCATTCCGGTCGCGAGCGATTCCAGCTCCTCCGCGTGCTCCAGCTTGTGCGCTTCCTCCTCGAGCTGCGCATCCTCTCCGGACGCCGGCGCCGCGTGCTCGATCTCCTCGGCCACGAAGCGGAGATAGTCGGCCCGGCGCTCCGCATCGCGCTGCCGGGCGCGCAGCGTCTCCAGCTCGCGCGCAGCCGCGGCCGCGGTGTCGAACACAGCGTGCACGCGCGCCGCCTGCTCCACGGAGCCGCCGAAGGCATCGAGCACATCGCGTTGCGCCCCTTCGCCAAGCAGCGTCTCCGCCTCGTGCTGCCCGTGCAGGTTCACGAGCAGCCGCCCGATGCGCGCGAGCAGCGCCGCCGAGGCATTCGTGTCGTTCACCCACGCGCGCGATCGACCGCTGGCCGCGATTTCTCGGCGCAGCACGACGACGGGCTCCGAGTGATCGATCCCCTGCTCCTCCAGCAGCGCCATCAGCTCGGAGCGGCCGGCGATGTCGAATACAGCTTCCACTGAGGCGCGTGCAGCGCCCGTGCGAATGAGGTCCGGGCTCGCCCGCTCGCCGAGCAACAGCCCGAGCGCCCCGACGACGATGGACTTGCCCGCGCCGGTTTCGCCCGTGAGCACGTTGAAGCCGCTCGAGAGTGAGACCGTCAACGATTCGATGATCGCGAAGTTGGTGATGCGGAGTTCCGTCAGCACCGGCCCTGGTCATCGCGCCCCCTGAGCCCGCCCCAGCTCAGCTTGCGGCGCATGCGCGTGAAGAAAGTGGTATCGGGAAAGCGTACCACGAGCACCGGCTCGCGCGCACGCTGTACCGCGAGCGTGTCTCCAGGTGCGAAGGTCGCGCCAACCTGCCCGTCGATCGTCACCAAAAGTTCGTCCGGCCCATCTTCCGCACGCACCAGGATCTGAGCGCTGGGCGGAAGGATAACGGGCCGCACGGCCAGGGTGTGCGGCGAGATGGGGGTGAGGACGATCGAGTCGAGCGTGGGGACGACCACGGGCCCTCCGGCGGAGAGGCTGTATGCGGTGGATCCTGTAGGCGTCGAGATGATCATCCCATCGGCGGCGTATGCGCCGATCAGCTCATCGTTCACGAGCACGTGCAGGCGTACCACGCGGGCGAAGCCGCCCTTGTGCAGCACCACGTCGTTCATGGCGCGCCACCGCGTATCGCCGTGCCGCGACGTGCGAGCTTCGAGCGTCATGCGCTGCTCGGCGGCATACGCACCGGCCGCGAAATTCTCCAGCGCCAGCTCCAGCTCCTCGCCGCTGCATGCGGTCAGGAACCCCAATCGGCCCAGGTTCACGCCAAGAATCGGCACGCTCCGCCCATCGAGCAGGCGCGCGCCGCGCAGCATGGTCCCATCACCACCCAGCGTGATCAGGGCATCGAGCTCCGCGGGATCGAACGCGCCGTTGCGGCTCGCCGTCAACCCGAGCGCCTCCTCGAAGGCGACCCGCATGCCGAGCGCCGGCGCGCGCTGCTCGATCGTCCTGAGCACGCCGGGGAGCCCCGCATAGCGGCGATTGCCCACCACGCCGACGCGCATCACCCCGCCATCGCCTCGCTCTCGTGCAGCGCACGCACGCGCCGTGCGATGCCGGCCGCGTCCAGCCCCGCCAGCGCCAGCTGCCGCTTGCGCGGCGCCTGTTCGATGAGCGTGTCGGGAACCCCGTGCACCGCCACCCGAATTGAGGGCTCGATGGCCTCGATCACCGCTGCCATGCGCGCACCGAACCCGTTCACGATGGTGCCCTCCTCCACCACCAGCAGCTGCTTGTGCCCCGCAACGATCGCGTGGAGCGTGACCTCATCGTAGGGCTTGAGGAAGCGACAGTTCACCACGCTCACGTCCAACCCGTCGGCTGCCAACTCCTCTGCCGCCGCGAGCGATGGCAGCACCATGGTGCCGACGGCCAGAATGGCCACGTCCTGTCCCTGGCGAAGCACCTCCCACGTGCCGTACGGCACCGCCGGGATATCGGAGATCGGCCCCACCACATCCGGGGCGGCATCGCGTGGGTAGCGCACCGAGAATGGGCCAGCCGTGTGGGCGAGCCCCGCGCGGAGGAGCCCCAGCAGCTCGGCGCCATTCTTTGGCGCGGTGATTGTCATGCCGGGCACGGCGAGCAAGTACGCGATGTCGTACAGCCCCATGTGCGTGGGCCCGTCTTCGCCCACGAGCCCCGCGCGGTCCAGGCAGAACAGCACCGGCAGATGCTGGAGGCTGACATCGTGGATGATGTTGTCGTACGCGCGCTGAAGAAACGTCGAGTAGATGGCTACCGCTGGTCGGATCCCCTGCGTGGCCAGCCCCCCAGCGAACGTGACCGCGTGCCCTTCCGCGATGCCGACGTCGAAGAAGCGATCGGGATACCGGCTGGCGAAGTGATTGGTACCGGTGCCGGTCGGCATGGCGGCCGTGATCGCGACCAGATCGGGGTGCTCGGCCCCGAGCTCGGCCAGCCCCTTCCCGAACACCGCCGTGTATGCGGGGTTCGCTGACGATACCGTGCGCGCCTTTCCCGTAGCGGGGTCGTGGTTGGCCGGCAGCGCATGCCATTTCTCGTGGTGCTCTCCGGCCGGGAAGCCCTTCCCCTTCTGCGTGACCACGTGCACGAGTCGTGGCGTGCGCAGCGCCTTCACGGCGGTCATCGTCTCCATGAGCGCGTCGATGTCGTGACCATCCACAGGCCCGAAGTAGCGGAAGCCCAACTCCTCGAACAGCACGCCGGGCGTGAGGAACGACTTGACGCTCTCCTCCCAGCGCCGCACCAGCCCGCCCACCGCCGCCAGCCGGCCTGGCAGCTCGTCCACGACCTGTCCGATGGCGCTGCGCATGCGATTGTAGATCGGATTGCGCTGCACCGAGACCAGGTACTGCGAGATGGCCCCGACGTTCGGCGCGATGGACATCTCGTTGTCGTTGAGCACCACGAGAATATCGCGGTCCGACGCGCCGGCGTTGTTCAGTCCTTCGTACGACAACCCCGACGTCAGTGCGCCGTCACCCACCACAGCCACCACGCGGAAGTCGGCTCCCTTGATGTCGCGCGCGGTCGCGATGCCCAGCGCGGCGGAGATCGCCGTGGCCGCATGGCCAGCGCCGAACGCATCGTACTCGCTTTCCGTGCGCTTGAGGAAGCCGGAGATCCCATCCTCCCGCCGCAGCGTTTCGAAGCGGTCCCGCCGCCCGGTGAGCATCTTGTGCGGGTACCCCTGGTGCCCCACGTCCCACACGATCTGGTCGCGCGGCGCGTCGAACACGGCATGCAGCGCCACTGTCAGCTCGACAACGCCGAGCCCCGCCCCAATATGCCCACCGGTGCGCGAGCAGCTGTCGATAAGCGCGGCGCGCAGTTCCGCGGCGAGCTCTCGCAGCTGGTCGCGCGAGAGCGACTTGAGATCGGCGGGTCCGTTGATGCGTTCGAGGAGAGACATGAGGCGTGGGTTGTGAGTTATAAGTTATGAGTGATGAGTCGTGAGCTTGGGCAAAGGCCGCGTTGGGCAGTGGGCGCTCTCGGTCCGGGGCGCAGCATGTACCTCTCAGCACTCACAACCCGCAACTCATAACTCATGACCCTATCGTTGTCGCGCCACCGCAAAGTGCGCCAGCCGCTCCAGCGATGGCGTGAGCACGCCTGAGCGCTCGAGCGCCAGGCAGGCCTGCTCCGCGAACGCACGTGCACGCGCCATCGCTCCTTCTACACCGAGCAGGGCCGGATAGGTGCTCTTGCGGAGCACTGCATCCCGCCCCGCCGTCTTACCAAGCTGGTCGCTGCTGGCGGTGGCATCCAACACGTCATCCGTCACCTGGAAGGCCAGTCCGACGGCGTTCCCGTATTCAGCGAGGGCGCCGACCACATCGTCGCTCGCGTCGGCCGCCATCGCCCCTATCTCTACGGCCGCGGCGATGAGCGAGCCCGTCTTTGCGCGATGGATGCGCTCCAGCTCCGCAAGCGAAAGCAAGCGCCCCTCCCCTTCCAGATCGAGCAGCTGCCCGCCGACCATTCCACCGCCGCCGGACGCCTGCATCAGCTTCCGAACGATCGCGCCACATGCGGCGTCCGGCAACCCGAGCCCGCGCGCGGCGTCCATCGCCGTGCGCACGGCCAGCGGCACCATGACGAGGCCGGCCGTCATCGCGTGCGCAATGCCATAGACGCGATGCGTCGTCGGACGGCCTCGGCGCAAATCGTCGTCGTCCATGCACGGCAGATCATCATGCACCAGCGAGTAGCTATGCACCACCTCCACCGACGCCGCCAGCGCGCTGGCGTTGCCGCTGCCGCCCGCCGCGCGATAGGCCGCGAGGAGCAGGATTGGACGCAATCGCTTGCCCGGGCCGAGGAGACTGTACCGCACCGCCGCGGCGACGCCGGGTGGCAGGACGTGCAGCGATCGATCGCAGACGACGTGCAGCGCCGCGTCTACGGCCGCCCGGTCGCCAGCGTCGAGCGCCGCGGCCGCGCTATCCGGCGGTGAGCTTGGCGAGCGCAAAACCGCCATCCTCGTCTTCCGTCAGGACACGCACCTGCCCTTCCGCCTCGGCCAGTGTGGCGGCAGCGGACTTGAGGCGCTGTACGCCTTCATTGAAGAGCGCGAGTGCCTGGTCCAGGTCGAGATCGTCGTGCTCGAGCGCCGCGACAATGTCTTCAATACGACGGAGATCGGCTTCGTAGGGCATGAAGGCTCAGCGGGAGGATGGGCCGCCGGCGGAGTCGGAGCCGGCCGTACGGTGTAGCTGATCAACAGTCGCCCGAACGGTGCCGTCGCGCAAGACGAGATCAAAGGCCTGACCCGGTGAGAAGCTCGCCACGCCCTGGAGCGTCGCGCCGCCCGGGTCGCGCGCCACCGCGTACCCGCGCCCCAGCACCGCGAGCGGACTCAGCGCATGCATCCGGGCGCCAAGCGCCGAGAGCGTGGCGGCATGGCGTTCCAGGGCGTGGGTGGCGCCGTGCTGCAGGGCACGCGCCGCCTGTGCCAGCCGCATCTGTTCCCGTGCGGTGCGCCGCTCCATCCCGTCGCGCAGCGCCAGCGCGTCGGCGGCAAGCCCGGCCCGGAGGTCATCCAGCACCGGCACGGCGGTCTCCGCGGCCGCCGATGGGGTGGCCGCACGAACGTCCGCCACCAGATCGCAGAGCGTCACGTCCACCTCGTGCCCCACCGCGGAGATGGTAGGCACCGCGCACGCGGCCACCGCGCGCGCCAGATGCTCGTCGTTGAACGCCCAGAGATCCTCGCGTGCCCCCCCGCCGCGTCCGATGATGACCAGCTCCGCGCCTCCCCACCGGCTCAGGCGCCCGATGGCGGCAGCCAGTTCGCCCGCAGCGCCGTCGCCCTGCACCCTGGCCGGAGCAACCACAATCTCCACCAGTGGGCACCTGCGGCGAATCACCGCGATGATGTCGTGCAGCGCCGCTCCCGAGGGACTTGTCACCACGCCCACGCGGCGCGGGAAAGGTGGAAGCGGGCGCTTGCGCTCGTCCGCCAGTAGCCCGTCGCACTCCAGGCGCACTCGCGCCTCCTCCAGCGCTTTGCGCCAGAGTCCGTCACCAGCCGCTTCCATGGCAGTGACCTTGAGTTGCACGTCGCCGCGTGCCGTGTACATCGTGAGCTGACCACGCACGGTCAGCTGCATCCCGTCGTCCGGTGCGGCGGGAATGCCGTGCTGGTCGCGCGACCAGACGACGCATCGGATCTGGGAAGACTCATCGCGCAGACAGAAATACCAGTGGCGATTCCGGTGCGCCTTGAAGTCGCTCACCTCGCCCCGCACCCAGAGCGGCGTGAACGCCCCCTCCAGCACGTCCTTCGCGATCCGCGTAAGCGACCCCACCGATACGGCGGATGCCGGCGAAGCGCCGGGAATGGACGCGAGTCCGCCGCCGGTAACCCACCCGCCGTCTCCTTCGCCGTGCAGCGAGCTCGTGCCGGCCGACGCGGCAAAGAGGTCCGGCTCGGCCTGCGGAGCCTGGCGGCCGCCCGCCGGGCGCGTGGAGCGCCGACGTGTCATGCGGTAAGGGAGCGCTGCGCCGCGCGAAGCGTGTTCTTCAGCAGCATGGCGATGGTCATCGGTCCCACCCCGCCAGGCACGGGCGTGATGCGCGATGCCACCTCGCGTGCGCTCACGAACTCCACGTCCCCTACCAGCCGGTAGCCTCTGGGCAAGGCGGCATCCTCCACGCGGTTGATTCCCACGTCGATCACCGTCGCGCCCGGGCGGATCATCTCGCCGGTGATCATCTCTGCGCGCCCCGTCGCCACGATCAGAATATCGGCCCGGCAGGTATGCGCGCTCAGATGCCGAGTGCCGCTGTGACAGACCGTCACGGTGGCGTTCGCATGCCGCCCCTGCTGCACCATGAGCGCCATCATGGGCTTCCCGACGATGTTGCTGCGACCCACGATCACGCACTCCGCGCCACGCGTCTCCACCCCGCTCCGCACGAGCAGTTCCTGCACGCCGGCCGGTGTGCAGGGGATGAAGCCGTCCGACTGCCCGATGAGCATCTTGCCGACGTTCACGGGATGAAAGCCGTCGACATCCTTGTCCGGCCGGATCGCGCGGATGATGGTGTCCGCGCGGATGTGCGGGGGAAGCGGCATCTGGACGAGGATGCCGTGGATGGCGGGGTCCTCGTTGAGCGCGCGCACCTCGGTCAGGAGCTGTACCTCCGATGTGTCGGCCGCGAGCCGTCGCGTCACGCTATACATCCCCGCGCGTTCGCAGGCGCGCCCCTTGTTGCGCACATACACTGCGCTCGCCGGATCCTCCCCCACCAGAACGACCGCCAGTCCGGGGCGCACGCCGCGCTCCACGAGTGCGGCCGTCTCCTCGGCCACCTCGGCGCGCAGCGCTTCGGCGATCGCCGCGCCGTCGATGAGCTCAGCGGGCAAAGTCCACCGCCCGTTGCTCGCGAATCACCACGACCTTGATCTGCCCGGGGTACTGCAGCTCCCCCTCGATGCGCCGCGCGATCTCGTCGCTCAGCGCCGCCATGCGGGCGTCGTCCACATGATCCGGGTCGACGATCACGCGAATCTCGCGCCCCGCCTGGATGGCGAACACCTTCTCCACACCGGAGTAGCTCGCGGCGATACGCTCCAATCCCTCGAGGCGTTTCACGTACGTCTCGAACGCTTCGCGCCGCGCCCCGGGGCGGGCGCCGGAAATGGCATCGGCCGCCTGCACGAGCACGGAGATCTCGCTTTCGTGCGGCACGTCGTCGTGGTGCGCCGCAATGCAGTTCACCACCAGCGGGTGCTCGCCATACTTGGTGGCCATCTCAACGCCCAGCTGCACGTGCGTGCCCTCGTGCTCGTGGGTCAGTACCTTGCCCACGTCATGCAGGAGCGCTCCGCGCTTCGCCATAGCGGCGTCGAGCCCAAGCTCGTACGCCATGCATCCGGCAAGGTGCGCCACCTCGATGGAATGCTCGAGGATGTTCTGCCCGTAGCTCGTGCGATAGCGCATGCGCCCCACCAGCTTCACCAGCTCAGGGTGCAGCCCATGCGCGCCCAGCTCGTAGGCGGCCTGCTCCCCCAGTTCCTGAATGGAGGCGTCCACCTCCTTGCGCGCCCGGTTCACCACCTCTTCGATGCGGCCGGGATGGATGCGTCCATCCGCCACGAGCTTGCTCAGCGCGAGACGCGCCACCTCGCGCCGCACCGGCTCGAAGCATGACACCACCACCGTATCCGGCGTGTCATCGATCACGACGTCCACCCCAGTCGCGAGCTCGAAGGCGCGGATATTCCGCCCCTCACGGCCGATGATGCGTCCCTTCATCTCGTCGTTGGGCAGCGCCACCGATGAGACGGTGATTTCCGCCGAGTGCTCGGCCGCAATGCGCTGCACGGCCAGGGCGACGATCTTGCGGGCCTCGCGCTCCCCGTTGCGCCGCGCCTGCTCCCGGATCTCGCGGATGCGGTTGCCCGCTTCGGCCTGCGCCTCATCCGCCAGCCGATTCATCAGCTCCTCGCGGGCCGCCTGCGCTGAGATGCCCGCCATCTGCTCCAGGCGCCGCCGTTCCTCGTCGATGAGCGCCTGGAGCGCACCTCCCCGCTCGTTCAGCGCCTTGTCCCGGCGCCCCAGCTCACTGGCGCGCCGGCTCAGCTCCTTTTCGTGCTGCTCCAGCACGTCGAACTTCCGATCGAGGTTGGCCTCACGCTCGTCCACACGACGCTCGGCATGCTCCAGTTCCTGGCGCCGCTGCGACACCTCCGTCTCCCATGCTTCCCGCAGCCTGAACGCCTCTTCTTTGCCCGCCACAACGGCGGCTTTCTGGACTGTCTCCGCTTCGAGGTGCGCCTGCTGCAGGATGCGCTTCGCGGTCTCCTCCGCGGTCGCCTTGGCCTCGGCGTGCGCTCTCCGCACCGCCAGGCCGCCCGCGCGACGGCCGAGGATGAAAAACGCCGCGGCGGCGAGGATGACGGCTACGCCCAGCGCGGCGATGATCGCGGTTTGGGTCATCGGGATCTATGCTCCAACGCGGTCCATGCCGCGCAGATGGGTAGAGCTGTGCCGGACGACGCCAGGGCTGCGCAGCCGCCCAACCGGAACATCCGTGGAGGGTTATGTCCGGCCCGGCTCTAACTGCAATAGATACTTGAGCCTAGCGTTCGACAGCGTCCATGGGCAGGAAACTAGGCAGAGATGGAAGAAATGGCAACGCAGAGCAACGAATCGGCACTGTCCGTTGTGAGTTCCACCGCCCCGCCCCACGCGCGCATCTCCTCACCGCCCACGTCTCACAACTCAATACCGACTACTCACGCCCCGGCCTCTCGCTTCCCGGGTGGCAGCATGCGTCGCACGTCGGCCGAGAGTGTTCGGATTGCGCGCGCGAGCTCTGCGCTGTCTCCTCTCGCTTCGAACAGCTCATCGGTAATCTGCAGCGCCGCGAGGATTGCCGCCCGGTGGGACTCCACCACCGCCCCGCTGTCCATCACAGCACGGATGGTCCGGTCCAGGTAGTTGGCGACGGCCCGCGTGTGCTCGGGCGAGGTATCACTCCGAATCGTGTATTCCTCGCCCACGATCGTGACGCGGACCGCATTTCGCTTGGTCATCGCTCCGCCCCCAGCTCATGTTGCTGCCGCAGGAATCGCACGCGCTCCAGCAACTGCTCGGTACGCTGTCGTGCGGTGGCCAGCCTGGTGCGCAGCTCCTCGTTCTCGCACTCGAGAGCGGCAACCCGCGCGTCAGCGGCTCGGCGATCGGGCCCCCGCTCCGGCGCTACAGCCGGGGCGCCGGCCGCCGGCGTGGCGGCACGCACCCGCGACTCGGCTTCGTGGGCGCGGCGGCGCCACGCGGCCATCTCGTCGCCGAGCGCGCGGATGAGCTGTTCGAGCTCACGAAAGGCCAGCTTCTCAGGATGTTCGCTGTCGGACACCGAGCTCCCCCTCGAGCGTGCGTAGAAGCTTCTGCCGCCGTCCTGCAATCTCCTTGTCGCGCAGTGTGCGCTCGGGATGCCGGAAGGTGAGCCGCCAGGCGAGGCTGCGGAACCCCTCGGGCACCCCCTCACCTCGATACTCGTCGAACACGACCACGCGATCCAGCAACGCGCCGCCGGTGCGCCGGATCAACTGCTCCACCCTGGCGGCGGGCACCTCGTTCGGCACGAGCAGCGCCAGGTCGATCTCCGCCGGCGGCATGGCTGGCAGCGGACGATAGCGCATGGGCGCGCTCGGCGCCACCACGTCGGCCTGGCCCGAGCGGTATGCCGTCCGCCCCGCCTTGGCGATCACCCCCGCGCTGACGATCGAGAGCGTGAGCTCGACGCCGAATACCGGCGCCGCCCAGACCGGGGCATCGAGATGCAGCCGGCGAACGCCGCCCCGCACCACGTCCCGCACGACGATGTCCCAGAGGATCTCGCCGCCCCCCGGCTGCAACACCGCTAGAGGATCCGCGGTGGTGGCCATCATCTCCGCCAGCCCCTTCGCGTCCCACGCATCGAAGTCGGGAGGATGCGGCTCCGTGAAGTGCGGGGGCCGGCGATGACCCGTAATCACCGCTGCCACCCGCAGCTCCTCATGCGGCACCGCTCCGGCGGACGGCGCGAACGCGGCGCCGATCTCGAACAGCCGCACGTCCCGCTGCCGGCGTGCGAAGTTGTATTCCGTCCGCCGCGCCAGCGTTTCGAGCAGGTCCCGCCGGAGGTATGCCTCGTTCTCCGCCAGCGGATTGGACACGCGCACGTACCCCGCATCGCCACCACGCACGAACGGCATCGGCCGGGCCTCCAACAGGCCCTCGGTCACAAGCGCGGAGCGCATGCGGTCCGACAGCACGGCATCCGGGGAATCGGGAACCGTCCCTGGGCGGTAGGGGCGCAACTCGTTGGGGAAGTAGTCGTAGCCCTCCAGCCGGGCGACCTCCTCAATGAGGTCAGCCTCCATGGTGACATCGGGACGCCACCCCGGCACCGTCACGGCAAGCAAGTCCCCATCCGGTGCCACAGTATCGAATCCGACGGACCCCAGCCGCCTGGATACTTCCACCGTGGGAATAAGCTCGCCCAGTACCTGCGCAACCCGCGCGATGCGCAGCGGGACGACCGTCCGCTTGGGCGGCCGGGGCCCGATGTCCACCGGCGCGTCATCCACGCGCCCGCCCGCCACCGCCACAATGAGCTGCACCGCCCGCTCGAGCGCCTCCGGCAATGCGTGGATGTCGGTGCCGCGCTCAAAGCGGAAGCTTGCATCGGTCGACAGCCCCAGCCGGCGCCGCGTGCGGCGTACCGCGCCGGGTGCAAAGCATGCGACTTCCAGAAAGAGGTCGGTTGTGCCCTCACTGACCTCACTCTCCCGCCCGCCCATCACCCCGGCCACCGCTTGCGCGTGTGCCGCATCGGCAATAACGGTCATGGACGGATCCAGCGACCGCACAACGCCGTCCAGCGTGGTGATCGTCTCGCCGCGCTCGGCGCGGCGGATTCGCACTTCCGGCCCCGCGAGCCGCCCGAGATCGAAGGCGTGCATTGGCTGACCGATCTCGTGCAGCAGATAATTGGTGGCGTCCACGACGTTGTTGATGGGCCGGCTTCCGACCGCCAGAAGCCGTTCCACCACCCAATCCGGGCTTGCACCCACGCTCACGCCTCGAATGACGACGCCCATGTACCGCGGACAGCCGGCCACGTCCGTGAGCGCGACGCGCACCCCGTCCGCCTGCGCCTCGCTCTGTGCCCAGATCGGCTGCGGCAGCTCGGCAGCGCCCGCGCCCGGAATATCGGGCAGCCCGAACCCCGTCTCGTTGGCCGCCGCGATTTCTCGGGCCAGTCCCAGGTGCGAGAGCAGATCCGGACGATTGGGCGTTACATCGATGACCAGCCGCGTGTCGCCGAGCGGCATCGCCTCCAGCAACGGCGTGCCGGGAGGCGCCTGCGTGCTGAGCTCCAGAATACCCTCGTGATCCTCGCCCAACGCCAGCTCACGCGCCGAGCACAGCATGCCATTCGACACCGCCCCCCGAATGGTGCGCTTGGTGAGCGTGAGCCCACCGGGGAGCGTGGCCCCGGCCGGCGCGAAGGGATACTTCACACCTGCCCGTACGTTCGGGGCCCCACACACAACGTCGAGTAACTCGCCAGTTCCCGCGTCGACCTTGGTAACCCAGAGATGATCCGAGTTGGGGTGGCGGGCCGCCTCCACGACCAGCCCCACGACCACATCCCGCAGGTCATGCCGCAATGGCACCAGCTCATCCACCGTCGCGCAGTGCGCCGTGAGCAGATCGCGAAGCTGTTGCGGCGACAAATGGAACGGAACGAGCGCCCGCAGCCAGTTGTACGAGGCGTTCATCGGGCGAATTGTTCAAGGAATTCCACGTCGGAGTCGTAGAGAAGACGGATGTCCGGAATGCCATAGCGCAACATGGCGATGCGGGCTGGTCCCATGCCGAACGCCCACCCGGTATACCGCTCGCTGTTCACCCCCGACGCTTCGAGCACCACGGGGTGCACCATGCCTGCGCCAAGAATCTCCATCCACCCGGTGCCCTTGCAGCTCGGGCAGCCCGCGCCGCTGCACAGCACGCACGCGACGTCCATTTCAGCAGACGGCTCGGTGAACGGGAAGAAGCTCGGCCGAAAACGCGTACGCGTCTGGCCGAAGAAGCGTTGCGCGAAGCGCGTGAGCGTGGCCTTGAGGTCCACGAAGCTCACGTCCTCGTCCACGGCCAGGCCCTCGACCTGCGCGAACATCGGCGCGTGCGAGGCATCGAAGAAGTCCCGCCGGTACACGTTCCCCGGCACCAGTACGCGCACGGGCGGTGGGTAGCTCTGCAGCGTGCGGACCTGCACCGGCGACGTATGCGTCCGGAGGAGCGCACCCGCACCCAGGTACAACGTGTCGTGCATGTCCTGGGCGGGATGATCGGTGGGAAAGTTCAGCGCCCCGAAGTTGTACCACTCGAGCTCCGCCTCAGGTCCGGTGGCCACGGTGAAGCCCAGCTCACGGAAGATGGACTCGATCTCATCGATCACGAGCGTCACCGGATGCCTGGCGCCGCGCCACCCGCGGCGCGCGGGCATGGTGAGGTCGAGTGTCGGTTCCTCAGGCGCGGCGGAGGAGAGCGCACGCTCCCGCTCGGCGAGCTCGGCCTCCAGCGCCTGCTTCAGGCGATTGAGGTCGGCGCCCGCCACACGGCGATCGTCGGGGGCAAGCATCGGCAGCTGGCGCATGAGCGCCGTGAGCTGCCCGTTCTTGCGCCCCACGAGCGCTGTGCGCACCTCCCCCAGCTCCGGGATCGATGCGGCGCGCGCAATGCGCTCCCGGGCCTCCTGCTCGAGCGCCGAGAGCTGCGGAAGAAAACTGTGGAGTAAAATGGTCATGCGGTGGAAGGCGAACGGCGGCCGGAACTGGCGGCGGGTGATCACCGCGGGGAAGCTGATGCCCCTACGCCGCCGGCCGCCGTGTCGCCAGAACCGGTCGCGCGGCGCGGAGGCGACGCACCGCGAGCGGGCCGCGCGTCAGGCCGCGCTCACTGCCGTGCGGGCCTTGTCCGCGAGTGCCGCGAACGCCGCCGGATCGCGCACGGCCAGGTCCGCGAGGATCTTCCGATCCACCTCGATGCCGGCCTGCTTCAGACCGTTCATGAACACGCTGTAGCTGAGGTCGTTCTGCCGTGCGGCGGCGTTGATGCGGATGATCCAGAGGCGCCGGAAATCACGCTTCTTGGCCTTCCGATCGCGGTAGGCATAGGCCCATCCACGCTCGACATTTTCCTTGGCGGCCTTCCAGAGCTTGCTGCGGGCGCCGTAGGCGCCGCGGGCCGCCGTCATGATCCCCTTCTTGCGCTTCAGTCGCGCAACATTCGATTTCACGCGAGGCATGGATTCTCCTTACGCCTGAATGAGGCGCCTGATGCGCTTGGCATCGCCAGTGGTCTGCACAAGCGTTTCCTGGCGCAGCCGCCGCTTCCGCTTGGGGCTCTTCTTGGTGAGGATGTGGCTCTTATAGGCCCGGCTGCGCCTCACCTTGCCCGAGGCGGTTACCGTGAAGCGCTTGGCCGCTCCCCTGTGAGTTTTCATTTTTGGCACGCTCGAACTCCTGCGCCTATCGTGGCGCGAGAATCATCGTCATGTTCTTGCCTTCGAGCTTGGGATCCGTCTCCACCTTCCCGACGTCGGCCAGCTCGCCCGAGACCCGGTCCAGTACGTCCTTTCCGAGCTCGGGATGCGCGACCTGACGGCCGCGGAACATCATCGTCACCTTCACCTTGTTTCCATCTGCGAGGAAGCGCCGGGCGTGTCGGGTCTTTGTCTCGAAGTCGTGATCATCGATCCCCGGTCTGTACTTCACCTCTTTGAGGTGAATGACATGCTGCTTCTTCTTGGCCTGGCGCGCGAGCTTGGCCTGGTCGAACTTGAACTTGCCGTAGTCCATGATCCGGACCACCGGCGGCCGTGCCATCGGCGCCACCTCGACCAGGTCCAACCCCTGCGTCTCGGCCGCGGCGAGCGCGGAATCCAGATCCAGAATTCCCATCTGACTGCCGTCTGGCGCGATCACACGCAGCGGGCTGATGCGGATTTGCCGGTTCACGCGCACGCGCTTGGTACTGTCCTGAATGGGCAACACTCCTCGGAGTTGGAGAAACAAAAATCGCGAACACCTAACGACCAGGAGCTCGCGATGCACCAATACTCGGCCACACGACGGCCGGGTATTCGAATCGGTGAACTCCTACAGCATCGTCGGCGGATAGCCGCCGAGCCGGAGGGTGAGGGCACACGCCGCCCTACTTGATATGTTGTCGCTGATGCAATTTAGACGGACCGGAGGGGAAGTCAACGGAGAAAGTCAGGTAGTGGGTTCTGGGTGATGAGTTGAGCGGCCCCTAGGGGAGGCCGGTCCCACAGCCCAGAACCCACGACCCACAACTCTTCTCCTGTCTCCTCTCTCCTTTCACTCGGCCCCCGCCAAACCGTACGCCTTGCCATTGTGCGCCACGCGTCCCCATGGCGTGGTGGCGTCGTGCTCGAAGATCACCAGCCACTCTTCCTTCAGCGCCCGCTCCAGGATGCGGCGCTTCGTCTCGAGCGTCACGAGCGGCTCCAGGTCGTAGCCCATGATCCAGGGGAGCGGCAGGTGCGCGGCGGTCGGCACCAGGTCGGCCAGGTAGAAGGCACGTTCCCCGCCACCCTCGATGAGTATCCCCTGATGGTGGGGAACGTGTCCGGGAGTCGGCACCACGCGAATTCCCGGCACGATCTCCTGTTCCCCCTCCACCAGATCGTAGCGCCCGGCCTCATAGACCGGGACGAAGTTGTGCGCGAAGTAGCTGGCCGCCGTCCGCTCGTTCGTGTGCGTCGCGAAGTGGTATTCGCCGCGTTGCACCACGTAGCGCGCGTTCGGAAAGGCAAGCTGCACGGTGCCGCCGACATCGCGATACGTGTTGCCCCCGCCGTGATCGAAGTGCAGGTGCGAGTTGATCACGAGCGCGACGTCCTCGGGACGGTGGCCGGCCGCACGCACACCGGCTTCGAGAGCCGTGCGTCCATCCTCGGCCTGGTTCTCCACGCCGTAGATGTCGTAGAACTTCTCGCTCTCCTTGTTCCCGGCACCGGTGTCGATGAGGATCAGCCCCACATCGTGCTCGATCAGGAGACAGCGCATCCCCAATGGAATCCGGTTGCGCTCATCCGCCGGGATGCGCCGCGTCCACAGCGGCTTGGGCACCACGCCGAACATCGCGCCGCCGTCGAGCTTCTGCCCCCCCGCCTGAATGGCGTGGACCGTCCACGGTCCGATGGTTCGGGTCTGGATGAGCGGCTGCGGGGCGCTCATATGCCCCGCTCCGGCGTGAAGGGCTGGGGAAGCCCGGTCACCCTCCGGCGAGGACGGCGCGTGCGCAGCAACTGCTGGAGATCGCCCCAGCAGCGACAGTCGCGCTCGCGTGCCGCATCGAGCAACCGCAGCAGGATAGCCGCGGTGGCCAGTGCGTCGCCGCCGGCGCGGTGACGCCCCGGAATAGCAATGCTGTAATGGCGCGCTAGCGCATCGAGCCGCCGGCTGGGAAGCGACGGGAGCACGCGCCGGGCGAGCCGGACGGTACAGAGTTGACGCGCATCCAGTTGCTCCCCCGTGGCCCGGGCCACTTCCGCGCTCACGAAGCGCCAGTCGAACGCCACGTTGTGCGCGACGAACACGTGTCCGCGCATGATCCGCATCACATCGGCGCAGATGTCGCCGAAGGTGGGAGCCGTGCGCACCATGCTCCAGGTGATGTGTGTGAGCGCACTGATGAACGGAGGGATGGGCCGCCCGGGATTCACGAGCGTTTCGTATCGCTCGGCGATGACGCCATTGCGCACCACGACCGCCGCGAACTCCGTGATGCGGTCGCCGGCAAAGGGCCGCATCCCCGTCGTCTCCACGTCCACCACCACATACGACAGCGCATGCAGGGCGTCAACGCTCACCGGGCGATCCGGCTCCGGTGCATCCGGCCGCGGCGTCACGACCACGGATCGTCGCGGATGAGTGGCAGCGACATGCAGCGCGGTCCTCCCCCGCCCCGCACCAGCTCGCTCCCCTCGAAGGTGATGACCGCCCGCTCGCCGTCCCGTACCCGCGCCTCACCGGTCAGGAAGGCCACGCCGGGGATGAGCCGGAAACCCATCTTCTCCAGCTCGCAGAGGGTGGCCTCGTTGCGAGCATACGAGAGCACGACACCCGGTCGGGCCGCGAAGAAGTTGCACCCCGATGCCCACTGCTCCCGGTCCTGGACAATGCGTCGCTCGCCGCCGCAGAACACCGGTTCCATCGGCAGACCCGCCGCCTGCAGCGCCGCGAAGATGTTGGGCATCTCGCTCATGTGCTGATGCCCCTTGCGACGGGACAGGATGGCCAGCCGTTCGGCGCCGACGAAGTGCGGCGGATAGATGGCGCAGAGGTCGCGGTCGAGCTGCGTGAAGATCATGTCCAGGTGGATCGCCGTATGCTCCTTGGGCATCACCACCACAATCGCGTCGGTGATCTGCGTCCGGTCGAAGAGGAGTGCGAGCAGTGTGTCAATGGCCGACGGGCTCGTCCGCTCACTGAAGCCGATCATGACCGTGTCGGCGCGCAGCGGGTGGATATCGCCCCCTTCGAGCGTGTAGTTGTGGCGCCGTTCGGCGGCGCCATCGTACAGAATGCCGCTGTTCTGCAGCATAGGATGATGCCGGAACAGCGCGCGCATGATGAGCTCCTCGGACCATCGGATGCCGTAGCGCATGGACCCGATCATCGCGTGAGTGCCCATGACCATGGCGCTATCGCGCGTGAACAGCAGGTTGGGGAGTGGCGGCAGAACATAGCCGGTCTCGTTGAGCGCCCTGGCGAGCGGGCCGGGCTCTTCTTCCACCCCGTCGATCAGCATGCGCGCGAGCTCGCGTGGCTTGCGCTCCGTGAATTCGCGCGCCAGCGGACTGGACGGCACGATATCCATCATCTCGCGGATCAACAGGTCCCGGGCGTCCTCCGATTGCAGCACATCGGCCAGCAGATCGCGGACGAAGTACACCTGGGCGAAGCGCTCGAGGATGGCGACGAAATGGCGGTGCTCGCGCTGTGCCAGATCGACATCGATGATGTCATCGTACAGATAGTCCTCGCGCGTTTCCGGCGTGACGGCGAGGAGCTCCGGCCCGGGGGTATGGACGAGCACGGCATGCAGCCGACCGATCTCCGACGTGACGTGCAAGGTCATGGTGTCCGAAGATAACCGGCCGGGGCGCTCCGGGGAACGTTCCGCTAGCAATGCGCGGAGCGAGGCGGTAACTTGTGAATCAATTCACAAGCTGGCCCCATCCGTGAAACACATCGCTGATTCCACTGTTCGCCGTCTCTCCCTCTACCTTCGCTTTCTGGAAGAGTTCGAAGCGCGCGGCCTCACCACCATCTCCAGCGACGAGCTGGCCGCACGCGGTGGCACCACCTCCGCGCAGGTGCGGAAGGACCTCTCCTGCTTCGGTTCCTTCGGCAAGCGCGGCCTTGGCTATTCGGTCCCGCAGCTGGCACGGCGCCTTCGCGAGATACTCGGCCTCCAGCGCGAGTGGCGGGTCATCATCATTGGCGCGGGGAAGATCGGCGCCGCGCTCGCGCAGTATCAAGGGTTCCGCCAGCGAGGCTTCCGCGTTGCGGCCGTGCTGGACGCGGATCCCGCCAAGATCGGCCGCACTATCGATGGCTTCGTGATCCAGAGCATCGATGAGCTGGATCGGGTGGGGGCACGCGAGCGAGCGGACATCGCCGTCATCGCGGTGCCCGCCGAAGGGGCGCAACACGTGGCGGATCGCGTCATCCGCGCAGGGATCCGCGGCATCATGAACTTCGCACCACTCCAACTGCACGTGCCCGACTCGGTCACCTTGCGCACCGTCAACATGGCGCTCGAGCTCGAGGGGCTCTCGTTCGCATTGAGCAACAGCCGGGAATAGCGTGTCTCGCCGTTACGCTTCCTTCCCGGGGCCGTGCGGCGCGGCGTGCAGAAGCGCCGCGAATTGCCCCGGGGTGAGCGTCTCCGGCCGCGCCAGGGGCGCGATGCCGCTCGCGTGGAGCAGGACATCGGCGGTGGCCGCATCAAGCCCGAAGATCGTGCGCGCCACGCGTCGCATCTGCTTGCGGCGCAGGGCGAAGCTGTCCTGCACGAGCCGGCGATAGCGCGCCGCGTCCGATGGCGCGATGACCGTCTCCATGCGCGGCGTCACCCGCACCACGGCCGAGTCGACGGCTGGGGGCGGCTGAAACGCCGCGGCGCGTACGGGGAACAGCAGCTCGGTGGTAGCGAGCGCCTGAAGGTTCACCGAGAGCGCGCCATACGTCCGTGTCCCAGGCAGTGCCGTCATTCGCTCCGCAACTTCCCGCTGTACGAGAAACACCGCGCACCTGGGCTGCGGCGGCTCGAGCGCACGGAAGAGGATCGGCGTGGTGATATAGTACGGCACGTTCCCCACCAGGGTGAACGGCCCGCCGGCAACCTCTCCCAGCGCGACGTCCAGCACATCGGCTTGCAGGATGCTCACGCGGGCGTTGTTCCCGAACCGCTCTCTCAGCAGGGTGGCCAGCGCCCGATCGAGCTCGATGGCAACCACGCGCCCGGCGCGCTCCTGCAGCGCCGCCGTGAGTGATCCCCGCCCCGCCCCGATCTCCACCACGGTCTCGTTCCCCGTGAGCCGGGCCGCATCGGCGATGCGCGCGAGAATACGGGGATCGTTCAGAAAGTGCTGCCCCAGCTGTCGCCGAACGGGCGGATGGCTCGCATGGCGTTCCGTCATGCGCGTTCAAGCCGGAGCGTCAACTTCGGACCACGACCATGGCCTGGTCGTCGGGCTGCACCGTTTCCCCGGTATAGTCCGACAGCTGGGCGAAGACGCGTTGCAGGATGGCGAGAGGAGATTCGGTGCGGTAGCGGCGCACGAGATCCAGCACAGGCTGCTCGCCAAACCGCATCCCGAACCGGTTGCGCGCATCGCTCACCCCGTCGGTAAAGAGCACCAGCAGATCCTTTCCCCGGTTCCAGGGGGCGGTGACAGCCGCCGGCAGCATCTCGACCATGCCGAGCGGCGGATCGGTGGCCGGCAGTCGTTCCACGATCCCACTGCCTGTCACGCGAAAGGCGTGCGGATGGCCGGCGTTCGCATAGCGCAGCGTGCCCGCGTCCCGGTCGATGACTCCGTAGAAGGCGGAGATGAACATCTCCGTGGAGATCAGCTCCTCCCGGAGTGTGGCGAAGAGCGCGGCGAGCATCTCGCCCGGATCGTTCGACGACTGCGCGTGGATGGCAGAGGCGCTCATGGCGAGCGCCATGATGAGCGCGGCACGGTAGCCGTGGCTCGACACGTCGCCGATCATCACGCCGGTGCGGCCGCCGCCAAGACGAAACAGGTTATAGAAATCGCCGCCCACACTTTCCGTCGGCACCACGCGCGCTGCCACGTGCGCCGACGGCGCCGCCAGCTCGGTGCGCGGCAGGAGCTTCATCTGCAGGTCGTGCGCGAGCGCGAGCTCCTGCACGAGCCGCTGCTGGCTGAGCGACGCGCGGACGAGGCGCGCGTTCTGGATGGCCGTGCCAATCTGCGTGGCGATGGCGGCGATCAGCTTCTGGTCACCAGCCGTAAACGCCTGCCCCGACCGGCGATCGGAGAGATTCACGACACCCAGCGGGAGCGGGCCTCCGTTGGGCGCCGTCCACATGATGGGCACCGACAGCATCGGTCCCCGCCGGTAGAGCGCCTCCGACTCGCATTGGTCCGATTCGTCTTCCACAATGACTGATCGTTGCTCGCGAAAGACGCGCGCCGAGATGCTGCATGGATCGTCCAGCGCAATGGGGGGGACGTCGAGCACGGGGACACCGAGCGCCGCGACGGCCTGGAGGGTGTCCGTTACGCGATCGTGCTCCAGGATCGTACCGCGATGCGCGCCCACGGTTTCGGAGATCTCGCGCAGGATCGTGGCCGCGGCCTCTTCCAGCGACACCGTCCGCCCGAGAATCTCCGTGATCGTGTACAGCAGGTTGATCTCCTCGTACCGCTCTGCCAACTCGTTGGCGGCGTGCTCCACCTCGATGGCCGATTGCAGGTACTGCGAGACCACTGGAAGCAGGAACCGGATGTACCGGTCCAGGTCACGCTGCCCATCCGAACCGGGGCCGAGTACGAGCCATGCCCGCCGCGAACCGGGAATCGGCGCGACGAGCATATTGCCCTCGGGCGAGGCAGTGTGGTATGGCTCGCTCCGCTCGAGCGGCGGTGGTGTGCTTGGCGCGTCGCTGGGCGCGACGGCAATCCGCTGAGTCCCGCGCCCGTCGTCCCCCTCCCACACCGCCGCCCGGCATCCCGTGGCCTGCACGAAGGCCGCGAGGACTCCGGTGAGATCAGTCATGGCGCCTGAGCGTCATGCGGACCACGTTCCCGTGATCCGTGTACCGCTCGACGCGGTCCATCAGCGCCGCCATGAGGAAGAGCCCGCGGCCTTCTTCGCGGTAGATGTTTTCCGGGCGCGTGGGGTCCACGAGGCACTCGCAGATATCGAAGCCCGCCCCTTCATCCACGACTTCCACCACAAGTCGCTCAGGGGTGACTTCGGTACGCACGCACACGCGCTTCTCCGGGTTCTCATCGTTCCCGCGCAGTATCGCGTTCGAGAGCGCCTCCGTGAGCGCCACCCGCACGTTGAGCGCGCAGGCGCGCGGGGGATACCGCAGCGCCTGGCATTGTCGCATGACCAGGTCCACCACGGCATCGATGCAGCGGACATCACTCGGCATCTCCAGCTCAACGGCCGCACGAGTCTGATGTGGCCCGGGCACGGGTGGATGGCGGTCAGCGCCCGGCATCGGCCCGTTGCTCTCCATGTTGGTCCGGTGGTACGCGCCGGCTCAAAAACTCTCCAGCGCGCGGTCCCGGGTATCCGCGATCTGGAAGAGCGTATCGAGCTTGGTCAGCTCGAAGAGCGTCTTCAGGTCATCGTTCAGGTTGGCGAGGCGCAACTCCCCACCCTGTTCGCGGATCTTCTTGGAGAGCGAGACCAGCACCCCAAGGCCGGAGCTGTCGATGTAGCCGGTCTGGCTGAAGTCGATCAGGAATTTCTTCCCACCACGGTCGAGCTCGTCGAGCACCTTCTGCTTCAGCTCCTGCCGATTCCCGACGATCAGCTGCCCTTCGACGTCCACTACGACGATGTCTCCCTGCTTCTCGATCGTGAAGCTCATGAGTCGTTCTCCCCGGGGAATCCACACGCATCTATGCACACCATTCCGGTCGCCTGCAGCGCCGCGATGGCCGCGACATTGATAATGTCATCCACCGACGCGCCGCGTGACAAGTCATTGCACGGCTTCGCCAGTCCCTGCACGATCGGCCCGATCGCCTCGGCCTGGGTGAGGCGCTGGACCAGCTTGTACGCGATGTTCCCCGCGTCCAAGGACGGAAAGACGAGTACGTTGGCGCTGCCGGCGACCACACTGCCCGGCGCCTTGCGCGCCCCGACGGCGGGAACAAGTGCTGCGTCCCCCTGCAATTCTCCATCCACCGCCAGCCCCGGCGCTCGCGCCCGGATCAGCGCCACTGCCTCGCGCACGACATCCACCCGCGGCCCGCTGCCGCTTCCCAGAGTGCTGAACGACAGCAACGCCACCCGCGGCTCGTCTCCAACGATATGCGCCCGATCCCGCGCGGATGCAATAGCAATGTCCGCCAGTTGGGATGCAGCGGGCAGCGGCACCACCGCGCAGTCGGCGAAGGTCAGCACCTCCGCGGCGCTGCCGCGAAAAGGCGGCACCACCATGTAAAATGCACCCGACAGTGTGCGGCTACCGGCCGCGAGCCCCACACACCCGAGCGCGGCCCGCAGCACGTCCGCCGTAGTGCGCACGGCGCCCGCCACACAGCCATCCACCTCGTCCAGCGCCACCAGGGCATCAGCGAACAGGAGCGGATCCAGCGTGCTCGCCGCCGGCACCGCTTGCGGTCCCTTGCTCCGCGCCCGCGCGGCGAGCAACGCCTCAACCGCCGGGCGGCGCGAATCGGTCACCGGATCGACCACCTCAACCGCCGATGGACGCGCTCCACGGCCGCTGCCCGCCCGATCGAGCACCAGCACCGGTTGCACGATGTCGGTGCGCGCGAGGATCTCGACGGCTTTGAGCACCCGCTCATCGCTGCTTTCTGGAAAGATGATGCGCTTGCGCACGGCCGCGGCCCGCTCGCGCAGGGTGTCCGTGAAGCTCATCCGCCGAACCGCCGCCGCAACGCCTGCTCGACCACCGGATTCACCAGGTCGGCGGTCCGGCCGCCGAACTGCGCGATCTCACGCACCAGACTCGAGCTCACATAGGTGAGGTCGATGCTCGGCACCATGAACAGGGTTTCCAGCTGCTCATTCAGGTGCCGGTTCATGAGGGCCATCTGGTACTCATACTCAAAGTCGCTGACGGCGCGGAGCCCCCGCAGCGAGATCGTCGCCCCCACCTCGCGCGCCAGCTCCACCAGCAGTCCATGGAACTGCCGGACCTCAATGCGGCAGTCGTCCCCAACCGCGGCACGAATGAATTCCATCCGCTCCTCAACGCTGAACAGCGGCTGCTTGGCCACGTTGGTCGCCACCGCCACCACGAGGCGATCCACGAACGAGAGGCTGCGCCGGATGAGATCCTCATGCCCGCGCGTGATGGGGTCGAAGCTGCCGGCGTAGATGGCAATGCGGGAAGAGGGCACGGGTCGTGAGTTATGGGTTGTGAGGAACGGGCATCGGGAGTCGGGTGTCGGGTGGGCGCGCAGAGGTTCCTCGGTCGCTGCGCTCCCTCGGAATGACGGCATTGCTTCCGCCGTTCCCTCCACCCTACCCCCTACTCCCTACTCCCGACACTCATACATCGTGATCGCCGTATCGCCGTAGCGTCGAACATCCTGGCCCTGCGGCAGAACCTCGCGTGCCGAGTGCTCGATACCGAGTATCGTGGCGAAGGGCACTTCCAGCCAGCGGCGTGCAACACGCGCGGCCATGTCGAGCGTGTACGGTGGATCGGCAAACGCCACATCGTATGCGTGGGGTTCGAGTTTTTCAATGAAGCGGAGTGCGTCGCCACGATGAATCGCTGCGCGGTCGCCTGCGTCCAGCGTCCGGGCATTCTTCCGCAGTGCGTTCAGGCTCTGCGCGCTCACATCCACGAAGTCGGCGCTCGCGGCACCACGCGAGAGGGCCTCGAAGCCTAGCGCGCCCGAGCCGGCGCAGAGGTCCAGCACGCGCGCATCGGGGAGGTCGCGCTGCACGATGCTCATCCATGCTTCGCGGACACGGTCGGCGGTGGGGCGCACCCGGGAGTCACAAGGCGCCGCGATGACGCGCCCTCCCCAGCGGCCACCCACGATGCGCATGCGCCGGTCTAGTGCAGACGGATGTCCGCGAGCTTCGCCTGCAACCGCGACTCGCCGTTCCATTCATCGCGTTCGAGACGGAAGGCCACATCGAGCGCGGTCGCTTCACCGAGCTCGGCCGCCAGCGGGCCCATGCCCCAGCCAACAGCCTCCAGCTCCGCGCCGTCCGATGCAAGACGGAGCTTGAGGTGTCCACGCCCCACCTGGCGGGCCGGGGCGGCGAGCCGCACATCGCGCGCGACGAGCACCGGGCTGGCATTGCCGGCGCCGAACGGCTCGAAGTGACGCAGCAGCGCCTCGAAATCCCGCGATGCGTCGGCCAGCGGCACATCGAGGTCCACGCGCAGCTCGGGCACGAGGTCCTCGGGCGCGAGCCGGGCCCGGGCGATCGCGTTGAAGCGCGCACCGAACTCTGCCAGTCGCTCGGCGCGTACCGTCACACCGGCGGCGGAGCGATGGCCGCCAAAGCGCACCAGAAGATCACGACACCCATCCAGCGCCGCGTGGAGATCGAACGCAGGAATGGACCGACCGGACCCCTTCCCGTCCGCGCCCTGCATCGCCACCAGTACGACGGGCCGACACACCTCCTCCACCAGTCGCGAGGCGACGATGCCGATCACCCCAGGATGCCACCCCTCCTCCGCCAGCATGATCCCGTACGTTTCGTCCAGGTCGATGCCGTGAAGCATCTGTCGGGCACGCGCGAGCGTGTCGCGGTCCAGCGCCTGCCGCCGCAGATTCAATTCCTCCAGCTCGCGCGCGATGGCGTTCGCTTCGTGCTCATTGTCCGTCGTCAGGAGCTCCACCCCGCGCAAGGCATGGGCGAGCCGCCCCGCCGCGTTGAGGCGCGGCGCGAGAATGAAGCCGATGCGCCCCGCGGTGAGCCGCTTTCCATCCAGCCCTGCGGACCGGATGAGGGCGCGGAGCCCGGCGTTACTGCTCTGCATCAGGCGGCGCAGCCCGTATCGCGCCAGCACGCGGTTCTCTCCGCGAAGCGGCACGACGTCGGCGATGGTCGCCAGCGCCACGAGATCGAGTAACTCGTACACCGACTCCTCCGCCTGGCCGAGCGCGCGAGCGAGTGCCACCGCGAGCTTGAACGCCACGCCCACGGCCGCGAGGTCCTTATCCGGGTAGCCGCACCCCGGCCGCTTGGGGTTCAGGATCGCGACACACCGGGGCAACGGACCGCTGGGCAAATGATGATCGGAAATGATGACATCGATGCCAGCCGCGCATGCTGCCTGCACCGGTTCCACCGCGTTCGTGCCGCAGTCGCACGTGAGCAGGACCGCGGCGCCGGCCTGCTGGGCCGCCCGCACGCCGGCCAGACTCAGGTCGTAGCCGTCCGTCACGCGGTGCGGAATGAACGGGAGCACACGCGCCCCCGACCCGCGCAGGGCCCGCACGAGGAGGGTCGTCGAGCAGATGCCGTCCACATCGTAGTCGCCATGCACCATGATCAGCTCGCCCGCACGGATCGCGGCCACCAAGCGGGCCACGGCGGCATCGAGATCGAGCATCAGCTGCGGATCATGAAGTTGCTCCAAGCGCGGCCGCAGGTATCGCGTCGCCCGCGCCGGCGTCGCATACCCTCGTTGACAGAGGAGGCGGCAGATTGCCACAGGCAGATGCAGCTCGGCGGCCAGCAGCTGAATGGCGGCAGGGTCGCACACGTCCGGGAAGACCCACCGGGGACGGGGCCGAGCACGGGCGGGCGGAGCAGTCACAGCGTACAAGCTACGGGCGCCACACGGCGCGAACAAGCATCAGCTTGCCGCGTAGAGCAGCGCGCCGCAGCCTTCGCACACCTCAACGGAGCGGCCCGCCGCAATGACATTCCGCCGCTGAAGGGGGATGGCCGTGTTGCACCGGCCACACGCCGAGCCGCGCAGCGGATAGAGTGCGCTCGAGCCGCTGCGTCCGCGAATCCGCTCGTACTTGATGAGCACGGCCCGCGACACGCGCTCTGCGCTCACTTCGCGCGTGGCGCGCGCCTGCTGCAACTCCTCGTCGATGGCCGCCCGCTTGCCGGCGATCTCGGCACGTGCCGCCTCCTGTCGCTGCTCCGTGTCGGCCACTTCCGCCTGCTGCCGCTCGATGCTCTGCTGGAGCTCGCGGATGCGCGCGCTCAGGCTCTGGATGTCGTTCTCCTCCTGCGCCAGCGCCCGCTGCACAAGGTCAATCTGCGCCATGGCCGCCGTGGCCTCCTTGGCCTTCTTCACCAACTCGAGCGTGGCGAGATTGCGCGCCTGCAGTTCCTTGTGCGCCTGCACCTTGAGCGTCAGGTCATGCCGCTTCTGTTCTTCAGCGGCCACCCCGGTGCGGAGTTGTTCGAGCGACTGGGTCACCTCGGCATGCTCGCGATCCAGCGACGCGAGCTGTCCGTCGAGATCCCGTTGCCGGGCTTCCATTGACGCGATGGCCGCGTCTTCGTTCTGTAATTGCAGCAACGCTATCAGATCTGGATGCACCGAACCTCCGAAGTGGTCATGAGTGAGACTTGCCGTAATGCCGAAACCCGACACCGCCCAGCCCCTGGATGTCGCGCCGTATCTGCGCCTTGCGCGTGATCAGCTCATCTTTGGCGTCGTCCGCCGCCAGCGGCAGCAGGCGATCGATCTCCGCCAACTCCTGCTCCATCGCCCGCACGCGCAGGGCGGCGATGCTCCCCTCAACCGTACGCTCTACATCCACAATCGCGCCCGGTTCCTCCAACAGCTCCTGCATGACAGCGTTGGCCTCCGGCGGCAGCTCGCCGGCCACGGCCTCGATCGATGCCGACGCGCCGTAGTTGCGGAGTGCGACGAACAGAGCCCGGTACCACACATCATGAAAATCATCTTCCCCGATGCGCCAGTCCGCGATGTTCTCCGCCTGCGCGCGGTGGTGCAACAGGACACGTACCAGCTCCCGCTCCGCCGCGGCGCCGCGTGCCGCACCGGCACGTCGCGGCGCCGCACCGCGCCCGCGTCCCGCTGCGTCGCCATCGCGTCGCGTGGCCGCCGGCGCATTTCCCGGACGCGCGACGGATGGCGGTGCCGCACGCTCCGCGGCGCCGAGCGCGGCAGCTTCACGCTCGAGCAGTTCCTTGCTCACATGCGCCACGGCGCTGGCGCGCGCGATGTACAGATCGCGCGTGAGCGCATCGGCTGTGGCGCGAATGGTGGGCAGCATGCGGTCGATGGCGCGCCGCGTCCGTCGCAGGTCGGCAAACCATCCACCGCGCTCCAGCACCTGCACCTTCCGCTCAAAGACATCGATGGCCTGGGAGAGATGCGCCTTGAGTGCGTCGCCGCCTTGCTTGTCGACAAAGCTGTCAGGATCCTCGCCGTCCGGCAGGGTGACCACCTGCACGGCCATGCCATGGCGCAATAGCTCATCCCCGGCGCGGAAGGTGGCCGCGAGGCCCGCGCGGTCGCTGTCGTACAGCAGATACGCGTTGCGCGTGTACCGCCGCACGAGCTTCGCCTGCTCCTCGGTGAGCGCCGTACCGAGCGGCGCGACCGTGGTCGTCAACCCCGCCGAGATGAGTCGCACCACATCGAAGTATCCCTCCACCACCAGTACGCGATCCTCCCGGCGGATGTGGGCCTTGGCCCAATGCAGCCCATAGAGCAGCCGCCCCTTGGAGAAGATGCGCGAATCGCTCGAGTTGAGGTACTTCGGCTCCCCCGGGCCGAGCAGGCGCCCCCCGAACCCCACGTGATGCCCCGCCGCGTCCTGAATCGGGAAAATGAGCCGGTTGCGAAAGCGCGGCCGGATCGCGCCGGCCTCTTCGCGCTGCACCAGCAGTCCCGCCTCGAGCAATCGCTCGTCGGCGAAGCCCAGCGCGCTCAGATGGGCATGCATCGCCTCCGGCTCGCGCGGGGCGAATCCCAGCCCCGCGCGATCTGCCACCTCGCGAGAGACACGACGCATGCTCAGATAATCGCGCGCCGCGCGTCCGGCATCATCATCCCATAATTGCTTCCGGAAGTATTCCGCCGCAGAGGCATTCACCTCCCAGAACGGCTCCCGCTCGTCCGGCTCGCCGCGACGCGTCTGGACCTCGCGCACCTCGATGCCCGAGCGCTCAGCCACGTAGCGAAGCGCCGACGGCCAATCCATCCCCAGTCGCTTCTGCAGAAAATCGAAGACGTCGCCCTGCTCGTGGCAGACGAAGCAGTGATAGATCCCCTTCTTCGGGACGACGGCGAAGTTGCGGTGCGTGCCCTGATGGAACGGGCAGGGACCGCGGTAGTCGGTGCCCGTCCGCTTGAGGCTCACATGCTCGCCGATGATCTGCACGATGTCCGCCGCCTCGCGCACCCGTTCGATCGTGTCGTCGGTGATCATCGCCTCACCCCAGCGTGGCGACGGTTACCCCGGCGCCCCCCTCGTTCCATGCCCCCAGTCGGAAGTCGCGCACGCGTGCGTCAGCGCGGAGCAGCTCCGCCACACGCTCGCGAAGCGCACCCGTGCCCTTGCCGTGGATGATGCGCAACGAGCTGAGCCCGGCGCGCATGGCATCGTCCACTGCGCTCACGAGCACCGGTTCCATTTCGTCCACCCGCAGGCCGCGAAGGTCGATCTCCGTCGCGGCCATCTCCTCCGGCAGATCGCCACGGATGGCCACTGGCGTCTCGACGGCCGTGCTCGCCCGGTCCGAGCGACGCACCGCGGCGCGCGGCACGGTGACCTTGAGCGCGCCAACCGCCACCACCGCCTCGTCACCGCGGAACTCCACCAGCGTGCCCTCACGTCCGCCCAGGCTGGCCACCGACACGCCATCGCCCACCTGCAGAGATTCACCCAGGCGAGTCGCGCGCGGTCGCGCGCGCTCGGGGCGGCGCTCGCGGGCCATCAGGCGCTCGAGTGCTGTTGAATGCTCCAGCGCCATCTCCTCCACCTGCCGCCGCGCTTCCCGCTCCTGCTCCGCTGATGGCGCCTCCCCCGTGCGCAGTGAGCGAATCACGCGCTCCACCTCCGCGCGCGCATCCAGCACATAGCGCCGGGCCTCCTGACGGGATTGCCGCTCGAGCGCGCGCTCCGCCTCGCGCAACGCCGCTTCGCGTGCAGACGCGCGTTCCAGTCGACGCTCCAACCGCTCGGCCTCCTCCTGCGAGGCCGCCTCGCGCTGCTGGATCGCGGCGGCCCGCGCCTCCACGGCCGCCAGAAGCGCCGCCAGATCACGCTCCCCCTGCGGCAACCGCTCCTCGGCACGGTCGAGCACCGCGGGCGGCAATTGCAGCCGGCGCGCGATGCGAAGCCCGTACGACCGGCCCGGAATGCCCTTGATCAGCCGGTAGGTGGGCTCCAGCGCGACCTCGTCGAACTGGAGCGAGGCGTTCACCACGCCCGGCACTTCAGTAGGCAGCAGCTTGAGCGCGCCCAGATGTGTGGTGGCGATGGTGAGCGCTCCGCGCTGCGTGAGCTCCTCCAGCAGCGCCGCGCCCAACGCCGCACCCTCCGTGGGGTCCGTGCCCGATCCCAGCTCATCCACGAGGACGAGCGAGCGCGCGGTCGCGCGGTCGAGAATCTCCCCCAGATTCCTGACGTGTGCACTGAAGGTCGAAAGGCTCGCCTCGATGGATTGCTCGTCGCCGATGTCCGCGAATACATCCTCGATCACCGCGATCCTGCTCGTGCTTCCCACCGGAGCCGGGATGCCCGCCTGCGTCATGAGCGTGATCAACCCCACCGCCGTGAGCAGCACGGTCTTGCCGCCGGTGTTCGGGCCAGAGACCAGCAGGGTGCGCTCGTCCGCGCGCATCTCGAGGTCAAAGGGCACCACCGGCTCGCCCTGCGCGAGGAGGCGGGGGTGCCGCCCCTCGCGAATGGCGAATCCTTCGCCCGCGTCAACCACCGTGGCATTCGCGCACCGGAACTCGTCGGCGTAACGGGCGCGCGCATACAGCGCGTCCAACTCGACCATCGCCTCGAGTGCTTCGAGCAGGCCCGCGTGCAATGGACGGACGCGATCGGTGAGCTCGTGTAGGATGCGCTCCACCTCCCGCACTTCCTCGGCCTCCAGCTCACGGATGCGGTTCCCGGCCGCCACGGCCGCCGGCGGCTCCACGAAGAGGGTGCCGCCGGTGGATGACTCGTCGTGCACGATGCCGCCCACCACAGCGCGCGCCTCACGCCGAACCGGCATGACGTACCGGCCGTTCCGCACCGTCACCGACATATCGGGCACGCGGTAGCGCGCATCGAGCCGGCGCATCTCACGCTCCAGGAGCTGCACCAGCTCGCCCTCGGCGGAGCGCAGGCTGCGGCGTACGCGCCGAAGCGCGGGCGATGCATCATCCTTCACCTGCGCCTCGTCATCGATGGCGTGCTCGATGGCGGCTTCTTCGTCACGAGCCGCCACGAGCCGGCTGATGAACGGCGCCAGCACCGCGGTGGCCGCCGCGTCGCGCCGCTCATCGGTGAGCGCCTGCCGGGTGAGCCTCGACGAGCGCAACAGCTGCGCGCCGCCAAGCAATTCGGCGGCGGACCACCGGCTGCCGGCCACACGCAGCCGTGACAGCGGCTGCCCGATGTCCGGGATTGGCTCGGGGCGCCAGCCGTCATCGCCCGCGACCAGCGTCCGCATGGCGGCTACGCGGCCGTGCTCCGCGCGAATCCAGGCGCGACCCGTAGACGGAGAGAGCGTTCGCACTCGTGCGGCGCCCAGCTCCGAGGACGCCCGTTGCGCCACCAGATCGAGCACGTCGGGAAAAGCCAGGACGGCAAGCGCGTGCTCGTTCATCCCGCACCACCCCTCATGCGGATGGGGAGAGACGCCGCAGCCCGAACGGGAGCGGGTGCTCATTCGTTCGGGCTGCGGTTGGTATCATCGGGATTCGTCGCAACGCTACCTGTCCAGTTCCTCGCGCGCGATCGCATTGATCGTTGCGCCATCGGCGCGCCCCTTGAACTGTGGCATCACGCGCCCCATCACTGCGCCGAGCGTGGTTGCCCCTCCGGCGATCGCCGTGCGCACCGCGGCCCGGAGCTCGTCGGCGCCGACGTTGGCGGGGAGATACTGCTCGAGCCGCGCGACCTCCGCGCGCTCCCGCTCCATGAGGTCGGTGCGGCCTCCCTTCTCGTACATCTCAGCCGCTTCGCGCCGCCGCTTGATGCCCTTCCGGAGCACCTCGCGCACGTCGTCGTCGGTGAGATCGCGCCGAAGCTCGATCCGGCGATTCTTGATGTCGGCGAGGACCGTGCCCAGGAGGAGCGTGCCCGGCCTGTCCTGCGCCTTCCGCGCGCCATTCAGCTCAGCCTGAAGACGCGCGAGCAATGCTGACACTCAGACCGTCCGCGGACGACGGTTCTTCCGGCGCGCGGCGTTCTCCTTCCGCTTCCGCCGTTCGCTTGGCTTCTCGTAATGGCGATGCTTACGAAGATCGGAAAGGATGCCCGCTTTCTCGCACTTCTTCTTGAAGCGCTTGAGTGCGCGCTCAAAGTTCTCATCGTCGTGGATGATGACTTCCGACAAGAGGTGGTGTCCCCCCTTCGTGGCGCTTGCACGCCGGCTGAGAGTGTATGGCCGTCAAAGTTATTGGCGCCAGTGTAAGGGTGTCAAGCTGAGGGAAAAGCAGAAAGGAGAGAGGAGATAAGGAGAAAGGAACCAGCTCCCGGGCAGGAGCCCATGCGCCACGAGCGGTTTCGCCTCTCTCCTTTCTCCCCTCTTGCCGCTCCACCGCGCTCATCCCGGCGGCCATCCCATGGACCGGCCACCAAGCAGGTGCAGGTGCAGATGCGGGACGGTCTGCCCGGCATCGCCGTTGGTATTGATCACGGTGCGATATCCCGATTCGGCGATCCCTTCGCGCTCCGCGATCTGCGCGGCCAGCAGGGCAAGGCGCCCCACCATCGCGGCGTCGTGTGTCTGCGAAAGCGACTCGACGTGCTCGCGCGGAATTACCAGCACGTGCACCGGCGCCTGCGGATTGATGTCGCGAAAGGCAATGCAGTCCTCCGTCTCCGCTATCGTCGTCGCGGGAATCTCGCCGCGGACGACCCGGCAGAAGAGGCAGTCAGTAGTCACGCGCATTCTCCAGTTGGACGGCGAGGGTGCTCCTGACGATCGCGAGCGCCGCGATGATGGCGGTTTCAAAGCGCAGGACCAGAGGACCGAGGTTCACCGGGCGGAACCCGGCCGCCACCAACGCCTCCCGCTCCGCACGCTCCATGCCGCCCTCCGGCGCGGCGGCAACTGATACCGGCGGAGTGAGTCGTTCCGCGGCGAGGGGCGGTCCATCGATGTCCAGAAGCAAGCGCGTGCCGCCGCTGCAGCCGGCGATCGCTCGCTCGAGCGGCGCGTCCGGATGGAGCTCCGGCAGCCAGGCGCCGCGAGACTGCGTGAGCGCGCCCACCATGCGTGCCCGGACTCTGGCCGCGAACCCGGATCCCTCACCGCGCGGCATCACGCTGCGCGAGCGATGCCAGCAGGCGGGGCGCCAGCTGGTAACGCCGAGCTCGGTGGCCTTCTCCGCCAGCCAGAGCATACGATCACGGTCCGCGATCGGCACGACCAGATGCACCGCGGGAAGCGCCCGGACGGGCTCCACAGTCTCCACGCGCACGGTAGCCGACGACGACGAGATAGCGCACAGCTCTCCCTCAGCGCAGAGGCCGCGGCCGTCCACCAGTCGCACGCAATCACCCGCCGCCAGCCGGCGGACGCGCGCGTGGTGCGCCTCTTCCCGGCCAAGCGTGACCACCACGCCCGCGGCGAGCGCATCGGCCACGAGGAAGGTGGCTATTGCGGATGAAGTACTCCGCTCCACCACTCCGCCTCCGTGTCATCCGCATCGAGGGCCCATCCATCCCCGTCCATCGCCTCCAGCAGTTGGTCGCGCTCGTCGAGCAAGACGCCGCTCACGATGGCGTGGCCGCCGGGTGCCAGTGCCTCCCGCATCGCGGGCGACAACCGCACGAGTACGGACGAGAAGAGATTGGCCATGATCAACTGCACCGGAGCGACCAGCGGCAGCAGCACACCGGCATCTCCGTGCACGACCGTCACGCGATCGCCCACACCATTCCGCTCGACGTTCGACTCGGCGTTGCCAATCGCATCTTCATCTCGTTCGATCGCGGCCACCCACGCCGCGCCCAGCCGCGCCGCCGCAATCGAGAGGATGGCGCTCCCAGCGCCCAGGTCCGCCACCCGATCGCCCCCGTGCACGATGCGCTGCATGAGCCGAAGGACACCGCGCGTGGTGGGGTGCTCGCCCGTACCGAACGCCATCGCGGGATCGATAATGATCACCCCGCCCTCTGCGTCCGATGTCTCCGCAAGCCAGGGCGGCGCGACCGTGAGCCGCCCGACACGTTGCACGCCCACTCGTGGCGCCCAGCGCTCGGCGCGCCCGGCGTCTGGTGCCGGCTCGCAATGCATCCGCGCATGCCGTGCCTCGCGCGACATCATCGCTCGCACGGCGTCCAGATCGGCCGTGCTTGGCAGATACGTCGCGAGCACGTTCCCGATCTCCTGCACGCCGGCCGCCCCTGCCTCAAAGAGCACCCTGGCGGCCGCGCTCGCCTCTGCCGGCGCCTCCACCTCGACGCGCACCGATACCCAGCTGGGAGCGGCCGCCTGCGCGTCGGCGGCGTCAGGCACCCAGTGCCTCTTTCACCTTGGACCAGAACCCCTTCTCGCGCTGACCCGGCTTTTCGGTGTCCATGGACGCAAGCTGCCGTACAAGCGCCTCCTGCTCGTTCGTGACCGACTGCGGCGTCCAGAGTTGTACGCGGACTTCCATGTCCCCCGTCCCGCCAACGTTCACGCGCGGCAACCCTCGGCCGCGGATGTGAAAGACCTGCCCGCTCTGCGTGCCCTTCGGCATGCGCAGTGTGAACGAGCCATTCACCAGTGGCACGTCGATGTCGGCGCCCAGTATGAGTTGGGGATAGGTGACGAGCACTTCGGTGAAGAGATCGGCCCCATCGCGCTCGAAGCGCGGGTCCTCCTCCACGTCGAACACGACCAGAATATCCCCGCGCGGACCGCCGCGCGGCCCCACGCTGCCCATTCCGCGAAGGGTCATGTACTGGCCGGTGGAGACGCCCGGAGGAATGTCCACGGGAATGGTGTGCTCGCCGCGCAACCGTCCCTCACCGCGGCACTTCTTGCACTGCGCCTCGATGGTCTTTCCCTGACCGGCGCATGTGGGGCACGGTGCCACGCTCACGAACTGTCCGAAGAAGGAGCGCTGCGCCCGACGGACTTCCCCACTCCCGCCGCAGGTCGCGCAGCGCACCGCCGCGGTGCCGGGCTCGGCCCCGGTCCCCTCGCACCGGTCGCACGGATCCAGCAGCTTGACCGTGAACTGCTTCTGCGCGCCCGTCGCGACCTCGGCGAGCGTGAGAGGAATGGTGACCTTGACGTCGGCACCCGAGCGCACGCCGCCGCGCGACCGACCGCCGAACAGCTCATCCAGACCGGCAAAGCCGCCGAAGTCGCGCATGAAGATACCGAGCGCCTCCGAGAGGTCGACGTGGTGGAAGCCGCCGAAGCCCCCACGCAACCCCGCATCGCCGTACCGGTCGTACGCGGCACGCTTCTGCGGATTCCCCAGAATGTCGTACGCCTCGGTAATCTCCTTGAAGCGCTCCTCCGCCTCCTTGGAGCCGTTGTTCCGATCGGGATGGAACTGCATAGCGAGCTTGCGATACGCCTTCTTGATGTCGTCGTCGTGGGCATCGGACGACACGCCGAGCACCGAGTAATAGTCTGCCATTGTATCCAGAATGAATTGCGGAAGCGATGAGTCGAGTATCAGTCGAGCAACTCGCTGACGAGCTGCGAGGTGTGCGTCACCAGCGAGATGACCTTCTGATAGGGCATGCGCGTGGGTCCGATCACGCCGATCACGCCCGACAACGCTCCCGCGCTGTATTCGGCCGTGACGAGGGTGAAGTCGGACAGTTGCGGATCCTCATGTTCGTCGCCAATCGTGATGGTGATGCCGGGCAGCGCGCTCCGCCGACGCAGAAGCGCGCCCAACGTCTCCGGCTGCTCCGTGAGCGTGAACAGCTTGCGCATCTGGGCACCGGTCGAGAATTCGGGTTGCTCCGCGAGCACCGAGGGGCTGCCAAGCACCAGGCGCGCGTCAGCGGGCAGGGCGACGTCGAAGATCTGATCGCCCTCCTGAATGAAGATGTTGAGCAGATCGCCCGCCTCCGGCTCCATCGCGCGGTCACGCAACCGCTCGGAGAGGGAGGTGCGGATCTCGCGTAGCGTGAGCCCGACCAGTCGCTCGTGCAGCACGATGGAGACTTCCGCGAGCGCCCGTTCGGCGATCTCTCCAGGCACCTCCACGAAGATGCTGTGCGCGACTCCGCCGCTGAGCCGCAGCACCAGCAGCAGGCGTCCCGAGGAGGGGCGGATCAGCTCGAGCCGCTCCAGCCGTGCCTCTTCCAGGCGCGGGCCGAGCGCGATGCCCAATTCCTGTGTGAGAAGGCCGAGCATCTGCGCCGCACGGCGGAGAATCGCCTCGATGGCGGTCCCACCGGTCGCGAGCTGCTCCAGCAACTTCCCACTCGCCTCGGCACCAATGGGGGACAGACGCATGAGCGAATCCACGTACACACGGTACGCCATGTCCGTCGGGATGCGACCGGCGGACGTGTGCGGGTGAAAGAGGTAGCCCTTGTCCTCGAGGTCGCTCATGGTGTTGCGAATCGTCGCCGGCGACACCCCCAGCGCGAACCGGCGCGAGATGGTTCTCGAGCCCGCCGGCTCTGCGGTCTCCACGTAGGACTGTATGACCGCCTCGAGCACTCGTCGCTCACGCTCAGTCAGCTGCGGCAGAGTCATAAGTGTAAACTTAGCAACAACTTGAAGTGTGCGTCAAGTCAACGGACAGGGCATCCAGCCGAAGCCATCCCGCCGCGGTGAGCTTGAGGCGCGCGCCGTCGCGCCACGCCCAGCCCGCGTCGATCCATAGCTGCACCCGCGCCGCGATGTCGTCCGTGAGCGCGATCCCTGCGTCCGTTCGGAGCCCGAGGTAGCACTCCTCCATGCGGTGATCCTCACCGGTAAGGACCTCCTCCCCGGCCAGGGGGTCACGGCCGCCGGACACGGCGCGCTCCCAGCCCGCGTAGGCGGCCAGGTTCCACCGCCTCCGCGTCCCATCGAACGAATGCGCTGAGGGCCCCAGCCCCAGGTAGGGAACGCGCCGCCAGTAGCTGGCATTATGCCGCGAGCGCCATCCCGGGCGCGCATAGTTCGACACCTCGTAATGCTCGTACCCTGCAGCCACCAAAAGGTCGTGCGCCCGCACGAACTCCGCTTCGTACCGCTCATCGGGCGCCTCATGTACCATCCCCCGCTCGCGCCACCGATGGAGGGGCGTGGCTGGCTCCACTGTCAGCCCGTACAACGAGACGTGCGGCGGATCGAGCGCGAGGGCGCTCTGCAGGTCGTCGCGCCAGTTGCGCTCGAGCGCTTCGGGAAGCGCGAAGATGAGATCGAGCGAGAAGTTGGCGATGCCGCCGGCGCGGGCCGCCTCGACCGCGCTCGTAATCTGCGCGGCCGTATGGGTGCGATGCATCCAGGCGAGCACGCCATCCTCGAACGACTGTGCGCCGATGGAAAGCCGCGTGACCCCTGCCGTGCGCCAGTGACGCACCGCCGGGATTGTGACATCCTCGGGGTTGGCCTCGATCGTGATCTCGGCCGCCTCATCCAGCGTGAAGCGGCCGCGCAGCAGATCGAGGAGCTCCGCCACACCATCCGCCCCCAGCCGCGAGGGCGTGCCACCGCCGACGTACAGCGTATCGACGCTCCACCGCCTGATATGATCGTCGCGAAGCTCCAGCTCCGCGGCGAGCGCCGCGAGGTACTCGCGCACCGGGACGGTGCGCCGCACGGCGATGGAGAAATCGCAGTAGGAGCAACGCCGGCCACAGAAGGGGACGTGGACGTAGACGTGACGGGGAGGCACGGTGAAAGATAGCACGTGCGTTCAGCGCCTGCGGATCTCTCCGGTGAGCGCGCACTCGATGGCGCCCGACAGCTCGAGCGCCGTGACGGCCGCCAGGCACTCGCGTGCAGGGAGGGCCGAGCGCGTGGTGAGCGTGTCGAGATCGAGCGCGCCCTCACCGAGTGCCTGCCATACCGCGCGCTCCGGCCCGCCCTCCGGCACCGCAACGCGGGAGAGCGGAAGGGTGCAGCCGAACAGCGCCAGCGCATCGGCGGTGCTCGCGATCACCATGGCGCCGTCGCGCAGCAGCTCGTTGGAGCCGGCGCTCTGCGGCATGTCGATGGGACCCGGCACGGCCGCGACGGTCCGTCCCAGATCGAGCGCATGGCTGGCGGTGATCAACGCCCCGCTGCGGAGCGGTGCTTCGACCACCAGCGTCACCTGCGCCAGGGCAGCAATGAGCCGGTTGCGCTTGGGGAAGGACCCACTGGTGGCGCGCGCGCCTGGCAGCTCCTCGGACAACACGAGACCACGCTCGGCGATCTCCGCGTGCAGGGCCCGATGCGCCACCGGGTACGGGACATCCACGCCGGTGCCGAGTACCGCGACGGTGCGTCCTCCCGCATCCAGTGCCGCGCGATGCGCGAGTCCGTCGATCCCGCGCGCCATTCCGCTCACGATCGTCACCCCGGCGCGCGCGAGCGCGCCGGCCAGTTCGCGCGTGACGCGTTCTCCGTACGGCGTCGCCCGCCGCGTTCCAACAATGGCCACGGCGGGCAGCCGAAGCATCGCCGGATCGCCGAGCGCGAACAGATGCGCCGGCGGATCGGGAAGATCGTGCAGCGCCGTGGGATAGTCGGCATTGCCTGGGAGCAACACCAGCGCCCCCCGCTCTGCCGCTCTCTCGAGCGCCGCACCGGCGGCTTCCATGGCGGCTGCCTTGTCCGACAACCCCGGCGCCCGCTGCCACGCCAGTTCCGGTGTCCCAAAGCGCTCCACGAGCTCGTGGTACCGCACCGGTCCCACGCCCCTGGCCAGCGCGAGCGCCAGCGCGTGGCGGGCGCCGGGGTCAGGGGAGGACGGCGTCTTCCGTCCTCACAGCGTCCCGCGCCCGGAGCGCGCGCAGGTGGTCCCAGAGCGCGGAGAGCAGGCGATCCAGCCCTTGGTGCGCCACGGCGCTGATGGCGAACACGCCAAACGACTCCGGCGCATGGAGCGCTGGCGGTTCCATGTCGCCCAGGAGGTCCATCTTGGTAAACACCACGCAGTGGGGCTTGGAGGCGAGCTCCGGGGAGTAGCTGCGGATCTCGTGGCGCAAGGCGTCGTACTCGAGCTGCCAGTCGAGAGCATCGATGGGAATCAAAAAGGCCAGCACGCGCGTGCGCTCGATGTGCCTGAGGAACTGCAGCCCCAGCCCGCGTCCCTCGTGCGCTCCCTCGATGATGCCCGGAATATCGGCCACGACGAAGGTGCGATGGTCGGACAGCTCCACCACGCCCAACCCCGGCGCCAGCGTGGTAAACGGGTAGTCGGCAATCTTGGGATGTGCCGCCGAGATGACCGAGAGCAGCGTGGACTTGCCCGCGTTGGGCTGACCCACCAGCCCCACATCGGCAATGAGCTTGAGCTCGAGCTCCAGCTCGCGCGATTCTCCCTCTTCGCCCGGCTGCCATTCGCGCGGCGCCTGATGCGTGGCCGTGGCGAAGAACGCGTTCCCCTTCCCGCCCCGCCCCCCGCGGGCCACGAGAATTTCCTCGCCGTCGCGCACCACTTCACCCAGGATCACTCCGGTGCCCACATCGCGCACCACGGTTCCCACGGGCACCGGCAGCGTGACATCGCGCCCCGATCGCCCGGTTTTATTCGCGCCCATCCCATGCTCGCCGCGCTCGGCGACCCAGTTGCTGCGGTATGTGTAGTCGAGCAGCGTGCTGAGGTTGGAATCCGCGCGCACGATGACGTTGCCGCCGCGGCCCCCGTTCCCGCCATCGGGCCCGCCCAGCGGCACGCGGAACTCCCGGCGAAAGGATGTGGCCCCCGATCCCCCCGTCCCTGCCTCCACGTGGATGTCGACCCGATCGATGAACGACATTACCGACCTCCCCGGTCTCCGTGCACACGCGCCCAGATGCGCGCGTGCTGTTCAACGCACTCCTCGCTCGACCATTGCGCGGCCAGCGCCAGCACCGCGTCCACCTGCTCTGGCGTTGCGCCCACATTCAGCGCTCCGCGCAGGTGCGCGTGCAACTGCCGGTCCTGCTCGGTCACCGCGCATACCCCGACCACGCAGAGCTCGCGACGGCGGAGATCCAGCCCCGGACGGCTCAACACCTTGCCGTAGCCGTCGATGATCATCCAGGCATCGAGCGCCGGATGCAGCTGGCTGATATTGGTGCGCAAACGCTCGTACCACTCGCCGTACACGGCAGCACATGTACGTTCGCCGCGAGTCTTCCACTCCCCGGCGTGGCCGTAGTCAGTGCCCTCATCCGCAGCCGGGGCCGGTGACGGCGAGACATGCCGCCACTCCCGCGCGGCGTTGAGGGCGCGCGGCATGCCCACAAACAAGTACGACTGCAGCATGAGCTCCTCTATCCATCGTGGATCCGTCCCCCGCTCCAGGGCACGCGTTATGGCCGCACGCACGTCGAGCGCGCGGCCCACCGCTATGATGATCGCGATGCGCACCAACTCGTATGTCGGCACGTCCACCGCGCCATCGATCATATCGCGGTCGGAATCAATGACTGTCATCGAAACGTGTTGTCTGGATTCAAAAGTCTGCCCCCTGGCGCGGCAGATCCTTCGCCGCCGACCGCGCGGCATCACTCCGCGCCCACCTCCCTCACGCGGCCGGGCGAATCTGCCCCACCACCGCACCCCGGGTGTTCTGGATCGAGCCGCAGAGGAAGGGCACGAGACGGTCAGGCAGCGGATCGGGCAATACCCCCAGCCGTTGCAGCAGGCGCAGCACCGCCGGATGCTGCGCCCGGATCGCGCCGTCCTCCACCTTGATCGCGAAGGCCACCGATTCGCTCAGCACCGCGACGGTGTGCACGCCTTCGGCGCCGACTTTCGAGAGCACGCTGCCGCCGGTTTCCTCCATGAGGACGGTATCGAAGCGATCGGTGCCTCCCACCAGGAAGGGATGCGTGGTCATGGCGCGCACGATGCGGCTCGGCACCTCCTCCCGGCGCGCGGCGGCCGCAGCAAGTCGCGCGAACGCCCCCGCCATCGCCTCCAGCGGCAGACCGAAGGCCACCACGCCGCACCCATCTGTGGCCTGCACAACGCGCTCCACGCGGAGCGCCGCCCACCGCGCCACGCTTGCCAGCGCGCGCTGCTGCACCGGATGGGCAGCCTCCGCGTAGTCCGCCGTCGACCACCCGGCGGCGCGGGCGAAGGCGAGCATGGCCGCATGCTTGCCCGAGCAATTGTTGTGCAGCCGGGTGGGCGCCGCGCCCGATTGTCGCACGATCCCCGCACCACGCGCCGAGAGCGGCTCGTGGGGGCCGCATGCGAGATCGTCGTCGTCGAATCCCCCAGCGTTCAGCATGGCGCGCACGCGCGTCAGATGCTCGGGCTCTCCGCCGTGCGAGGCGCACGACAGCGCCAGCTCCTCCTCGCCCCACCCCAGCGTATCGAAGGCGCCGGACTCCACAAAGGGCATCGCCTGAAACGGCTTGGCGCACGAGCGCCACATGGTGACCAGCGAAGCATCGCGCGCCGAGCCGCGCAGCACGCCGTTCGCGTCTACGAGGGCGGCGTGCACGCGATGCCGCGATTCCACGAGGGGGCCCCGCGAAACAACCACATCCAGATCGAAGTGCATGGAAGGTAGGGACAGGGAAGCTCACGACGTGCGACGAGGCAGCGCCAGCAGGATGCCGCCAAGGACCAGCGCGCCGCCGACGAGCGTCAGCACGGGCGGCACTTCATGAATGCCGGGGAGCACCAGCGCCAGCAACGTGGCACCCACCGGCTCCCCCAATACGGTGAGGTTCACGACGTAGGCAGGAAGATAACGGAGCGCCCAGTTCATCCCCGTGTGCCCCATCATCATCGGCCCCACCGCAAGCGCGACGAAGATGGCCAGCTCCCGCGGCGGCTGGGGGAAGAGCGGCACATGCCGCATCCCGGTCAGGGCGAGGAGGGTGACGAAGCACGCCGTGTACACCAGTCCCACGTACGCCCAGAGATCGAGAATCTGCCGCAAGCGGCGCCCCACCAGGTAGTAGAGCGACGCAGCGACAGCAGCCACGAGCGCCAGGGCATCCCCCAGCAGCGCGCGGTTGCCACGGATCTGCGTGACGGAGCGCAGGTCGCCCCCCGCCACCACCAACGCCCCGACCATCGCCAGCACAATGCCGCTCCATTGTCGCGACGAGGGCGACTCCCCGAGCCAGACCGCTGACAGAATGGCCACGATGACCGGTTGCAGATTCACCAGCACGACTGATGCGGCGATAGTCGTGAGCTGCACGGAGCTCATCCAGGTCCAGAAATGGAACGCCAGCATGATGCCCGCGCCCACAGCCAGCAGCACGCCGCGTCGATCGAGGCGCGTCCACTGTCGCCACGCACCCGTGCCGACGAGAAAGCCGCCCACGATGAGCAGGGAGAAAAAGAGGCGCCAGGTGGCGATGGCCAGGGGATCGGCGTGCGAGAGCCGCACGAGGGGCGCGGCCACTGAGATCCCGAGCAACGCCAGCGCCAGCACCCCGGCGGCCGAGGGCGCCGGGCGTGGCTGGCTCAGAAGATCGTGATCAGGCCCTTCGTGTACTTGCCGGGATGACGTCGGAGATCCTCGAGCAGCGTGTTGAGGTCGGTCAGCGTCTTGTCGAGCTGGTCGTAGAGCGCCTGGTCGGTGAGCAGGCGGCCGGCGGTGCCATTGCCCGCCGCAAGCGAGCGGAGGATGGAATCCGCGGCGGTGGATGCGCTCAGCATGCGGCGATAGAGGGTATCGTCGTACACCAGCTCCCCGAGCGTCCCCTTTCGCGACTGGACGGCCGTGAGCACGGAGTCCAGCCGCGATGACGTGCCCACCAGACGATCATACAGCGTCGAGTCATCCATCATCCGTCCAACGGTCCCGTTCGGGTTCTCCATGCGCGTGAGGAGCTGATCCATGGCCGTGAGCGTGCCGGTGAGCTGATCGTACAGCGCTCGGCTGGTGACCAGCTGTCCCATGGTGCCCTTGCCCTGTGCGATGCCGCTGGTGATGGTGCGCAGATCGTGCACGAGGACGGTCAGATCGCCCACCGCCCCCGCGGCCTGCGCCACCACCTGCTGGTAGTCCAGCGCCTCGGATGCGGGAATGGTATCGCCCGGCACAAGCGGGGGGTAGCGGGGCGTCCCAGGCGAGATGTCCAGTACCTTATCGCCCAGCAGCCCGAGTGTGCGCAGGGTGATACGGGAATCGCCGCGCACCTGCGGCTGCAGCTCCCGGTCGATCTCGAGCGTGAGCTCAATGTTGCGCGTGGTGTCCGCATCGGGCGGGAGAAACGCAATATGTCTCACGACGCCGGCCAGCTCGCCCGCAATGGTCACGGAGCTGCCTTCGCGCACCCCGTTGGCGTTCGGCAGGAATGTCACGAGCGTGTACCGCTTGCTGAACAGCTTGGCCGTGTTGCCGAGGCGGAAGATGGCCACGGCAATCACGAGCAGGGCCAGGAGAATGAGCAGACCCACTTTCAACTCATCCCAGGTGATGGCGGTGGATCGTCTCATGGGGTGCACTCCGTACGCTGGGCGCGGCACGTGCGCCTGGTGCGCCAGGAATGGGCGTCGTGAACCGCGCCCGGGATGCGCCCGCCGTCCTCAGATGCCGCCAAGGAACTCACGAAGATACTCATCGTCGCTCCCCGTCATCTCCTCGGGCGAGCCACAGAAGACCATGCGTGTGTCGGCGAGCAGCAGGATCCGGCTCGCCATGCGAAGCGATGAGCGCACGTCGTGCGACACCACGATGCTGGTGACGCCGAGCTCACGCTGGAGCTTCTGGATGAGCCGTGTGATGGTGCCGGTGGTGAGCGGATCGAGCCCCGAGGTGGGCTCGTCGTACAGCATGATGAGTGGATCGTTGGCCAGCCCGCGCGCGATCCCGACACGTTTCTTCATCCCGCCAGAGAGCTCCGCGGGGAGCTGCTCCATCACCGCATCAGGATCCAGGTCCACGAAGCGGAGCTTCTCGCGCACACGGGCCTCGACTTCCTCCTCGCTGAGCGACGTGTGCTCGCGAAGCGGATACGCCACGTTCTCGAACACCGTCATCGAGTCGAAGAGCGCGGCGCCCTGGAATACCATGCCCATCGTCTCGCGCACGAGCAGTGCATCCTCGAAGGTCAGATGCGTGATGTCCGCGCCGTCCACCAGCACGCGCCCCGCGTCGGGCACCAGCAGCCGGAGGATGAGCTTGAGGATGGTGGACTTGCCCGTGCCCGACTCGCCCATCACCACGAGCGTCTCCCGTTCGTGCGCCGTGAACGACACGTCGTGCAGCACGGGACGATCGAACGCCAGCGAGACGTGCTCCAGCTCGATGATCGGCCGCGGTGTGTCCTCCTCCATGCGCGCTGCATCGGCGAGCGATTGCGCGCCGTCGCGCGCCAGCTCCGAGCGGATGGCGCGCCGCACCCGCTCGCGCTGCCGCCGGGCCCGCTCGTCCGGACGCGTGGCCGGGGCGTTGGTGGGCGTCCCGCGCGCCGCGCCATCTCCGTGCCGGAAGGTCGTATCGCTCACGTCGCGAAAAAGCCGAGCAGGAGTTGCGTCATGAAGTAATCCGTGATGAGGATGGCGATGCTGGCGATGACCACCGTGCGGGTAGTCGCGACGCCCACACCCTCGGTACCACCCCGGGTATTCAGGCCAAAGTAACACCCGGTGAGCGCGATGATCCCGCCGAACACGAACGGCTTGCTCAGGCCCTGAATGAAGTCGTTGGGAAGGTAGCGCAGCGTGAAGCCGCCCTGCGCGATCTGCTGCCACACGGTGCTCCAGTAGAGCGAGGACGGGAGCCCCACATAGAATGAGGCGATCACGTTGCCGCCCAGAATGCCGACCACATCGCTCACGATGGTCAGCACGGGCAGCATGACCAGCGCCGCGAGCAGGCGCGGTGTGACGAGCTTCTTGATCGGATCGGTACCGAGTGTGTTGAGCGCGTCGATCTGCTCCGTCACCCGCATGGAGCCGAGCTGCGCCGCGATCCCCGACCCTACGCGGCCGGCCACGATCAGGCCGGCAAGCACCGGTCCCAACTCGCGGATCATCGACGCCGTCACGAGCCGCCCGATATAGATGGTCGCGCCGAACTGCGCCATCTGCACCGAGGACTGGAGCGAGAGCACCATGCCGGTGAAGAAGCCGGTAAGGAGGACGATGGTGAGCGATTGCACCCCGATGGCATTCATCTGCTGCACCACGTCGGCAGCGTAGAAGGGACGCGCGAAGATGAAGCGGATCGCCGTCCACGCGAGCACGAAGTACTCCTGCGCGTCCAGGACATGCAGCTTCGCGGTCTCGTTGATCCGCTGGAAAACGTTGCGCAATCGCCGATGGGAAGGTCGCGAAGGGCGTACCGCCTGTCACCATGAACACACGGCACAGGGGCAAGCGGCGTGCCGGATTCCGGCGCGCCCGACGCAGTGAAGCCGTGGACTTCTACGCCGCTCGGCGCCGGCCGTGCGCCGGCCGGCGCACGCAACGCCCCTCCCGCCGATTGACCGGCGCGACCTCGTCCGGTAGCTTGCCCCTCGCCCATGTCCGCCTCCTCCCTCCTCTCCCGCGACCGCTTGCTGGCGCTCCTCGATGCTGCCGGCCGCCAGCGCGTCGCAATTGTCGGCGACGCGATGCTCGACGTGTACCTTCGCGGCGACGTGGAGCGCATATCGCCTGAGGCTCCCGTGCCGGTGCTACGCGTGCGCGATCGGAAATTCGCGCTCGGCGGCGCCGCCAACGTGGCGCAGAACGTGGCCGCATTGGGGGCCCGGTGCGCGCTGGTGGCGACCGTGGGCGATGACGCCGCCGGCACCACATTGCGCGCGATGCTCGAGGGAATCGGCGCGGACGGCGACGCCCTTGTCCGCGGCGTTCGCCCCACGACCACGAAGACGCGCATCGTGGCCGGTATCCAGCAGATCGTGCGCTTCGACGAGGAAGAGGACGGCGACCTGACGCCCGAGGAGATCGCCCGCGTACTGGCCGCCGTCGAGTGCGCCATTGCCGAAGCCGGAGCCATGGTCATCGAGGACTACAACAAAGGCGTGCTCGTGCCCCAGGTGATCGAGCGCGCGATCGCCGTCGCGCGCAAGCGCCGGATCCCGGTGGTGGTGGACCCCAAGTACCGCAACTTCTTCAGCTACCGCGGCGCCACCGTCTTCAAGCCGAACCGGCGGGAGCTGGAGTCCGCACTCGGCGCCGCCGTGGACCTCAACGTGCCGACAGCGCTGCCCACCGCCGTCGCGCGGCTGGCGGTGGAGCACCTGCTGCTCACGCTGGGCGAGCGCGGCGCCGTGCTGGTAAGCGCATCGGGCGACGTGCACCGCGTGCCCGCCACGGCGCGCGCCGTGTACGATGTGGTGGGTGCGGGCGACACGGTGACGGCGTACCTCGGCGCGATGCTCGCGGCAGGAGCGACGGTGCACGAAGCGACAGTCGTCGCGAACTTCGCGGCCGGCGTGGAGGTGGGCAAGGTAGGCGCCGCCACCGTGGACGGAGCGGAGGTGATGGCAGCGTACGATGAGTTTGTGGAGCGGGAGGAGGCGGCGGGCGAGTGAGGGGTGCCGGCGCGAGTGATGTCCGCAGCGCGAGTTGCGGCCGCGGGGCGCAACTTCCGCGGCTCGGCGCATCGGGAATGGATGCTCATGGACACCCTTCGTTCCTTCTGCGGCAGCTCCACGGCGATCAGCCCGAGCACGATCCAACCGCCATGCGCATCCCGCGTACTGATCGCGCCCGCTCACCCTCGTGCGTACGCTATTGAAATGTGAAGGTGAGCGGCATCTGTATGAACTGCCGAACCCTGTGCCCCGCCGTCTCGGCTGGCCGGAACCTCCACCTCGGCAATACCTGCATCAACGCTTCGACGAAGCGCTCGTCCGTCGCCATGGTCACCTTGAACGTCGTCATGTCGACGCGCCCCGTCGTATCCACGACGAACTCTGCCAGGACCTGGCCGTCAGTGTGCGCTGCCTGGAGCGCGGCTGGATACGCCGGCGCCGGGTTGCCTTCCAGGGGTTGCGCCTGCGTCTCAACCTGGAATGAGTAGTATGTCTTCTCCGGACTGCTCGGCAAGGCGCGCGTGGCGCCGTACACGGGAGCTGGTATCGAATCCTGGTCCACGCTGCCCGCGCGGTCGGCGCTCGCCATGGAGGCTGGCGTCATCTCGCGCGTGGCCGTGATAGCCTGACGCAGCGCCGTCGCGAAGGCATGAAAGTCGGCTGTCTTCAGCATGGTGACGGTAACGGAGAGTATATCGTCGCCACCGATGTGAATGCCGAGGCCCTGCGCCCGGCCGCCTGCCGCGCCGAGGACTTCGATGAAGTCGCCGGAGCGAGTCGCGTGTCCGTCGATGATGATCGACTCCCGGAGTCGCGGGCTCGCGTCGAGCACGGTTTCCCGCGTGTCGCGCGGTGCTGGCTCCGCGACGATCTTCTGCGTCGTATCCAGCCACGGCCCGAGGGAGTCAGGGTTGACCATCACCTGCGCGTGCTCCCACCCGTGGGAGACGGCGATGAGGACGCGCCCCTGATTCGTCGCCGAAACGCTCACGGAGTCGCCATCCCCCAAGTCTACCGTTTTGATTTGGCGGAGCCGGAGTTGCGCCGCGGCGTTACTCGCGAAGAGGCCGAGCGTGACGAGGACGAGGAGGATCGGTCGCATCTGTGTCTTGGAACTGAGGAAGCAGCAGGAAAGCGAGTCCATGAGGGAAGACGATTGGCTACGCAGCGACGTCATCGCAGCTCCACGGTCCTCAGGTGCGGGACCGCACGGTACGGGGTCGCGGCTCGCTGCGTCGCGTCATGAGAACCAGCGGCGTGCATACGCAATCGATCACGTGGGTCGGCTGGCCACCCGGCCGAAGGTCGGTTGCTTCCGCG
>DASUKA010000147.1:0-9246 GCA_036278935.1 Gemmatimonadaceae bacterium
GCTGACGCGCCGGGTGGTCGAGCGCTGCTTCTCTGCCCTCGCCCGCCAACGCGCCGGTCACTCGCGGGCGTTGACAGAGGCATCCGTCGCTCCGAGCTTTCGCGGTTCGGTCCACGTGGTCTCGTCGGCTGGCCGCGCGCCGCCGGCGCATGACGGGGCTGCCCCATGCGGAGGATGTACCGATGTCACTCTACGCCGTAGCGCTCTTTCTGCACCTACTGACAGTGGTGGCGGCGTTCATCGCCGTTGCCCTCATCCATGCCGGCCTTATCCGGATGCGGAGGGCTGAGCGCGTGGGCGAGGCGCGCGAGGCGCTCATGTCCGCCGGGCGCGCCGGCCGAGCGATGCCGATCGTCGGCCTCCTGCTGCTGCTCACGGGCGCATACATGACGGAGAGCCTGTGGTCGTGGACCACGCCCTGGATCGATGTCTCGATCGGCGGGCTGGTGGCGATCATGGCGGCCGGCGGCGGCCTGCTCGAGCGTCGCCTGCGCGCGCTGAAACCGCTGCTCCAGCATGGCGATGGCCCCGTGGACGGTACGCTCGCCGCATCCCTTCGCGCTCCGTCCCTCTGGATCATCGCCCAGTTGCCGCCGCTGCTGGCCATCGGCGTCATGTTCGTGATGACGACCAAACCGGGGATGGCTCAGGGCATCATCGAGATTCTCGTGGTTGTCGCGATCGGGGTGTTGGCCATGGTGCCGGCGATGCGAGTGCGCGAACGGAGCGAAGTGGTGATGGAAGAGTGACCCACTGACTCACTGACCTGCTGACCCACTGACTCACCTCTTTCCCTCGCCCAGCACGCTCTTCGGAATCATCATGTGCACGCCGACGTTCCCATCCACCAGCTCGGTGATGTGCAGATTCGCGGCCACGCTCGCCAGCCGGTAGGCCTCCACGCGCGGGAGTCCCTTCTTCCGCATGAGAAAGTCGATCATCTGCTGCACGCAGATCTGCGTCGCCTTGGTGAGATCGCGGTCCATGCCCATCGTGATGTAATCGGTGGGCGTCTCGGCCATGGGCCAGGTGAGATGCATGTCCTTGCGCACGATGAGCTGGACGTCGCCGACGAGCGACGTCTCGATGGCGGTCTGATCCACTTCGCCATCGCCCTGGGCCGCATGGCCATCGCCGATCTCGAGCAGCGCACCAGGCGTCCACACGGGCAGGTAGAGCGTGGTGCCGGCCACCAGCTCCTTGTTGTCCATGTTGCCGCCGTGGATGCTCGGCGGATTGCTCGACACGCGCCCGGAGTCGCGCGGCGGTGCGTCGCCCATGCTGCCGAAGAACGGGTGCAGCGGGATGACGATCCCATCGCCGAGCGAGGCGACCATGCGCGTGGTGTCCAGCTGGATGATGCGTGTGCGCGGCTGGCCGCAGTTCTGACGAAGAAAGCCGCTGCATCCGTTGTACGCGTACGGAATGGCGAAGTGGATGTTGAGGATGCGCACCTCCAGCACGTCGCCGGAGTCGGCGCCGGCCACGTAGATCGGTCCGGTGAGGATGTGCCCGCCGGGCCCGCGGTCCTTCACCGAATCGACCACGTTGATGAGCGATTGCTGCACCTCGCTCGCCGGCAGTCCGGCGCGTGTCAGCCCGCGCGGTGTGTTGGTGAGCAGCGTCTCCACCTCCACCGTATCGCCCGAGGCAACGCGGAGCACCGGCTTGGCGGCGGCGCTGTAGTAGCCGTACGCGACGGTGTGCGGCGTGGCCGGGAGGTGATGGAAGTGCGTGGAGGACTGCGCGGCGACTGTCGTGGCGCCGGCGGCCAGGGCGGCGAGGGCGAGCACTGCGAGAGCGATCGCCGCGAGGCGGTGGGCGAGTGCGCGGATCATGTCGATCGGGTGGAGGAAGGCGCGATGCGACGAGCATGGTCGGCAGCGGCGGATGCCGCCGCACGGCCATGCTTCATCAGGGCGATCGAGAATAGCGTGCCGCGCGAAGTGCGGCAAGCGCCCGCGTGTCGGGTAGCTTACCCGCCCCGCAGCGCCTCCGTCGGCGCCACCGCCATGGCTCGCCGGGCCGGCAGCGCGCAAGCGAGGAGCGCGATCCCCGCGAGCACGAGCGAGACGACGCCGAGCGTCGGCAGATCCATGGGCGGCACGCCGACGAGCAGCGAGCGCAGCGCACGCGCGACGACCAGAGCTCCCACGATGCCGATGGCGAGACCCGCCAGCGTCAGCCGCAGCCCCTGCGCCATCACGAGCGCCATCACCGATCCACGCTGCGCGCCGAGCGCCATGCGCAACCCGATCTCGTAGGTGCGCTGCGACACGCCGTAGGCGATCACGCCGTAAATCCCGATTCCCGCCAGGAGCAGGGCGAGCGCGGCGAACGCGCTGAGCAGCATCGTGCTGAAGTGGCGGTCCGCGATCGAGTTGGCCACGATCTGTCCCATCGACTGCATCGATGAGATCGGAACGTTCCGGTCGAGCGCATGGACCGCCGCCCTCACGGCGCCGGCGACCGCGAACGGGTCGTCTGTGGTGCGGACGACGAGCGACATGGTCAACGGTGTGTAGTACGCGCTCGTGCCGGCCTGCGCGTACGGAAAGAACATCGTCGGCGGCACGTCGGCCCGGATGCCTTCGGAGCGCGAGTCCTTCACCAGTCCGACGACCGTGACCCACGGCGCCTTGTCGCCGAACATCTTGATCGTGTGGCCGATAGGGTCCTCACCCGGCCAGAGCTCGCGCGCCATGGCTTCGTTCACCACCGCGACCATCGGCGCGTCGGCCCGGTCGGCATCCGTGAACGCGCGGCCGCGCACGATCTGCATCCCCATCGCTTCGAAGTATCCGGGGCTCACCTGCTCGGGCTCCGGGGAGGGCGCCTCGCTGATCGTCTTCAGCACTCGGCCATCGACCATGATCGACCAGCGCCCGCCGTCACCGTCCATCGGAAGCCACCCCGCGACGGCGGCGGTACGCACGCCGGGCATGGCGCGTACCCGGGTGGTCAGCTCCTGGAAGAACTGTACGGCATTCGGATATGCCTTGGGCGGCAGCGAGATCTGCATGGTCAACACGTTCAATGGATCGAATCCGAGATCGACTGCCTGCAGCGTCCACAGACTCCGCACCATGAGTCCCGCGCCGAAGAGCATGACGACCGCCAGAGCGACCTCGGCGACGACGAGCACTCGTCCCGTGCGCTGCGCGCCGGACGCCGGTGCCGGTGCCCGCGTCCCCTCCTTGAGTGGGTCCGCGGAGTCGCCGCGCGACCCGCGCAATGCCGGCACCAGCCCGAAGAGCAACCCGGTGGCGAGCGATACGGCGGCAGCGAAGGCGAGCACGGAGACATCGATGTGCACCTCGTCGAGCCGAGGCGTGGAGCTCGGCGCGATGGCCAGCAGGACGCGCGTTCCCCCCCAGGCGAGCAGGAGTCCGAGCGCGCCGCCGAACAGCGCGAACAGTCCGCTCTCCGTGAGCGCCTGCCGCACGAGACGCCGCCGCGAAGCCCCGAGCGCGGCGCGGATCGCGAGCTCCTTGCGGCGCGATTCTCCACGCGCCAGCAGCAGGTTGGCGACGTTGACGCAGGCGATGAGGAGCACGAAGCCCACCGCGCCGAGCAGCGCCACGAGGTAGGGCCGCGTGGCGCCGTAGATCGTGTCGGCGATCGGCGTGACGGTCGCGCTGAGCGGGTGCTCCGGGAAATAGATGTCGGGGTAGTCGCGCATCCACCGCCGATCCATCGTGTTGAGCTCCGCGCTCGCGCCGGCCACTGTCGCCCGCAGCGCGAGTCTGCCGATCAGCCGCAGGTAGTGATTGTTGCGCGTCCACAGCTTTGCCGGATCGAGGCGCAGCGGGACCCAGACGTCGATGCGGGGGGATGGATAGTCGAAGCGCTTCGGCAGGACGCCGATGACCGTGGTCGCCTGCCCATCGAGGTGGATCGTGCGGCCGATGACACCCGGGTCGCCGCCGAATCGCCACTGCCAGAGTCCGTAGCTGATCTCGGCGACGGGTGGGTGGCCGCGTACATCATCGTCCGCCGTGAAGGCGCGTCCGATCCGCGGCGGGACGCTGAGGATGGGGAAGAACCCGTCGGACACACGCGCGACATCCACTCGCTCCGGCTCCTGACCACCGGTGAGGCTGGCCGCGGTCGTGGCGAACGCGGCGATCTGTGTGAAGGCGCGCGCGTCGCGGCGGTAGTCCATGAACTCCGGCTCGGAGATGGACGTGGTCGGCGCACTCTGCGCGATCTCCACGATGCGCTCCGGTGTGTAGAACGGGAGCGGGCGGAACATGACGCCATTGACGATGGTGAAGATGGAGACGTTCGCCCCGATGCCGAGCGCGAGCGTGGCGAGCACCACCGCGGTGAAGGCTGGTTCGCGACGCATGCCGCGCAGCGCATATCGCACGTCCTGCCGAAGCGACCAGAGCATCTCGTCATCCTCCAGGTGGTGTGTCGTCGAGGCACCCGTGAGGTGCCGTCGTGCATCGATCCATCGGGTCAACGCATTCGCCCGCTCCAGGGGGGCCGTCGCGGCGGCGTCGAGCAGTGCTCCGAGCCAGACCGCGATCACTCCGCGCCAGCCGCGCGCGCACTCGGCGCGCAACCGGTCGCGGTGGAAGTCGACCATCTCATGGCCGAATCGATCGCGGAAGCTCCGCGGATAGAGCCGCAGCAGGAGGTGATAGCAGCGCTCGCTCCACGCGCCGTCTGGTGCGGGTGCTCCCCGTGCGCGTCTCATCACGCGGACTCGGGTGTGATGACGCGCCGTGCTTCGGCCAGCCGGACCAGCGCGCGGAGCCGGCGCATCTCGGCCGCGAGCACGCGGCGGCCGAACGGCGTGAGGCGGTAGTAGCGCCGACGCTCGTCGTCCAGCTCGGTTGCTGGTCGCCGGCCGGAATCTTCCACCAGTCGGTCGTCGATCAGGTAGCGGATCGAGCGGTAGAGGTTCCCCGCCTCGGGGCGAATGGCACCATCGGTGTGGTCGATGATGTCCTGCCGGATGCCGTAGCCGTGGCGATCGCCGGCGGCGAGCATGGTGAGGATGAGGAGCTCGATGGGCTTGAGCGGCAGCGGTGCCGTCGGCGCCCTGTGCGATCGGTCGTGGAGCATGGCGGCCCTGGTCCAGGTGCAGAGGGTATAGTCAAGATGACTATATGCCGTTCGACACCCGAACCGGGCAAGGGGTTGCTCGGGCCGTTCCGGAAGGCCGGGTGCTCAGCCGGCTACCCCGCCACGTTCCCTGCGCCGCGGTGCGACGGGTGGAGCGGCGGACGAGTGCAAAGGGCATGGGAGTGAGTGGGCGATGGTGGTGATGCGAGGCGGGTCCGCACGGTGTGTGGCGGGGACGCGGGATGTCGCTCCTGGGGCGATCGAGAATAGCGCGGCGCGGACCGCAGCAACCACGCAACTCGCATGGTGCGCACCAGCGATCGGCCCCGCCACGCGGGATATGCTCCCGTGACGCCCGCGCGAACCACTCGGCCGCGTGCCGCGTTATCGGAGGTGAGACAGCGTTACACGGGTCCGATGTCTCCGCGTCAGCGGAAGGAGCAAGCTGTGTCGAGTATGCATATCGTTCAAGAGCCGATTACCGGCGACGAGGAGGTCAGCGATCCAGGCCAGCCTCCGCAGGCGCTGGCCGAGTTCTACCGCGCGTTCAACAGCGGGGACCTCGCGCTCATGGCGCAGAACTGGGATGACTCGGATGAGGCCGTGATGGACAATCCGGTCGGGGGCATCAAACGCGGCTGGCCGGAAATCCGACGGGTGTACGAGCGTATCTTCAACAGCGGTGCCAAGGTATCCGTTGAGTTTCACGACTACACGCTGCACATCCATGGCGACGTCTTCTGGGCCATCGGACGGGAGCGCGGTCGGCTGGAGGCCAATGGCGTGATGCTGGATCTGGCGATCCGCACCAGCCGCGTCTTTCGACGCGTTGGCGGTCGCTGGCGCCAGGTGCACCATCATGGCTCGATTGATGATCCGCAGCTCCTCGCGTCCTACCAGAAGGCGGTGCGCTAACCAGGAGAGAGCGACACTGCCGTCTCGTTTCACGCGTCGGTGAAACTCAGCCGGCACCGCTCTCCTGTATACCGACACTCAGGTCGCCCCGATGCCTACGCTCTCGACGCTGCTGGTCTTCATGGCGGCCGGGCTCGCGCTCAACCTCACACCCGGCCCGGACATGCTCTACGTCATCGCGCGGAGCGCCGGCGGGGGGCGTCGCGCGGGCATCGTCTCCGCCCTCGGCATCGCCACCGGCACGCTCGTGCACATCACGCTCGTGGCGGCAGGCCTGGCGGGCGTCCTGCGAACCGTTCCGCTGGCGTTCGATGTCGTGAAGTACACCGGCGCGGCCTATCTCGTCTACCTGGGCGTGCGGGCGTTGATGAGCCGCGAGCACGTAGCGCACGCCGCGTCTCTCCCGCCGGCGAGTCTCGCCGTGCTGTACCGTCAAGGGATCGTCACCAACGTGCTCAACCCGAAAGTGGCGCTCTTCTTTCTCGCGCTGCTGCCGCAGTTCGTGGATCCGACCCGTGGACCGATCGCGCCGCAGATCGTGTTGCTCGGCATGCTGTTCAACACGTCGGGTACGCTGGTCAACTGTGCGGTCGCGGCAGGCACAGGCGCGCTCAGCGGCTGGGCGCGCGAGCGCGCTCGCGGCGTTACCGCGCTCCGGCGCCTGATCGGTCTGGTCTTCATCGGCATCGGGGCGCGGCTGGCCTTCGCCAGGGCGAGATAGCACAGGCGGCGCGCAGGAGGCGCTGATCAGTCGGGGTGGATTCAACATGCGTCCGGCGATGACGTCGAACCAGCGCCCGCTGCCGCCATCCATCGGCCACCATCCTACCCGCGGCATCCCATCCTTGTGGTAGCTGGACCCGCCGAGCCCGGGGCTTGGAGGGGGAGGATGCCGGCGCCAGATTTCCGCGAGCACCATCATCCATCGCCGCAGCATCCATCACCGTCACCCCATCCGTCATGCCCACGATGACCCCCGCGCCGCTGCGCTCCCGTCCCGCCGCGGACGAGCATCTCCCATACTACGAGCGCTACATCGCCCTGGTCCCGGAGGGCGACGTGCTGGCCACGCTCGAGGAGCAGGTGCGGGAGACGGTGGCGCTCCTCGCCGGCCTTGACGAACAGGAGGCAGCGTATCGCTATGCGCCGGGCAAATGGAGCGTGAAGGAAGTCGTAGGTCACGTGTCCGACACCGAGCGCGTGTTCGGCTATCGCGCGCTGTGTGCCGCGCGCGGTGAGGCGGCCGCGCTGCCGAGCATGGAGCAGGACGACTACGTCGCGAACGGCAACTTCGATGCGCGGACGCTCGGCTCCATCCTCGATGAGTTGACGGCCGTGCGGCAAGGCACGCTCGCGCTCTTCCGCTCCATGGACGACGCGGTGCTTGCGCGGCGCGTGATCGCGAGCGGCGCCCCGGTCACGGCGCGCGCACTCGCCTGGATGATCGCGGGGCACGAGCGGCATCATCAGCGCGGGTTGCGGGAGCACTACCTCACGCGCTGACGCACGAGGCGCGCGACCATCCGGGCGCGGAGAAGTCGTCGCGCCACCGCGCATCACATGCGCGAGATCGCGAGCCTGGCCAGTTGACCGAGCTCCGCCTGCGTGAGGATGGGCTTCATGTCGGGCCCCGTGCCGGCGTAGTACGTCGTGAACGAGAGTCCACGGTCTCCCTTCCGCACGTAGAGCGCGGTGAGCGGGCCCCCGGGTGGCGCGTTGAACGCTTCGTCGCCGATGCCGGGCACATCGGCGTTGAAGAGCGGCATGGGATACGACTTCCCTCCCACCGTAATCTCCTTCTGCGCGCGGGCGTGCCGGTACTGCTCGGCGGTGCCGATGTTCACCATGAGCACCAGCGTACCGTCCTGCTGCGCGAAGTTGAGATCGCCGCCGGCTCCGGCAGCCGAGCCGCGCGGAACGAGATGGATGCCGCCGAGCCCGGTGATCTTTGCGACGTCCGCGGGGGTGAGAAGGGCTGCGGCGTCGCGGCTTTCGGCGGCGCGTTGCGGCATGGAGCGCTGTGCGGCCGCCAACAGCGGAGCGGCTGCCAGCGCAACGCACGCGGCGGAGAGGACGACGACCCCGCGCCGTGCGGCATGTGAGGCCGAAAACACCACATCGGTACGCATGGCGAACCTCCGAGAGAGCGACCGAGAATAGCTCCCGGAGCCGTGCCGGGCAAGCACGTCACACGTTGGAGCCGCCCCGCCAATCCGTGGACCGGACGATGACGACCATCGAAGCGGTATACGAGCGCTACGCGCGGGACGTGTACCGGTTCGCCTTCTGGTTATGCGGCGACCGGTACGAGGCGGAGGACTTTGCCTCCGAAACGCTCGTCCGCGTCTGGGCCGGCGCGCCGGTCGTCGCCGCGATCATCGGGGCGCTGGGAGTGCTCCCGTGGGCGGGCTACTTCACGCTGCGCCACCGTCTGCGCGCGACAGGGCCGTGACGATCGCGCGTGTACGGGCTGTCCGGCGACGTGCGGGCGCCGCACGCCGCCGCCATCCCCGTCAGTACTTCCACGCCCGTGTGTCCGCTCCTTTCGGCGCGTGCTGCGTGATCGCCGCCGCCATCTCGCGCAGCATCTGCCCCGAGGTCACGTGCTGCCAGCCGTGCCCCTTCTCGGGACGGCCGTAGTGGAAGACGCCCGGCACGTGCGGGTGCTGCGTCGAGTCGAGAAAGGCCTGGAGCTTCATCACGGCGAGGTTCAGGTAATAGCTGTCCATGTCGCCCACGTCCACGTGGATCTTGTCCACGAGGTTGGGACCCACCATGCTCCAGTGCTTGGCCAGATAGGCGTGCAGATCGTACCCGTGATCGCGCATGTAATTGGCCACGCTCCGGTCGATGTGGCCAGTGCGCTTGTTCCAGAGCGGCTTCGGATAGCCATCCGCGCCCACCGGGCCGTACACCGCTTCCCATGCCTCGAACTGCTCGCCTGAGCGGCCGTGGGTGCCAAGCACCGCCTCGAGCTGGCTCTCCTGGCGCACGGTGAAGGTGGGCATCCCGTCCGTGCCGCGCTCCGCCGGAATCTCGGAGGACATCCAGTCGCTGCGCGCAACGACGAAGGCATTCGTATCCGCGTAGACATCGCCGAGCTGGTAGCGATGCAGGTCGACCGGGTCGGGGTACAGGCTCCACGTGCCGCCGAAGAACTCGGGATGATAGATCTGCAGCGCGAGCGATTCCCACCCACCCGTGGAGCCGCCGGTGAGCACGCGCGCATACGGCAAGCGGATGATGCGGAAGTGC
>DASUKA010000148.1:0-21422 GCA_036278935.1 Gemmatimonadaceae bacterium
AGCATCGGCAGCACATGCTCCCCATCGGTAAACGCAAGCACCGACAGTTCTTCGCCCGGCATGTATTCCTCGACCAGCAACTCGGCGCCGGCCGCGCCGAATGCCCGGTCGCGGAGAATCCGGTTGATGGCCTGATCGGCCTCGTCCTCCCGTTCGCACACCGTGACGCCCTTGCCCGCCGCGAGCCCGGAGGCCTTGATGACCACCGGCGTCCCGAACTTGCGGACCGCCCGCTTGGCTGCGCTGGCATTCGTATGGCGTTCGGCCCGCGCGGTTGGCACCCCCGCGGACTGCATGATGGTCTTGGCGAAGCTCTTGGACGACTCGATGGTTGCTGCGGCGCGCGTGGGGCCGAAGATCGTCAGGCCGGACGACCGGAAGAGATCCACGATTCCAGCGGCCAGCGGCGCCTCCGGTCCCACGATGGTGAGGTCCGCCTGCTCCGAGCGCGCCAGCGCCAGCAGCGCCGGCAGGTCAGTCGCGCTCGCCGGCACGCACCGCGCGATCTGCGCGATGCCGGGATTCCCGGGCGCGGCGAGGAGCGAGAGCCCCGGATCGTCGTGTGAGAGCTTCCAGGCGAGGGCGTGCTCCCGCGCGCCCCCACCCACGATCAGTACCTTCATCTCTGCTGTTGTGCGCGGAAGGCGTCGGCGAAGGCGTCGCGCGCACCGCGCAGCATACCAGCTACCTGATCCACCGCCGAGCGTGCCTGCTCGCCGTAGTAGCTCGCGGCATCCGCGTAGTCCTCGCCAAGCGGGCGCTCGTCGCTGCGCCGCGGGTAGTCGCCGTTCACGATCCGATCATAGGCGCCCGACTTGACCCATCGGTTCAGCTCCGCGGCTCGCACGGTGTTGAACGGGTGTGTGCGAAACGCGACGTTGAGCACTTTGAAGACGCTGTCGAGCGCATTGCCGCCCGTCTCGTACTCCTCGGCCTGAACAAGGAACTCGTCCAGGTTGATCTCGTCCTCCTCCGCGCTGGCCTCCCCGGCCATCTTGGCGCCACCGCCGGCCATCTTGAGCTCCGTGCGCATGGCCGCCGCAGGATCCTGCCCCGCCAGCAGGCCGGCGCGGTCGGACGACAGCTCGCTCTTCCTGAACCACTCGAACAGCGCCAGCTCGATGGGCAAGAGCGCCATGCCGGCGAGGAAGGGCAGGTTGCGGATGCCCACCGTGAGCAGGATGATCGCGACCGTGCGGTACGTGGCATGTCCGCTCATGATGTGACCGAGCTCATGGCCCAGTACGGTGCGTTGCTCCTCGCGGTCGAGCAGGCCCAGCGTTCCGGAGTTCAGGATGATGAACGGCTTCTCGAAGCCTACCGCGCCGGCGTTCACGTCCGGCGTCTGCGTGACGTACAACTCCGGTCGCTCGGGCCAGTCGAGCGTCTCGATCACTTCCGAATAGAGCGCATTGAGCTTGGGGCGCTGCCTGGGCCCGATGCGGACGGCGTTCGCGAGGAAGAGGTGCCGGATCCCACGTTCACCGAAGAAGCCGAGCACCTTGCGCACGAGCTCGTCGAACCCCGGAATGCCGCGCAACGTGTTGAGCGCCGCGCGATCCGCGGGGTGCTCCCACGCGGACGGGGCGATCTGGGTGAGAACTCTTCGGTCTGGCATGAGTACCTCCTGTTTGATGAGAGGCGAACGGCGAGGGTATTGGGAGTCATTACGGCCGGGTGTCGGGTGTCGGGAGTCGGGTGTCCGGTTGGCGCGCTTGGTGCTCCGCTCGCTACGGCGGTTCCCCCCACACCCGATACCCTATTCCCTACACCCTGTCCTCTGACTCACAACCTACTACCCAAACCTCGTCTGTCGTTCATCACACCCCCTCGAACGCCCGCTCCAGGTCCTCGAGCAGGTCGCTGATGTCTTCCACACCGCACGAGAGCCGGACCAGTCCGTCGGTGATGCCGAGTTGCGCGCGGCGCTCGGGCGGAACGGAGGCGTGCGTCATGGACGCCGGATGGCTGATCAGGCTCTCCACCCCGCCCAACGATTCCGCCAGCGAAAAGATTCGGGTGCGGCCGAGGACGTGCGCGGCGCGCTCCTTCGTCCCCAGATCCACCGTGATCATGCCGCCAAAGCCGTGCATCTGCGTGCAGGCCAGCGCGTGCTGCGGGTGGGACTCGAGCCCGGGGTAGATCACGTGCTCCGCACCTACGCGCTGCGAAAGCCACTGAGCAACCTGGCGGCCGTTGGCGTCGTGTTGCGGCATGCGGAGATGCAGTGTCTTGGTGCCGCGAAGCGCCAGCCAGCAGTCGAAGGGCCCCGGCACGGCGCCGGCCGCATTCTGAATGAACTGAAGCCGTTCGGCGAGCTCCGCGTCCCGCACCAGCGCGATGCCGCCGATCATGTCGCTGTGCCCATTCAGGTACTTGGTCGTCGAGTGAAAGACGACGTCGGCCCCGAAATCGAACGGACGCTGGAAAACCGGCGTCGCAAAAGTGTTATCGACCATCAGCAGTGCGTCCGCGCGGTGCGCGATATCGGCCGCTGTCGCGAGGTCCGTGAGCCGCATGAGCGGATTCGTGGGCGTTTCGACCAGGATCGCGCGCGTCCGTGGGGTGCAGGCGTCCGCGATCTGTTGCGCTTCCCGCGTGTCCACGTAACTGAAGGAGAGCCCGCGTTGCTGCAGCAGGCGGTCGAACAGGCGGAACGTCCCGCCGTATACATTCTCGCCGCAGACCACGTGATCACCGGCCACGAACAGCTTCATGAGGGAATCGACGCACGCGGTGCCGCTGGCAAAGGCGAACCCGTATTCGGCGCCTTCCAGGGCGGCGACGTTCCGCTCGAGCGCTTCGCGCGTGGGGTTCCGGCCGCGGGCGTACTCGTACCCCTTGTTCCGGCCCAGCCCGTCCTGCACGTAGGTGGACGTGAGATAGACCGGCGTCATAATGGCACCGGCGAGCGGCTCCGGCTGCTGGCCGGCATGGATGGCCCGGGTGCCCAGGCGCGTGTCGAGATCGTGATCGAAGATGCGAGTCATGCGACGTGGACGTGGACGAGTGGCGGCTCCTGCGCGGAAGATAACCGCCGGGATGGAGCGCGGCGAGGCACATCCCGTCGCGAGCGCCGGCAGGGATGGCGGTGATGCCGCTGTCGACGGCGGAGCTCTGCCCCGACACCGCACCGTCCGAGCCGCTGCGCTGCCTGGTGGTGGACGACGAGCAGCGGCTTCGCCGGGCGCTGGTGCAGCTGATGCGCGGCGATGGCTTCACCTGCTTCGAGGCAGGCTCGGGCGGCGAAGCGCTCGCGCTGCTGGAACAGGAGCCCGTGGCGCTGGTGCTGTCCGATCTGCGAATGCCCGGAATGGATGGGCGGGCACTGCTGCAGCAGATGCGCGAACGGCACCCGGACGTGGCGGTGATCATGCTGAGCGCTGTGGGGGACGCCGAGACGGCGGTGGGGTGCCTGGCGCTGGGCGCGATGGACTACCTCACCAAGCCGTTCGTATATGAGGAGGTGCGGGCCCGCGCGATGCAGGCGCTGGAAAAGCGCCGGCTGCTCACCGAGAACCGCGCCTACCGGGAGCAGCTGGAGGCGCGCGTGGCGGCGCAGGCGCGGCGCATCGAGGAGCTGTTCCTGGGGAGCATCCGCGCGCTCGTCGAAACGCTGGAGATCAAGGATCCGTACACGCGCGGGCATTCCGCACGAGTGAGCTTCTACGCGGCGGCCCTTGCGCGCGCGCTCGGGCTCGCGCCGGACGTGGTGCAGCAGGTCGAGCTTGGTGGATACCTGCATGACATCGGGAAAATCGGCGTGCGGGAGGCTGTGCTGAACAAGGAGGGCCCGCTTACACCCGAGGAATACGAGCACGTCATGACGCATCCGGTACTCGGCTGGCGGATTCTCACCCCGATCCTCGCCGACCAGCACGCCGTGCTCAACATCGTGCGCTCGCACCATGAGCAGATGGACGGCAGCGGCATCCCGGATGGTTTGCGCGGTACGGAGATCCCCCTGGAGGCGCGCATCGCGAGCGTGGCCGACGCGTTCGATGCGATGATGAGCCGCCGGCCCTACCGGCGGGGGCGCTCCCGCGCGGACGCCACCGCCGAGTTGCAGGAGCGCTCTGGCACGCAATTCGACCCCGATGTGGTGGCCGCGTTCCTGAAGCTGGCGGAACAGGGAGTGATCGATCGCGTGGAGGCGCGACGGGATCCGGTGACGTGCCTCACAGGGAAGCTGGTACCCGGATGACACTCCGCACCCGCGCAGTCCCGACCGGCGCGCCGTGTGCTTGATCGCCACCCCCAAGCCAGTAGGTTGGGATACTCTTTGCAGACACCGGGACGGAGCGAACAACGTGTATGAAGGACTGATGGTCAGTGTATCGGGTGTGCGCGGGCGTGTGGGCGAAGCACTCACGCCGGAAGTGGTCGGGCGATTCGCCGCGGGGTTCGGGGCATGGGCGGCGCGCGGTGGGGCGGGGGCGCGGCACGTCGTCGTCGGACGCGACTCGCGAGTGTCGGGCCCGATGTTCCATCGCGCGGCGGTTGCGGCGCTGCAATCCGTGGGATGCGATGTGGTGGATATCGGGCTCGCCCCCACCCCGACCATCCAGCTGGCCGTTGAGCATAGCCATGCAGCGGGCGGACTGGCGATCACGGCCAGCCATAATCCGATTGAATGGAATGCGCTCAAGTTCATCGGCCCGAGCGGTCTCTTTCTGGACGCCACCGAGGGAGCGGCCATGCGCGCCGTGGCCGAGCAGGAGATCCCGCGCGCCACGTGGGACCGGTTGGGCTCTGTGGAGGAGGATGCCGACGCGATCGAGCGGCATATCGAGCGCGTACTGGGGCTGCCGTTCGTGGACGTGGATGGCATTCGCGCGCGTCGCTTTCACGTGGCACTCGACTGCGTGCGTGGCGCCGGGGGCGCCATCATGCCGGCGTTGCTCGCTCGACTGGGGTGCGAGGTGACCGCCATCAACCTCGATACCGACGGGCGCTTTCCGCGCCCTCCCGAGCCGGTGGCCGCCAATCTGGGTGAGTTGGAGCGGCTGGTGCAGGAGAGCGGCGCCGATGTGGGGTTCGCCACCGATCCCGATGTCGATCGCCTGGCGCTGGTATCCAACGAGGGGGTGGCGATCGGGGAAGACTGGACGCTCGCGCTGGCGGCGCGACTTGTGCTGAGATACCGCCCCGGACCGGTGGTGGTGAACCTGTCCACGAGCAGAGTCGTTGATGATGTGGCGGCGGAGCGGGATGCTGACGTCGTCCGTGCCCCGGTGGGGGAAGTGAACGTTGCGGCGCGTATGCGCCAGCTCGGCGCGGCGATCGGCGGTGAAGGGAATGGGGGGGTAATCCTCTCTGAACTCCACCTCGGTCGCGATGCGCCGTTGGCTGCGGCATTGGTGCTTCAAATGTTGCTCGAAGACAACATCACGCTGTCCGCGACGCTCTCGCGGTATCCGCGATACGCCATTGTGAAGGACAAGTTGGCGCGTCCGAACGCGTCTCTTGACACGGTGTACCACTCACTTCAGGCCGGGTTCCCGGATGCTGCAGCCGACAGACAGGATGGCCTGCGACTGGCATGGCGAGACCGATGGGTGCACGTACGTCCATCGGGCACCGAGCCGATTGTGCGGGTGATCGCGGAAGCGCCGACGGAAGAGCAGGCGCGGGAGCTGGTGGCTCGCTCGCGTGCTCCCCTTGAAGCATTGGGCTGACCCTTTAACGGATTGTGGCGAATCATGTGTGGAATAATCGGATATGTCGGTCCTCGTGCCGCCTCGCCCCTGCTGCTCGAAGGGCTGCGGCGGTTGGAGTATCGGGGATACGACTCTGCCGGAATCGCCACCCTGAACGGCAACGGGGTGGAGATGCGCAAGGCCGCGGGAAAGATCTGCGAGCTCGAGCACGTGGTGGAGGCCGATCCGGTACATGGAACGCTCGGCATCGCGCACACGCGGTGGGCCACCCATGGAGCCCCCAACTGGGGCAACGCGCATCCGCACACGTCGTGTGATGGCACGGTGGCAGTCGTCCACAACGGGATCATCGAGAACGCGTCCGCGCTACGGAAGGTGCTCCAGGAGGACTTCGGCCACACCTTCCGTTCGGAGACGGACACCGAGGTGCTGGCGCATCTCATCGAAGAACTCTATGACGCCAGTCTCGAGGAGGCGGTCATCGAGGCGCTCCGCAAGATCGAGGGAACCTACGGCATCGCGGTCGTGAGCAGCCACGACCCTAACAAGATCGTCGCGGCGCGCAAGGGGAGCCCGCTGCTGGTCGGGCTGGGCGATGGCGAGTACTACATCGCGAGCGACGTCTCCGCCATCCTGGCGCAGACGCGCGAAGTCATCTATCTGGACGACGGCGACCTGGCGGTGCTGGAGCGCACCGGCTACCGCGTCATCGATCTCAACGCCGAGCCGCTGACCAAGACGGTAAGCCGGATCGATTGGGACCTCGAGATGATCGAGCGCAACGGGTTCGCGCACTTCATGCTCAAGGAGATCTTCGAGCAGCCCCGCACCATCGAGACCACCATGCGTGGACGAGTGCTCGCCGAGGCGGGCACCGCGCGGCTGGGTGGCCTCAATCTCTCCAACGAGGAGCTGCTGGAGTTCGACAACATCGTGATCACGGCCTGCGGGACGAGCTGGCACTCGGCGCTCATCGGGGAGTTCATGCTCGAGGAGTTGGCGAGAGTCCCGGTGGAGGTAGAGTACGCCTCCGAGTTTCGGTACCGCAATCCGATCATCACCGACCGCACACTGTGCATCGTCATCTCGCAATCGGGCGAAACGGCGGACACGCTGGCCGCCATGCGCGAGGCGCAACGCCGGGGCGCACGCGCGATCGGCATCGTGAATGTGGTCGGCTCAACGATCGCGCGCGAATCCGACGGCGGCATCTATCTGCACGCTGGTCCGGAGATCGGGGTCGCCTCCACCAAGGCCTTCACGAGCCAGGTGATTGCGCTGGCACTGTTCACGCTGAAGCTCGCGCGGCTCAAGGGACTGCCGATGGAAGATGGCCGCCGTGTGGTCGAGGCGATGCTCGCCCTGCCCGGGCAGATCACCGAGATGCTGGGCCGCGCGGAGGAGATCGAGCAGATCGCCGAGCAGTTCGACCACGTCACGAACTTCCTATACCTCGGGCGCGGCTGCAACTTCCCCGCGGCGCTGGAAGGAGCGCTCAAGCTCAAGGAGATCAGCTACATCCACGCCGAGGGCTATCCGGCCGCGGAGATGAAGCACGGCCCCATCGCCCTCATCGATGAGAACATGCCGGTGGTGTTCATCGCCCCGCATGATTCGGTGTTCGACAAGATCGTGTCGAACGTGCAGGAAGTGAAGGCGCGCGGCGGATGCGTGATCGCGCTCACCAGCCGCGAGGAGCCGGCGTTGGCGGGGATGCTCAACTACGAGTTCCGTGTGCCGGAGACGATCGACATGTTCACGCCGGTGCTCGCTTCGATCCCGCTGCAGCTCCTGGCCTACTACATTGCCGTGAAGCGGGGCGCGAACGTGGATCAGCCGCGGAACCTTGCCAAGTCGGTAACGGTGGAGTAATTCGGCGCACTACGGCGCCCGCACATCTCCGCGATAGCATGCGAATCTTGCTCCAGCGCGTCTCCCGGGCCGAGGTCCGGGTGGACGCGCATGTCGTTTCATTTATCGACAAGGGCTTACTGCTGCTCGCGGGTTTCGCGTCGACCGACACGGACGCGCAACTGTCCTGGATGGCCGACAAGGTGGTAGGCCTGCGCCTTTTCGGTGATGCCGAGGGGAAGATGAACCTGAGCGTGACGGACGTCGGTGGGCAGCTGCTCGTCGTCTCACAGTTCACGCTCTACGGAAACGCCGAGAAAGGACGGCGCCCGAGCTTCATCGATGCGGCCAGGCCGGAGGTGGCCGAGCCGTTGTACGAGCGCTTTGTCGAGATGCTCCGCGTGCGCGGCGTACCGGTGGAGACCGGTCGGTTCGGCGCGATGATGGAGGTCGAGCTCGTGAACGACGGGCCGGTCACGCTGTGGCTGGAGCGATGAACGTCCCCCCGGTTATCCTGGCGTCCAGCTCGCCGCGACGAACCGCGCTGCTGCAGATGATCGGCATCCCGCATACCGTGCTCCCGGCCGACATCGATGAGTCGTATCGCGCGGGCGAGCGGCCCGAGGCCTACGTGGAGCGCCTGGCGCGCGAGAAGGGACAGGTGATAGCGGCCAGCCACCCGGATGCGCTCGTGATTGCCGCCGACACCACCGTGGTGGTCGACGATGAGGCGCTGGGGAAGCCGTGCGACACGCGGGATGCGGCGCGCATGCTCGCGCTGCTCAGCGGACGGACGCACACCGTGCTCACCGCGGTCGCGCTGCACCGTGGTGATACGGTGGTTTCCGCGGTCGAGTCGGTGGCCGTCACCTTTCGGGAATTGTCGAGCAACGACATCGCGGCCTACGTCGCCACGGGCGAGCCGATGGACAAGGCCGGGGCGTACGGCATCCAGGGGCTCGGCGCCACGCTCGTCATGCGCATCGGCGGCGACTACTTCGCCGTGATGGGGCTCGCGCTGGCGAGGATGGTGGAGCTCATGGGGCGCCTGAACATCCAGTATGCGTTTCCGGGGCTGCGCAATGGTTCCCGGGCACCCTGATCACTCGCGATATCTCTGGTGCCATCGGTCCACCCGCTCGATCACGCCCTGCACCTCGATGCGCGCCATGCGTCCCGGCCGCCGGTCGGTGGCCAGTGTTGCACCGTTCCACATGCCGCCGTATGCGTTCACCATGAGATCGTGATAGGCGTGGTAGGGTCCGGTGCGCATGGGATTGCTGTACCCCAGCAGACTGATCACGGGTCGGCCGAGTGCCACGGCCATGTGCAGCGGTCCCGTATCGAGTGAAATGACGAGCGCCGAGGCGTCGAGAATGCTGACGAGTCGGCGCAGCCCGCTGTCGAGCGCGGAGCGCGCGTGCGCGCCCGAGCGGTGCAGGACGGTGCGCTCCGTGGCCGCCTCGCGCGGGGAGCGTCCGCCAACAAGGACGGGCTGCAGTCCGTAGTCGACGTACAGCGCATCAGCCAGCGCGGCCCATCGCTCGGCCAGCCAGTCCTTCTCCGGCCGGCTGCTCCCGACGACCAGTGCCGCGATGGGCCGGTCGATGGCGCTCGTGAACTGCGCCTGCCAGGCGCGCTCGTCCGGCCACGGGCCGAGATGCCACTCCAGCGGCTCCGCCGGGATGCCGAGTGGCGCCAGAAATTCGAGATACTCGTCCTGCACGTGCTGCGGGGAGTGCGGCGGCACGTGGTGCGACGTGAGCAGCCAGGTGAGATCGCGCGCGCGCCCACGGTCCAGGCCGAGTGTCACCCCCGTGTGCGCAAAGGTGGCGATGAGCCCAGCCTTGAAGTAGTCCTGCAGTGCGAGCACGAGATCGAATTCGCGCACGCGTAGCGCCCGGCGTACGTCCATGAAGCCGCGCCAGCCCCGACGCCGCTCGAACGGAATGATCTCATCCACGGCTGGATGGCCCGCGACGAGCGCCGCCGGGCCTGGCTGCATCACCCAACTGATGCGCACGGAGGGATGCGCCCGCTTGAGCGCATTCACCACCGGGAGCACGTGCACGGCATCGCCCACGGCGCTCAGCATGACAATCCCCACCCGGCGCAGCGGCAGCGCGGACAAGTCGTGGCGATGCGCGTCCGCGGGCTGGACGCTGCGGGCGGTCATGTCAGGCGCAGAGCGTCGGGGAAGGAGCGGCGACTGGGCACTGGAACGTGCATGCGGGAATACTACTGGGCACATGGTGTGTTCACCAACCACGCCAGGAGTGGGCTGCGCACGCGAGAAGTGCACGGCGCATCCTCGCCGGACGCCCGCGCGATCGCCGGCCCGTGCGGGTTCGGGCGCGGCACAGGCGCGTGACGAGCCCCACGCCGCGGCGGTACATTTGGTCGTGACCGGCGCCGCATGGCCGCGTACCGCTTCGACCGCCTCAGACCCATCATGTCGCCCGCTTCAACGCCAGCCAGCCGCCTGATACCCCGACGCATTCTCCTCATTCAGATTCGCCGCATGGGCGACGTGGTGCTCTCCACCGCGCTCGCCGAGACGGTGCACCGTGCGCTGCCGCACGCGGAGGTGGACTTTCTCGTGGGCCGTGCGGCGGAGCCGCTGCTCCGCGAGAATCCGCACATCCACGCGCGGCTCGTTCTGGATCGAGAGCATCCGGTTCGGATGTGGCGTATGGTGCGTCAGCGGCGCTACGACTGGATCGTGGACGTGCAATCGAACCCGCGTACCGCCATGCTCTCGTTGATGTCGCGGGCTCCGGTGCGTGTGGGATGGGACGTACGCGGCTGGCGATGGGTCTATACGTACCGCCTCTCGCGCGTACGCGCTCCCGAGTACGTGGTGCGCGAGCGGCAGCGCCTACTCGAGCTGCTGGGCGTTCCCGCCGCACCGGTGCAGGCGCGCCTCTACCTGTCCGAGTCGGAACGCGCGCAGGGCGAGATCGACGCGCGGGCGTTCGGTGCGCCGCCCGATCGACCGCGCGTGGGGCTCGTGCTGGGCTCGCAGGATGCGGCGCGCACCTGGCGCGTGGAGGCGTTCGTGGACGTGGCAGAGGCGCTGGCCGCCGATGGCCTTGTGCCGGTGCTCTTCCACCTGCCGGGAGACGATGCGCGCGTCGAGCACTTCCTCGCGCGCACGAGCGCCGCCGTGCTGGCCCCGCTTCCCGATCTGCGCCGCTTCCTGGCCGTCCTCGCCACCTGCCGCCTGTTCATCTCGGGGAATACGGGCCCCGCGCACATGGCGGATGCGCTCGGCGTGCCGCGTGTAGCGATCTTCGGCGCCACATCCCCCGTGCAGTGGAGCCCTCCGCGCGCGACGGTCGCCGTGGTGCGCGACGAGCGCGTACCGGTGATGGCGCTGCGCGAGGGCATGCGGCTCGCCGCGGCGGGTCGGGATCTCACCGCGGGCGTGACGCCCGCCATGGTGCTGACCGCGGCGCGTGCGCTGTTGCAGTCCGGCGATCCCGCCGCGCGCTGATGCCCGGGTCTGAGCGGCATCGCGCGCTCGCCTGGAGGGAGGCGTCGCGCATGCGATGGGATGGCCGTGCAGCGGTGCGAGCGCCGGGCCGTCGCACTGTCCGTGCATCGATACATTGAGACACCATTCACCCGATTCGCTTGGAGACTGCCGGGATGACGGAGACGATCGGAGCCCTTGTCGCGCGCCTCGCCCGCACCAACGTCGAGCTCTGGCACGAGGAGGACAAGGCGCGCGTGGAGGACGACCATCAGGTGGCCGCCGCGAAGCGACGCATCGATGCGCTGAACCAGGAGCGCAATGATCTCATCGAGCGCATCGATGCAGAAGTGCTGCGTGTTGTTCAGGCGCACCAGCCGCCGGGCGTGACCCATGGCTGAGACCGTCGGCTGGCTGGCCGACAAGCTCAGCATCATGGAGCTCAAGATCTACCACATGCGGGAGCAGGCGGAGCGGCAGGACGCGACGCCGGAATTCCGCTCGCAGTGCAGCGACCGGCTGGCGGTGCTGTGCGCGCAGCGGGACGACCTTGCAGCGGAGCTGTCCGCACTCCTCGCGCAGATCGCCTCCGGCGCGGTGGTCCCTAAGGTCTATCGCCAGTATAAGATGTACAACGACCCGCGGTATCGCGCCGGCGCAAGCGACGAGCGGCCGTCCCGGTGAGCAGCCCGGCACGCGCGCGGCTCACCGTGCTCCATCTCGACACGGAGCGGGGCTGGCGCGGTGGCCAGCGGCAGGTGCTGTGGACCGTCCAGGGGCTCTCACGCCGTGGCGTGCGGGCCATCCTGGCCGCACGCGCGGATGCGCCGCTGGCGGAGCGGGCCATGGCGGCGGGGCTGGACGTGGTGCCCATCGACCCGCGGATCTCCGAATGGGGGCCGTGGACCGTGCTGCGCCTTCGGCGCCTCATTCGCAGTGCGGGCGTACAGATCGTCCACGCGCAATCCGGGCATACCATGGCGTTGGCGGCTCTCGCGGCCGCCGGTTCCGCAGCAAAGGTGATCTTCGCGCGTCGCGTGACATCGCCGCTGAGGCCGAACCGCGCCTCGCTGTGGAAGTACCATCGCGCCGACCGGATCATCGCGGTATGCCATGCTGCGGTGCCGGGGCTGGTTGCCGCCGGCATCGATCCCGCGCGCGTGGACATCATTCCGAGCGGGGTGGATCTGACCCGCCGGGTAACGCCTGCCACCACCGACGCGCTGGCCATGCTCGGCATTCCGGCAGGCGCGCCGCTCGTGGTGATGGTCGCCGCCGTCACGGCCATGAAGGATCCCCTCACCTTCGTGCGGGCGGTGGCCACGGCCCGCGCTACAGTACCGGCGATGCACGCGCTGCTTGTGGGCGAGGGGCCGCTCCGGCCGCAGGTGGAATCGCTCGTGCGGTCGCTCGGGCTCCAGCAGATGTTTCACCTGAGCGGCTTTCGCGCTGATGCAGACTCGCTCATGCGAGCGGCGGATGTCGTGGCGCTCAGCTCCAACGCGCAGGCGGAGGGGATCGGCGGTGTGGTGATCGATGCGATTTCCTTTGGAAAGCCGGTGGCGGCAACCGCGGCGGGAGGCATCCCCGAGGTGATCGAGGACGGGATACACGGCCTCCTGGTGCCCATCGGTGACAGCGCCGCCCTTGGCAACGCGATCGCGCGACTGCTGTGTGATCGCGATCTCGCGTCGCGCCTTGGCGCAGCCGGCCTGGCCCGCGCGCCGGAATTCTCCATCGAGCGGACGGTGGACCGGACGCTGGGGGTGTACGAGCGTGTGGTCGGGGTGCGCTCCTGAGGGGGCAACGCCACGGTCGCACCGGCGTCCCGTGCAGCATCTCTTGAACCCGCCCCGGCGCCGCGCGAAGTTAGGGCAGCAGGCGACGTGTCGTGCCGGCACGGCGAGCCGCAAACGACCGACGGAGCGCGACGGCGAATGAGTCACTCACCCCGGCAGCCCTCAACGCGCGAGTCGCGCGCATGACGCGCGATCCCTTTCAGCGCCGTGCGGACTACCGCCGGGGCGAGGCCGACCGATACGAGACGCGCTCGTATGCGGGGTGGGTCACCTTCCTGTGGCGCTCGGCGTCCATCGAGTTCCCGGATTTTCCCGGTTTCCGGGCGCATGCACGGTGCGGCCCCGGATTCGAAGGGAAGATCCGGGAGCAGCTGACGCAACACGTGCTGTCGTTGCGCAAATGCGGCCAGCCGATCCCGGCGCCTACGTGGCCGCTTCCGCCGGATGGCGGACGCCGTCTGTGCACGATCGCGATACAGATTCCCGCGGCGCGCGCGCGGTAATGAGCGCCGGCGCACGCGAGCGCGCCACGCACTGGCCGCGCGCACAACAGTCATCGAACCGGAGGATGGTGCATGCCGATGGACGTCTTTGCCATGGAGCGGATGCAGTCGACGTGGGAGAATGTTGTCGAGTGCGACATGAGCGAGTCGGGAATCCATGCCGTGACGCTGGGCGAGCTCGTGACGCTCGGGCTGGATCTGCCCGCCATGCTCGAGACGCCGCTGGGCTACAGTCAGTCGAACGGCACGCCGCCGTTGCGCGAGCGAATCGCGGCGCTCTACCCGGGCGCCACGCCGGCCCACGTCGAAGTGACGAACGGCACGTCGGAGGCGAATTATATCGTGGCGCTCAGCCAGCTCTCCGCCGGCGACCGCTTTGCCATGGAGATGCCGAACTACATGCAGCTGTGGGGAGTGCCGAGGAGCCTGGGCGCGGTGATGGCGCCCTTTCACATGCACTGCGGCGCCGACGGCGGCTGGACGATCGACTGGGAGGACTTCGAGCGCGCGGTGACGCCGGGAACGAAGCTGGTGTACATCACAAACCCGAACAATCCTACCGGCGCCGTGCTGTCGAGCGCGGACATGCATCGCCTGGTGGCGCGCTGCGAGGACGTGGGCGCGTATCTCGTGGCAGATGAAGTGTATCAGGGCTCCGAATACGAGGCGCCGCTCACCCGCAGCTTCTGGGGGCTGTCCGATCGTGTCATCGTGACCAGCGGGCTGTCCAAGGCGTACGGCATTCCCGGGGTTCGCATCGGGTGGATCGTGGGGCCGCCGGAGATCGTGGCGCAATGCTGGGCGCAGCACGACTACATCACGATCAGCCCGAGCCGGCTCTCGGACGCTATCGCGCACGTGGCGGTGGGACCGGCCGTCCGGCGCCGGCTGTATGACCGCACGCGTGTGATCCTTCAGGAGAACCGGCCCGTGGTTGAAGCGTGGGTGCATGGGCTGAACGGGCTGCTCGCGTGGACTCCGCCGCCCGCGACCGCCATGGGGTTCATGCACTGCGGTGGAGCACTGGCGGGTATACCCAGCGAGATGATAGCGACGCACCTGCGCGAATCGCGGAGCGTGCTGATCGTTCCGGGCAGCCAGCTTGGCGCCGAAGGGTATCTGCGCATCTGGATCGGCGCGACGCGCGAGCGCCTCGAAGATGGACTGGCGCGCATCGCACGTGGTCTGGAAGAGATGACCGCCGCAGCGGGCGTGGGAGAGGAACAGGGTGCGCCGTGAGCGCGCCGCGCGTCGTGTCCAGGGAGGCGCTCACGCAGGCGCTCGACTATCCGCGCCTCATCGATGAGATCGCGGAGGGGTTCATTGCCTACTCCGCGGGCCGTGTGGTCGTACCGCCCGTTGGCCACCTCGGCTTCCGCGATCCGCCCGGCGACGTGCACATCAAGTACGGCTACGTGCGCGGGGACGACGTCTACGTCATCAAGGTGGCATCCGGATTCGAGGAGAATGCGCTGGCCGGACTGCCGCCGGGTGATGGCCTCATGCTGGTGTTCGGCCGCCAGACCGGAACGCTCCGTGCTGTGCTGCTGGATGGTGGCTGGTTGACCGACGTGCGCACGGCGGCGGCCGGAGCGGTCGTGGCACGAGCGCTGGCGCCGCGCACTGTCGAGCGCATCGGCGTCATCGGCACGGGTGTGCAGGCGCGGCTCCAGCTCGAGTTTCTCTCGTACGCCACGCCGTGCCGCGAGGTGATGGTGTATGGCCGAACGCCCGCGCACACCGAACGGTTCGTGCAGGACATGGCGGCCAGGGGTTTTCACATGACGAGCGCGGCGTCGCCGGATGCGCTGGCTGCCGCGTGCAATCTGATTGTCACCGCCACAACGGCGAAGGCGCCGCTCTTTCGGGCCGACGAGGTGCGGGCGGGCACGCACGTGAGCGCGTTCGGCGCAGACGCACCAGGAAAGCAGGAGTTGGATGTGGAGCTGTTCCGCCGCGCCGATTGCGTGGTGGCGGACAGCCGCTCGCAGACCACGCATCATGGAGAGCTGGCGCACGCGCTGGCTGCGGGAACGGTGTCGAGCGCGGCCGTGCGCGAGCTGGGCGAGGTGCTTGCCGATCCATCACTCGGGCGCACGAGCGACGCGCAGATCACGCTCGCCGATCTCACCGGGGTCGCGGTGCAGGACATCGTCGTTGCCAAGCACGTCCTGGCCGGCATCGCCGCGCCGGCCATCATGGAGGGATCAACGGCATGAGCGCCTTCGTCAGGACGACCGATATCCCGCTGGGCACTTCCCGCTCGCTGCCGGGGGCGTATTACACTTCCGCGGAGCTCTTCGCTGAGGAGAGGGCGCGCATCTTCGCGCGCCGGTGGCTATGCATCGCCCGTGAGGCGAGTCTCGAGGAGCCGGGGGACTATCTGCTCTACGACGTGGCGGGCGAGAACGTGATCGTCCTGCGCGATGGCGAGGGGACGCCACGCGCGTTCTACAACGTCTGCCGTCACCGCGGCACGCGGCTCTGCGAGCACGCGCGCGGCACTTTCAGCGCGGGGACGATTCAGTGCCCGTACCACGCATGGACCTATGCGCTGGATGGTCGTCTGCTGGGGGCGCCGTCGGCCGGTGAGCTGGAGGACTTCCGCAAGGAAGATTATCCGCTGCACGGGGTGGCGCTGGAGCGATGGGAAGGATTTCTGCTGCTCAATCTTGCCCGCGCGCCGGAGCCGCTGCGCGAGGCGTGGGCCCCGCTTATGGAGCGCTTCGCGCGGTTCAACCTGCCCGTGCTCCTGCCGGCTCGCACCATTGAATACGAGGTGCGCGCCAACTGGAAGCTCATCGTGGAGAACTACTCGGAGTGCTATCATTGCGCGCCGGTACATCCATCGCTCGCGCGCGTCACGCCGCCCACGAGCGGTGAGAACGATCTGGTGGAGGGATCCGCCACCGGGGGCTTCATGACGCTCAACGCGGGCTTCGACAGTCTGACGTTGAGCGGACGGGCGTGTGGTGTGCCGGTGGGCGGCCTTTCCGCTGAGGACCGCCGGCGCATCTACTACTACGCCATCTTTCCGAATCTTTTTCTGAGCCTGCACCCCGACTACGTGATGACGCATACGCTCTGGCCGCTGGCGGCGGACCGGACGCACGTCGTCTGCTCCTGGCTCTTCCATCCCGAGACGCTGGACACCACCACCTTCGACCCGGACGATGGCGTCGCCTTCTGGGACATGACCAACCGGCAGGACTGGCACATCTGCGAGCAGAGCCAGTTGGGGGTGGGATCGCGCATGTATCAGCCCGGCCCGTATTCCCGGCGCGAGAGCCTGGCGGCGCGCTTCGATCTCGAGGTGCTGCGTGCGCTCGGGCGTCCGGTGCCGGCAGCACGGGAACGCCCGAGCGCACCCTGACGCGCAACACTACATCTCGGCCTTGCCGCGGTGCTGCGCGGTCGGTGGAAGATGGCCGTTGAGCCGGAGATAGATGGCCGCGGCCGCATAGTGGTCCGACCAGTCCTCGGCCAGTCCCATCATCGCACCGGCACGCGTGATCTTGCGACCACCGAAGAAGGGCACCGATTCGGCCAGTTGCGAGTCATCCACCGTGGCGAGTGCGGAGTGGCAGTAGTCGAAGGACGCCTTGAGCTGTGCCACGAGCTTGTCCTTGCCGGCCGTCGGCGCGAGCTTGGCATGTGCCGGCGCCGTCTGTCCCGTAATCGTGCTGCACATGTACGCGTTCGACCCGGCGATGTGCAGGACCAGCTGGCCGAAGCTCATCTGCTTGGACGTCGGCTTGTAGCTGTACTTGTCAGCCGGCATCTCCTGGGCCGACGCCACCAGATTGCGTTGCGCGCGCTGCTCCGCGGAGCGCAGCGCGTCAGCAACCGGGGACGCCGGGTCGGCTTGGGCGGCAGCCACGCCCGGGAGGGCGAGCGCGGCAAGCAGCGCGGTCAAGAGTAATGCGTTCATGGCGACGACTCCATCCGTGAGGGGTGAGCGCAATCCTGCAAATTGTCGGGCGTTGCGCCGCCCGACGCACCTTTGAGTCTGTGTCAGGCGCGTTCCGCTGGCAAGAGCCGGCCGCGCGCACCGAGGACGTTTCCGGAGTCACGTGAGGCGCTTCATGCCCGAGTTCTATCAGGACGGCCCAGTGCTGGGCAACCAGTACACGACGGACGCGGTGTTGCGAAGCTATCTGCGGCGCACCCTTCCCGCGCCGCTTCTGGCCGCCTTGGAGCCGGAGTTCGAGCGGCTCGGCGAGCGCGTGGCGACGGACGTCCTGGCGCTGGGTGAGGCCGCTGAGGCTGACCCGCCGCGGCACGTGCCGTTCGACGCCTGGGGACAGCGCATCGATCGGATCGAGACATCGGACGCATGGCGCGCGCTCGGGCGCTTTGCGGCGGAGGAAGGGTTGGTGGCGATTCCATACGAGCGTGCGCACGGTGCCCTGTCGCGCATCGATCAGTTCGTGCGGCTCTATCTCTTCGGGCCGTCGTCGGCCACATACAGCTGTCCGCTCGCCATGAGCGACGGGGCGGCCCGTGTGCTGGAGTCGTGTACCGGCGATGCACCCCTCCGCGCCGCGTTCGCGCATCTCGTCTCCCGTGATCCCTCGCAGGCGTGGACGTCGGGACAGTGGATGACGGAACGGAGCGGGGGCTCGGATGTCGGCGGCACGTCGACCGTGGCGAAACGCGCGGCCGACGGCGGCTTCCGGCTCTATGGCACCAAGTGGTTCACCTCGGCCACGACGGCGCAGATGGCCATGACGCTGGCGCGCATCGAAGGGGCGGCCGGCGGGAGCCACGGTCTGAGCCTGTTCTGCGTGGAGCTTCGCGACGAGGCGGGTGCGCTGCGCGGCGTTCGGGTGCATCGGCTCAAGGACAAGCTGGGTACACGGGCGCTGCCGACGGCGGAGCTGACGATGGACGGCGCGCCAGCGCGCCTGGTCGGGGAAGAGGGCGTGGGGGTGCGCCGGATCGCGACGCTGTTCAACATCACCCGCGTGCACAACGCGTGCGCGGCGGTGGCCGGCATGCGTCGCGCCATTGCGCTTGCCCGCAGCTACGCCGACCGCCGCGTGGCCTTCGGCCGGCCGCTCTCCCAACACGCGTTGCATGCGGACACGCTGTTCGCGCTGGAGGTGCAGTACGCGGCGGCATTCCACCTCACGTTCCACGTGATCGAGCTGCTGGGCCGCGCGGAATGCAACGTGGCCACCGAGGGCGAGCTGGCGGCGCTCCGGTTGCTCACGCCGGTGGCCAAGCTGTACACGGCCAAGCAGGCCGTTTCCGTCGCCAGCGAGGCGCTCGAGTGCTTTGGCGGCGCGGGGTACATCGAGGATACCGGGCTCCCCCGTCTGCTTCGCGACGCACAGGTGCTCCCCATCTGGGAGGGGACGACGAATGTCTTGAGTCTGGATGTGCTGCGCGCTATCGAGCGCGAGCATGCCTTTGCGCCCTTCCTTGCCGATCTCGACGACCGTCTGGCCCGCGTGCGGGAGCCGGCGATGGCAGGGCTGGCCGCGTTGGTGCGGGAGCGCGCGCATCGCCTCGCCGAGGTGGTCGAGCGTGCGGGAGGCGGGTCGAGCGAAGGGCTGCGTGCGCAGGCGCGTGACTTCGCCTACGCAGTCGCCCGCGTCACGAGTGGGGCGCTTCTGGTGGAGCACGCGGCGTGGTGTGCATCGCACGAGGAGGGCCCGCGGTGGGCGATGATCGCCGAGCGGTGGTGCGCTCGCGAACTGGAGAGAGAATCTATGCCGGGGGGTGTGGCGTAGGGTTCGGAGTTCTGAGTTGTGGGTTATGGGTTATGAGATGTGAGCGCGGTGGGAATTTTTTTGAATGGCTTGGATTGACAGGATGCCGAGGCACGGCTATAACGGAGACCCATGGCAAAGCAAGAGGCGATCGAACTGGAAGGGACGGTGACCGAAGTACTTCCCAACGCCACCTTCCGCGTGTTGCTGGCGAATGGCCATGGGGTGCTGGCCACGCTCGCGGGGAAGATGCGGCGCTTTCGGATCCGTGTGCTCGCCGGCGACCGGGTGACGGTGGAGGTCTCGCCGTATGATCTGAGCCGAGGGCGCATCACCTTCCGCCACAAGGGGTGAGTGGCGGGCGCCCCTCGTCGGAGCGGGCGCAGTGGGACGGACGACATCTCCAGAGGATCGCCGGTCGGGCAGGGCGCCGGCGCGCGCACGGTGATCCGCGCGCCGCGCGCATGGGGCCGCGCGCTTACGGCGCGGTGGAATCCGTGCTGGTCCGCGACGTTGGCCGCGCCGCCGGCGCTTTCGGCGTCGCTCTGCCGGTACGACCGGTGCGATACTCGACGAAGAGGTGGCGCAGCATGACGGCGCCGCCCGGATCACTGCGCGAGAGGAGCGTGATCACGGAGTCGCGCTGACCGAGGATCCGGGCAATCGCCGGCTGGCGCGTTGCCGGCGCCTGCCACGCGGTGTTCTGGAGCGTGGTGAAGAATTCACTCGCCAGCCCGCGCGCTGCGTCGTAGCCGCCCTGGTCCGCCTGGAGCGCGGCTGCGCCCAGTGTGGCCTCTGCCTGCGCGGCCGCCATCTGGGCCCGCGCATCCTCGAGCGCGTGCGTGAGCGACTGTGCCCGCAGGAACTGCCAGAGAAAGCCCGCCACGAACGCCACGACTACCGCCAGGATGGTGAATCCGGTTCGCCGCGCAGAAATCATGACTCCGCTCCAGGTAAGGGAGGCAGCGGGCCGCGCGATCCCGCGCGGCGCCTCACCGCCTCCGGATACTGCCGTTGGCTCGGCAGCACGTGGATCATAATGCGTGCGAGCGGTCGCGGCGACCTCATGCCGACGCACCGATCACGGCACCGCTCGGGACATTCGTTGCGCGGCGTTCCGCGTGGATCGATGCTTGCCGCACCCATCCGTCCCGTGGTGCGCTCAGCACCGTACCCTCCCGCGTAGCCGGCGCTTGGCTGGCGAGCGGGGGACGCCCAGAGAGTCATTGCAGCAAAGGAGGTCGAGATGGCGGACAGGATCAGGCCGGATGCACCGGGAACCGGCGCATCGGAGCCCAACGCGACGTGGAACATGGATGAGACGCGGCGACTGGCCCCGCTGGATGAACTGGCCGACTACAAGATTGCCGGCGACGACCCCGACGTTCGTGGATGGGACGTGGAGGCCGCGGGCGGCAAGAAGATCGGTGAGGTGCACGACCTCATCGTCGATACGGCGGCGATGAAGGTACGGTACCTCGACGTCGACGTCGACAACGATGTCCTGAACACCGACGAGGACCGCCACATTCTCGTGCCTGTCGGCTGCGCATCACTCCACGAGGATGACAACGAGGTGGTGATCGACAACATCACGGTGGAGCAGTTGCTGGAGGTCCCGGCGTTCGCGCATGGCGCCATTACACGCGATTTCGAGTCATCCGTGCGCACCTGCTATCCTGCCGGCGAGGCCAATGCGCCGGGAAGGGCGTCGACCGCGGGAACGACTCGCACCGGCACCCCTCCTGATACGCGCGCGCGGTCGGAGCGCACCGGGGCCGCTGCTGCCGCCACGCCGGGCGCGGTTGCCGGCGCGGCCGATCGCGAAGTTGCCGCCGAGCGCACCGAAGAGCCCTTCTACAAGCACGCGCACTTTGACGAGGACCGGTTCTATGGCAGACATGGACCAGAGCAGGAAGCGCCGCGGCACATCATCCGCTCCGAAGAGGAGCTGGCGGTGGGCCGGCGCGCGCGACAGGCGGGCGAGGTGGAAGTGCGCAAGCATGTCGAGACCGAACATGTCAAGAAACAGGTGCCGACCAGGCACGAGGAGGTCACCGTCGAGCGGCATCCGGCGTCGGCCAGTACGCCCGCCAACCCCGAGATTCGCGAGGATGAGATCCGGATCCCGGTGATGGAAGAGGAGGTAGTGGTGGAGAAGCGCGTGGTGCCGAAGGAAGAGATCGTCATCGAGAAACACGCGGCGGAGGGGGAGGAGACTGTCGAGGCCGACCTGCGGAAGGAGCGCATCGACGTCGACCGGAAAGGACAGGCGCGCGTACGCAATGCCCCGCGCGAGGAGCGCCGGCCGGACGAGGACCGCGCATGATGCGAGCGGCACCGCACGGTACAGCGTATCGCTGCCGGCCGGCGTAATGCACAGGAGGTCGCTCGCACCTGTCGGCGCCGGCGCGCCC
>DASUKA010000149.1:0-14945 GCA_036278935.1 Gemmatimonadaceae bacterium
GCAAGTGCTACCTGCCCCACTCCCGGCGCCGCGCGCAGGCGGCTGGCCAGCGCGCCCAGCTCCTGGGCGACGCGCGCGTCGCGCACGGAGTCCGGTGTGGCAAAGCGCACGCTCGCATACACCAGATGGCTCGCGTCGTAGCCCAGGTCCAGCCCACGCACGTTGTGAAGGCTGTCGATAAAGAGGGCGGCGCCAACCAGGAGCACTACAGAGAACGCCGCCTGGAGGATGACCAGCGCACCGCGCAGGCGGCTGTGCTGCGTGGTCCCCTCGCGCTCGCCGGCCTTGAGCGCGCCGGTGAGATCGGGATGGGTGGATTGCAGGGCGGGGACGAGCCCGGCCACGACACCGGCCGCAAGCGTGATCGCGAGCGCAAACACCAGCACGCGCCAGTTGAGCGGCGTACTCGCCCAGTGCACGTGTGGCAGGAGCAGCGTGCGCAGTACCGCGCCGCCCCATTCCGCCGTCAGTACCGCCGCGATGCCGGCCACGAGAGCGAGCAGCACACTCTCCGTGACCAGCAGTCGAATGAGGCGCAGCCGCGAGACGCCGAGCGCCAGCCGCACCGCGATTTCTCGCCGCCGCCTCACCGCTCGTGCCAGGAGCAGACCCACCACGTTCGCAATCGCGATGAGCAGGACGAGCAGCGCCACGCCGCCCAGCCGCGCCGCGATGCGGACTTCCTGCTGGACCTTCCCGGGACCCCGCGCCTTGACGATGGGGCCAAGTGCGGCGACATCCAGCGAATCGCCGGGGGAGAAACGCACCTGCGGGCGGCGAAGCACCGTGGTGAGACGCGCATCGAGCCTCCGCAGAGACGCCCCGACGTTCGGGCGGACGAGCACTTCGAAGCCGTTGTAATTCTCCTTCTCCCACCACTCCCCCGCCGCGCCACCGTTCGCGGCGGCGAACGGCAGCCAGATGTCCACCGCATTCAGGTCCACCCCAGTGAACCCCGGGGGCGCGACGCCGATGATCGTGACGTGTCGCGTGCCGATGGTGAGCGAGTCCCCCAGAACAGTGGTCGCGCCGTGCAGCCGATTGCGCCAGAAGGCATCACTTACCACAGCGACATCGGCGGGTGCGCCGAGGCGATCCTCATCCACCGTGTAGAACCGTCCGCGCCCGGGGCGCACGCCCAACAGGTCGAAATAACCGGCGGTGGCATAGGTCACCACCGCCTCTGGTGCATGCTCGCCGCGCCCCACGGCGACGGTCCGAGGGTATGAGTAGATGGCCGTGGCGGCGCGGCCGGCCACCGCCTCATGCGCGGCGCGATACATCGGATAGTCGAAGATTTCCGAGTACTGCTCCCCGCTCTCGAACTGCATCTGCAACCACAGTCGATGCACCCCGTCCGGATCCACCACTCCGCCCGGCGGCCGCAGATACACCACGTCGAGCAGCGAGAACATCGCCGCGTTCGCCCCCAGTCCCATCGCGAGCGTGAGCACAATCGTCACGACGACGATCGGCGCCCGGCCGAGCGAGCGCGCCGCGTAGCCGACGTCCTGGCGCAGGTGGTCGAGCCAGAGCAGGCGGTGCCGCTCGTGAAAGGCTTCCTGCAACCGCGTCACGTTGCCGAAGTCCCGGCGCGCCGCGAGCTCCGCCTCCTGGGGCGCCACGCCTTCCCGCTCCAGCCGCTCCGCCTCCATCTCCAGGTGCGACTCGATCTCCTCGGCGAAGTCGCGCTCCGAGCGCGGCTGTCGCCAGAATCGCCAGCGCATGGTGTCACCCTCCAGCGGGTTCCGGCGCCAGAACCAGCGCGACCGCGCGCACGAGCGCGCGCCACTTGCCCTCTTCCCGCGCAAGCTGCTTGCGCCCGACACGCGTCAGCTCGTAGAAGCGCGCGCGCCGGTTGTTGTCCGACACTCCCCACTCGGCGCGGATCCACCCGCGCTCCTCCAGCCGCTGCAGGGCGGGGTAGAGCGAGCCGGTCTCCACGAGCAGTGCCTCGCGCGATCTGAGGCGGATGGCGCGCGCGATGCCGTGCCCGTGGTGGCGCCCCAGCGCGAGGGTACGGAGGATCAGCAGGTCGAGCGTCCCCTGGAGGAGCTCGGCGCGGTCGGCGGGTTCTTGGGTAGACATTCTACGTGAACATACAGCGCTTCCGTAGAATGTCAACTAGGCGGAGGCTGAACGGGCGGCTCGGTATCGCCAGTCAGCATTTGCTCCAGGCGCACGATGCGCATAGCTTGGTGGTCGCTCACGATGCCCCGTTCCGCATCCGTCATGCAGGATACGGAGCAAGCGATCTTCTGCCCGATCGGATCACGCCGAGCCGCGCGGCGGCATGACGCTGACGCCATAGGGGAAGGGTGCGTGGAACCAGGAGGAGGACTGGAATCATGTTCAAAGTTCGAGGAGAGGGACTTACCGCCACGCAGTTGGGCGAGTTGACCAGCGTGTGTACACGCGTCGCGGCGCTGGCCAAGGCGGCGCACGACGGCGCCGGAAACCGTGCGAAGTGGTTCGGCACCCTCGCCGATTCTCCGTTCGTGATGGAGGGGCTCCGCATCATGGACGAGTATCTCAACACGAAGTGTGTCGGTATCACCTTCGTGCGGAAGATGACCGGGCAGATCGTCGATCAAGTGTCGGCCGAGGCATCCGACTACGGGCAAGTGCTCCCCAACGTATTCACGACGACGGTAAACTTCCGGGAGACCCCGAGGCACGTCAGCTCGGGACTCAGGATTTACGCGATGAACGAGATCATCGCCGCTATCGACAACGACGATCAGCTCGAGCAGGCCAATTACGTCTACCATGAGGTGAGCCACAAAGTGCTCGACACGGTGGACTTCCGATATGGCCAGAGCTCATGTCAGAGGCTGGCGAGAAGACACCCGCGGAGCGCCGTACGGAACGCCGATAACTGGGGGTATCTGATCGGCGAGATGGCCTGAACGCCGAGCGCGGCTTGCGTCGCGCCACGCGGAGCCCGTTAGAAAATGCTGACGTTGATGTACCGCTTGGGGTTCTGCTTGATGTCCGACACCAGCGAGTCGAGCTGCATCATGACGTCCCGCACGTCGTAGTACAGCCCCGGGTCGTTCAGCAGCTTGCCGGCCGTCCCCTGGCCCGAGTCCAGCCGCTCCGCCACCGTGTTGAGCCGCGCGGTCATGTGCTGCAGGTTGTCGGTGAGCACCGCGAGGTTCTGGCTCGTGCGCTTCATGCTCCGCACCGTGGAATCCACCGATGCGGAGTCGACCGCGCTCAGGGTGCGCCGCAGATCGGTGAGCGTCTCCGTGAGCCCGCGCGACTGCTGTGCCACCGTGGTGTCCAGCGTGCCGATGAGCGACTGCGCCGAGGCGATGGTCCGCCGCAGATCCGCGATCCCACCGTTCTGCACCATCTGCACGCGGAACGTCTCTGTGATCGCCGCCACCCCGCGGCTCACCGTGTCGAGTCGTCCGAGCAGCTCGTCGATCGACGGGGTGGCCTTGCCCACGGGCAGCGTATCCCCCGGCGGGATGGATGCCATGGTCACCGTGGTCGGTTTGATCGCCACTGCCTTGTCGCCGAAGAAGCTCGTGGTGATCACGGTGGCCGTCGAACCCTTCGGGATGGTGTAGTCGCGTCGGATTTCCATCTGCACGAACAGGTAGCCGGTGCGTCGCAGCTCCACGTGGTCCACGGACCCCACCTGCACCCCGGCCAGCAGCACGGGCTGCCCTTGCTTGAGGCCGGAGCCCCATCCAAAGATCGCGTATTCCGGGTAGGTCTTGCCGAACCCTCGCTGGGCGAGCCAGAGCGTACCGACAATGGCCACCACCACGGCGATGGTGATGAAGAGGCCTACGATGACTTCGTCGCGTCGTCTCATCAGCTGAGTTTGGGAGCCAGGTAGAGAGCGGTGAGGGCGTCGAGCACGAGGATGACGACCGAGGTGAGCACCACGGCGCGCGCGGTCGAGCGCCCCACGCCTTCGGCGCCCGCTTCGGCGACATAGCCCTCGTACGCGCAGATGAGCGCGATCGCCCCGCCGAACAGGGTTGCCTTGATCAGCGCGTACACAACTTGAAAGGTGGTGAAGGTGAGGTGCAATCCCGCGGTGTAGTCCATCAGGCGCACCTGCGTGGCGGTGACGACCATCACCCCGCCGGCCACGATGCCGGTGGCGATGGCCAGCACCGTCACCACCGGCAGCATGATGACCGATGCGATGAGCCGCGGCTCCACGAGATAGGCCACAGGATCGTACGCCAGTGTTTCCAGGGCGTCGATCTGCTCGGTCACGCGCATGGTGCCGATCTCGGCGGTCATCCGCGCGCCGACTCGCCCCGCCAGCACGAGCGCCGTGAGCAGCGGTCCCAGCTCCAGCACCACGCTCTGCCGCACGATCCAGCCAACCGCTGAGAGCTGCACACCGGGGAAGAGCTGGTACACGGTCTGATACGCGGTCACGGCCCCAACGAACGCCGCCACCGTGCCGGCGAGCGGCATGGAGTCGACACCGATGTTCCGCATCTGCTGCACCACGAGGGGCATGTAGGTGCGAGGCTCGCTGAACGCGCGCAGAATCTCGCCCAGAAAGTAGACGCGGGCGCCGATGCCGCGGAACAGCGCCGTGGGGCCGCGGAGCACCCGCTCGAGAATCGCGAGTCTCGGCGGCTCGGACGTCAGCGCGCCCGCGCCACCGTTCGGTGCGCCGGTCACACGCACTCCCGCCCTGCGCCCGTCACGTCCGTGTCCGGGCCAGGAGAATAACCCCCACCGTCCCGAAGAGCGCGTTGGGGATCCACGCCGCCAGGTACGGTGGAATCACCCCGCCCCCGCCGATGGCTTTCGTGATCTGAATGAACATGAGAAAGACGATGGTAGTGGCGAGGCTCACGCCAATGCCGTAGGCCGCCCCGCCGCGTTGCGAGCTCGTGGCCAGCGGCGCGCCGAAGATCGCGATGATGAGGCAGGTGACCGGCACCGCGATTTTGAGTGCCAGCTCCACCTTCAACTCGTTCACCTCGCCCCCCGAGCGGGCGAGCGCCTGGATGAATCGATAGAGCTCGCCGAAACGCATCTCGTCCGGACTGCGCGAGGCGGTCGTGAGCTCCATGGGCGCCTGGGTGAACCGGCGGTCCCGCAGGCTGTCGAAGCTCACCGCCAGCCCCGCCCCGGCATCACTGAGGACATGTAGCTCGCCGTCGTGCAACATCCAGTCGTGCCGCGTCGAGTCAAAGACCGCGGTCTGCGCCGAAACGAGATACGTGGGGTAACGCGGCCCCTTGCCTCGCCGTTCGATCTCCACGTTCTGGATGCGCTGCTGACTCACGTTGAGCGACGCCACCTTGTACACGCGTCCGCCGCCCGCCGCATAGGGGAAGTTGAACCGGTTGGCCCCCTCCGTCGGCGCCTGATCGGTTTTCAGGATGGCGTTGCGCCTGGCATTCGTGATCGGCACCAGCTCGCCCAGGCCAAGCCCGAAGATCGTGATTACGAATGCGCCGAGGAAGATCGGCGCCACGAGCCGGTGGAAGCTGATCCCCGATGCCTTGGCGGCCATCACCTCCGAGTTCCGCGTGAACGCGCCGATGGCGAATACCGTGGCGAAGAGCACCGCCGCGGGCAACACCATGAACATGGAATCGGGAATCCAGTACACGTAGCTGAGCGCGATCTCGCCGGGCGTGAGATTGCGGCCCAGGTACTTGCTCAGGCTGTCGGTCAGGTCGATGACGATCGCCAGCAACGGGAAGCCGAGCGCCGTGGCGATGAAGATCTTGGTGAATTCCGTGAGGACGTACCGGTCGAGTGGGTGCAGGAGCCGCCGTTTCACGCCACCCCTCCTCGCCGGGATTCCACGGCGTGGCTGGTGCGCGGGCGCCGGCCCGCCACTCGGTCGCGCAGCCCGGCCAGCCACTCACTCAGCTCTCCGCCGCGTCCCGCGGCGCCCGCGCGTTGTGCGCGCACGAGGAGCAGGATGCCGGCTACCGCGAACAGAATGTCTGTGAGCCACATGGACCAGAAAGGGCTGAGGATCAGCGCTTCCGCCAGCGCCTGCCCGCCGATGAGCCCCACGTAGTAGAGCGCGAAGACGACGATGCTCACGCCGATCACCAGGCCCACCCCGCCGCGCGGGAAGCGCAGAGCGATCGGCGCGCCGAAGATCACGAAGACGACGCACGCCGCCGCGAGCGCGAACTTCTTCTGAATCTCGATCTCGTAGTCGCTCATGGCGTGGCGCGCGGCCTGCGCGCGTTGCTGGATGATGCTGAGCCGACCGACGCTGGCGCTCAGCACGGCATCCGAGATGGCGGGGCGGCGCGGGTGGAAGCGCGACGTGCCCGGCTGCTGGGCGGGCGCCATGCCCGGCGCGGGCGGCACGTGCGTCCCCTGGATGAGTCCCCGCCGCACCGCCCGGGCGCGCGCGGGCAGCGTCCCCTGCGTGCGCGCCGGCCGCGTCCGTTGCGCGCCTGCGGGCCGCGTCCCCTGCTCGCGCGCGAGCGGCATGCCTCCGCCCCCATCGCCTCCCGCCTCTCGCCTCTCTCCTTTCTCCTCTCGCCTTTCGCTTCCCGGCACTTCCGCCGCCTGCGCTTCCTGCACGCCAAAGAACTGCGCCAGCATCCCGCAATACGCGCTCCCGATCGAGAGCCCGTGCCGCCGCTTCGGTTGTGCCGCCGCTGTATCCGGCGTGGCCGCCGCGGTTCTGGGGGCTTCGCGCACCGGCTGGGCGACCCGTCCCGTGACCGCGCGCTGCACCACGTCCACCATGGCATCGCCCAGCGCCTGCTGCGCGGCGGCATAGTCGACGGCCTCTCGGTCGTGGCCGTGCTGCATCTCGCACACCGTCATCTCGCGCGAGCCCTTGTAGCTGTCCTCCGTGGTGCGCTGCAGCTCGTTTCCCACCCCCGCCACGCGGATGAGGTCCTTGTGGAAGAAGACGCGCTGCAGCTCACCCGGCTGGTCACGCGGGAGCGTGGTCGAGTAGCCATCGTAGAGCGTCATCTGCAGGTCCTGCATGTTGGGCGTGATCCCCACGCGGGCGCTGTCGGCGTTCACGGTGCGCGGGCGCAGGGGCTCGGTGAAGTCGTAGATCGTGACGTCGCGCAGCCGGTTGGTCGCCTGATCGATATGCCCGGTCCTGAGGTAGAGCTTGCCGGGCGAGACCTCGTTGATCACCTGCTCGCGGAGCGCGAAGGTGGGCTTCTTGCGCCCGATGTCGGTCTGCAGTGTGCGGAGCCGGTGGTTGCTGCGCGAGAGCACCTGATCGTTGAAGCCGAGCATGACGACAGCCAGCACCACGCTGGCCCAGAACACCGGACGCACGATCTTCACGATGCTCACGCCGCTCGCCCGGAGCGCGGTGATCTCGTTCTCCGCGGCCATGCGGCTGAAGGCGTAGAGCACCGCCACCAGCACCGCCATGGGAAAGGTCATGGCGACGATGAATGGCAGCGAGAGGAGAAAGACCTCGCCGATCACCCCCCACGACAGCCCCTTCCCCACGAGATTGCCGAACTGCTTGGCCACCTGCTGCAACAGGAGCAGTGCGGTGAGCGCCGCGAGCGAGAAGGCCAGGGGACCCACATGCTCCTTGAGCACATAGCGCGCAAGGATCTTCACCGCGGCAGCCTCCCGCCCATACGGGTGGGGGGGCCTCCGCCGCCCGCACGGGTGCTAGGAGTACCAGGAGCGCGAGGTCGCATGGAGTTGCAGCAATCTAAGGACACAGGCTCGAATGGGCACCGGCCGTCCGCGGTGCCGCGCCCAGAAGGACGAGCGCCACAGGCGCTCCGGCGCCATCCCGGACGATGCACGGTGCTGGTGTGTCGATCGTCGTCCCCCTGATCATCCTACCCCTTGATGTGTGATTGGGTGCGCTCACCGCGTGCCACGGTGGCCGCGTTGCGCGTCGCCCCGTGTGCGGAAGTATCATTCATTGCACGCCTGCTCGTCGCGAGTCGTGTGATCCCTGGCCCCGCCGGATCATCCTGCGCGCTCGCGCACGTTTCTCACTCGGCACCTCGACCTCCCACCTATGACGATCGAACGGCCCTTCCTGATGCTCCTCGGGCTCACGGCGCTCGTGGCGCTTGCCGGCTGCGAGCATGGCGGCGCCCGCACCGCCTTCGACGGCACCACGGCGCTGGGCTACGTGAAGACGCAGCTCGACTTCGGCACCCGCGTCCCCGGTACGGAGGGCGCGCGCAAGACGGGCGATTGGATCGTGGAGCAGATGAAGCAGCGGGCGGATACCGTGATCGAGCAGCGCTGGACCCACGTGACCGTGAAGGGCGACACGCTTCCGCTGCGCAACATCCTCGCGCGCTTCCGCCCGGATGATCCGGATCGCGTGCTCTATGTGACGCACTGGGATACCCGCCCCGTCTCCGACGGTGAGAACACCCCGCCCGGCGAACAGAATCTCCCGATGCCAGGCGCGAACGACGGAGGCTCGGGCGTGGCGCTCTTCATCGCGCTCGGGGATGTGCTCAAGAAGACGCCGCCCACGGTGGGTGTGGACCTCCTCTTCGTGGACGGGGAGGACTACGGCAGCTTCAACGCGCCCCCGTGCCCTCACGGCCAGGACTGTCCGGCGTACGGCCCCGATGTTCTGATCGGCTCCGCCTACTTCGCCAAGCACCTCCCGTCGCCCGACTACCACCCGCTGTACGGTGTGCTCTGGGACATGATCGGCGACGCGAACCTGGACATCTACCAGGAGCCGAACTCCATGAACGGCGCCCCCGAGGTGGTCACCCTGGTATGGGGGGAAGCCAACAAGCTCGGCTACTCGCGCTACTTCATCCCCCAACCCGACCCCAAGGGCGCCGTCATCGACGACCACATTCCGCTCCTCCAGGCGGGCCTCCGCGTGATCGACGTGCTCGACATCGACTACCCCTACCACCACACCCCGCAGGACACACTCGACAAGCTCTCCGCCCAGAGCCTGCAAGTCGTGGGCGATGTGGCGACGGCGCTGGTGACGCAGTAGGGGCGAGAGAGGAGAGAGGAGAAAGGAGATGAGGAAGTGGGTCAGTCGGTCAGGGAGTCAGTGGGTCAGAAACAGCTTAAGGGCGAGAGATCCACACCGCCTGGGCTTTTCCTGACCCACTGACTCACTGACCGACTTCCTCTCTCAGCCCCGCCTTTCTCCTTTCTCCTCTCTCCTCTCGCACTACTTCGCTTCTCCCCATCGCATTTCGATGATGCGCCCGAGACGGGCGCTGTTAGAATGGGCGCCATGCCGACTCCCGCGGAGCGCAAGGCGCTCATCTTCCTCTCCGGTCTGCTCGTGCTTGGCACGGGTGTGCGCATGCGGCGGGCCGATGCCCGCACGCCGGCGCCGAGCCCGGCGGCGGTGCGAGCGCTCGACCGGCAGATCGCCGCGGTGGATTCCGCACGCAAGAAGGCCAGAGCCAAAAAGCATACGCGGACGCGTTCATCTCGCGTGGTCGTGCGGGCATCGGCGGGCTCTGACGCGCTCCCCCGCACACGCCAGCCCGTCATCATCGGGCGGCGACCCGTGCTCGGTTTTTCCAGCAACGCCACGATCGCGCAGGGCGGCACGAGCGCCGCGCGCATCGATCTGGACCGCGCCACGGAGGCCGAGATCGAGCGCCTCCCGCGCATCGGGCCGGTCCTCGCCAGGCGCATCGTGGACGACCGCACCAGGCTCGGCCCGTTCGGCTCGCTGAAGGCGCTGCAGCGGGTGAAAGGCATAGGGCCCGCGCTCGCTCGGAAGCTCGCGCCCTACGTGACTTTTTCGCTCCAACCGCGTCCATCCGGTGTGACTGACCGGGCTCAGCCGCCCCGGAGCAGACGGCGCCGGCGGCCGTCCCGATCAGGTGCGGGCTAGCAGCACACCGGCGTTGCCAGCGCCCCAACGCCCCGAGCGCACAGCGCGAAACACGCAACCTCTTGGTACACCCCTCCGAGCACCTATGGCTGCCGCACCAGTAGTTGCCGGCGGCGAACGTATTGGCGAGCTCCTCATCCGTGAGGGACTCATCACGTCCGATTCGCTTGACCGGGCACTGCAGGAACAGAAGATGACCGGCATGCGTGTCGGGTACAACCTCGTGAAGCTCGGCTTCATCAATGAAGACGACCTCACGCGGATGCTCGCGCGCCAGTATCGCATGCCGGCCGTCGACCTCACCAACTTCGAGGTCGACACGCGGATCGCCAAGCTCGTCCCCGCCGACCTGGCGCTCAAGCACCTCGTGCTCCCGCTCAAGCGCGAGGGACGCACGCTCACCGTCGCCATGGCCGATCCGTCCGACCTGGGCGTGGTGGGCGACCTCGAGTTCATCACCCGCTACAACATCTTCCCCGTCATCGCCGGCGAGTACACGCTCCGGAACGCCGTCGAGAAGTACTACGAGCAGTCGGAGGATGCCCTTCAGGCGCTGCTGAACGACATCAACGCCGATGCCGACGACGTGGAGGTGCTCGAGGAGCAGGATGAGGACACCGGCTCGGCACTCTCGGCCGCCATCGACGATGCGCCGGTGGTCAAACTCATCAACGGGCTCCTCACCGACGCGGTGAAGAAGGGCGCGTCCGACATCCACTTCGAGTGCTTCGAGCACGAGATGCGTGTGCGCTACCGCGTCGACGGGGCGCTGCAGGAGATCATGAAGCCGCCCATGAAGCTCAAGGCGGCGCTCATCTCCCGCTTCAAGATCATGTCGAACCTGAACATTGCCGAGCGACGCGTGCCGCAGGACGGGCGGATCAAGCTCAAGATGGGGAAGAAGGTCATCGACTTCCGCGTCTCGACGCTCCCCACGCTGTTCGGCGAGAAGATCGTGCTCCGGATTCTCGACAAGGGGAATCTCACGCTCGACCTGGAGAAGTTCGGCATCGAGCCGCGCGCCGAGCAGGATCTCATGGAGGCGGTGTCCAACCCGTACGGCATGGTACTGGTGACCGGGCCGACGGGCTCGGGCAAGACGACCACGCTCTATTCCGCGCTCTCCAAGGTCAACAACCTGGACGTCAACATCATGACGGCGGAAGACCCCGTGGAGTACAACCTCTTCGGGATCAACCAGGTGCAGGTGCGCACGGAGATCGGGATGACCTTCGCCGCCGCGCTCAAGGCGTTCCTGCGGCAGGACCCGAACATCATCATGGTCGGCGAGATCCGCGACCTGGAGACAGGCGGCATCGCCATCAAGGCGGCCCTCACCGGCCACCTGGTGATGAGCACACTGCACACGAACAGCGCCCCGGAAACAGTGACGCGACTGCTCGACATGGGGCTCGAGCCGTTCAACGTGGCCTCCGCGCTCAACCTCGTGCTCGCGCAACGCCTGGTCCGCCGTATCTGCAACACCTGCCGGGCGCGCTACGAGCCCGACGACGTCGAGTTGCGCGCGGCCAAGCTGACGCGGGACATGACGTTCCGGGACATGCACTTCACCGAGGAAGCGATCCAGAACACCAAGCGCGCTGCCACCAAGGAGGCCGCCCCCATCATCAAGGATTTCACGCTCGATACCCGGCTCGGCGACATGCCCTTCTTCCGCGGCCGCGGCTGCGACGCGTGCGGCGGCTCGGGTCTCAAGGGGCGCCAGGGCCTGTACGAAGTGCTCGCGGTCACGGCGCGGCTGCGGAAGCTGATCCTGCAGAACGTGGGCGTGGACGAGATCAAGGACGCCGCCGTCGTCGATGGCATGCTCACGCTCCGCATGGACGGCCTCCTCAAGATCATGAAGGGGATCACCACGCTGGAGCAGGTTCTCCGCGAGACGGCATCATGAGGCGAGAGAGGAGAAAGGAGAGCGAAGAGAGGACCCGACGCCCGCTGGAGAGCATCATCCCCCGCGAGCAGTTCCTCCTTTCTCCGATCTCCTTTCTCCTCTCTCGCCCTATCCACTCTGACTCCACCCCAGCCTCCACCCCATGACTGCACCCGCCAACTCCCAGACCACCATCAACCTCCGGTCGCTCCTCGAGGAGATGATCGAGCGGGATGCGTCCGATCTGCACATCACGGCGGGCGATCGGCCCAAGCTCCGCATCGATGGCGAGATCACTAACGCCAGCGTGGACACGGTGCTGAGCCCCAAGGACACGTTGCAGCTCGCGTATTCCATTCTGACCGAGAATCAGAAGAAGCGCTTCGAGACCGAGGACGAGCTGGACTTTTCCTTCGGCATCCAGAACCTGGCGCGCTTCCGGGGCAACTGCTTCAAGCAGCGCGGGTGCGTGTCGCTGGTCATCCGGCAGATCCCCTTCTCCATCCGGACGTTCGACGAGCTGGGGCTCCCGCCGTCGATCGCGAAGATGGCGGAGCGCCCGCGCGGGCTGGTCCTCGTCACCGGCCCCACGGGCTCGGGCAAGACGACCACGCTGGCCGCGATGATCGACAAGATCAATCGCGAGCGGAAGGGGCACATCATCACGGTGGAGGATCCGATCGAGTTCATCCACCGCCACCAGAACTGCATCGTCAACCAGCGCGAGGTAGGGACCGACACGCAGAGCTTCTCCACGGCGCTCAAGTACGCGCTGCGCGAGGATCCGGACACGATTCTCATCGGTGAGATGCGCGATCTGGAGACGATCCAGGCGGCGCTCACCATCGCCGAGACGGGCCACCTGGCGCTCGCCACGCTGCACACCAACTCGGCCGCCGAGGCGATCAACCGCATCATCGACGTGTTTCCGTCGTATCAGCAGGCCCAGGTGCGGGCGCAGCTCGCCTTCGTCCTGGAGGGGATCATCACGCAAACGCTGTTGCCGCGCGCGAAGGGACGCGGGCGCGTGCTGGCGGCGGAGATCCTGGTCGTGACGCCGGCCATCCGCGCCGTCATCCGCGACGACAAGATCCACCAGATCTACGGGCTCATGCAGGCCGGCAAGAAGTACGGGATGCAGACGCTGAACGATGCGCTGTACCAGCTGTATACGGCGCGCGAGGTGGTGCTGGATGACTGCCTGCGCGTGTCCGGTGACGCCAATGAGTTCCTCCGGATGATCGGCGAGCAGCCGATGGCCGATGATCCGGCGGCCGACGGCGGACGTGCGTCGCCGCGGGATGGGAAGTACGCCACGGCGAGACGATAGCCCCGATCGAGAGGAACCTTCATGCCTACGTTCACCTACACGGCCCGCACGCTGAGCGGCGAGCTCAAGAACGCGACGCTGGATGCGGCGTCGCGCGAAGAGGCGGTGCAGCAACTGCGCCGCCAGAAGATGATCGTCGTCAAGGTCGACGAGGAGCAGCGGAAGAAGCGGCCCGGGAAGATCCGGACCCGCGACATCGTGATCTTCACGCGGCAGTTCTCGACCATGATCAATTCCGGACTCCCGCTCGTGCAGGCGCTGGACATCCTGTCCAAGCAGAGCGAGAACAAGGCGCTGCAGGATGTGACGCGGCAGGTGGTGTACGACGTGGAGTCCGGCCACACCGTGGCCGACGCGTTGAGCCGCCACCCCAAGGCGTTCAGCGACCTGTACGTCAACATGGTGGCCGCGGGTGAGGCCGGTGGTATCCTGGACACCATCCTCATGCGGCTGGCCACCTTCCTGGAGAAGAACGACGCGCTGGTGGGGAAGGTGAAGAGCGCGATGATCTACCCGGCCGTCATCATGAGCGTCGCGGCCATCTGTATCGCCGTGCTGCTCATTTTCGTGATCCCGGTGTTCCAGAACATGTTCGCCTCGGTGAACCTCACGCTGCCGCTCCCGACGCTGATCGTGGTCGATCTCTCACACGCGCTCACGCGGTATTGGTGGCTCATCGGCGGCGGCGTCGCGGCGCTCGCGTTCAGTATCAAGCGCTACTACGCCACGCAGAACGGGCAATTGCAGATCGACCGCGCGCTGTTGAAGTTCCCGATCCTGGGCGATCTGCTGCGCAAGTCGGCGGTCTCGCGCTTCACCCGTACGCTCGGCACGCTCATCAGCTCGGGCGTGAGCATTCTGGACGGGCTGGAGATCACGGCCAAGACCGCGGGCAACCGCGTGATCCAGGACGCGATCATGGAGTCGCGCGCCTCGATCGCCGGCGGCGATACGATCGCCGCGCCGCTCGCCAAGTCGGAGGTGTTCCCCCCGATGGTGATCTCGATGATCTCCGTGGGCGAACAGACAGGCGGACTGGACGAGATGCTGAGCAAGATCGCGGATTTCTACGACACCGAAGTGGACACGGCGGTCTCGGGGCTCCTGAGCCTCATGGAGCCGGTGATGATCGTGTTCCTGGGCGTGGTGGTGGGCGGCATCGTGATCGCGATGTATCTGCCGATCTTCGATATGGTGAACGCGGTGCAGTAAGGGGGAGGTGCCTCGGGCCCAGTAATAGTTGTCGCATCCGCCAACTAAAAGTTGTCGCGATCGCCAAATAATTGTTGTCGCGGTCGTAAGTGCACCGATATCAGGGATATAGCGCATAGCCGCCGGCCCGCGAGGGTTGGCGGCTATGGGTTTTCCGCATGTACGTTCGCCTGTGTCCACGAGCCGATGCCGGCAAATAGGGTGTGTGCCGTTCCTAATGAGCTTCACGTTTCTTGCTGAACGGTCGCAGTGGAGTCGAGCAGGAGTGACGGATGCACGAACAACGACCGCCGGGCTGGCGGGCGGCCCAGCGCGAGGCGCGACGGCTCATGGCGGCGCGACTGTTCCACGCTGGCGAGCTGGCCCACGCCGCGATCGCGCGCATGCTGGGCGTGAGCCCGGCCGCCGTGAATCAGTGGCATACGCGGTGGCAGCGCGGGGGCGATCGCCGACTCACGGCCCGCCCGACCGGCCACCCGCGGAGCAAGCTGAGCGCGGCGCGAAGGGCGGACGATCGCCTTGTGGGATGAGACCGGCCACACGTTTCGCATCCGATTGCCGACCACCGGGGCTCGACGGGGCCGGACGCCGATCGTGCGGCGCCTGAGCCGCCGACGGGAGCTCTCGAGCATCGTCGTGGTGACGCCTGCGGGTCGGCTTTACGCCCGGCCCCAAACGGGGGCGGTGAACAGCCGGGCCGTCCTCGC
>DASUKA010000150.1:0-2573 GCA_036278935.1 Gemmatimonadaceae bacterium
CATGCTCCGCGCCCCACGCTCTCTGTTCTCCCGGCGCGCCACCTCGATCCCGATGATGATCGCGACCAACCAGACGGTCCCGGCCGCGAAGCCGCCCATGATGTCGCTGAAGTAATGGATGCCCAGATAGAGCCGGCTCGCGCCGATGGCGGCAATGAGGAGCAGTGAGGCGATCCAGATCACGGCGTGGGCGCGCCGGCCGGTGACGCTGCGCGTGATGAGATAGGCGACCATCCCATAGGCCACCACCGCGCCGAGCGCATGTCCGCTCGGGAAGCTCCAGATCGCGCCGCCCGCCAGGGGCGGAACGAAGGCCGGACGCGGACGGTGCACCAGCAGCTTGAGCACGCCGGTGAGCACGGCGCTCCCCACGAGCGCCATCACCCATCCCCCGAGTAGGAGATGCTGGCGGCGCATCGCCAGCACCACTGCCACCGCAATGCCGATGACACTCATCACCGGCACCGTGCCGAACGTGCTCAACGCGCGCGCGATCCCCGCGGCGGCAGGAGTGGACGCCTGATGCAGCGTAATGGCCAGCGCCATGTCGAAGCGCGCGAGCGTGCCCGCCCCGAACACGCCCTCGGTGAGCGCCGCGAAGATGGCCAGCGTGACAAGACTCAGCACGAAGCCCGCAACGGCATGGAGCGCCAGGTACTCGCCCGGGATGAAGCGCTCCGCCAGAAACACGCGCGCGCGCTGGTGTCGCGCCTCAATGCGCCCGAACGCGCGGCTCTCGGCCGCGCGCGCCCAGAGTCGCGTGGCCCGCTGCCAGAGCTCCTCGCGATGATCCTCGCTCCACTTCCAGAGCACCGCGACCATAATGACGAGCCCCACGAGCAGCGCCAGCACGAACCCCGCCTGCCCCAGCCCGCGTTCCAGGCGTGGCAGATTGCGTCCGAAGAGGTAGCCCAGGCTGCCGAAGATGAGCGACCAGCACACACCGCCGAGCGCGTTGTAAACCGTGAACTCGCCGAACGGCATGGCCGCCACGCCCGCCAGCAGAGCCACCACAATACGGAGGACCGCCACGAATCGGCCGATGAAGACGGTCCTCGCGCCGTAGCGGTCGAAATACGCATGCGCCTTGTCCAGTCGCGTGCTGGAGATGCCGACCCATCGTCCGTGGCGACGGATGAGCGCCAGCCCGCCGGCGCGTCCGATCGCGTAGCCGCCCGATCCGCCGAGGATGGCGCCGAGTGACGACGCCAGCATCACCCCGACGATCGAGAGATTCCCATCCGCCGCGAACGCGGCCGCCGTGATGAGCGCTGTTTCGCCCGGGACCGGCAGACCCAGTCCCTCGAGCGTCACGAGCAGCGCCACCGCCAGGTAGCCATAGCTGTGTAGAAAATGCAGAAGGGCGGTGGGCATAGCCTCGTCGCGCTGAAGATACCGGAAGCAGAAGCGCAGAACATCGCGCGCTCTTCAAGATACCCGCGCGAGGGGAGATTTGTGCACGCCGAGGCGTGCAGTCTCATGGCTGTCACTCGTCATCCCTTTTACGGGCCGGGCGTTGTTGCGGTATACGCTCACCTGTCAACCCATCGACGATCGCTGCGAGGCGCCTGTTACCCCGTATAGCCAAGACAACGCACTGTGGGGGATAGCATCTATGACCACCAGAAGTCGACCATGAGCCGCCTCGGGTGTGCGGTTACTTCGCTCGCGATGGTGCTCACTGCCACGGGCCAGTCGGTGAACCCGGGAACTCTCAACAACTTCATGAACGGACACGATGGATACACCGTTGGCGGCGGCGTCAAATGGGAAACTGGGACCTCGACGGTCTCAAACGGCGAGCTGCGTTGGAAGAGCGTGGGTGGCAGGAGTGACCGCGGGGTTCTCGCTCAGCAGGTTTGTGACGGCCATGCCACCGTCGTCTGGGTTCCGTCTCTCGTGACCCCCGGAGGGTCACACTTCGTGGTTGTGACCGGAGCGCCGCGGAATGCGACAGATACGACGCCGCTCAGCGAGTTCCACATCGTGGATCCAGATGCGTTCAGGCACACAACGCTGGCCGACTACGACTCGTTTGACCTGCGAGGATTCCCTGTCCCGACCGTAGCGGAAAGCACGCCTACTGGCGCCGCTGCTTCCAGCAGCATAGCCGGTCTGTTCCAGACGGCAGCGAGCCAGCAAGCACATGGGCTCGACATCAGGGGGACAGCAGGTGCGATCCTCGTTACCGACCCTCAGGGCCGGCGGCTCGGCCAGGCGCAGCCAGGCGGGCCGACACTCAACGAAATAGCCGGGAGCATCTACTACCCGCACGACGAGCCTGATGATGCAGCTGGGGGGCTTGCGTTACCTCAGCTATCGGTCGCGCTAGTGAAAAATCCCTCTCCCGGCGTGTATCAGGTCATGCTGACGGCTACGTCTACGACCGACAGCATTGCAGGTCTCGACATCACACTTGAACGAGCCGATTACAGTGTGGTGAGTGCCACCTTTGGGCAGAGCGTGACCGAGGGCCATGCCTACCGCTTCGACATCACGTACGACACCAACTCCACGACCGCCCCACTCATCCAGCCAGCGGTCCCCGCCTGGGCCTCGAACACGGCCTACGC
>DASUKA010000151.1:0-93742 GCA_036278935.1 Gemmatimonadaceae bacterium
CTTGGACGGGGTGCGCGAGCTGGCGCTCGCGCACCACCCCGCGATGATCGTCGCCGGTTTCAGCGCGTACTCGCGAACGCTCGACTTTCCCGCCTTCGCCGACATCGCGCGCGAGGTGAACGCCAGATTGATGGTGGACATGGCGCATATCGCGGGGCTGGTCGCCGCCGGGCTGTCCCCGTCCCCTGTGCCGTATGCGGATGCTGTCACCACGACCACGCACAAGACCATGCGTGGGCCGCGCGGCGGCCTCATCCTGTCTAAGGCGGAGCATGCGAAGGCCATCGACAAGCAGGTCTTCCCCGGTATGCAGGGCGGACCGCTCATGCACGTCATCGCCGCCAAGGCGGTGGCACTGCACGAGGCGTTGCAACCCGCATTCGTGGACTATGCCCGGCAGGTGATTGCCAATGCGCAGGCGCTTGCGGCTGCGCTCATGGAGCGCGGTCTGCAGATCGTCTCCGGGGGCACCGACAACCATCTCCTGCTGATCGATCTGCGCAACCGGCACCTCACCGGCAAAGTAGCGGAGGCTGCACTCGGCCGGGCTGCGATCACGGTCAACAAGAACACGGTGCCCGGGGAAACGCAGTCGCCGTTCGTGACCAGCGGAATCCGGATTGGCACGTCAGCGGTCACCACGCGGGGCATGACGGAGCCGGAATTGCGGCGCATCGCCCTGCTCATCGACCGCGTGCTCGGTGCGCCGGAGGATGAGAGCGTGCTGAATGCCGTGCGCGCCGAGGTGCATGAAATCGCCGCCGCGTTTCCGTTGTATACTCGTGCGGATGGGGCAGGCACCCGGTTGTAAAATGTCGGTTCGGCTTGCATCTTAGCGACAACCCTCGGCGGGAGTCGCCGGGGCGGGCCTTCAGCCAAGGACCAACGTTGTCGCAGTTGTGTTTCAGAGACGGCATTATGGATCGCATCCTCGCGCGGGAGCCGCGCTTCCACGAGAGTGCGTATCTGTTCGTGCTCGCGGCGCTGGAGTACTGCCAGACGCAGCTGGCGGAGCGTCGGCACATTGGCGGGCGTGAGCTGGCGGAAGCATGCCGCGGCCTGGCGCTCGACCGCTTTGGCGTGATGGCGCGGATGGTCCTGGAGCACTGGGGCGTGCGCAGTACGGCTGATCTTGGAGACATCGTGTTCACGCTGGTCGATCTTGGCCTCCTCATCAGTCAGCCCTCCGACTCGCGCGATGAGTTCATCGACGTCTATGATTTCGACCAGGCATTCGAGCGCGAGTACCCGTGGCACCAGCTTCGCCACGGCTGAGGCATGACGGGGGTACGAAACGTGCGGCAGCACAGGGACCGCACCCTGGGATGAAGGGAGGAACCGTACCATGGATGGGATGGACGTGAAGGAGCTGCCGGGATGCCGCAAATGCGGGCAGGGCACAATGCTTCCCCTGAGTGATTACGGCCGCGATGGCGCGCCGATCACATTCAAGGCGTGGGTCTGCAACAACCCTGAGTGCGGGTTCAACATTCGCATCGACAACGGCGAAATCAGCTTCGGGCGCACAATCACCCAATCGCATAAGTGAGTTCAGCGGGCAGCCCGCGCTGATCCGCGTCGCGAGCGCTGCCGAGTCGGCTGCACTGGACGCGGCGACGATTGCTGTGGGTGTCCCCTCACGCGCGCTCATGCAGCGCGCCGGCGCGGCCGCGGCGTCCGTCATCGCCAGCCTCTACCCCGAGTTGCTCGAATATCCCGTTGCCATCTACGCGGGGCCCGGCAACAATGGCGGGGATGCCTGGGTGGTGGCACGCGCCCTCGCGACGCTCGGTGCGCATGTCTGCGTGGAGGTGGTGGGTGACACGCGCACGGATGACGCCCGCGCTGAGCGCTCGCTGGCCGAGCCGATGGTGCGGCATGGGTGCGCCGCGGATGCGCGTCTCGTGATCGACGGCCTGTTGGGCACAGGAACGCGCGGCGCTCCGCGTGGCTCCATCAGCGAGGCGGTGGGGCACATCATCGCGGCCCGCGAACGGGGACGCGCCGCCGTCGTGTCGCTGGATGTGCCCACCGGACTCGATGCCGATAGCGGTGCGGCGGATCACGCTGTGCGCGCCGATCTCACCATCACGTTCGGCACGCTCAAGCGCGGATTGCTCGCAGGGCGCGCGCACGCCGGCCGCATCGTCGTCGTGGACATCGGGCTCGACGCCAGTGGCGGGACCGAGGCGACGCCCGTGCTCGTCGATGCACGTTGGGTGGAGCGCACGCTGTCGTGCATCCCCGTCACCGCGCACAAGGGCACGCGCCGGCGGCTCGTCATTGTGGGAGGCGCGGTGGGAATGGCGGGCGCGCCGATGCTTGCCGCGCGGGCCGCGATGCGGAGCGGGATCGGGATGGTACGGCTCCTCGTGGCGCCGGACAACGTGCCGCTCGTGCAGCAACGCGTTCCCGCCGCGCTGGCCGGCGCGTGGCCGGCACATGAGGACGAGTTGCGCGCTCCGGTGCTCGATTGGGCGCATGCCGTTGTTCTGGGGCCCGGCCTCGGTCGCAGCGCGGCCAGCCGCGCGCTCGTGGAGCGTGTGCTGCGCGCATGGCGCGGGCCGGTGGTGCTCGATGCTGACGCACTCAACGTCTTCGAGGGCGAGAGTGCCGCGCTTGGCGCACTGCTCGACGGCCGTCCTGCGCTCATCACCCCGCATGCGGTGGAGTTCGGCCGACTGGCGGGTGCGGCGCTGGACCAGGTGGAGGCGCGCCGGTTCGACATCGGGCGCGACCTCGCGCGCCGCGTGCATGCCGCCGTCCTGCTCAAGGGGGTACCCACTGTCGTGAGCGGCGTGGATGGCGAATGCATGGTGAGCGCCACCGGCACCCCAGCGCTCGCGGCCGCGGGGAGTGGAGACCTATTGTCCGGCATCGCGGGAACACTCCTGGCACAGCTTGACGATCCCGTGGCGGCCGGCGCCTGCGCCGCGTGGGCTCATGGCCGTGCGGCCGAGCTGGCCAACGACTCGCGCACCATTCGCGGCGTGACGCTGCGCGATATCGAACGGTCGCTCTCCATCGCGTGGCCATCGGGCGCGCGCGTGCCCCGCTACCCGGTGCTGGCCGACCTACCTGCCGCTCGGTGGGGCGCGTGACGCCCCAGACCGCGCTCGGACCGGGCCCGGAGTTCGACATCATTCGCGAGTTGCTCGCACGCCTGGGAGGCAGCGCCGCGGGCATCGGAGACGACGCTGCCCTGCTCACCGTGCCAGGCGGTGAACGGCTGGTGGTGAGCACGGATACCGCCGTCGAGGACGTACACTTCCGGCGGGAATGGCTCACGCCGAAGGAGATCGGCTTTCGCGCGACGGTCGCTGCCCTCAGCGATCTGGCCGCCATGGGGGCAGCGCCGCTCGGTGTGCTGGTTGGGCTCTCCGCACCGCGCGGGTGGATTGACGACCTTCCCCATGTGGCGGAAGGCATCGGCGAGGCGGCCACGGTGGCGGGCGTGCGGGTGGTGGGGGGTGATCTGACCGCCGCCCGGGACCTCACCATCGCGGTCACGGTCCTTGGCACATCCGCGGCGCCCGTCGAACGGCGTGGCGCGCGGCCTGGCGATAGCCTGTATGTGACCGGCACGCTCGGCGGTGCACGTTCGGCGTTGCTGGCGCTCCAGGCCGGCCGGGCCGTGCCGCCGGCGGCCCGCGAGCGATTCACACACCCGCTGCCACGGATTGCCGAGGGAATCTGGCTCGCCCAGCACGGCGCCCGCGCGATGATCGACATCTCCGATGGCCTGCTGGGTGATGTCGCGCACCTTGCGGCCGCCAGCGGGGTGCATATGGTGCTCGACCTTGCCGACCTGCCCACCACTCCCGGCACCATGCCCTTGGACGCGGCCGTCAGCGGTGAGGAGTACGAGTTGCTGGCAGTCGCGCCGGCACCACTCGACGTGGCCGGGTTCGCGTGTAGCTTCGGCATACCGCTCACCCGCATCGGCCGGGTGGAACGCGGCTCAGTTGGCGTGGATGCGTACGTGCACGGTCAGCGCGTTGCATCTCCCGGAGGGTTCAACCACTTTATGTGAGCAATGCGCGCCCTGCTCTTCTATCCCACGCTCCTCTGTTGGACGCTGCTGCTCGGCTGCCCGGTTCTCTTCGTCACTCTGCTCGGCATCCCCATCAAGCCCGGAAGCCGGCTTTCCAGGACGCCCGGCATCTGGTGCCGCATGATGCTGCGCTCCGCCGGCGTGAAGCTCGTTATCCACCCGGCAAAGACGAGTCCGGGGGAGCATGCGGCGGTCTACGTCTCCAATCACGTCAGCTGGTTCGATGTCTTCGCACTGGGCTCGCTGCTGCCTCGTGCGCGCTTCATGGCCAAGAAGGAGCTTGCTTCGCTTCCGGTATTCGGGAGCGCGATCAAGCAGGTGGCCGCGATCTTCATCGATCGGCAGAATCGACGCGCCGCGTTCGATTCCTACGCCGAGGCGGCCGCGGAAATTGGCGCGGGGACGTCCGTGGTCGTCTATCCGGAGGGGACGCGCGGCAGGTCATACGCACTCCGCCCGTTCAAGAAGGGGCCGTTCGTGCTGGCCATTGCCGCGCAGGCGCCGATCGTGCCGGTCCTGATGCATGGCACGCGCGAAGTGCAGGGGAAGGGAGAGATGGCGGTGCACGGAGGCACCTGTGAGCTCACCTTTCTGGACCCCATTCCCACCGCGGGCATGACGTACGAGGATCGCGAGCGGCTCAAGCAATTGGTCTGGGAGCGGATGGCGGCCGAGCTCGAGCGCCGCTATGGCATCCAGAGCCACACGAACACGATAGACACACCGACGACGGCGGCATAGCTTACCCGCGGCCGCACGATGCGCGGCCGCGGTGACGCGGGCGGGTTGCCCATACCCGCGCGGCCGGCTCGTGGCGCTCCCGCCGTCACAGCCTTCCATTCCCAGCACCTACCTATGTTCGACATTACCGAGATCCACGCGCGAGAGATCCTGGACAGCCGCGGAAATCCCACCGTGGAAGCCGATGTGTACCTCGAGAACGGCATCATGGGGCGCGCGGCGGTGCCGAGCGGCGCATCCACCGGTGAGCACGAGGCGATCGAGTTGCGCGATGGCGATCCCGCCCGCTATGGCGGCAAGGGCGTGCTGCGCGCGGTGCAGCACGTAGAGGAGAGCATCGCGCCCGCGCTGCGAGGCATGAGCGCCACCGACCAGATCGACATCGACAACGCGATGCTGGATCTGGACGGGACTCCGAACAAGGAGCGGCTGGGTGCGAACTCCATTCTCGCCGTCTCGATGGCGACCGCACGAGCCGCCGCCCAAGCCTCGGGCATGCCGCTGTTCCGCTATCTGGGCGGCCCGCTCGCGCGGATGCTTCCCGTACCGATGATGAACATCGTCAACGGCGGCGCGCATGCCGCGAACACGCTCGACTTCCAGGAGTACATGATTGTCCCGGTCGGCGCGGAAAGCTTCGCCGACGCCGTACGCATGGGCGCTGAGGTCTTCCACGCGCTCAAGAAGGTGTTGGCCAAGCGCGGACTGGCCACAAGCGTCGGCGATGAGGGCGGCTTCGCGCCCGATCTCAAAACGGACGAAGATGCGCTGCGCCTGATCATCGAGGCAATCGAGGCCGCGAAGTATGCGCCGGGCACCCAGGTGGCGCTGGCGATCGATGCGGCTGCAAGCGAGCTGTACGCGGGCGGCGAGTACACCTTCAAGAAGAGCGGCTCTGGCACAAAATCGGTGGAGGGGATGCTCGACCTCTACTCCGCGTGGCTCGAGGAATACCCCATTGTCTCGATCGAGGATGGACTGGCCGAGGACGACTGGGGCGGCTGGGAGACGATGACGGAACGGCTGGGCAGCCGGGTGCAGCTCGTCGGCGACGACATCTTCGTCACCAACACGGAGCGTCTGGCGCGCGGGATCGAAAGCGGGGTGGGCAACGCGATTCTCATCAAACTGAACCAGATCGGCACCGTCACGGAGACGCTCGAGGCGATCGAGCTTGCGCGCTCGGCGGGCTATCTCTCCATCATCTCGCATCGCTCGGGGGAGACGGCCGACGCTTTCATCGCCGACTTCGCGGTGGGCACCGGCGCGGGGCAGATCAAGACCGGCTCGCTGTCCCGCAGCGAGCGGACGGCCAAGTACAATCAACTGCTGCGCATCGAGGAGCGGCTCGGTGACGCCGCGGAGTACCCGGGCGGCGCGATCTACGGGTTGTGAAACGCAGAGAGACCGGCTCGAAGCGCGAGATCGGCCGGCGCATCCTGATCGCGATCGTCGCCGTGAGCGTGTTCATCTTCGCGGTGCAGGGCGGGGAGTACAGCACCTCGGATCTCGTGCACCAGTGGACAACGCGAAAGCGGCTGGTAGTGGCCATCGACAGCCTGCAACGGGAGGTCGATTCTCTCGCACGCAGAAAGCACGCGATTCTCACCGATCCCACCGTGCAGGAGCGGATCGCGCGCGAGGAGTTCGGAATGGTGCGGGGCGACAAAGAGCTCCTGTACCGGTTCGCCGATCAGGCGGCGGACACGAGTAGGCGGTAGCGCTGACCTCGTTTGCCGACGCGCGGCTGCGGTCTGGCGGCGCGAGGGTCCTGTGCGGAGGCCGTCGGAACCAGGCGAGATCCGAGACCGATACTGGTTGCTGTGCCTTGACTTTCGACAACTGCCCGAATAAAATGATGGTACTGACGCGGGGTGGAGCAGCCTGGTAGCTCGTCGGGCTCATAACCCGAAGGTCGCGGGTTCAAATCCCGCCCCCGCTACTTCGTTGGGCCAGTACGCACATTCACAGTCATGGAACATCGGCGGGGCGCCTCACTTCGAGGCGCCCCGCTCTGCGTGTGCGGACCCTGCGCTGAGCATCGCCCCGCCCTGTGCGTCACGCCGTGCGTTCACATGCGGCACAGAGGGGCGCATATGCTCCACTTGACAGGCACTGTCACGTCTCGGCGGCGTTGGACTGACCCTACGCATGTGGCTTATCAGCCATACCGCACGCTGATCGCTCCCTCGAACGTGAAGTCATAAGTGATGGCGCCACAGAGTGATGGCCGGCGTTGTCTCAAGTTGTCCATCGCGTGGCATCCCCCGCCGCCCCGGGCATGGATGTTGACGTGGCAGCCCAACGGCTGGCGGATCTGACTCCACGGTTCCGCCGATGAGCGTGCCGATGCGGGCGCGCGTTTCCCGGGCTTCCTGCGCAACGTCGCGCAATGGGCGGAGACCATGCTTCTGAATCGTACACGCAGCGCACCCGCCGTACGGCTGCATCTGTCCGGCCTCATCGCCGGCGTGCGGCCAGGCGCACACGCATGAGCGCGATTCTCGGCGTATTTGGCACCGCCGCGGGAGCGTTGGCACCCGAGCGCGTGCGTCTACTGCTCGCCGCCATGGCGCGGCGGGGCGCCGACCGCACCGCCGTGCGCCAGGCCGGATTCGCGTGGCTGGGCGTGGCGCGGTATTCGTGGGAGCTGGACCCGCAGTTCAGCGGACCAGTGCTCACGGTGCACGAGGGCCCGATCACGGTGGTGGCCGATGCCTCGCTCTATTACCGGCGCGATCTGGAGTGCGCCCTCGCGGCGCGCGGCGTCCGGCTGACAGGCCATACCAGCGCGCATCTGATCCTGGCCGCCTATCGCGCATGGGGAGACGACTGCGCGGCGCGGCTGGAGGGTGACTTCGCGTTCATCGTCTGGGACTCCCGCCGACACGTTGCCGTCGCGGCGCGCGACTTTGGCGGCAAGCGCCCGCTCTTCCACGCGCAGGTGGGAGAGGCGATGGTCATCGCCTCCACCATAGCCGGCATTCTTGCGCATCCAGCGTGCTCGCGCGAGCTGAATCTGGCGGCACTCGCCGAGGACGCGTCGGCGCTCACCGGCTCGAGCGATGAAACGGCGTGGCGTGCGGTGCGGCGTATCCCTGCCGGGGCCACGCTATTGTGGCGCGAAGGCGGAGCACCGCGGGTGGGCGCGCACTGGCAGCCTCCGGCGTTCCGTGACGTTGGGGGCACGCCGTTCGACGACGCGGCCGAGGAGTTGAGGGAGTTGCTCGATGCCTCTGTGGCTGAGCGGTTGAGCACGCGTGGCACGAGCATTGGCCTGAGCGGCGGGTGGGATTCGCCCGCAGTGTTCGCCTGCGGTCAGCGCGTGGTGCGCGCCGCCGCCGATCGCTCGCTGCATGCGATGTCGATGAGCTATCCACCCGGCGATCCGGGGCGTGAGGACGAGCTCATCGCCGCCATCGTGGCCCACTGGAATACGGACACCCGATGGATCCGTGGCGATGACGTCCCGGCGCTCGCGCGATTCGCACGGCGCGCCGGCGAGCGGGATGAGCCGTTGCCGCATCCGTTCGAAGCGATCAATCGCGTGCTCGCGACCACGAGCGCGTCGCTGGGCGACCGCGTGATGTTCGACGGCAACGGGGGCGACCAGCTGTTTCAGGTGTCAATCGCATACCTCGCAGATCTGCTGGCGCGCGGCCGATGGCCCACGCTCGCACGCGAGTGGCGGCAGCGCGCCGCGAACGGACGGGGATGCGCGCGGGACTTTCTGCGCGACGTCGTGGCGCCGGCGCTCCCTGCCATGCTCGTACAGGGGGCGGAGTGGTGGCGCGGCTCCGAGCTTCGCACGGCGCATCCGCTGCAGCGGCATGCGCCGCGCTGGATCCGCGCGGACTTTCTCGCGCGCCACTGTATTGCCGAACGCGAGCGCGCGCATGTGCCGCCCAGAGGCCATCGTAGCCGCGCGTCGCATGAGCTCGGCAGTCAGCTCGTGCGCCCGATGATCGCACGCATGAGCGGTGCAGTCAGCCGCTACGCGCTCGAGGCCGGCGTCGAGTTGCGCTGTCCACTCTATGACGGCCGGATCATTCGCTTCGCCGCCTCCCGCCCGGTGCTCGAACGCCGCTCCGGATGGGAGACGAAGCGGCTGCTCCGCCGTGCAATGGCAGGGCTGCTGCCCGAACATGTGCTGGCTCCGCGCCCGTACCGTACCGGCGTTCCGGTGCGGTACCTGACACGAGCGCTACGCGATGAGATTCCCCGCCTGCTCGGCGACATGACGCCCGCACCGTTGCTGGCCGATCTGGGAATCATCGACCCGGCGGTGCTTCGTGCCGCCTGGGCCGATGCCATGCGTCGCGCCGACGCGCATGCGATGATCGCCGTCTACGTGACGGTCGAGGCCGAGTACTGGCTGCGGGCGCACACCGGCAGTGCCCATCGACCAACCAGCCACGCCGCGAACACCGCTCTCCACGCGAGACGCGCCGTCGAGGTCGCGACGTGAGACCGACAATTCCGCTGCGGATGGTCACGAGGACCATCCGTGTCCGGGCCACGACATGCCCGGGACTCGCTGCCATGGAGGCATGCATGTATCAGACACCCCGCATAGAGCGCTTCGGCACTCTACGGGAGCTCACGCAGGGGAAGGACGCGTTCGGCATCGACCAATCCATTGGGATTGGCGAAGACAGTGACCAGCCGAATGGCTGCACGGCAGAGGCCGAGCCCGGCTCCGCCGCCGCCTGCATCACCGGTCGCTCCTGAGCTCCCGGTGCCGGACGGCGCTGTTGCCGGCCGTCCGGCACCACCTGCTTTCTATGCCTCGGTATTCCATTTACGGCGGGTGCCTCGACTCCGAGTTGCCTTTTCCGTCGCTGCCGCCGGCGGTTGGCCCCGTGAGCTGGCATCTCCGCCGCTCTCTGCATCCGGCCACGGCAGCATCGCTCCATCCGCTGGGCGAGGATCACGTGGATGGATCGATCCGCGTGCGCCTTGCGCGGTGTCCGGGTGGCTTCCATCTCTCGTACGACGATACGGGGACCTTTGACGTCCTGTCGGGCGGGCGGCGCATCGAGTGGAGCGCTGGCCCGCGCGCTGTCGACGAGGCCGTGCGACTCGATATCCTGGGACGAGTGCTCCCACTCGCCATGCACATGCAGGGCACGCTCACCCTGCACGGCAGTGCCGTGGACATCGGAGGGTGCGGGGTGGCGTTTCTCGCGCCCAAGCGGCATGGCAAGTCCACGCTCGCGCGGGCACTGCTCCAGGCCGGCGCGCGGCTGCTCACGGATGACGTGGCCGCGGTCGACCTCTCCCCCTTGCCCAGCGTGCGATGCGGCGTGCAGGAGCTCCGCCTGTGGCCCGATGCCGCGGAGCGCTTCGACGCGGACGTGACCACGCCAAGCGGCATCTGCGGGAAAGTCACTGTGACAGCTGGCGCGGACGCGCAATCGGTGCACGGCGCCGCGCCGCTGGCCGCCATCTGCATCCTGGCGCCCGTGCGAGATGGCGAGCGCGTGCGCCGCGTGCGGATGCCCGCTGTCCCCGCAGCGATGGCGCTCGTCGCGGAAGCTCGGCTTGCGGCACTGTTGGGACGAGAGGAGAGTGCCGTCCTGCTGGATCGTGCGGTGCGCCTCTCGCAGCTCGTTCCCGTGTACCGGCTGGAGATTGCGCGCGATCTGGGCGCCCTTCCGTCGGTGGCCGAGCAGATTATGCGCTGGTATGCGCCTGCGGCACCCCGAGCGGCAGCGGAGGGGGTGAGCGCATGACGGCGATCCTCCCGGTCGACATCACGAGCACGCGCGCGCCGTCTCGCCTCGGCGAAGCCGTCGTGCGTGTCGAGGGTCTCACGAAGCGCTTCGCCGTGCAGCGGCGCTGGCGCGAGATCGTGCGTCACCCACGCGCGCGCCCCGTTGCGGTAGCGCTCCACGACGTGAGCTTCGAGGTACGCCGCGGCGAGTTCTTCGGACTGCTCGGGCCGAACGGGGCGGGGAAGACCACGCTGTTCAAGGTCCTTTCGACACTAGTGCTGCCGGACGAGGGACGGGTGACGGTCGAGGGGATGGACGTGGTCCGCGACGATGCCGGGGTGCGGCGTATCCTGACACCTGTCACGCCGGAGGAACGGAGTCTGAGCTGGCGACTTTCCGCGCGGGAGAACCTCAACATCTTCGCGGCGCTCCACAATCTGCGCGGCCAGGCACGCCGCCGGCGCGTGGACGAGGTGCTGGAGCGGACGGAGCTCGCGGACACGGGCGAGAAGTTGGTCGGGCAGTTCTCGTCCGGAATGCGACAACGACTCTTGCTCGCTCGTGCACTCCTGTCGCGCCCGCACGTGCTGCTCCTCGACGAGCCTACACGGAGCCTCGATCCGGTGTCGGCGCGCCGGTTCCGCGCCTTTCTGCGCGAGGAGATCGTTGGACGGGCGCAATGCACAGTGCTCATCGCCACGCACAACAGCGAAGAGGCATTGGAGCTGTGTGATCGTCTGGCGGTCCTCGATCGTGGCGTACTGAGAGCGCTGGGCACGGCCGCGGAGCTCTCGAGCCGCGCATCGGAAGCGCAGTACCGCATTCGCACGCGCGCCGCGTGGCGTCCGGCTATCGATGTCCTGGTCCGTCGAGGGATGATCCGCCGCGTGCTCTCGGCGGAGTTCGATGAGGATGGATGGTACGCGATGACCCTCGACGTGCCGGGTGGTGCCGAGGATGCGGCTGCCGTGGTGGCGTGTCTCACCGATGCCGGCGCTCCCGTGGCCGGCTTCGAACGCGTGCGGCTCTCGCTGGCGGACCTGATCGAGCGTCTCGTAAACCGCGGGCGGCACGAGGTGGAGCATGGATAAGACTTGGATACTACTGCGTGCCAACTGGCTGGTTGGCGCGAGCTACCGCGTGCAGATGCTGCTCTCGCTCGTGTCGCTCTCCGCGATGGTGGTGCCGCTCTACTTCATTGCCGGTGCACTGCAGCCGGTGATGGCGCATGCCATCGCCTCACAGGGCGGGCAGTACCTGGGGTTCGTGCTCGTCGGAATGGTGGCCTTCATGTTTCTCTCCGTGGCGGTGAGCGCGTTGCCGAAGGTGGTGAGAGCGGGCATCAACTCCGGAACGCTCGAGGCCTATCTGGTCACACCGACCCGTCTGTCCACCATCCTCGGCGGCCTCATCTCCTATGAGTTCGTCTGGTCACTGGGCCGGTGCGCGCTGCTGCTCGGGGCGGGCGCGGTGCTCGGCGCGCATGTGAGCTGGCGGCACACGCTGGATGCTCTGGCCATCCTCGCATTGATCGTCCTGGCCTATCTCCCCTTCGGAATCCTCGGCGCTGCGCTCGTGCTCTGGTTCCGCACCACGGGTCCGCTACCGAAAGGGGTCATTACGCTGTCCGCGCTGCTGGGCGGCGTCTACTACCCCACGCACGTCATCCCATCGTGGCTGCACGGCGTGTCGGTCGCGATTCCCCTCACTTACGGACTGCGTGCGCTCCGGCGCGTGCTGCTCCAGGGGGCATCGCTCGCATCCGTGGCCGGCGACGCGGCCATCGTAGCGGGCTTTGCCGCCGTGCTGCTGGTGATCAGCACGTACACGTTCCGTTGCGCACTGCGCCATGCGCGGCGCACCGGCTCGCTCTCGCAGTACTGAATGGGACCTGGGCGATGGCGCGAGTGCGCGCGCTACCGCCCAGGCGAATGAGCGCGTATCGTAACGCTGATGACGCCGTTCGCGGCGCGCGGGTCGGTGTAGCGCTGCGTTGCTGCCGGACCCTTGATCACTTCGATCTTCTCGATGGTCGCCGGGTCGAGCGTGCTCAGCGCGGACGGATCCGCGGCCGCACCGTCGATGAGAAACAGGCCGCGAAAGCGCTTCGGCGAATCGGTGCTTGGCCGCACCAGTAATCCGGGCCGGCCGCGTGACCCCGGCTCGCTCGCGCGTCGCGTGAGCCCGATCTCCCGCGCCGCCGCGGAGTCGTCGACCGAAGGTACCATACGCGCGGCCGCATCACCCGCCTTCCGGGTGGTGATAAAAATCTTTCCACCGAGGCCACCGGCTCCGGGTTTCACGACGCTGATGCGCGCGATCTGATCCGGCCCCAGGGCGTGCGCCTGCTCCGCGCTGGCCCGCGCTCCATCGATCATGAAGACCAGGCTGCTATCATGATGGATCATCTGCGCCCGGGTCGCGGCCGCTTCCGCGCTGGCGACATCCATATTGCTCACATCAGCGGCCGTCGGGAGCGGGGTATCGCACGCCACCAGGAGCACCATGAATGCACCGACAGCCAGTGCGCCGCCGTACGCGTGGGCAAATTGCGGACGATGAGACGTCATGGCGACCAACCTCCGTTGCAGGTGAGTGGATCCATCGACGAGCGCCGGCACGCCGAGACGGAGCGCGGGGCCTCGACCGGCCATCTCGATCAGTAACAACCCATACGAGCGCGTGGCCGCACCCAGGCGAAGCACCCTCGCATCACAATCGAGCTCCACGGCCAGGCGCAGTCGCGCCATCATCCACCAGACGGCCGGATGCCAGGGAATGAGCACGACAAGGCCACAGCCCAGTGCCAGCAGCAGCGGGTCGCGCGATCGGAGATGCTCCTGTTCGTGCGCCAGCACCAGCCGCTGTGCGTCCAGTTCGCACCTGAGGAGCCAGCGCGGGATAACGATTTCCGGGGTGGCCAGGCCGACCACGGCTGGTCCCGATGCGGGAGCGAGACGAACGCGGATGCCATGCAGCTCAGTGCGCGGCCACGAGCGACGGGCGCGATGCATGCGGGCGTACGCCGCGGCGAAGATGACGGCGGTCACCGTGCTGACGGCCAGCCACAGGAGCGCGAGTGCATGCTCGAGCGAAGCGGGCACGGTGTGCTGAGCCGCGGCGATCACGCGCACGATAGGCTTCGCGATGGCACCGCGCAGGTGACGGAACGTCGTGATGAGCCGCTCCACTGATCCGGCGTCGCCGGTGGCCTGCGTCGCCAATGCATGCGGCGCGAACACGTCCGGCGCCTGCGAAGTAGGTGTGGTGCCGCGGTATGGCGCCAGCGCCGTAAGCGCCACGGTGAGAACCAGCGCGCCACTCCACACCCAGCGCCCCGGAAGCGCGACGAGCCGGCAGGCGGCATCCAGTGCGCAGGCGGCCGCGGCAACCAGGCAGCCCATCAGTGCGGCGTACGCCGCCCATGTCGCGATCATCGCGTTTCCCGCAAACGCTCGGCGAGCAGCCGACGCATGCGCTCCAGCTCTGCGCGGCTCAGCGCGCCGTCCGACACGAGTTGCGCGAACATCCGCTCGGCCGATCCCTGAAAGATCGCGTCGCGAATGCGGGTGAGCGCGCTGCCGCCGGCGCGCTCCGCCTTCACGAGCGGGTAATAGCGGTACGCTCGCCCTTCCGGCTCGTGCCGAACATAGCCCTTCTCCTCGAGCGTCTGCAGTGCGGAGAGGACGGAGGTGTACGCCAGCTCTTCGTCGAGTGCCTCGCGCACGTCGGCCACAGTGGCCGAGCCGAATCGCCAGAGGATGCTCATGACCGCGAGCTCGCGGGGAGGGAAGTAGATGTCGTCCATGGGTCGTGTCTACTGGTTATGCCGTAGATTAGCCGCGGGCGGCGGCGCTGTCAACTGGTTTATCCGTAGATGCCGGCCGGACTTTGAGCGACGGGGCAGGCGAGTTAACTTTCCCGATCGCCCGGGTTGAGTGGGACCATGGTCCGGAGCGACCTGGCAGGGTAGCTCAGCCGGTTAGAGCACATCACTCATAATGATGGGGTCGGGGGTTCGAGTCCCCCCCCTGCTATCATCACACGCCGGTCAACCAGATACGGTTGACCGGCGTGTGCATTGGTGGGTGCTGAATCTTCGGGGCACGTCCACTGCTGAGCGCTCAGCGAGCGCGCAGGACGGATCCTACTTCGTGAATCGGACCCCGAAGTTCTTCTCCAGCCCCACCGTCCAGACGGCGCGCGAGCGCAGGCCGCCATTGTTGAGCGGGAGGATGACATTCGCCACAGCGGTGAAGTCCTGCCCGAGCGAGAGCTTGGCGCCCACCGAGGCGCCCAGCACGTTGTCCTTCTCCTCCGGAATCGTCGTCCGCGGGATGACGCTGCCATCATCGAACGTGACCGGAGGCGGCAGCGTCAGTTTGCTCGCGCCGATCTGCCACTGTCCCAACGCATCGGCCGACAGCGTGACTGCCGGTCCGGCCAGCAGGTCGAAGCCGACTGTCCCCAGTGCCGCGCTGTTCTGCCCGCTGCCGCCGCGGTAGCGATACCCGGCGTTCACGTGGGGTGAGAACGCACCGTAATGCGCCCACAGCACCGCAAGGCCTTGCGCCGACAGGTATCCGGTACCCAGAAGGTTCTCGCGCTCGCCGGTGGGCAGGCGAACGGCGGTGAAGAGGGCCGCGCCCGAACGCGGGCTCTGTGCCAGGTTCACCTTGAGCCGCAACGCGATGTCGCCGAGCCCCCGCGTGCTGCTGCTCGATGACGTGGTGTCCGCGAGCGTCACACTGCCGTCGGCGCTCCGTCGAAAGTAGTGCAGCGTGCCCCCATACGTGTTGAACAGCTGCGCCGTGCTGGTCCCCGAGAAGGTGAAGCTCACGATCGGCACTGCCACGCCGATATCGACGCGGTTGGTCAGCCCATAGGTGAGAAAGATCGTGGTCGCCGTGAAGGAGGCGTCCAGGTCGGTGTGCACGTGCAGGGTGTCGAACTCGTACTGCGGATTGCCGAGGTCGGGGCTCGGAGCGACATCCTCGTGCGTGAGTGTGGAGTTGAGGTCCGAGAGCTCGACGCCGCGGAGCTTGTCGAACTTCGCGCCGGTCACATTGATGCCAAACAGCGCGCGCCCTCGGCCGAGGGTCTGAGACCGCTCCCCGAAAATCGGGCCGCTCGATCCGTGCGTCGTCACCGGCATTCCGTTCGCGTCGAACGTGATCGTCGTACCGCTGCTGGTGCCCCCGAGCGGAATGTCGCTGACGCTGGTGCCGATGCCATTATCCAGAAAGTTGATCAACGAGGTGAGTGTGATGGCCGCATCGGGATTGAAGTGGGAACCATGGCCGGCACTGCTGGTGCCGACGTTGAGACACACGAGCGTGTCACAGGTGCCGAAGTGAAAGAGCGAACGCAGTTTGTCGTGGGCGCTCTGCGCCTGCACCGGTACCCCGGCGAGCAACAGGAGGCACACGCCCGACACCCGGAGTACAGTGCCGCGCAGTGCGCCATGTCCTGCGCGCCGGCGCGTCGGCACGCGTGCGGCGTGAGGCGGAAGAGTACCGGGCCGTTTCCGCAGGATGGTCATTTCACCCTCGTCAGTGTCGTGATGCGCCAGCCGTCCGCTGTCTGGCGGAGCGCGGCGTGCCAGCGGAACGGAGACGTTTGCTGTCCCTGCGCCGGGAGAAAGAAGCTGAGCGTGTACCCGAAATCAGCGGTCGCGGTCGCACCGTCCAGCGTGACCGTCGGCGTGCCTGTCGGCGTGGCGGACAGATCCGTAGCGTGCGCGAACAGTGCAGCGAAGCCCTCGCGCTCGCGGTCGGGCATGCCAGGGTACAGCTCGCGCATAATGGTGATCTGCCGCGCGCCGAGCGCGGCCACGTAGCGTTGCAACACGCTTGTGATGCGCGCCGTTTGCGCACTGGCGTCGGTCGCCGGAGGCTGTGCCGGCGCCGTGGCGGCAGCTGCGGGCGGTGGTGCGTGGGGCGGGGAAGCACCAACCGCCGAGTCATGCCCCGCCTGCGTGGCGGCGGGGCTGCCGGCAACCTGGGCGTCCCCCTTGAGGGCGGCGTCCGCGTTGCCCGCTCTGCGTGGTACCGATGCCGCTCGGGACCGCCGCGGGACCGGTTGGGCGGGGGACGCTCCGTTGCCTGCGCCGCGTGGCGGTATGACGGTCGACGATGACGTGTCGCCCGCCCGTTTGCTGCTCCGAGCTCCCGCCGGAACAGTCGGCGTCGCGGCCACGGATGCGGTTGGCGCATCCGATGCCACGCTGTCCCCGGCCGCGCTTTTCGTAGCGGCGAGATCGACAGCCGCGGTGTCCTGTGCGGAACTGTCCGCGTGCGTGGCCGCAGCCTGCACGCCGCTCGACAGCGCCACCGTGGACGCGCCATTCGCAACGCGCTCCCGCGCCGTTTCACGCTGCGCGCGCTGCCAGGTCAACGCCGCGATCGCCACACCCACCACCACCGCCGCGCCGATGCCGTACCACATCGTGCGCACGGGCCTGCGGCGCGCCGCGGGCATCGTTGTGCCCTGTGCAACTGTCGCGCTGGCCGAAGCAGGAGGGTGCTCGGTGCCGGCGCTTCGTGATGGTGTCTCCGTCGCCGACCGCACGGCGGATGGCAGCCGTCGGTCGACCAGGGCCTGAGCAAACTCGGCGGCGCTCTGAAAGCGATCGCCAGGTGCGCGCGCGAGCGCTCGCACCACGATCTCGTCCAGCGGCTCGGACACCGTGCCGTTCAACATGCGCGGATGGGGCGGCGGTTCGGTCAGGCGGCGCGTGATGATCGCTTCCGCGCTGGGTCCGCTGAACGTGGTGTAGCCAGTGAGGAGCTCGAACAGAATGCAGCCAAGGCTGTAGAGATCGGTTCGCCCATCCAGAACATCGCCGGAGACCTGCTCCGGACTCATGTAGGCTGGCGTGCCGAGCACGAACCCCGTCCGCGTGATCCGCGTGCTGGTGTTCCGCATCGCCTTCGCGATGCCGAAGTCGACCACCTTCACGAGATCGCGATCATCCTTCCGCACGAGCATGATATTGTCTGGCTTCAGATCCCGGTGCACGATGCCGAGCTCATGCGCCGCGGCGAGCGCCTGGGCAACCTGCGCGCCAATGTCGAGCACGCGATCCTCCGCCAGCGGTCCCTCGCGTGCGATCACGGCCGAGAGCGGTTCGCCGTCCACGTATTCCATGGCGATGTAGACAATGCCATCCGCCGTCTCGCCGAAGTCGTAGACGATCGCCACGTTCGGGTGGTTGATGCGGCTGGCATTGGCGGCCTCGCGCCCGAAGCGGCCCGTGGCATCCGGGTCGTGCGTGAGCGCGGGATGCATGATCTTGATCGCGCATGGGCGACCCATCTTCACGTGCGTGCCGAGGTAGACCTCGCCCATCCCGCCCTCACCAAGCTTCCGCTCGATGTGGTAGCGCTCAGCGAGAATCTGTCCTACGAGGCTGGCGCCCGCCGCCACCACGCGAAGCGCTACTCCGTCATCCGGGCAGAAGCGCACGTCCATGCCGTACGAGACGCCGCACTGCGGGCAGATCTTGCCTCCCGGTGCAGACTCCTGCGGCGTCGCCGGTGCGATTTCGCCGCCGTCCGCAGGCGCGAACAATTGCGATACACCGGGCGGGGCGGGCGGCGCTGCACTCGGCGCCGGCTGCTCGTGCAGTGGGCGCAGCGCGACGAGCACGCCGCTCTGCCGGTCGCGCCCGAAGAACACGCGCCCGCCGCCCTCCGCGCGCGGCATGTCCCCCAGGATCTCGCAGCTGTCACCTGCCGCCTCCCGGACCGTCGCCTCAACCTGCTCGCTGGAAGTCCCGGCCGCAGTGCCGGGCGACGTGCCGCTCACATCGCTTCCGCACGCGCGACAGTACCGCTCCCACCCCACGAGCGCCGCGTGGCAGAATTCACAGCTGCCGCCGGGCGACGGCACCGAGGCGTCGAGCTGGCGCCGCTCGGAGAGCGCGAGCGGCTCGCCCGCACGGGTGTCGCCAGGCGCGCGATCGAGCGTGAGCACCGCGAGCTCACCAGAATCCCGCCTGCGCGCCAGGTAGGCAACGCCGCTTGCCCCGCCTGCGTCGCGGCCCAACACACCGAGTATCTCGTGCGACTGCGCGGTCGCCGCGCGAACCGCGTGCATGAGCGGGTCTGCGGGGTCGCTGGTGAACGCACGACGCTCGTACGAATCGGTCATCGCTCGAGCGCGGTCAGTCCGGATCTTTCTGTGCGCCCTGCTCGATCCACACCGCAATCAGGTGTACGAGCGCGGCCGGGAGGCACTGACTGTTGTCGACGGAGCACTGCAGCGGCATGACGGTCGACGGATCCGCCACGGCATCGTGGTTCACCACGTGATAGAGGTAGCTGGCCAGCGAGTCGCTCGGCGCCACCAGCAGGCGCGTGGAGTTGTTCGGGTCAGGCCGGTTCACCAGAGAATTGTAGGACGTCGTGGCGTCAGTCAGGTCCACGCCGTCGGGGGGCGGGGAATAGACGTGGCAGCTGTGGCAGTACACGTTGAAGATCTGGGGCTGGACGTCGCCAGACAGCGTGGCCACCCGCGTGAAGCTCACGGCGACGGTCTGCTCCGCGATACCACGTTCGCTCGAGCTCACTGTCACGGTCGCATGATACGTCCCCGGCACGATGCTGCCCGTCTGCACGTGAAGCGTCAGCGGTGTCGTGGCCGGCGCCAGGGGAGCCGATGCATCCAGCACCGCGCTCAACCATCCGGATGCGCCCGCACCGTACGCAATGCTCGTCGAGAGGCCGGTGAGTGATCCGCCGCCCGTGTTGGAGACGAGGATCTGCAGCGTCGTCGGATCGATCTCCGCCGCGCTGGAGCTAAAGCTCGCACTGGTGGTCGACAGCGCGATCTCGGGTGGGGCGCTCACCGTGTACGTGACCGCGATCGTCTGTGGTGAATTGCTCGCGACGGCCGACGACACGGCGACGTGCGCGGTGTAGCTGCCTGCGGGCAGCACCGCGTTGGGCTGTAGCACGACATTGGTGGGGGACGTGGTGCCGACCGTGACGCTGAGCCACGATGCGGGCTGCCCGGCCGTATACGTCACGCCGACCGCAAGTCCGCTCAGCGTCCCGTTCCCGCCGTTGGACACCGGGACCGTCTGCTCCGCCGGAACCGTTCCCCCGGCCGTCGCCTCGAACGCGAGTGTCGACGAGGCCAGCACAATCGACGGCGACACGGGCGCCGTGGTGACCTGATAGCTGACGACGACCGGCGCGGCGGCCACACCGGGAACTCCAGACGTGACCGGCACCGTGGCGGTGTAGGCGCCGATCGGAATGGCCGAGGAGGTGGGGCGCAGCGTGAGTGATGCCGGCGCGATGGAGGGGTTGATCGTGGCCGCCAGCCACCCCGACGCGCCACTCGAGTAGGTGATGGTGCCGATGGCCAGCCCCGACACCGAGCCTTCACCGGCATTGGTGATGGCGATGATCTGTGCGTCAGGCAGCACGCCCGTCCGCTGCGCGGAGAATGCCGCGATTGACTGCCCCAGCTTGATGACGGGCGTAGGACCAACGGTGTAGGTGACGGTCACGACCACGGGCGAGTTGGCGGCCGCGGGGGAGGAGATGGGCACCGTAGCGGTGTATGTGCCCTCCTGCAGGGAGGCGGTGGTGGGCTGCAGCGACAACGTCGCCGGCGCGGTGGTCGGGCTCACTGTGGCGGAAAGCCAGTCACTCGCGCCTCCCGCGTATGTCACGGTCCCTACGGCGAGGCTGTCGAGGCTCTCATCGCCGCCATTGACCAGCGACACCGTCTGCGCGGCCGGGATGGCGCCGTTCGCCGAGGTCCGGAAGGCGATCGCGGTGGCGGCCATGGAGATGGTTGGTGGCCGCGTGACGGTCACCTGCGCGTCCGCGTGTCGCGTACCCGCTATTGCCGTGATGGTGGCGGTGCCCCCGGCCACACCGTGCACCAGTCCCGCCGCGACGCTGGCGATGCTGCTGTCGCTACTCGTCCACCGGATGGGACCCGCGGCGCCATCGGCCCGCAACTGGACGGCGCCGCCCACCAGGATGGTGCGCGATGTCGGCGTAAGGGTAAGCGCCGAGGGCGCCGTCGAGTCCCCGCCGCACGCCGCGAGCAACGCCGCGGAAAGCGCCAGCAGTATTCGAGAACGTATCCACCAACTGCCTGCGCCACCCTCGATCAGCGCGCGACCTGGCTCACGCATCGGATCCCCGCGAAATAGTTCTTCTCGAGCACCGGTGGCAGCCCGCCCAGGTCGAGGTCCATCACCACCTTCACCTGACTGCCATCCTTGAGCGTGAGCGGCTGCCCCGCCGTGCGGACCGTCCACTCGACACGGCTCACGTTGCCGGTGGTGGTGAATCGGTCGGCTTTGCTGAAGAGTTGGAAGACGGCCCACGGCCCCTGGAAGCCCAGGACATGGAGCCCGGTTCCTTGGAACTGCACGGAGATATCCGCGCTTCCCGAGGCGCTTCCCGTCCAGGTGAACCGTTGGGGCTGCGTGGCCTGCTGCGTGAACTCCGTGGTGCTGCCATCAATGCCGATGGTGATGCTGCTGAGCTCGCGTTGCAGGATCGGCTTGATACTCAGCGTCAGATGCGGAGTCGTGGAATTCCCGGGGAAGAGCGCATCCGACACACCCGCCGCGCGATTGAAGAACGCGACGAACGCCGGAGACAGCGCCGGCGTGGCGCCCGGCTTGGCCACGAACTGCTTGCCCTGTCGGACGAGGACGTTCTGCAGGTTGGTGCTGTAGAACGTCCAGAGCGCGCCGGTCTGCGGCTTGAACATCGCGGCCACCTCATCCGGAGTGGCCTGCGTAGTGGCTGTGGCGGTGAAGGGATACTTCGCTGTGAGCTGACGGAAATCGGCGCAGAAGTCGGCGCCCTGCGCGTTCAGCGTGCCGGATCCGAAGTTGCGCAGCAATGGATCGGTGTAGGTGACGGGTGCTTCCAGCAGCTTGAGCACGGTGGTACCGATCCCGGCGCTGCCGGCCACGCGGAATGCCTGGCTGATCTTTCGCGCCTCCACGATCGCATTCGACGCGTTGGTCGCCGTCTGCGAGAGCGCGCCCCCCGCCGCGCCGGGCGGGGCGTTTGCCGCCTGGTCCAGCGATGCTTGCAGGGTGGCAAGCGCCGTCATGTACGCCGCGTTGCTCTTTCCGATGAACTTGCCGCTGCTGTCGGGCGGTACGACGACGCTCACCGGCTGCAGCGTCATGGCGACCGCGCTCGTATCGCCCGGGCTGTTCTGTGCCGCGAGCGAGAGCAGCGCCAGCAAGGGCGACTGATTGCCACTCAGGATCGACAGCTTGCTGGCCGCATCCTTGGGGTTGGCGTAGCGCACGACGGCGGCGGACTCGAGGTATGTGCGCCAGTGGCGGATGTAATCCGCCTGATAGCGCGCGCGCAGGTCAGCCAGCAGTTTGGCGCGGTCCACCGCCGTCCCCTGCTGCTCGCCCAGCACCCAGGCATCGCCGTGGAAGAATCGCTCGACGTTCTTGAACCCGCTCTGCATGAAGGTCCATCCGCCCTTCGTGAACGCGCCCGGCACCTGATATCGGTCCACGAGCACCGCCGATGACCCGGGGAAGCGGTGGTTGAACTGCACTGGCGGGTTGTTCTTTGCCGCCTCGGCGAGCATGTACTGATAAATCCGCTCTGCGCCGGCAAACCTCAGTAGATACTGGCGGGCGTGCTGCACCGCGGCCGTATCGGGTGCGGTGGGAAGGGGATTGTTCGCCGCGAGCGCGGTGCCGTAGAAGTCGAACTGCCGCTTCGCGAGCGCCGTTCGCGAAGAATCGAGCGGCCGCGTCCCAAGCCATGCGGACATGAGCACGGGCGTGAGGAACTCCGGAGTGCTCTTGTCGGGATCAGCGGTGGTAATCAGGTAGCCGCGGAGCAGGTTATACGCAGTCCCGTAGTCGTCGCTCACCCGAGGCGTGTCGGGAAGCACACGCAGCCCGTTGAGCATTGCAGCGCGCGTGGCCCCGAACATGACCGTATCGAACGCCCGAAAGTAGATACGGCGCGTTGCGGGAAAGAGCGCCGTGCCCGTGTACAGCCCCATGCGCAGATGCAGCGGCGCCCCATCCCGCTCGTAGCCGGCCAGCGTTATGAGCTGTGCTCGGGCCGTGTCGAGCTTATGCAGGGCATCCACGCTGGGCAGCGCCGTGTCGACCGGGGCGGAGAGCGCAGCCACCGACCGCGCCGCAGCGAGCGCGCCACGCTCCATACGCCGGTTGCCGAGGTAGGAGATGGCGAAGCCCACACCCACCACCAACGCCACAACGACCCCGAGCGCCAGCAGCGTGCGCCGAACGCCGTTCACGCGCGTTCCGCCGCTCGTCACCCCCATGGCGACGCGGTCGCGGAGAATCACCTCGTGAAAGAGCTGCTCGAGAAAGAGCCACTGGGGAATCCGGCGCGAGGTGGGCGGGCTGGCTGGGCTCGGTGCGGCGGCCGGCGGGGGGCCGGCCTGGAAGACGCTTGTCGCGGCAATCCCCTTGCTGCCGCGCGCCGCCGGTGCCGTGTCGGCCGGCGCCGTATCAGTGACGATGATCGGCCGCACGCCGGCGAAATAGAATCCGCGCAGGAAGGGACTGACCTCCAGCTGGCTCGGCCGGCAGAGCTCCACGAGAAACTGCGTCATGAGCGGCGCGGCTTTGCGCAGCTCGCGTGGAAACTCGTACGCTCCGAGCCTCCGCTCGCCCGTGCTCTCGCGCGAGAGCACCGGGAGCCGGTGCGCGGCGAACGACTGAAACAGCCGCTGAAAGGCACCCAGCAGCCGCTCAGTTTCCCGCTCGGCATACACGCCATCGTCGCCCGCACTGGCGCTCAGCGTGGCGCCCACGACCTGGTGCGCCTCGTCCGCGGAGAAGTTCTGCACGAACTCCGTGAAGTGCGCGATGCGATCGGCCTTGGTGAAGATCACGTAGACGGGTAAGCGCACACCGAGCGCGCGCGTGACATCGGCCAGCCGAGCACGCAGCGTGCGGGCCGCGGCCGGCACACTCTCGGACGCGCCCGCCTGGAGGAACTCTTCACAGCTCAGGCACACCACCGCCACGCGCGGTGCCTGGGCGCTCCCCGTGAGCGCCGCGCGAAGACGTGCGGGCTGCAGGTGGTGCAGGGCGCGCGCCCAGCCCGCCCCGCCAGCCATGAGCGCCCCTCCGGCCTCGAACAGCACCGTCTGCTCCGCGAACCAGAGATTCACACCCGCCGTGGGCGCCACCGCGCCGCCCTGCATTACCGCGCCCGAGAGCAACTCCGGCTCCAGACCGGACCGCGTGATCGTGGTGGTCTTGGCACTCCCTGCAGGGCCGAGCACCATCACCACCGGCAGCGTGCGGAGCGATGTCGCACCGCCCACGTTCGAGGCGGCCAGCCGCGAGATCGCTGCGGCAACCGTCGAGTCCACGTCGTCAGTCTCTGCGGAAGGCGCCTCGCTCGTGCCGCGCAAGAAAAACCAGAGCACCGCGCCGCCGGCAATCAGCCCGAGCAGCGCCAGACCGCCTCCGAGCACCCACGCGTCGGCCCCATGCAGCGCGAGGCCGACTCCGAGCAGCCACCCGGCGATCACAAAAACGAGAAAGAGTGCGACCGCGATCAGCCAGATTTTCGCCTTGCGTCCCATTGGGCCAGTCAGAGAGTCAGAGGGAATAGCTGCACACGCGTCCGGCGCGGCGCCGCACCGCGAACCGGCTCAGCGTGGTGTGCTCACGGCCATGGCCTGGAGCTCGGCCACGCCGGACTGCAACGAGAGATGGAAGAGCACGAACGCCACCACTACCAGGACGATCGCCACCACCGCCGCCACGCCCAGCCGTCGAACCCACGGATCGCGTGCGATGGTCCCGCTCTCCCCAGCCGGCAGCCGCCAGTCCGGCGCGAGTGCTTCATCCATGCCGCGTATCCGCTCGATTTTCTCCCCGACACGCGCCGCCAGCACGCGCAGCTCCCCTCCCGCCGCGGCGCTGTAGCGTCCATGAAATCCCAGCAGCACACACAGCTGGTAGACCTCCAGTACGTCCGCCAGATCTTCGCTGTCCTGCTGGGCGAGGAGTTGCTGCAGGTTCTGGAAAAAGAGCTCGCCCCCCATGTGGCCGCCAAACAACTCATCCTGCAGCGGCTTGCGCGCCCAATCCCCGAACATGGGCTGGGCAGAATTCAACACGGACTCGTCCAGAAAGGCCACCACGGCATAGAGCGCCAGCCGGACCTCCTCGCTTCCGTACCCCGCCTGCCGGGCCTCCTGCTCGCTCACGCCCAACAGCTGCTTCACATGCCGCCGGAACGACTCCGAGTCTGCGGCCACCTGTCGATTGGCGCGCAGGCGCACGGTGGCGGTGAGCGTTTCCTGCACGGCAAGGGCGAGCCGTCCACGTCGCGGCGACGCCGCATGGCCGTGCACCGGTGGCGAGACGCGCGGGGGTGCGGAAGTGACGGGGGGAATGCCGGATTCACCGGCCGATCGGGAAGTGGGCACGGAGGAAAAGCATGAAGGAGAAGGTCAGCTCGTGCGATGGTCCGTCCTTGGGCGAAGCTACAGCGGAACGTCTGGCGCGGCTACTTCCGCACCGCGATCAGGACTCGAGCAAGGCCACAAGCTCGATTTCCGGGTTGGGGAAGGTATCCGGCACATAGACACCTACGTCGTGCGTCTGCAACAGCGCCTCCCAGCACGGCCCGGTACCCGCGATGCTGAAGTACTGCATCCCGATCTGGGGGGAAATGGCCGCCGGGGGAACGGGAACGTGTTCGAGCGCGAGTCCGGGATAGGCGCGGCGCACCAACTCGGGAGTGAATTTCGCCGCACAGATCTTGACCAGTCCAGGCACGCGCGCGACGACTTCTGCGGCGTTCAGGCTCGATCGCAGTCCGAACAGCCATCGCGCGCGGTTGAAACAGCGTGGATCGCTTACCCGCCCGGTATACAGGTACGACTCCGTGCGCTGGAGCGGGATGGTCACGCAATTGGTCGGTATGACGATCTCGAGATGGGCGCGGATGTGGCGGTCGAGCGCGTCGAAGCACTCACCAAGGTGCTCGTGATCGTAGGCCGGCAACGTCTGCGGGTGCGCATCGAGCGCGAAGGTGCAGAGCGCCCCGGCCAGCCGCGCCATCTCCGTGTACAGCGCCTCAGGATGCGCGCGCTTGGCGGCAAGTTGATGCCGCAGCGGCCCGAGCGCCGAGTGGATGGCGTGGAGCAGCCAGAACGTCGCCACCTCGTGGCGGGCCAGCTCGCCCGCGGCATGCCGCCCCGAATGGGCATCGCCTGCCAGGGCGGTGCTCTTCTCGTCAAGCATGCCCACCAGCCGTTGCAGCAGGCCCACGAGCCAGGGACTGGCGCCAATCCGCACGCACGGGGGCACGAAGGCTTCATCGTAGACGAAGCCGCCCAGCCCATCCCGGCGTACCCGCGCCACCGGGAGCGACACCGCGCCATCGTCGAGCTCGGCGTCGAGCACGAGCCGGAAATTCTTGCGACCCACGCGCACCGGCTTCGCATCGCGCCCGGTCAGCTCATCCACCACCATCCGCTCCTCGGCCACGTATCGCACCGGGGCGGCTGGCACGTCGCCATCCAGCGCGCAATTCTCGCCCGCTGCCCGGTACGCCGGCACGGTGAGGAGCACGAGATGGCTTTCCTGCGTTGGCGAGAACAGTTCGCGAATATCGCGCGGCTCCGGCAGCGCATCGCCATCGGGCATGTGGAAGGCGAGCCCATCGGGCATGATGCCGCGTGCGTGCAGCAGCGAGACGCTGCCGTTTCGCAGCGCATCCGCATCCAACTCGATGCCGGCCAGGCCATACGCGCTGAAGAACAGATGGGACAGCGCGAAGTCGACCGCGTCGCCGAAAAAGCGGCTCTGCGCCTGGAAGTGATGTTGCGCGAGGTGCATGCCTTCGCTCCACACCACTTTCGTGAGATGCGTCATGGGACTCCTGCGCCCGCCATGGTCTGCACGTCGTGGTCCTGCCGCACGCCGGTGGCTGCGCCAGCCGGCGCCACGTCGTGATGCAATGTCAGACCGGTGCTCTCCATGGGCGAGTGATATCCGTCGGAAGACGAAACAGTGGGGCATTCGGCGGAGGTAGAGCGACGGCCGGATGCAACGAGCGTCTAATATGTTCCGCAGCCGGCCGATGACAAGCGCCGGCGCGGTGGGGGGCGGCGCCGGCGCCTAGCCGCCGGTGCTCGGCAGCACCACCAGCAGTTCCAGCTGCGCGCCGGGGATGTCGGCGGGGACGTACGCCGCGAGATTCCGCGCACGGACGATCGCATCCCACTCGCTTCCCGACGTATGGAGCAGGAAATACTGATGCGTGACCTTCACCGCGACGGCGCCCGGAGGACTGGCCGCATGGGCGAGCCCCACACCCGGCAGCGCCTGCCGGATGAGATGATCGATGCGGTCCGCCGAGCCGATCTTGACCAGCTGCGGTACCCGCCGCTGCAGCTCCGCCGGGTTGGCGTCGCTGCTGACGGCCAGATACATCTGCGGAGCCGTGAGAAAGCGATCCTCTGCCAGCGCCGTGGCGTACACGGATGGCTGCACCAGCCGCATGGGGAGCGACACGGATCGGGCGGGGACCACCGTCTCGAGGAGCCGTCGCAGCTCCTCGTCGAGCGCGTCGAAGCATGCCGACAGATTGTCGTGCTCGTAGGTGGGCAGATCGCGCGGGTGCACCGCCGTGGAGAACGTCGTAAGCGCGCCTGCCAGAGCGGTCATGGCGGCGAAGAGCTCCTGCGGATGTCCGCGGCGCGTCTGGAAGAGGTGCCGGAGCTGCGGGAAGTGGGTGTTGATGGTGTAGAGCAGCCAGAAGCTGGCCACGTCGGAGATGCTGAAATCCGCCAGACTCTGGTTCTTCTGCCGCCGCGTGAGCGCGAGCGCGGAGCTCCGGGCAGCGAGAATCTCCACCAGCCGACGCGCGATGGTCAGCAGGTGCTCGCTTGCACCGATATCGATGAGCGGCGGCACGAAGCCCTCGTCCAGCTGCGTCTCGCCCGTGGCGGTGCGCCGGAGCCGTGCCACCCGCAACGCGCAGCTGCCTTCGAGCGATTCGCCCTCGGCGAACAGCCGGAAGTTCTTGCGCGCCACCTGGATCGGCTTCTCGGAGCGTCCCGTGTTCTCGTCGCGCAGGAGCAGGAGTTCCGCGGCGTAGCGCGTATGCGCATCGCGGTCACCGGCCGCCACGTTGCGCCCGCCGGGCTGGTACTCCGGAATCGCCAGGTGGACATCGAGTGTTTCCTGGTCCTGAGTCCAGTGGCTTTCCAGCGGCTTCGGCGGTGGGGGCGCATCGCCGGCGGGAATGTCGAACAACAGTCCGTCGGGAAGGATCCCCGCCGCCGCCGTCAGCGCGAACGTCCCGCCAGCCAGCGCCTCGCGATCGATTTCCAGGCGATGGAAGCCCCATGGCCACGAAGTGAGTGTCGAGAGACGGAACCACAATCCCTCGTCGAGCACCCGATCCTGCGTTTGGAGGTGCTGCGGGGTGAGCAGGACGCCCTTGGTCCAGAGCACTGGCTGCAAATGTCTCATCTAGCTTCACGCTCCCGAGGGGGCCGGCGATTCACCTGGGTTCAAACGGCGGCGGATGCGGCGATTGTCGGCCGCGCCGAGGGCCGCACGAGCGGGGAATTGTGGCAGTCGCGGACACGGTCGTCAACCTGCTACGGCCTCGCTTGACTTCGTCCGTCGGGAAGCGTACTATCGCGCGAGCCGAAAGCCCCGCCTTGGGATGCGCATGGCGGGCTCGCGGATCGCGGCGTCGTGTGCTTCTGTCTACTCACGACGCACAGTAGGGGTATGTGCGCCGCTCAGCGGAACGCGCGCACCGTACGGCCGGCCCATGCCGCGCACGCGCGACGTAGCGTCCACCATCCGTCACCACCGAGAATAGGGAATCAGGAGCCCGCCATGGCGAGAGAGAGCACACAGAAGAAACTGGAGCGCGTGCGGCCGCCCCGCGTCAACATCAGTTACGATGTGGAGACCGGTGGCGCCATTGAGATGAAGGAGCTGCCCTTCGTCATGGGCGTGCTGGGTGACTTCACCGGGCAGCCCTCCGAGCCGTTGGCCAAGCTCAAGGAGCGGAAGTTCGTTGAGGTGACGCCGGACAACTTCGATGACGTGCTGGCGAGCATGAAGCCGCACCTGGCCTTCACGGTGGAGAACAAGCTGAGCGAGGATCCCGCCGCGGCCAAGCTGGCGGTGGACCTCAACTTCAAGAGCCTGGATGACTTCGCGCCGGATGCCGTCGCGCAACAGGTCAAGCCGCTCAGGGAGTTGCTCGAACTGCGCACCAAGCTGGCTGACTTGCGGGGCACCCTGCAGGGCAACGACAAGCTGGATGAGATTCTTCAGGCAACGCTCGGTGATGATGAGAAGATGAAGCAGCTCAAGGCGGAGCTTGGCTCCGAAGGAGGTTCCGATGCCTGAGGCACAGGCGCGCGAGGCCGAGAGCCAGCAGCTCACGCCCGAGACCAATGAGCTCGGCCTGCTCGATCAGATCGTCGAGCAGGGACGACTGGGCGGCAAGGACGCGGCCGCCAAGGCGCGCGGAAAGGACCTCGTCAAGGAGTTCGTGAGCGAGGTGCTCCAGGGCTCCATCACCATGGCCCGCGATACCGAGGTCATGCTGAATGCCCGCATCGCGCAGATCGACCATCTCGTGTCGCTGCAGCTCAACGAAGTCATGCACGCGCCCGAGTTCCAGAAGCTCGAGGGGACATGGCGCGGACTGAAGTATCTGCTGAATCAGAGCGAGACGAGCGAGATGCTGAAGATCAAGGTGCTCAACGTCTCGAAGAAGGAACTGCTGCGCGACCTGCAGCGCGCACCCGAGTTCGATCAGAGCGCGCTCTTCAAGAAGGTGTACGAGGAGGAGTTCGGCGTCTTTGGCGGCGCGCCGTTCGGGGCGCTCATTGGCGACTACGAGTTCGGGCGGTCGGGGCAGGACATCGAGCTGCTGGAAAAGGTCGCGCAGGTGGCGGCGGCGTCGCATGCGCCCTTCCTCACGGCGGCGTCGCCGGAGATGCTGAATCTCGAGAGCTACACGCAGCTTGATGCCCCGCGCGATCTCTCCAAGGTGTTCGATACCACGGAATACGCCAAGTGGAAGGCGTTCCGCCAGAGCGATGATTCCCGTTACGTGGCGCTCACGCTGCCGCGCGTGCTCATGCGCGAGCCCTACGGCAACGCCACCGTGCCGGTGGAGGCGTTCCACTACGAGGAGCATGTGGACGGCACCGAGCACGACAAGTACCTATGGGGGAACGCGGCGTGGGCGCTGGGTGCCCGCGTCACCCAGGCCTTCGCGGCCTACGGCTGGTGCGCATGCATCCGCGGCGTGGAGAGCGGCGGGCTGGTAGAAGGGCTGCCAGTCCACAACTTCCGCACGGACGCTGGCGATGTGGCCATGAAGTGCCCCACCGAGACGCCGATCACCGATCGTCGCGAGAAGGAGCTTGCCGATCTCGGCTTCGCGCCCCTCGTGCACCAGAAGGGCACTCCGAACGCCTGCTTTTTCAGCGTGCAGTCGGCGCAGCGGCCCAAGGTGTACGATTCGGATGCCGCCACCGCCAATGCGCGCATCTCCGCGCAACTCCCCTACCTGTTCGCCGTGTGTCGCTTCGCGCACTATCTCAAGGCCATGATGCGCGACAAGATCGGCGGATACATGTCCAAGAGTGAAGCCCAGATGTTCCTCAACACGTGGATCGCCAACTACGTGGTGGGCAACGATGATGCGCCGCTCGCCGTGAAGGCCAAACGGCCGCTCAAGGAAGCGCGCGTCGAAGTCATGGAGGTGCCGGGGAAGCCGGGTGCGTATCGCGCCGTGGCGTTCCTGCGGCCCCACTTCCAGCTCGATGAGCTGAGCGTCTCCATGCGGCTGGTGGCGGATCTGCCCGCGCCGGCGAAGTAGCGTTTCAACGTTGTGCGGACCGTGTGACGATCGTCCAACCATCAATACACCACACGCATCACCAACACACTCATCACCAACCGGGGGAGTACTTCGATGGCGTTCGACGCATATCTGAAGGTCGAGGGAATCGATGGAGCATCAACTGCGACGGGCTTCGCGGGGGCGATCGACATCCTGTCGTTCAGCTGGGGAGCCAGCAACCCGGTCAGCTTCAGCTCCGAGGGGTTCGGCGCCGGGAAGGTGTCGCTCAGCAGCTTCAACATCATGAAGCAGAGCGACAAGTCCAGTCCCACGCTGTTCCAGGCGTGCTGCGACGGCAAGCACTACGCCAGTGCCACCCTGACGCTGCGGAAGGCCGGCGGGACGCAGGTGAAGTTCATCGAATATAAGTTCAGCGAGGTGTACGTCGAATCGGTGCAATGGTCCGGGTCGCAGGGCGGTGATGATACGCCCACCGAGTCGGTCTCCTTCGCGTTCGCCAAGGTGGATGTCACCTACACGCCGCAGAAGGCGGATGGCACTCCGGGAGCGGCCGTCGTGGGCAGCTGGGATCTTCACAAGGTCGCTGCGAAGTAATGCGCGGGTTCCCCGCATGAGCGCGCAGGCGCTCTTCAAGGCCGGGAAGCTCGACGATGCGATCGAGACGTTGGGCGCCGAGTTGCGGAGCAATCCCACCGACGCCCAACGCCGTACGTTTCTGTTCGAGCTGCTCTGCTTCGCCGGACAGTACGCGCGAGCGGAGAAGCAGCTCGACGTGCTCGCGCAGGCCAGTCCGCAGGCCGGCATGGGCGCGTTGCTCTATCGCAGCGCGATCCATGCCGATCAGCTGCGTCAGGCGATGTTTCGCAGCGGCGACTTTCCGCGCGATGGCGCGGCCGGAGCCGTCTCGGGCCAGTTGAACGGCGCGCCGTTTTCATCGCTCGAGGATGCTGATCCACGGGTTGGCGCGCGCCTCGAGGTCTTTGCCGCCGGCCAGTACATGTGGATTCCCTTCGAGCACATCGCAAGCATTCGGATGGAGCCGCCCCGCCGGCTGCGCGATCTGCTCTGGGCAAGTGCTGTCGTTCGCACCGGCCCCGCGTTTCAGGGCACGGAACTGGGTGAGGTCCTGATTCCCATCTTGACCCCGCTGGCCGCGGAGGACGATGACGCCGAGGTGCGCTTGGGGCGCGTCACCGCATGGCAGGCGCTGGAGGATGGGCGCGAGGCGCCCGTAGGGCAGAAGGTCCTGCTGGTGGGTGGCGAGGAAGTGCCGATTCTGGAGCTGCGCGAGCTCATCATCACCGCGCCGTCCTCGGCCACTGTCTGAGCCGCGCATGCCGGTGCATGACGATCTGCTGACCCCGATCGCCGGCGACAACCCCGCGGGCGCCGACCTGCGCTACGAGCCGGTCTACGATCAGGTCAAGGAGGCGCGGCGCGAGGAGGATGATGCGCCGCAGGGCGAGTGGCAGCATGCCCGCAAGGTCGCCGACTACGCGCAGGTGCTCAAGCTGGCCGGGGACGCGCTGGCGAGCAGGAGCAAGGACCTCCAGCTTGCCGCGTGGTATACCGAAGCGCTGACGCACCGCGAAGGATTCGCGGGTCTCCTTGCAGGGCTGGAGTTCCTGCGAGGACTGCTCGAGCAGTTCTGGGAGCATCTCTATCCCGAGCTCGAAGATGGCGACGCAGAACTGCGCGCCACGCCGCTCGAGTGGGTCGGGCTGCGCCTGGATACGGCGGTGAAGTCCGTTCCGCTGACGGCGCGAGGATACAACTTCCTGGAATACTCGGATGCGCGGGCGCTCGGCTACGAGGGCGAGGGTGACTCGGAGGCGCGCGCGCAGGCAGTGGCTGCTGGAAAGCTGACGCTCGAGGAGTTCGACCAGGCGGTGGAGGCCACGCCCAAGGCCTGGTACAAGGCGCGCATGGCCGAGCTCGATGGGACGCTGGCGGCGCTTGGCGCCCTGGACGAGCTGGGTCGGGAGAAATTCGGCGACCTCGCGCCGAGCTATCGCGTGCTGCGCGAGGCGCTGGAGGCCGTACACCGGGTGGTGCGCCAGCTGCTCGACAAGAAGCTGGAACTGGAGCCCGACCCGCTGGAGCCTGAGGCCGATGCCGCCGAGGCTTCGGAAGGCGATGCACAGGCAGCGGGAGCGACCGAGCCGGGGTCGATCGCCACGGAGCCCTCGGGGCCCGCGGATGCCGCGGCGCGCATCATCAATGCCTTGCGCTTTCTCCGGCACGCCGAACCCACCAATCCGGTGCCGTATCTGATGCTCCGCGCGTTGCGCTGGGGCGAGTTGCGCGCGATGGGCGGCAGCGTCGATCCCCGGCTGCTGGAGGCGCCGTCGGGTCACTCGCGCACGCAACTGCGCCGGCTCCTGCTGGACGCCCGGTGGACGCAGCTGCTGGAGGCGGCGGAAACCGTCATGGCCACACCCGCCGGCCGCGGGTGGCTCGACTTGCAGCGCTATGTGCTCACGGCGTGTGAGGGACTCGGCGGTGAATACGAGCCGGTGGCCCGGGTCATCCGCTCGGAGCTCGTCAACCTGTTGACCGATGTACCCGATTTGCCCGGACAGTCGCTCATGGACGACATGCCGGCGGCCAACCAGGAGACGCGGGAGTGGCTGCGCACGACTGTGCCGGCGGCGTTTGCCGCTCCCCAGCCCGAGCAGGGCGCCGGGGAGACACCCGACGACCTCCAGCGACTGGTGCGCGGCAATGGACGCGACCACTCGTTCGAGCGCGCGATGGCCGATGTACGCGCGGGACATCCGGAACGCGCCATCGAGCGGCTCATGCACGAGTTGGATCGGGAGAAGAGCCGTCGTGGCCGCTTTCTCCGCCAGGCGCAGCTCGCTCGCATCATGGTCGACTCCGGACTCGAGTCCGTGGCGAAGCCGATTCTCGAAGAGATGATGAATCTCGTCGAGAGCCACCGACTCGAGGAGTGGGAGCCCGGCGATCTGGTCGCGGAGCCGATGGTGCTCCTCTACCGGTGCATCGAGAAGGCCGAGGGCGATGCCTCCACCATGCACTCCCTGTATCTGCGCATCTGCCGTCTCGATCCAGTGCAGGCGATCGGCTTCGCCAAGCGGTAGCCGATGGCGCGCATGGAGATCGAGCACGCGGTTCAGCAATCGCTGCTCGACCGGCTGATCGATGAGGATCCCTGGACGAGCCGTGAGGGCGGGATGTCGCGTGCCGAGTCGGTGCGTGCCCTCAAGGCATCGGTGCGTCGCGATCTGGAGTGGTTGCTGAACACGCGCCGCGCCCCGGACGCCGGCGACGTCGTGCTGGAGGAGGTGCGACACTCGCTGTACGCCTACGGCTTTCCCGATATCACCTCCATGAGTCGGGATTCCGCGTCCACGCGCGCGTGGCTCATCCAGCAAGTGGAGGAGGCCATCACCACGTTCGAGCCGCGGCTCTCAGGCGTGCATGTGTCGGTGGTGGAGGCCAAGACCGAGCGGAGGGAGCTGCGACTGCTCATCGAGGCGTCGCTCCGCATGGACCCGCATCCGGAGCACATCGTCTTCGACACCGTGCTGGAGCTCTCCAGCGGCGAGTATCAGATCAAGGAATCCGACGGTGCGTGACGACCTGCTCTACTACTACGAGCGGGAGCTCACCTTCCTGCGCCGCATGGGCGCGCAATTCGCCGAGCGATACCCGAAGGTGGCGTCCCGACTGCAACTCGAGCCGAGCAAGTGCGAGGACCCGCACGTCGAGCGACTGCTGGAAGCGTTTGCGTTTCTGGCGGCGCGCGTCCATCTCAAGGTCGACGATGACTTTCCAGAGATCAGCGAGGCGCTGCTCGACGTCATCTACCCGCAGTACGTCCGCCCCATTCCCTCGCTCTCGCTCGTGGAGTTTCAGCTGGATCCGGAACAGGGCAAGCTGACCACCGGGCTGCGCATTCCGCGCGGGGCGCAGCTCTACTCGCGGCCGGTGGGCGGGGTGCCGTGCAAGTTCCGCACGTGCTACGACACGACGCTCTGGCCTCTCACCGTGGCGGCGGTGCAGTGGCTGCCGCCCGACCGGCTGAACCCGCCGGTCCGCGCGCGGGACGCCGTGGCCGCATTGCGGCTGGAGCTCCGCTGCCTTCCGGATGTGCGCTTCGACGCGCTGGAGCTGAGCACCCTGCGACTCCACCTCAGCGGGGAGAACACGCTGTCGCACACCCTGTACGAGGTGCTGTGCAACAATTGCATGGAAATCCTCGTGCGCGAAGTCCCGGCCTCCGGCTCGCGCGCGCCGATCGCGCTGCCGTCGTCCGCACTCCAGCCCGTGGGCTTTGCCGCCGATGAGGCGCTGTTGCCCTTTCCGCGCCGCACCTTCGCGGCGCATCGGCTGCTGCAGGAGTATTTCACCTTCCCCGACAAGTTTCTCTTCCTCGACCTCGCGGCGTTCGATGCCGTGCGGGAGTCCGGTTTCGGCGAGGCGGTGGAGGTCATCTTCCTCATCGCCCCGTTCGAGCGGAACGACCGACGGCACATGGTGGAGGCCGGGCTCTCCACGCACTCCATCCGCCTCGGATGCACGCCTGTGGTGAACCTGTTCGCGCAGACGTCGGAGCCGATTCTCGTGACCCAGAAGCGGTACGAGTACGAGCTGGTCCCTGACGCGCGCCGCAGGCTCACCACGGAGACGTATTCGGTGGATGAAGTGGTAGGGATCACGCCCGGCGATCCGGAGCCGCTCCGGTTTGAGCCGCTGTACTCTTATCGCCACGGGGCGGGGCGGTCTGGCGCGCCCGTGTTCTGGGGCGCGCAGCGGCGGCCAAGCGGCTGGCGCTCCGATGGGGGGACGAGCATCTTCCTCTCGTTCGTGGACCTGTCGCACCGGTTGGCGTCGCCGCGCGCGGACGCCATCACGGCCCGCCTCACCTGCTTCAACGGCGACCTGCCCGGCCGTCTCCCGTTCGGTGATCCGCTCGGCGACTTCGAGTTGCAGGGTGGTGGGCCGCTCCGCGCCATCGTGGCGCTGGTGAAGCCAACGGCGGTCATCCAGCCTCCGCTCGGCAAGCCGCAGCTCTGGCGCCTCATCTCCCAGCTGTCGCTCAACTATCTCTCGATCGTCGAGGATGGCGTGGAGGCATTGCAGGAGATTCTTCGGCTGCACAATGCCGCCAGCACCACGGCGGGGGAGAAGCAGATCCAGGGTGTGCTGCGCGTACAGAGCAGCCCGGCGTTCGCGCGAGTCGCGACGGAGCAGGGCGTGAGCTTCGCGCGCGGGCGGCGCGTTGATCTCGAGCTGGATGAAGAGCAGTTCGCCGGGGGAGGCGCGTATCTCTTCGCGAGCGTCCTCGAGCACTTTCTCGGCATGTACGCCTCCATGAACAGTTTCACGGCTCTCGCGGTTCGCACGACGCAACGAAAGGAGGAGCTCAGGGAATGGCCACCGAGAGCGGGATCGACCGTCCTCCTGTAACGCTGGCGCCGCCGGCGTACTCGGAGGTCGAAGCCCTGCTGGAGACCGAGCCCTGGGCCTTCGACTTCTTCGAGGCCGTGCGGCTGCTCGAGCGACGGCGCCCGGACCGGGCACCGGTGGGCGGTTTTGTCGACCCCGCTGATGAGGTCGTGCACTTTGGCGCCACGCCATCCATCGCCTTTCCGGCCAGCGAGATTCAGTCGCTGGAGACGGCGGGTGACGCGCCGGCGCAGATGGCGGTGAACTTCATGGGGCTCATCGGGCCGCTGGGCGTCCTCCCGCTCGCATACACGGTGTTGGCGGCAGACCGTGTGCGGGCGCGCGACACCGCACTCCGCGACTTCCTCGATCTCTTCAATCATCGAGCGATCTCGCTCTTCTATAGAGCCTGGGCGCGCTCGCGGCCGGCCGCGACCTATGATGGTACCGGTCGGGATGGGCTCACCGGGCATCTGATGGATCTCATCGGCTTTGGCACGCTGGGGCTACGCGGCCGTCTGCCCGTCGACGATGAGGCGCTTGTCTACTACGCCGGCCTGCTCGGGCGCCAGACGCATTCGGCCGTCGCGCTGGAGCAGTTGCTGGCGGACTACTTCGACGTCCCAGTGGTGATCGAGCAGTTCGTCGGCGCCTGGTATCCATTGAGCCGGCCTGCACAATGCGCCCTCGGCGAGCGTGCGGATGCATCGGGCCAGCTCGGACTGGGTGCGGTGGCGGGCGATGAGATCTGGGATCAGCAGTCGCGCGTCCGTGTGCGGCTGGGCCCGCTCAGACGGCAGCAGTACGATGAATTTCTTCCCGGAGGCAGCGCCCACGGCGCCCTCCGTACGCTCACGCATCTGTTCGGGAGCGATCAGATCGAGTTCGAGATCACCCTGATCCTCGCGCGCGACGACGTGCCGCCGGTTCGACTCGGCGCGGACGATGCCGAGCCGCTCCCGCTCGGTTGGTGCACATGGATCCGCACGGCCCCGCTCGCGCGGGATCCCGACGAAACGACCTTCACCCTCTAGCACGGCAGCGATCGATGACCATCAATCTGCGAGCTCTCATTGGCAAGCTGAACGGCGAGACCCGGAGCGCGCTGGAGGCGGCGGCCGGCCTCTGTCTCGCCCGCACGCACTACGATGTGGAGATCGAACACTATCTGATGAAGCTGCTGGACCGGAGCGATGGCGATGCGTCGCTCATCTTCAAGCACTACGGGGTGGACCGGTCGCGCCTGGCGAGTGAGCTCACCCGCAGCCTGGACAAACTCAAATCGGGCAATGCGCGCACGCCGTCGCTCAGCCCGACGCTCGTGAAGATGTTCACCGATGCGTGGACCATCGGCTCGGTGGAGCTCGGGGCGAGCCAGGTGCGCAGCGGGCACACGATCCTCGCGCTGCTCACCAACGAGGAACTCGTGCGTCTGGTCGCGGATGTGAGTCGCGAGTTCGGCAAGATTCCCTCCGAGGCGCTGCGCAAGGATTTCGCCGATGTCGTCGCGATCTCCTCGGAGGAAACCGGCGCCGCGGCCGCCGTGTCGGTGCCGGGGGCGCCGCGCGCTGCGGGGGGCAAGACGCCCAATCTCGATCAATACACCATCGATCTCACGGAGAAGGCGCGCTCAGGGGCGATCGATCCCGTGCTCGGCCGCGACTTCGAGGTGCGGCAGGTGATCGACATTCTCACACGCCGCCGGCAGAACAATCCGATCCTGGTGGGCGAGGCCGGCGTCGGCAAGACCGCGGTGGTGGAGGGGTTCGCCACGCGCATCGCGCAGGGTGATGTGCCAGCCGTGTTGAAGCACGTCACCCTGCGTACGCTCGATCTGGCGCTGCTGCAGGCGGGCGCGGGCGTGAAGGGTGAGTTCGAGAACCGACTCAAGGGGTTGATCGAGGAGGTGAAGCAGTCGCCCACGCCCATCATTCTCTTCATCGATGAGGCGCACACAATGATCGGTGCGGGCGGGCAGGCGGGGCAGAACGACGCCGCCAACCTGTTGAAGCCCGCGCTCGCGCGGGGCGAGCTTCGCACGATCGCCGCCACCACCTGGTCGGAGTACAAGAAGTACTTCGAGAAGGACCCCGCGCTCGCCCGACGTTTCCAGCTCGTGAAGGTGGAGGAGCCGACCGAGGAGCAGTGCCTGCTGATGATGCGCGGTGTTGTGCCGGCGCTGGAGCGGCATCACGCAGTGCGCGTGCTGGACGACGGCGTGGATGCGGCGGTGCGACTGTCGCACCGCTACCTCGCGGACCGGCAGCTGCCGGATAAGGCGGTGAGCGTGCTGGACACCGCCTGTGCGCGCCTTGCGCTTGGACAGCAGGCCACGCCCAGCGCCATCGAAGATGCGCAGCGCCGGCTCGATGATCTGGCGGTCCAGTCGCGGGTGCTGGAGCGCGAGCGAGCGGTGGGTGCGGACCATGCCGATCGGCTGGCGCGCATTGCGACGCAGCGGGCCGAAACGGAGGCGGCGCTTGCCGCCCTGAATGCACGGTGGGAGACCGAGCGCGTGCTGGTGCAGAAGGTCCGGGCGATTCGCGAGCGCCTGGAAGGGAGTGCGGCACCGGCAGCAGCAGCGTCGCCGGAGGGGAAGAGCGCCAGCGAAGCCAGTGCTACTCCAGCGCCCGACGCGGCCGCGGCGAATGGCGCGGCGCTGCCCACGGACCCGGAGGCGTTGCGGGCAGAGCTCGCCACACTGACCGCCGAGATGGAGCGCGTGCAGGGCGAGTCGCCGCTCATGCGCGTCTGCGTGGATGCGGGCCTTGTGGGGGAGGTGATCTCCGGGTGGACCGGCATTCCGGTCGGCAAGATGCTGCGCGATCAGATGGAGGCCGTGCTTGTGCTGGAGCAGCAGCTTGGCCGGCGCATCATCGGCCAGGACCACGCGCTCGAGTTCATCAGTCGCCGCGTGCGCACCTCGCGCGCCGGCATTGAGGACCCGAACAAGCCGGTGGGGGTCTTCATGCTGGTCGGACCGAGCGGGGTGGGGAAGACCGAGACCGCGCTCGCGCTCTCCGATCTCCTGTACGGCGGCGAACGGAACCTCATTACGATCAACATGTCGGAGTTCCAGGAGGCGCACACCGTTTCCACCCTGAAGGGGTCGCCGCCAGGCTACGTCGGATACGGCGAGGGCGGCGTGCTCACGGAGGCGGTGCGGCGGCGCCCGTACTCGGTGGTGCTCCTGGATGAAGTGGAGAAGGCCCACCCCGATGTGCTGGAGCTCTTCTTCCAGGTGTTCGACAAGGGCGTGATGGAAGATGGCGAGGGACGCGAGATCGACTTCCGCAACACGATCATCCTCCTCACCACGAACGCCGGGACCGAGACGATCATGAAGTTGTGCGCCGATCCGGAGACCATGCCGGTGAGCGACGGATTGGTGAGGGCGCTCAAGCCTGAGCTTGACAAGACGTTCAAGCCCGCGTTCCTCGGCCGCATGGTGATCATTCCGTATTTCCCGATTCGCGATGAGAATCTCAAGCGAATTGTGGTGCTCAAGCTCAAGAAGGTGCAGCGCCGGTTGCACGAGACCCACCACGCGATGCTGGAGTACGATGACTCGCTCGTGGAGCAGGTGGCGCAGCGCTGCACGGAAGTGGAGAGCGGCGCGCGAAACGTGGACAACATCCTGACGAATACCCTGCTGCCGGAAATTTCCGTGCTCCTCCTGGAGCGCCTGGCGGCCGGCGAGCCGCTGGAGGCCATCACGGTCGGGGTGGGGGAGAATGGCGAGTTCAGCTACCGCGTCGGGAGCGCCGGTGCGGCGTCGGCGGGCGCTACATCCGTTGCCTCCGCGCCGTCCGCGGGCGTTCCCGCGTGAGCCGGGGCGGGAGGCCAATGGCGCCTGTCTTCGGCGTCGCGGGTGAACCCTCGAGCGCGACCTGAAGGGCGCAGGGGCCACTATGCAGGCGACGCATCAACGGGCGGTGGTGTACGACCTGGAGCGCATGAGCCACTTCATGCGCAGCGTAGCGTATGCCCGCGCGACCCAGGCACACATGACCGACCATTGGGAGACGAGCCAGAATGCGGTCATCAGGGCGATGTATGCGCTGCTCCCGTGGAAGGAGCCGCCAGGGCAGGTGGATGTCGTCTTCCATTGGAAGCAGATCCAGGCGGACACGAATCGATGGCACGAGCATTACCTCAACACATGGGGGTCAAAGCTCGTCACCGACCACCGGGCGGCGCGCCGGTACGTGGCGGGTATGGCGGAGGTCCGCCGCTACGACCTGGAGGCGATCCAGCAGAAACTGCGCGATGCCCAGCACCTGAATCAAGCGATCCGTGGGGAGGTCAATACCTTCATCCGGGAGCTTGCCGTGACCAAGTATGTCGCGACGGTCAGCGTGGCGATCCTCGGACTTCTCCCGGTCCTCGGATTCGCCGCGGGTAGTGCCGTACTGCTGCCGATTGTTGGTGAGGTAGCATCCACCGCGCTGGTTGGCGCGGGGTACGGCATTACGTGTTCCCTCGTGAGCACGTGGGCGCAGGGCGAGCACGCGAACGTGGTGGGGGTCGCGATCCCCAGCGGGGGGCTCGCCACCAAGGAGGGGGTGCGGCGGTACGGGGAAGCAACGGCCCATGAGCAACAGCGGATCATCGACGAGGCCGGGCGTGCGATGGAGAAGCAGTCCAAACGCATCGCGAATGCCCTGCGCGCGCAGCAACGGGCGGTCCGGGCCGGCAACCATGGCGTGAGGCGCGGCGCGAAGGTCGCGCGGCGCCTTGCCAAGCGACTGCACGGGAGCGCGCGGAGCGAGATGCGATCCGCCAGTCGGGTGCTGCGTCGAACGCGGATCATTACCAAGGGGGTACCGGTGGTCTTCGCGGCATTGAGCATCTTCTCCGCGTACGAGGATCTGAAGGCCACCGTGCAGCAGACCCGTTACCCCTAGCCACCGAGGAGACTGTCGTGGGAGAATACACACAGGTGGACCGCCCCATGCGGATCAGCACGCCGCTCGGACCGGAAGTGCTGCTCCTCGCCGGCCTTGCCGGCCATGAGGGCGTGTCTACCCCGTTCAGCTTTCATCTGGAGCTACTCTCGGAGCAGGTCGACATCGCGCCGGATGATCTCCTCCGCAAGCCTGTCACGGTGACGCTCATGCTGCCGGATGGCGGCGAGCGCCCGATCCACGGTCTGGTGAGCCGGTTCGCACACACCGGCCGTGGGAACAACCAGAAGTTGAGCTCGTACGAAGTGGATGTGGTTCCGTGGCTCTGGTTCCTGTCGCTCTCGAGTGATTGCAAGATCTTCCAGCAGATGACCGTGCTGGATATTGTCGAGAAGGTATTCAAGGATCAGGGATACTCCGACTTCCGCATGGCGTGCATCAAGTCCTATCCGAAGCGGGAGTATTGCGTGCAGTATCGCGAAACGCATCTCGATTTCGTCATGCGACTGCTCGAGGAGGAGGGCATCTTCTATTTCTTCGAGCACTCGGACGACAAGCACGTGCTGGTGCTGGCGGATGACAACAGCGCCGTCGCGCCGTGCCCGGACCTGCCCACGGCCAGCATGGGGGCGGACGAGGACGCCGATGACGACGTGGTGACGTCTCTGCGGCAAGAACACTCGGTGTACGTGGGCAAGATGGCGCTCCATGACTACGATCCGCTGCAGCCGACCTTCGATCTGCACAGCGCCATGAGCGGGGATGGGAAGGGTGAGGTCTACGACTATCCCGGCAACTACGTAACCAAGGACGACGGCGAGCGGTACGCCCGCATTCGCCTGGAGGCGCAGGAGGCAATGCATCACCTCGTGCGCGGTGGGGGCACCTGTCGGGCGTTCCAGAGCGGGTATCGCTTTGATCTCCAGCATCATTACCGCGGTGATGCCAATCAAGCGTACCTGCTGGTCCAGGCGCAGCACACCGCCACGATGTCCGGCTACTGGGGCGGGGACGAGGGCGAGTTCGCGTATCGCAATGAATTCATCGCGATCCCGTACTCGATCCCGTACCATCCGCTCCAGACGACGGAGAAGCCACTCGTCGCGGGATCGCAAACGGCGCTGGTCGTGGGGAAGAGCGGTGAGGAGATCTGGGTCGACAAGTACGGGCGCGTGAAGGTGCAGTTCTACTGGGACCGCGTCGGGGGCAAGGACGAGAACAGCTCCTGCTGGGTGCGCGTGGCCAGCTCATGGGCCGGTAAGCAATGGGGTGCCATCCGGATCCCGCGTATCGGGCAGGAGGTGATCGTCGACTTTCTGGAGGGCGATCCGGACCGACCCATCATCACCGGCCGCGTGTACAATGCGGATCAGATGCCGCCCTACACCCTTCCGGCGAACCAGACGCAGAGTGGGGTGAAGACGCGCAGCACCAAGACTGGCGGTGCCGAGAACTACAACGAGCTGCGGTTCGAGGACAAGAAAGGGAGCGAGGAGATCCTGCTGCACGCCGAGAAGGATCTTACGGTCGAGGTGGAGAACGACGAAACACGCACGGTCGACCACGATCGTACGACGACTGTCAAGAACAACGACACCAGGACCGTGTCCGAAGGAAACGACGCCGCCACCGTGTCCAAGGGGAACCAGACGCTCGACATCACGAAGGGGAACCAGACGGTCACCCTGGGCGAGGGCAACCAGACCGTCGATATCAAGAAGGGCAATCAGACGGTCACGCTGGAGATGGGCAATCAGTCCACCACGCTGAAGATGGGCAACCTGTCCACGGTTCTGAAGATGGGGAACATGACGGCGAAGATGGACCTCGGAAAGAGCGAGACCGAAGCCATGGAATCCATCGAGCTCAAGGTGGGCCAGAACAGTATCAAGATCGACCAGATGGGCGTGACGATCAAAGGGATGATGGTCAAGGTCGAGGGTCAGATTCAGACACAGATCAAGGGGCTGATGACGCAGGTGAACGGCGATGCGATGCTGCAGCTCAAGGGCGGCATCGCGATGATCAACTGAGCCATGCCGACCCAGTCGAAGTCCGTGCCGGCGCGTACGGCGGCCGAGTTGAGCGAGATGGCCGAGTTGGGGGATGAGGCCAAGGCGCTGCTTGCGCCGGAGGTGATGCCGCGCGCGTTCATCGCGCTGCTCCAGGAGCACGAGCTCTACCCCGATGCGGTTCGCGTCCTCGCGCATGCGCTCCCCAGGCGCGAGGCGATCTGGTGGGCGTGGGTATGCGCGCGCCGCACGGCGGGCGATGCGCCGCCGCTCGCGGTGCAGGGAGCGCTCGATGCGACCGAGCGCTGGATCACGCAGCCCACGGATGAGTACCGCCGTGCCGCCATGGAGGCCGCCGAGCAGGCCGGGTTCGCCTCGCCGGCGGGGTGCGCGGCGTTGGCGGTCTTTCTGAGCGGCGGCAGTCTCGCTCCGGCGAACGTGGATCCCGTGCCGCCCGGCGAGCACGTGGCTGCCAAGGCGATCACCGGCGCCATCGTGGCGGCGGCGGTGTCCAGCGAGCCGGAACAGGCGCCGCAGAAGTTCAAGGCATTCATCGCGCAGGGGCTCGATGTGGCGGAGCGGGTGAAGCTGTGGCCCGCATGATGAGCGGAGCATGCGCGGCTCGCGGCCGGTCCGCACGAACCAGAGGAGAATGGCATGGGAATGCCCGCTGCTCGCATCACTGACATGCACGTCTGCCCGATGGTGACGGGGGTAGTTCCACATGTAGGCGGCCCGATCCTGCCGCCCGGCTGCCCGACGGTGCTCATCGGCGGTCTGCCGGCAGCACGTGCCACCGACATGTGCACCTGCGTCGGCCCGCCGGACGTGATCGCCATGGGCTCGGTCACCGTGCTCGTGGGGAGCATGCCGCAGGCGCGCCTGGGCGACCTGTGCGGACACGGTGGGACCATCGTCGTCGGCTGTCCCACAGTGCTCGTGGGTCCGTGACCGGCGCTCGTGGAGCGCGTCGTGCAAGAGGATGCGGGGCGAATCGAACTTGGCTGACGGATCGAGCGTTCGTCATCGTCCCATAACGCGATCCTCTTACGCATGCCCCAGCCAGATACCTCCGAGCGCAGCATTGGCGACTATGCCATCATTGGCGACTGTCGGTCCGCCGCCCTGATTTCCCGCGAGGGCTCCATCGATTGGTTGTGCTGGCCGCGCTTCGACAGTCCGTCACTGTTCGCCGCGCTGCTGGATCCACAGCGCGGTGGTCGCTTCGTGGTGCGCCCGGCGGTGCCGTTCACGGCGGAGCGGCGATACATCGGTGAGACCAATGTGCTGGAGACCACCTTTCGGACCGACGGAGGGGTGGCGCGACTCATCGATCTCATGCCGGTCGCCAGCGAAGATGAGAAGCGGTACGAGCTCTGGCCGCAGCACCAGATCCTGCGGCGCATCGCGTGCATGGAGGGTGAGGTTCCGATCGAGGTGATCTGCGACCCGCGACCCGATTATGCGCGCACCATGCCCACCCTGCGTACGCACGGCGCTCTGGGCGTGTACTACGAGCACCGGGGGACGGTGCTCGTGCTCCGCAGCAACATGCCGCTCGCCCTGTCCATCGATTGCTCGGAAGCCTGCGCGCGCGCAACCTTGCGCGCTGGAGAGCACCGCGATGTGTCACTGGTGTTCAGCGCCAACGAGCCCGCCATCATTCCGCCGTTGGGCACGGAAGCGGAGGTCAAGATCGAGACCTCGCTGCGATGGTGGAACGCGTGGGCCTCGCGCTGCACCTACGACGGCCCCTACCGCGCCGCCGTCGTGCGAAGCGCGCTCACGCTCAAGCTCCTGGCCTACGCGCCATCGGGCGCCGTCATTGCCGCACCCACCACATCGCTGCCGGAGAAGATCGGTGGTGTGCGCAACTGGGACTACCGCTACTGCTGGCTGCGTGACACGTCGCTCACTCTGCAGGCGCTGTTCGATCTGGGATATCTCACGGAGGCCGAGTCCTTTCTGTCGTGGCTGCTCATTGCCACGCGACTCACCTGGCCGGAACTGCGCGTGCTGTATGATGTGTACGGCCGCACCCATCTGCCGGAACGGGAGCTGGATTACCTCTCGGGCTTTCAAGGGTCGCGGCCTGTTCGCATCGGCAACGACGCACGGCAGCAGTTACAGCTCGATATTTACGGCGAGGTGCTGGACGCGGTCTACCAGTTCGTCTGTCGTGGCGGCCAGCTCGATCGCGTGATCGCGCGCCGCCTGGTGGAACTGGGGGATACGGTCTGCCGTCGCTGGCGCGAGCCCGACGAGGGCATCTGGGAAGTCCGTGGCGGGCGGCGGCACCACACCTACTCGAAGGCCATGTGCTGGGTGGCGCTGGACCGGCTGGTGAAGCTGCAGCAGCAGGGACATGTAGATGTGAGCGTGCCGGTGGACCGCTTCCTGGCCGCGCAGCGGGAGATCGAGCAGGAGATCGAGCAGCGCGGTTACAACGAGCATCTGGGAAGTTACGTCAGCGTGTTCGACGGGAGCGACGTCGATGCCAGTCTTCTCCAGCTTGCGCGCCACTCATATGTGGATCCCTGCTCGCCGCGCATGCGCGGCACCTCCGGCCTGATCGAGGCGAGGCTGGGGGCCGACGGACTGCTCTACCGCTACCGCAGCCATGACGACGGGCTCCCGCCGGGCGAAGGCGCGTTCGGCATCTGCAGCTTCTGGGCAGTGAGTGTCCGCGCCTTGCAGGGCGATGTGGACGGCGCGTCACGCCGCTTCGAGCAGATTCTGTCCTACGCCAACGATGTCGGGCTCTTTGCCGAGGAGATCGATCCGGAGTCCGGCGAGGCGCTGGGCAACTTTCCGCAGGCGTTCACGCACGTCGGCCTCATCGACGCCGCCCTCACGCTGGCAAGCGCCGAGCGTGGGACCACGCGCGAGAGCGACGCTGCGAACCTGAGCGGGGCCGCGGTGGACGAAGCGGGGGCGGCATCATGAATCTTCCGAGTGTATTGCTGTGGGGGTTCGTCTCCACCGTCGTGCTCACCACGCTCATGTCCGCAGCGCAGCAACTCGGTCTCTCGCGCATGAGCATCCCGTTCATCGTCGGCACGATGTTCACCGGGGATCGGTGGCGGGCGAGCGCACTCGGCTTCGCCGCGAACTTCGTGTACGGGTGGCTGTTCGCCTTCATTTATGCCTTTGCGTTCGAGAGCGTGCATCTGGCCGCGTGGTGGCTGGGCGGCCTGTTTGGCGTGGTGCATGGCCTGGCCATCCTCGTGACCCTCATGCCCCTCCTGCCGAGCTTCCACCCGCGAATGGCGAGCGAGGAGCGGGGGCCGGAGCCTACCCGCGCGCTGGAGCCGCCAGGATTCATGGCGCTGAACTATGGCAATCGTACCCCCATGATCACCCTCGCGTCGCACATCATCTACGGAATGATCCTGGGCGCGTTCTACCATCTTCGGTAGGGCCGCCTGCACGGCTCAGGAGCTGACGCCGGTCGCCCCGTCGGCCATCGGTGTCAGTCCACCGTCAGTACGACCTTCCCGAACGTCTCGTTTGTCTCCAGGCGTTGATGAGCCGCGGCCACATCGGGCAGCGGGAAGACGCTGTCGACCACCGGACGCACGAGCGCGCGCTCGAGCCACGGAACGACCTGGGCCGCAAAGGCCTGCGTGGCCGCGATCTTCTGCTCGATCGGCCTGGTTCGCAGCGCCGTGCCGAAGACGTGCAGGCGATGCCGCAGCAGCAGCCCCAGGTCCAGTGGCGCCGTTGTGCCCGCTACGGTACCGACGACCACCATGCGGCCGCGCGGACCAAGCGTCGTCAGACTGGCCGGCATATAGGGCCCCCCCACCAGCTCGATGACGATGTGCATGCCGGCGCCACCGCTCCAGGCTGCAGCACGCTCCTGGAGCGGGGTTAGATCCGTGCCGAGGGTCAGACCGTCTTCCAGCCCGTATTCACGGGCCCGGTCGATCTTCCAGCTCGTGCGCGAGGTGCCGTACGGAAGAGCGCCGGCGGCGCGCACCAGCTGGATGGCGGCGAGCCCCACGCCACTCCCGGCGGAATGGATGAGGACGCGCTCGGACGGCAGCAGGCCGGCCTGGGTGACGAGTGCATCGTGTGCGGTAATGAAGGCCTCGGGCACAGCGGCCGCCTGCTCCCAGGAGAGGATGTCCGGAATCGCCATGAGCGTCCGCTCGTGCGCAACCAGATACTCGGCCTGCGCGCCGCCGCCGACCAGTCCGAACACACGTTCGCCGCCGTGCCAATCACGCACTGCCGACCCGAGCGCGGTCACCTCCCCGGCGAACTCGAGCCCGGGAATGTCGGCGGGATCGCCTGGCGGTGCGGGGTAGCGTCCGCGGCGCTGCAAGAGGTCTGCGCGGTTGAGCCCGGCCGCGTGCACACGTACCAGCACCTGGTGGGCGCTGGGGACGGGGGTGGGCAGATCCCGGATCTCGAGGACTTCGGGGCCGCCGGGTTGTGCAATGACGACTGCGCGCATGATCAGCTCTGGACAGAGAGGGGTGACGTGTGCGGCGGGAGTGCTTGCGGCAATTGCAGGTGAGTCATATTGTTCAGCCGCCGCTTTCTGGTCGAGGTCGCCATCGGGGTTGGGAGTGTGGGTGACGGTGATTGCTGCTTCTCATCTGTTGTTGCGTTCACGCCGACGAGGATGGGCTCCACTCGTTCGGTTTTTTTCTCCTCTCGCATGCGCCGGATATGCGCTCACGGAGGGTATACTAACAATGCGCGGATTTTCGTATGCAGTTCACCGGGCCTCACCAGGCACCACGAGCCCGCCACGCCGCGCCCGCCTCGGCAGGTGGGGCGCAGCCGCGTGCTGTCTCATCCTCGGGGCAACAACGGCGCGCGCGCAAGGGGTAGTCGCTGGCACCGTCACCAATCCCGGCCAGGCACCCGTCCAGAGCGCGCAAGTCACCGTACGCGGCACGCGGCTGGGATCGCTCACCGATGACGCGGGACACTTCACCATCAGCGGTGTGAGCGGCACCACCGTGACCCTCGATGTTCGGCGGCTCGGGTATCGCGGCGACACCGCGACTGTGAGCGTCGGTGACCAGAACATTCACATCACCCTCACCCCCGCGGCCATCAACCTGAACACCGTCGTCGTCACCGGAACGCCGGGTGCCACGGAGAAGCGCAAGCTCGGCGTGAGCGTGGCACAGATCGACGTCACCAACGCGGTTGCCAAGGCTCCGGTGGAGGATGTGCAGCAGGTGCTCAACGGCCGCGCACCCGGTGTGGCCATCGTTCAGAACTCCGGCATGGTCGGCTCCGGCGCCAATGTCACGGTGCGCGGACTCTCGACCTTCTCGCTCTCCACCCAGCCGCTCGTCTACGTCGACGGCGTGCGCGTGGACAATTCGCAGGCCACCGGGCCGACGAATCAGGCGTTCGGCGCCAGCACCACCACCCGGTGGAACGACATCAATCCACAGGACATCCAGAGCATCGAGATCGTCAAGGGACCGGCCGCCACTTCGCTGTATGGCACGCAGGCGTCCAACGGCGTGATCCAGATCATCACCAAGAAGGGGGCGGAGGGGAAGGCGCGCTGGGATTTCACCACCCGGCAGGGGGTCAACTGGTTCTCGAACCCGTCGGGGCGGCTCTGGGTGAACTACGGACCCGACAGCACCGGCGTCATCACCAGCATCGACCAGTACGACCGCTACAAGGATAAGGGGATCAACCTCTTCAAGAACGGGCCGATGCAGGACTACAACCTCGGGATCGGCGGCGGTACCTCAAGCTTCCGCTACCATGTCGATGGTGGCTTCCGCGACGACAACGGCGTCATTCCGGGGAACAAGCAGCATCTCTACAACGCTCGTGCGAATCTGTCCATCATCCCGAGCGACAAGGTGGATGTCACCACCAGCCTCGGCTACGTCACGGGGCGCACCGACCTGGCGTACGAATCCGGCGCGGGCGGCCTCCCCTGGACGCTTTATTACGCCACTCCGACGCACCTGTACGGCACGCATGCGAATTACGACGGGTTCTACAGCGTGCCGCCGTACGTGTACTACGACCTGATCTCCGACTGGCAGAACATCGACCGGTTCACCGGGAGCGTGCAGATCAACCATCATCCCACGAACTGGTTCAGCCAGCGCCTGACCATCGGTGGCGACATCATCCAGGAATACAGCGAGGAACTGGACCAGGTCGATCACGAGCTGGCGAAGTTCCAGGCCTTTGAGTTCTCGGCGGATTCGGGATACGTGGCGATCAATACCCGCCACAACAACCTCATGACCGCCAGCTACAATGCGTCGATCACGCTGCCCCTCACCAGCCATCTCACCTCGACCACGACTGGTGGCGGCGACCTGTACCGGCGCACGACCAACTTCTCGGATGCATCGGGGCAGGATTTCCCGGCGCCGGGACTGACGTCGCTCAGCTCCACCACCGCGCTGCGGACCGGGGGGCAGACACTGGAGCAGCAGAACTCCATCGGCCTGCTCCTGCAGGAGCAGTTGGGATGGAACGACCGCCTCTACCTGACCGGCGGCTTCCGCGTGGACAATAACAGCGCCTTCGGGGCGAACTTCAATCGCGTCTACTATCCGAAGGTGAGCGCCTCGTGGGTCATCAGCGATGAGCCGTTCTTCCACCTGCCGGCCGTGAGTCAGCTCAAGCTGCGGGCGGCGTATGGGCAATCCGGTCTGGCGCCGGTCCCGTATTCGGCGGTCCCGACCTTCACGGCGTTCGTCGGCCCGAATGGCGCCGCCGTGGTGACGCCGCAGTCGATCGGCAATCCGGATCTCGCCCCCGAGAAGGGATACGAGACCGAGCTCGGCTTTGATGCGGGGCTGTTCAACGATCGCGCCGGCATCGAGTTCACCTTCTTCACGGGCGGCACGAAAGACGCCATTCTTGAGCGCCAGGTCGCGCCGTCGCTCGGCTTCCCGGGTACGCAGTTCGTCAATGCCGGCCGCATCTCCAAGCACGGGATCGAGTTCCTCCTGCGCGGCACGCCGATCGAGACGCCCAGCACGTCCTGGGATCTGACCGTCAGCGGCGGCTGGAACCATACCAACGTGGATGACCTGGGCGGCGAGGAGTTTATCGTGCCCTCGCGATATATCGAGTACCACGTCGGCTATCCCGTGGGTGCCTGGTTCGGCCCGAAGGTCGTGAGTGCCTCCCTGGACTCCACGGGCCACGCGATCAATGTGATGTGCGCCGGCGGCCCTGACAACGGCAACAAGCCCGTGCCCTGTCTGGACAGCAACGGCAACCTCGTTGGTCCCAACGTCTATCTCGGCCGCACGACGCCGAGCTTCGAGGGGTCGGTTTCCTCCACGGTGCGGATCTTCACGCACCTGAGCATCTACGGGCTCATGGACTTCAAGACCGGCTACAGCAAGCTCGACGGGAACCGCCGCGTGCGCTGCCACCTGTTCGGCCTGTGCCGTATCGACTACTTCCCGCAGGATTACAACCCAGTGGAGGTGGCCGGCGTGCAGAATGAGATCGTCGGCGATCTGGTCAGCAGCTCCAACTTCGCCAAGATCCGTGAGGTCTCGGCCACGTATGACCTGCCGGAGCGGTGGGCCTCGCGGGTGGGCGCCAGCCGGGCCGCCATCTCCGTTGCCGGCCGGAATCTGTTCACGTGGACGGCGTTCAAGGGGCTCGAGCCGGAGGCCTCCTTCGAGGGCGGCAGCCGCGGCGGGCTTGGCCAGTGGGAGCAGGACGTGCTCCCGCAGCTCACGCAATTCGTCGCCACCGTCAACCTGACGTTCTGAGCCCACTGCCCGAGGATAAACACGACCATGAAACGCATGCATAGAACGCAAGGACAGACCGATCGGGCATGGCGGAAGGCACGGTGGATCCCCATGCTCGTGCTGGCCACGTCGGCGGCCGCCTGCGGCCTGCTCGACAATGGGCTCACCGTCACCGCCCCGGACCGCGTGGTGACGTCGCAGCTCGAGGAGCCGCAGAACGCCGGCCTGCTGGTACAGGGTGCCATCGGCAACTTCGAGTGCTCACTCAAGGACTACATCGTGGCCGGCGGCATGATGAGCGGCGAGCTCATGGATGCGACGGAGACCGCCGCGCGGTGGGATTTCGATAAGCGGAACGTGCAGCCGCAGACCACGCTCTACTCGACGGCTGGATGTGGCAGCCTCGGCATCTACACCCCCATCTCCACCGCGCGGTACACGGCGGACAATATTCTGCATCTCCTGGAAGGATGGACCGATGCACAGGTGACGGGGCGCACGACGCTTATCGGCAAGGCGGCGACGTATGCCGGCTACAGCCGCATTCTGCTGGGCGAAGCATTCTGCACGGCGGCGATTGACACGAGTGCGGAGCTGACCTCCAAGGACATCTTCGCGCAGGCGGTCGCGAAGTTCGATACCGCGATCGCCGCTGCCACCAAAGCGGGGGACGATTCCACGCTGAACCTGGCGCGGGTTGGCCAGGCGCGCGCGCTGCTGGATGAAGGGAATGCGAACGCCGCGGCGGCGGTCGCCGCGCAAGTTCCGCCGGGATTCGTCATCGAGGCGTCATCCGATCTCTCGCACGGATACCGGCAGAACTTCGTCGTCTCCGAGAACAACAACGGCCACTCGGTGTCCATTCCTCCAGCATACCGGAACGTCATTCTCGTCACGGCGGGCGATACCATGAAAGACCCGCGCGTGCCGGTCACTCCGTCGATCGACACCATCATAGGGACCGACACCATAGTGAAGCTGGCCGGGGATGGGTCCACGCCGCTGTACCTGCAGGGCAAGTATGCCACGGCCACCAGCCCCATCCCGGTGGCGAGCTATACGGAAGCGCAGCTCATCGTGGCGGAGGACAAGGGCGGTGCGCAAGCGGTGAGTATCATCAACGCGCTCCGGGCGACCGATGGGCTTCCCGCCTATGCTGGCCCGACGGACGCGGCGTCGATTACCGCGTTGATCGCGCAGGAGCGGGCCCGGTGGCTTTTCCTCGAGGGCCAGCACCTGTACGACCTGCGCCGGCTGAACATCGCGCCCCTCCCGGCGCCGGGGACGCCGTACTCGATCGTCTTTACCAAGGGGGGAAACTACGGGAAGCAGGTCTGCTTCCCACTTCCCGATGTCGAGCGGTTGAACAACCCGCACCTGCACTAGTCCCGCGGCGCGGGGCACCACAGAAAGAACCCCCGGGCGGTGGGCGCCAATTTCCTGGCGCCCACCGCCCGGGGGTTCTGCATTCGCCCTCTGGCAGCCTACATGTTCGCCACCATTGCGTCGCCGAACGCGCTGGTGCTCAACTCGGTCGCGCCCTCCATGGCCCGGGCGAAATCGTACGTCACGCGCCGCTCCATGATCGTCTTCTCCAGCGACGTGAGAATCAGCTCCGCGGCCTCGGTCCATCCCATATAGCGCAGCATCATCACGCCGCTCAGGACGAGCGAGCCGGGGTTGACCATGTTCTTCCCGGCGTATTTGGGCGCGGTCCCATGCGTCGCTTCGAATACCGCGTGCCCAGTGGCGTAGTTGATGTTCGCCCCCGGCGCGATCCCGATCCCACCCACCTGCGCCGCGAGTGCGTCGGAGAAATAGTCGCCATTGAGGTTCGTCGTCGCGATCACATCATAGTCCTGCGGCCGGAGCAGACTCTGCTGGAGGAAGTTGTCCGCGATCACATCCTTGATCACGATGCCGTCCGGGAGCTGCATCCACGGGCCGCCATCCAGGAGCGAGGCGCCGAACTCCTGCGCCGCCACCTGGTAGCCCCAATCGCGGAAGGCGCCTTCCGTGAACTTCTGGATGTTGCCTTTGTGCACGAGTGTCACATTCCGGCGCCGATAGAGCACGGCATAGGCGATGGCCGAGCGAATGAGACGCTTGCTCCCTTCCTCCGAGACCGGCTTGATCCCGATCCCGCTGCTCTCGGGAAAGCGGATGCTCTTTGCGCCGAGCTCATCCTGCAGGAAGTGAATCAGCCGCATCGCGTCCACCGAGTGTGCGCGATACTCGATGCCCGCGTAGATGTCCTCGGTGTTCTCGCGGAAGATGACCATGTCCACCCGCTCGGGGTGCTTCACCGGCGAAGGCACCCCCCGGAAGTACCGGACCGGACGCACGCACGCGAACAGGTCGAGCTGCTGCCGCAGCGCGACGTTCAGCGACCGGATGCCGCCGCCGACCGGCGTGGTGAGCGGTCCCTTGATCGCCACCAGATGTCGGCCAATCGCCGAGACGGTTTCCTCCGGAAGCCAGCTGTCCACGAGGTTCTTGGCCTTCTCTCCGGCCAGCACCTCGAGCCAGACGATTGCCCGTTCGCCACCGTACGCCTTTTCCACGGCGCTGTCGAACACGTGCCGCGCGGCATGCCAGATATCCGGGCCGCTGCCGTCTCCCTCGATGAACGGAATGATCGGACGGGACGGCACGTTGAGCGTCCCATCCGTGATGGTGATGGTCTCGCCCTCGGTGGGCGGTGCCGCTGATGTGATACCGGGCATGGACGGAGGCATATGAGTCTCGAAAGGGTGCGGTTGGACAATGGGTGCAGGACGGCAGCCACGCGCGGCTGCGGACTGGGTGAGCGCGGCGCCGACGGCGTATGGGGCAGCGACGCCCGGCGTGCCGCAGGGGATCGCGCATCCCCGGCGGCCGCCGTACGCGATCTGCCCGTGTCAATTCTATCGGTGCATCGGCCGAGGGCAACCACCGGGCCAGTGCTCCAGCCACCAGCAACGAGCGACCTGCAGGCGGAGATCGCCCGGCTGCAGAACCAGCGGGTCGACGTGCTCTACTCACAACCCACCATGTTTTGTAGATCGCGGGTTGGTCGTTACCCTTCGCCATGCCATTTTCTTCGTTTGGGTTGCATCGCGATCTGCTCCGCGGCATCAAGGAAGCGGGATTCACGCGGCCAACCCCCATTCAGCGCGAAGCCCTGCCTCCGGCGCTGGCGGGACGCGACGTTCTCGCTTGCGCCATGACCGGGAGTGGAAAGACCGCGGCCTTTCTGCTCCCCATTCTGAATCGTCTCATTGACCTGCCGCGCGGAGTGACGCGCGCGCTGGTGCTGGCCCCGACCCGCGAGCTGGCCGCACAGATCGAGCAACACTTCACGGAGTTGGCGCAGCACACCCCCGTGACGGCAGCCGCCATTTTCGGCGGCGTCGGCATGGGGCCGCAGGAGCATGCCTTCCGGAGTGGGGTCGACGTGCTCATCGCCACGCCGGGTCGCTTGCTCGATCACTTTCGCCATCCGTACGCGGACATGGGAGGGCTCCAGATCCTCGTGCTGGACGAAGCGGACCGCATGCTCGATATGGGGTTCCTGCCGGACATCCGGCGCGTTCTGAAGCACTTGCCCACCAAGCGGCAGACGCTGTTCTACTCGGCCACTATGCCGGCGCCCATCCATGCGCTCACGCGCGAGATGCTCACCACGCCGGTGACGATCAACCTGGAGCGGCGCGCGGCGCCCGCGGTGGGAATCACGCAGGCCATCTACCCCGTCACGGAGAATCTCAAGCCCGCACTGTTCGTGGAGTTGCTGCGGCGCGGCGAGATCAGGAACGCCATCGTATTCACACGCACCAAGCACCGGACCAACCGGCTTGCCGACGTGTTGGAGGCATTCAAGATCGACGCCGTTCGGTTACACGGTAATCGCTCACAGGCGCAGCGCACCGAGGCACTGGCTGGATTCAAGTCGGGCAAGTATCGCATTCTCGTGGCGACCGACATCGCCGCGCGCGGGATCGACGTCGAGTCGCTGGGGCACGTCGTCAACTTCGATGTCCCCAAAGTGCCGGACGACTACATCCATCGTGTCGGTCGCACGGCCCGGGCGGAAACCACCGGTGATGCGTTCACCTTTGTGTCGCCCGAGGAAGAACGGGATCTCCGGGCCATCGAGCGGGCTATCGGCAAGCGGCTTCCGCGCGTGACGCTACCAGGGTTCGACTATGATGCGGAGCCGACGACGCGCTTCGAAGTGCCGCTGGCGGAGCGAATCGCGGCCATCCGGGCGCGAAAGGCCGAGGAGCGCGCGCGTGCCCGCGAGAAGGCGGAGCGCCGGGCGCAACACGAGGCCGAGAGCCATGTGCGCCAGGCCGCGGCGACGGAGAAGCGGCGTGGACGGCACGGAGGGGGCGGGGGCACGGAGCACGCGGTCCCTGCGCGTGGAGGTCAGGGTAGCGGTGCTGACAAGGGCGGACGCGCTGGCAGCTCATCGCGGCGTGGCACGCGGGGCCCGGGGCGACGCAGGCGAGGCGACGGAGGCAGGGGAGCGCGCGGGGGAGCATGAGCGGCGCATGCCGGCCATGCGAGCGGCCAGCGCAGTGGGTGCATGGAATGTTGCCCGGACTCGCGCGGGATGGTAAGTTGGAATGCGCCCGCGGAAACGTGATCAGACGCCCGCGTGGTTCCGTATACACAACGGACCTGGGCGGGGGCCCGGGTCCTTTGCTTTGCCCCTTGTGGGCGTTGGGAGGCTCATGGTTGAAGTCATCATTGATGAGAACGGCCGGCTCGACATGGCCCTGAAGCAATTTCAGCGGAAGGTCATTCGCTCCGGCATCCTGAAGGACGTCCGGCGCAAGCGGTTCTACGTGAAGCCGAGCGAAGCGCGGCAGCACAAGGCGGACGCTGCGCGGCGGCGTTTGGCGCGCGCACAGCATCGCGACCGCTGATCGCGGGGAGCCCGGACGAAGCGAGGTTCGCATGTCGAAGCAGGACGTGATCGAGCTCGAGGGGGTGGTCAAGGAAGTGCTCCCCAACGCCACGTTCCGTGTGGCGGTGAGTGAGACCCATGACGTCCTGACCACGCTCGCCGGGCGCATGCGACGGTTCCGCATTCGCGTGCTCGCGGGGGACCGCGTGAAGATCGAAGTGTCTCCGTACGATCTCACCCGAGGCCGGATCATCTACCGACACAAGGACTGACTGCGCGCGCAGGTCGCGCGTACGACTCGGGGCGGCTCCGCCATAAGCGGAGCCGCCCCGTTTTGTCAGCCCATCGCGCGGTTGCTAGCGCGGCCAGCCGTGTGGCATGCGCGGCATCACGGCCACCAGGGGATCGCTGAGATCTGCCGGGGTCAGCAGACTCTGCAGGCCAATGAAGTCCTTGGGATGCGTGAGGCCGGGACTGATGAGCAGTGTGAGCCGAAGGCGTCGGACGATCTCGCTGGGCTCCGGCCGTACATGGCTGTCGGCGCTGAAGAACGTCGCCACAGAACCGTAGATCCAGGCTGGCATCGTCTCCAGCGGCGCGAGCAGGCGCTCCGTGAGGGGGAGGCGCTCTCCACCGATGGTGGTGATCGCAAAGGCGGCGCGATCACCATAGGCGGCCGCGGATAACGCGAAGCCGTAGGAGAAATGCGGCGGTTGTGCCGCGTCCATTCCCCCCTTGCGAAGCGTCCTGGTGATCTTCTTGAGAACCTCGTCGGTCACGTCGTGCATCCATGGCTGAATACAGGCGCTGCGCTCCGCGCCATGCGGGCTGGAACCGCTGGATTGACGCTGGATGGGCGGCGAATGTAACGGCCTCAGCAGGGGGCGCGCGGCAGGGCCGACTTGAGTGCGCGAAGGAGGCCGTCAGGCGAGAGAATCGAGGTATTCGAAGAGCTTCGGATGTACCGCGCGGGCCCGCGCTTCCGTGATGCGCTCGCAGTGCCGGCCCAGATATTCGGCGCTGCACAACCGGGCCAGGACGGGGCTGTTCGGCGCGCAATCGTCGGGGTACGCGCACAGGGCATGCACGCAGATCTCTCCTTCTTTCACGAACGGATCATCCGACGTCTGGACCGCAATGACGTTGCCCGCGCTCTGCGCCTTCGTGGCGTTGGTATACTCCTCGAAGAACCGGAATCCGCGCATTCGCCGCCCCCCTTGTTGATGCTCCGCACGCTGCTCCCCCTGCGATCTAATGCATCGGTCGCGCCACGAGGGAATGGCGCGTGAGGTGAAGCACGGTGCGTGCCGCAGGGACGGATTACGGGGTGGTCCGAGTGAGAGGAACGCCGGCGAGGCCGCCCGCGCCAGGCTTGGTGAACAGCACGTGCACCAGGCCAAGGCGGCCAATCGAAAAGGCATGCGCCGAGGCGGCCATGTACAGCCGCCAGACGCGATAGGTTGCGTCGCTGGTCAGACGGATCGCCTCATCGCGGTGGCGCTCGAGCCGGCGCACCCAATGCCGAAGGGTGATCGCGTAGTGCTCGCGCAGTTCCTCCACATCGCGCGTTTCCAGCCCACCGGCGGCGGCGTCGCGCTCCACCTGTTCCAGTGGCACCAGCTCCCCGTCAGGAAAGACGTAGCGATCGATGAACGTGCCGCGCTTCCACACCTTGCGCGCAACCCATCCATGCCACCGGTTGAACGGCGGCCGGCTGCTCTCCACGATCCCGCTGTTGAGAAAGAGTCCCCCCGCCTTGAGGAGCTGGCAGGCCTGTGCGAAGTACTCGCGCATCTTGGCGCGTCCAACGTGCTCGAACATCCCCACGCTTACGATCTTGTCGAACTGCTCGGCCCCGGAGAGTGACCGGTAGTCGCGAACCTCCACGCGGCACTGCTCCTCCAGGTGCGCCGCGGCAATCCGCTCGCGTGCGAATGCCGCCTGTGCTCCGCTCAACGTGATCCCCATCGCCTTGACCCCGTAATGCTTGGCGGCATGCATGATGAGGCCGCCCCATCCGCACCCGAAATCGAGTAGCTGCTCTCCCGGAGTGAGGCGCAGTTTCCGACAGAGGTAATCCAGCTTCGCCCGCTGGGCACTGTCGAGATCCTCGGTTCCGGTGGCGAAGTAGGCGCCGGAGTACATCATTGCCGAGTCGAGCCAGAGTGCGTAGAAGTCGTTCCCCACGTCGTAATGAAAGCGAATTGCGGCCGCGTCGCGCTCCGGCGCATGCTGCAGACCCAGCCGGTCGAGCCCCGCCTTCTGGTGCAGCGCCTCATCCGCACGCCCGCCCACGCGCGGCAGGGCGAGCAGATGCGGCGTCAGGTGGGCCAGCGTGGCGGGAGCGCGCAGGCGATCGGCAATGGGGTCTCCCAGCGCAGTCGCCGCTTCCACGTCCCCTTCCACGTCGAAGTCGCCGCGCACATAAGCTTCGGCCATTGCCAGCTCCGAGGGTGGGAGGAACATGCGGCGCAGCGCCCCCGGGTGCCGGAGCACGAGGGTGAAGGGGACGGAATCCAGCGAGGTGGGTTGTTCGGTGGTCCCATCCCAGAGTCGCACCGCGAATGTGCGGGACTCGACGGGACCGAAAATCAACGTCAGCGCGTCATGCGTCGCGCGGAGCACGGGGTCGGACGTGGTGCTGAGCGAGTTCTCCCGTGGTGGAAGCACCTGTGGCTGCGTCATTCGAGTCTCCTCTCCAGATCTCCATGGGCCGCCGGGACACCGTTTCATGCCCTGCGCGTCGATGAGAGAGCCTTCGCGCCATCACAAAGTATTCCAGCGCAGGGGCGTGATCGAGAAGGAGAGGAGGCGCCACTGTCCTCCCCGGCCACGGACCGCGATAGACCGCTTACGTGGCGGGCTTGGCCGGCGGCTCGGTATCGCGATCCTTGACGACCCTGCCCCCAATGATCTTGGTGGCGAGCAGGGTGAACATCGGGGTCAGGAAGATGCTGAGCAGCGTGTTGAGCCAGATGAGCGCGATGAAGAACGCCCCGAGTCCGAGGCTCGCCCACAGTACGCCGAATGGTCCGTTCGTGATCAAGGTCGTCTTCTCGGATGGAGAGCGAAAGTGCCGATGACGCCCTAATGTACGTCGCAGGCACCGGGCCAGCCAGTGGCGGACGTACAGACGGCCCGCGAGAAGGGGCAGACCTCGCCCCTGCCATGTCACGCTACCTTTCGGATTATGGGACGTACCGACTCCCGTGTAGCACAGGTGATGGACGCCGTCACCGCCGCGCTCGAGATGCATCCCCGGGTGGTGCTTGCCGTATCCGGCGGGCGGGACTCGATGGTGATGCTCGATGCTGCGGCACGCACGGCACCCACGCGTGTCGCCGTCGTTGCGACGTTCGATCATGGCACCGGGACCGCGGCGAGCCGTGCGGCCGCGTTCGTGGCCGAGCGCGCCAGCGCGCTCCGGTTCCGCGTGGTGCGCGCACGGAACGAGCACCCGGCGCGCGGGGAGGCAGCGTGGCGTGAGGCGCGCTGGTCCTTCCTCCGGCGCACAGCGGCCGCGCTGGACGCGGTGGTTGCCACCGCGCATACGCGCGATGATCAACTCGAAACAGTGCTCATGCGTGCGATGCGCGGCGCGGGCGCGCGCGGTCTGGCCGCGCTCTACGCGCCGAGCGACATCCTGCATCCACTGCTGAAGCTGCCCCGCTCGGCGGTGGCGGACTACGCCCGGGCCATGCAGGTGGCGTGGGTGGACGATCCATCGAACCGGTCTCGGGCCTTCCTGCGCAATCGCGTGCGCATGGATCTCCTGCCCGCGCTGGAGCGAGCGGATCCGGGGTTTGGAGATGCGTTGCTGGATGTCGCGCAGCGTGCCGCCGCGCTACGCCGCGATGTCGAGCATGTGGTGGACACGGAGCTCGGCGCGCAGCGTGTGGGACGGACGTTGCAGGTTGCCCGCGACGCCCTTGCGCGCTATGATGAATGCGGGCTGCGACTGCTCTGTCCGGCGCTCGTGGCGCGACTGGGGCTCGCGCTCGATTGGCGGGGAACCAGCCGTCTGGCGGGGTTTATCACTAAGGGTAGACGCGGGAGTCAGATCCAGCTCTCGGGCAATTACGTTGCGGTATGGCATCGCGACACGTTACAGGTGCGTCCCCAGCCTCCTGCCACAACGGCAGCGCGCGGCGCCACGTGCGAGGGCGCACTTCTGTTAGGCGAGGTGCTCGAGATCGACGGGTGGCGGTTGCTCCGGGTGAACGGTAGGCCGGAGGCAACGGGCGCGGGGCAGGGGCTCTGGTCAGCGGTGTTGCCCGCGGAGGGAGTGCTCACCGCTCGGGCCTGGCGGCCGGGTGATCGTATGGTTCCCCTGGGGGCCAGCACGCCGAGGCGGGTGAAGGGGCTCCTGCGGGATGCGGATATCGACGGCCCCGGTCGGGTGGGGTGGCCCGTTGTCCTCGCGGGTGACGAGATCGTCTGGATTCCTGGGGTGCGCCGCAGCCTCGCGGCAACCGTCCGGCCCGGTCGGCCGGCGTACTGCTACCGCTGTGAACGGATTGATGGCTGACCCCCGGCTGGGTGGTCGTGCCGTCAAGGGCGTGGTCTTTTCGACAGCGCAAATCGCGGAGCGCGTACGGGAGCTTGGAGCGGAAGTCACGGCGCGCTACCCAGGCGGCGATCTGCTCATCTTGGGACTCCTCAAGGGCAGCTTCATCTTCCTGGGCGACCTGGTGCGGCAGATCCAGCGTCCCTTGCAGGTAGATTTCGTGGTGGCGGCGAGCTATGGCAGTGGCACGACATCAGGTGGCGACGTGCGCCTTGCCTACGCGCCGGAAACAAAACTGGATGGGAAACACATTCTTCTAGTTGAGGATATCGTCGATTCCGGGCGCACACTGACCACGCTGATGGATACCCTGACCGTGCGGCATCCACAGTCGCTCGAAATTTGCGCATTGCTCCATAAACACGTGGCGACCGAGTTGCATTATCCTGTGGATCTGGTGGGATTTGATGCGCCGAATGAGTTTTTGGTGGGATATGGACTGGACCACGCCGAGAACTTCCGGCACTTGCCCTACATCGCGAGCTTGCAGTAATGGCTGACAGAATTCCTCCGCAGAAAAAGAAGGACTCCAATTGGGGACGATATTCGAAAACCATCTCCTTCTGGATCCTCATCATCCTCATCCCGATCGCGTTCTTCCAGCTCAACGGGGCGCGCTCGGATGACGCGCCCGAAATCCACTACACGGAATACAGCCAGCAGCTGGAGAACAACAACATCGCGAGCGTGACCATCCAGGATGGCCAGCACATCACCGGTGCGCTGAACCACCCCATTTCGGTCAAAGGTCACGACACGAGCAAGTTCACCGTGCTGCTGCCAGTCGCGAACGATTCCAAGGAGGTGGAGCGGCTGCGGGATCACCACGTGGATATCACGGCGCGGGATGCAAAGCAGTCGTTCGCCGCGTACATCATCACCTTCCTGCCGTACATCCTGTTCATCGGCATCTGGATCTTCCTCTGGAAGCAGATGCAGGCGGGCGGTGCCAAGGCGTTCTCCTTCGGGAAGTCGAAGGCCAAGCTGCTCACGGGCGACACGCCCAAGATCACCTTTGCGGATGTGGCGGGCGCGGATGAAGCCAAGTCGGAGCTTCAGGAGATCATCGAGTTCCTGAAGGATCCACAGAAGTTCACCAAGTTGGGCGGGCGACTGCCGAAGGGGGTGCTGCTCGTGGGTCCCCCGGGCACCGGTAAGACGCTCCTGGCCCGCGCCGTGGCTGGCGAAGCCGGGCGGCCGTTCTTTTCGATGTCTGGCTCCGACTTCGTCGAGATGTTCGTGGGCGTTGGCGCGAGCCGTGTGCGCGACCTCTTCGAGCAGGGGAAGACGCACGCCCCGTGCATCATCTTCATCGACGAGATCGATGCGGTGGGGCGCCACCGCGGCGCGGGCCTGGGCGGTGGGCATGACGAGCGAGAGCAGACGTTGAATCAGCTGCTCGTGGAGATGGACGGCTTCGAGTCGAATGAGGGAGTCATCCTCATCGCGGCTACCAACCGCCCAGACGTGCTGGATCCCGCGCTGCTGCGCCCGGGCCGGTTCGACCGGCAGGTTGTGGTGGACGCGCCGGATCTCCGCGGCCGCGAGGAGATTCTCAAGGTCCACATGCGCAAGGTCCCGGTGGCGGACGACGTGGACGTGACGCTGTTGGCGCGCGGCACTCCGGGCATGTCCGGCGCGGACCTGGCGAATCTGGTGAACGAGGCCGCACTCCTTGCCGCACGTCGCAATCACGACAAGGTCTACTTCCTGGACCTCGAGGAAGCGAAGGACAAGGTGATGCTCGGTGCCGAGCGCAAGTCCATGGTGATGAAGGAGGATGAGCGCCGGAACACCGCCTATCACGAGGCTGGCCACGCGGTGTGCGCCATCAAGACCCCCGGCTGCGATCCGCTGCACAAGGTGACGATCGTGCCGCGCGGGCGCGCACTCGGCCTGGCTTTCACGCTCCCCACGGAGGATCGCTACTCGATGAGCCGGCAGCAGATCGAGGCGATGCTCGTGATGACGTACGGCGGCCGCGTCGCCGAGGAGGTGGTGTTCGGGCGCGGGCGCGTGACCACCGGGGCGTCGAACGACATCCAGAAGGCGACATCGGTGGCGCGGCGCTACGTGTCGCAGTGGGGCCTCTCCGACGCGATCGGCCCCGTGCTCGTGGGCGAGAACGAGCAGGAAGTGTTCCTGGGGCGTGAGCTCTCGCATCGCCGCGAGGTGTCGGAGAAGACGGCACAGATGGTGGACGCCGAGGTCACGCGGCTGCTGAATGAGTCGTACGACCGCGCCAAGACCACCCTGACCGAGAACATGCCGTTGCTGCACGCGCTTGCCGGCGCCTTGCTGGAGCGCGAAACGCTGACGGCGGACGACATCGAGATTCTCGTGCGCGGCGGAACGCTGCCGCCGCCTAAGCCGGCCGGCTCGCCGGCCCTGCCCGCACAGCCGGCGGCCCATCCGGTCACGCAACCCAAGCCGGCGAAGCCGCCGCTCCTGGGCGGGCCGGAGGTGGCGCCGGCGTGACGCGCGGGCGCCGGACCGCGGAGCGCCGAGTGTGGATCTGTCAGTGATGGCTGCGGCGTCGCCTGAGGAATCCCTCGCGCCGCGCAGCCCGCAGCCCGCGGCGGGCGTCTGGCAACTCCGCGGGCGCGCGTTGGCCCTGGACCATCCGGTGATCCTTGGTATTCTCAACGTGACCCCCGACAGCTTCAGCGACGGGGGCGCGTTTTTTTCGCCCGACAGCGCCATCGAGCACGCGGCCCGCATGTTCGACGACGGGGCGGATATCGTGGATATCGGAGGGGAGTCGACCAGGCCGCAGGGAGCGGTGCCGGTAGAGGCGCCGGAGGAAGTTCGGCGCGTGCTGCCCGTGGTGCGGGTGCTGCGGCAGCGCTATCCCGACTGCCTCATCTCCGTGGACACGGTCAAGAGCGAGGTGGCCGAAGCGGTGCTGGACGCGGGGGCCGACATCATCAACGATGTGTCAGCCTTTCGTCTGGACGCCCGGATGGCCCGGGTGTGCGCGGCGCACGCGGCGGGGGTGATCCTCATGCATTCCCGTGGCGGCGTGCATGACATGGCGACCTACACGCACGCGGCCTACGGAGCGGATGTCGTCGGCGAGGTAATCCACGAGCTTGGCGAGAGCGCCCAGGCGGCCGAACGGGCCGGCATTGCCCGCCAGGCGATCGCCCTGGATCCGGGCATCGGCTTCGCCAAGCGGAGCGAGCACTCCATCGCCGTGCTGGCCCAGCTGGAGCGACTGGTCGCGTTAGGCTATCCTGTTGTGGTTGGTGTATCGCGAAAGCGAGTGGTGGGCGAGCTGAGCGGCGTGAGCGCGCCCGCGGAGCGCGTGGAAGGGACGACGGGCGCGAACGTCATGGCGCTGGCCGCCGGCGCTCGCATCTTTCGCGTCCATGATGTGCGCGCGGCGCGGCGCGCGCTGGATGTGGCGTGGGCCATTGAACACGACAGGATCACGGTGTGAGCATATTCGATCAGTTCCGGTTTCTCTCCTTCGGGTGGCGCGATGCGATCCAGATCGTCGTGATCGCCTACGTCATCTACCGGCTGCTGCTGCTCATCCATGGGACACGAGCGGTGCAGATGCTGCTCGGCATCGTGGTGCTGGTGCTCACTTACGCGCTGGCCTGGCTGTTCAAGCTCACGATGATCGTGTACCTGCTGCAGTTTGTCTTCGCCTTCGGCGGCTTCGCGGCCGTCGTCGTTTTCGCGCCGGAGATTCGAGCCGCGCTCGCGCGGCTGGGGCAGTCGCCGGTCACGCGCTTCTTCAGGCGGCTGGAGGTGAGCGAGGTGGCCGAGGAGATTGCCGATGCGGCGGAGCGCCTGAGCCGCTCGGGGATCGGCTGCATCATCGCGCTGGAGCGGGAAGTGGCGCTCGGTGAGTACTGCCAGACGGGCTCCGAGTTGCACGCGAAAGTATCGGCGGATCTCCTCGCGACGATCTTCACGCCGTACTCGCCGCTGCACGATGGCGCCGTGCTCATCCGCGGCGATACAATCGTCGGGGCAGGGTGCGTTCTGCCGCTCTCACAGGAGCCGCTCCTCGATCGCTCGCTCGGCACGCGGCATCGCGCGGCGCTCGGGCTCTCGGAGGAGACCGATGCGCTCGTGGTGGTGGTGTCCGAAGAGACCTCCACGATCTCGGTGGCCCAGGGTGGGCGGCTGACCAGGCGGCTGACCCCTCTGCAGTTGCGCGACATCATTGCCGGCCGGCCGCCACGGGCGACCGGAGAGCAGCCGGTAATCGAGCTGAAGCCGGTAACTGGGGGTCGCGTGTCGGGAAAGATAGGGCAGGGGGTTGGCGAGGACTGAGGGACAAGAGACGCGAGGGAGAAGCGAACAGGGAGAGGAGGTGTGAGTTGTGGGTTATGAGTTCCGGGAAACGGCCCTCGAGGAGCGGGCTCTCTTCCGCAGCGGCCACGACCCACGACTCACAACCCATAACCCATCACTCGCTACCCGCCTTTCGTCTCTCGCGGCTCGCTTCCATCGCTCATCCCGTTCCGCTGGCGATTGCGGCGGCGGCGGTGCTGTTCGTGATCTACGTCGCCACACTGGCGCCGGGCATCACCTTCTGGGATCCCGGGGAATTCATCGCGGCAGTGCACGTGCTTGGCATCCCGCATCCGCCGGGAACGCCGTTGTTCGTCCTGGCGGAGCGCGCCTGGAGCGAGGCGCTGAGCTGGCTACCGCTGGCACTGGCCACGAACCTCTTCTCGGCGGCCTGCACCGCGGCGGCAGCCGGTGCACTGGCGCTGCTGCTCGCGCGCGCGACGCGTGCGCCGGTTGCGGCCTTCGGCGCCGCTCTCTGCGCGGGCGCCATGTCCACGGTGTGGCTCAACGCCACCGAGACCGAGGTCTATGCCGCATCACTGCTGCTCGCGAGCGCCATGCTGCTGGCGGCGCACCGGGCAGCAACGCAGGACGATGACCGATGGGCCGCGCTCGCCGCCTACATGTTCGGCCTGGCGGTGCCGCTGCATGTGAGCGCGCTCGTTGCGGCACCGGCTGCGGTGACGCTTGCGGCGGGGTCGCCCACGGCTGGCGCGACAACGGGCATACGATTCGGCTGGTCGCGCGCCAGCATCCTGGCCGGGGCGGCGATCGTCGCCGCCGGCGTCGGCTTGGCCTCGTGGCCGGTGGCGGCGAGTGGGGGAGTGGTGATGGCGCTCGTGCTCGTGGGCGCACGAGGGGGCATCTTCGGCGAGCGAACTCGTGGGACGCGAGTGGTGCTTGTCGCGGCGGCGATGCTGCTGCTGGGTCTCACGCCGCTCCTCTTCCTGCCCATCAGGGGCGCCCACCATCCCATGCTCAACGAGGGGAACCCCACCACGTGGCACGCCTTCTGGGATGTGATCGGGCGACATCAGTATGAGCGACATGGACTCTGGCCGCGGCAGGCACCGCTCTGGGCCCAGCTCGCCAATCTGTTCGAGTACGCGGATTGGCAGGTGGCGCTGGGACTGGCGCCGCGCGTGTCCCCTTCCTGGTTGCGAACGCCGTTCACCCTGCTCTTTGCCTGCCTGGGTGTCGTGGGGTGCCTGGCGCATCGCGCCCGGGACCGCCGGAGCTGGCGCGCGCTAGTGGTGCTCGTCGTCTGCGCCAGCGTGGGACTGGTGGTCTACCTGAACTTCAAGGCAGGCGCCTCGTTCGGGTACGGGGTGCTGCCGGATACGCTGCCGCATGAGGCGCGGGAGCGCGATTACTTCTTCACGCTGGCGTTTTGGGTGTGGGGCGCGTGGGCGGGCTTCGGCGCCGTCACCGCCGTGCGCGCGCTGCCACGGCAGCGCGCGCAGGGGGTGCTGACCGGCGGGGGCGTCATGCTCGCGGCACTGCCGATCGCGCTCAACTGGCACGCGGTGAACCGGCGCCGCTTTCCCGCGTCCGCCATCCCGCGGCTCTCGGCCGAAGCGCTGCTCTGGAGCGCGCCGCGCCGTGGGGTGCTGGTGACGGGCGGTGACAACGACTCGTTTCCTCTCTGGTACGTGCAGGCCTTGGAGCAGCGCCGTCCGGATGTGACCGTCGTCGTCGCTCCGCTCCTGCCGGCGAAGTGGTACCGTGCACAGCTCGCGCGTCGCGATTCCCTACTCGATTCCGCGGCGGTTGCCAGGCCGGTGCACGCGGTGTCGGAGGGAGTGGTGCGCATCGCGGCCGGGGCACAGCGTGTTGGGCGTCCGCTCGCGTTTTCCCTCACAAGCGGAACCGAGCTCCGAGCCGCCGTCGGAGGGGGCTGGGTGCTGCGAGGTGTCGTATTCATGCGGGGGGGAGAGTCCAATGCCGTGTACAACGCCGCACTCGGCGCAGCCGTCGATACGAGCGTGACGGCTGCCTTCATTCGCCGATTCGGCTGGGCCGGGCACGACACCGTGGCGAACGATCTGATCGATCCCGCCCCAGCGCTGTTCGCGCGCATGCTCGCCTGTCCCGCATTTGCGCGGCTGCAGGCTCGCGGGGCGCTTCGCGCGGATTCTCTTGATTCACCGTGTAAATTCCAGTAAAATAAACGGTTATGCCCTTTCACGACATTGCCGCTCGGGTGGCGGATGTTCGGGTTCGCATTGCGATGGCGGCGGAGCGCGGTGGGCGGGGGCAATCCGTTACCATTATCGCGGTCACGAAGACCCACGGGCCCGAGGCGGTCACGGCGGCGTGGGATGCTGGGCTTCATGACGTCGGCGAAAATCGTGTGCAGGAGGCGCTCGGCAAGATGGCGGCCGTGGCTGCGCCGGTGCGGTGGCATCTGATTGGCCATCTCCAACGGAACAAGGTACGGTCGCTCGATCGGTTCGACTTGCTGCACTCGCTGGACAGCGAGCGGCTCTCGGATGCGGTGAGCGCGTTCGGATTGGAGCGCGGCCGGCCGGTGGACGCGCTCGTGCAGGTGAACGTGGTGGGCGAGGCGAGCAAGGGCGGCTTCTCGCTGAAGGACATGGAGGCGGAGGCGGATCGGATGGCCGCCCGCACGGGTATTCGAGTACGGGGCGTGATGGCGATCGCGCCGTTGGGCGCGGACGCATCGACACTGCGCTGCGTCTTTGAGGGGGCGCGCTCGGCGTGCGCGCTGCTCACTCGTGCCGGGTGTCCCGCGAGTGAGCTGTCCATGGGTATGTCGAACGACTACGAGATCGCGGTCGCGGAAGGAGCAACGATGGTCCGGCTTGGTACCGTTCTGTTTGGAGTGCGAGCATGATCGACGAAGGGTTCCATCTCACGGCGCTGGATGTGCGGCGCTTCGATTTCGGAGGGCGGACGTTCCGGGGATACGATCCCGCCAAGGTCGATGATTTCCGCAACCAGGTGGCGGAAGAGCTCGAGCGGCTCACCCGGGTGATACAGGAGCTGGAGGGGAAGGCGAAGAACTTCCACGAGCAGCTCCGCGCCTTCCGCGAGCGCGACAAGGCGATCAACGACGCGCTGATCTCCGCGCAACAGTTGCGTGCCGAGATGCGCGAGCAGGCGGAGCGCGAGGGGCAGCTCATTCTTCGCGAGGCGCACGCCGAGGGCGAGCGCATCATCGAAGCCTCGCGGGGCGATCTGGAAAAGATGAAGGCGCAGCTCATCCAGCTCGAGCAATCGCGCGTGGCGTTTACCCACCAGCTCCGGATGCTCGTCGAGCGGCAGCTCGCGGAGTTGGCGGCTGCGGAGGGTGTGGTGCCCCGGCGCGTGGGCGATGGCGAGGCGGGCGATGCGCGTCCGGACGCCAAGACACCGGCGTGGCTCGAGTCGCTGGTAAAGGAATAATGGCGCGGCGCAACATCGCGGCGGAGCCGCCGGCAGTCGCCGCGCTCCCCCTGGACAGCCGTACGCCGGATCTGCACAGCAGCGACCGCATCGCGCGTGCCGCGGATGCCGTGCGCTCGCGCTTTGACGCGACGCCGAGCGTGGCGATCATCCTGGGCACCGGTCTCGGGGCGTTGGCACGCGAGATCGACACGACGACGGTAGTGGAGTATGGCGACATCCCGGACTTTCCGCTGTCGACCGTCGAATCGCACGCCGGCAGGCTGCTCTGTGGGACACTGGGCGGTCAGACCGTTGTGGCCATGCAGGGGCGCTTTCACCGCTACGAGGGATACTCCCTCCGCGAGGTGACCTTCCCGGTTCGCGTGCTGCGTGCGCTCGGCGCCAGCACGCTCGTCGTCTCCAACGCATGCGGCGGCATGCACCCGCTCTGGAACGCCGGGGAGCTGATGCTGATTGCCGACCACATCAATCTACTGGGCGACAACCCGCTCATCGGTCCCAACGACGATGCGCTGGGTCCGCGCTTTCCGGACATGTCCGCGCCGTACGACGACGAGCTACGGGCGCTGGCGCGTGAGGTGGCGCGGGAGCGCGGCATTCTCCTCCGCGAGGGTGTATACGTCGCCGTCACCGGACCCAGTCTCGAAACGCGCGCCGAGTACCGTTTTCTCCGGGGGATCGGCGCGGACGTGGTGGGGATGTCGACCGTCCCTGAAGTCATTGTAGCCGTGCACGGCGGCATGCGCGTGCTCGGCCTGTCGATCATCACCGACCGGTGCCTGCCGGATGCGCTCGAGCCGGCCACCGTCGAACAGATCATCGCTGTGGCGGCGAGCGCGGAGCCGCAGCTGACCGCGCTGGTGCGCGGCGTGTTGGAGCGGATGTGACGGCCACCAGACCACCGCGGGTGCAGTACCAGGAGCTCCCGGCGGACGTTTCGGTCAGTGACTTCGAGCAAGCGGTGCTCGAGCGCTGGAGCGCGGGCGGCATCCTGGAGCGCGCGGACGCTGCGCGCGCGGGGCAGCCCGAATTCGTGTTCTACGAAGGCCCGCCCACGGCCAATGGCCGCCCGGGCATCCATCACGTGTTCGCGCGCACCATCAAGGATCTCTTCTGCCGGTACCGCGTGATGACCGGTTGCCACGTGACGCGCAAGGCCGGGTGGGACACCCACGGGCTGCCGGTGGAGATCGAGGTGGAGAAGCAGTTGCCGGAGCTCCTGGCGGCGCGGCACGGCCTGTCACCGGCGGCGCTTGCCTCGCTCAGCGGGAAGCAGCTGATCGAAGAGTTCGGTGTGGAGGAATTCAACCGGCTCTGTCGGGAGAGCGTGTGGACGTACAAGGCTGAGTGGGAGCGGTTGAGCGAGCGCATCGGCTACTGGCTCGATTACCGTGATCCGTACATCACATACGCCAACAGCTACATCGAAAGCGAGTGGTGGGCGCTCGAGACGCTGTACAACCGCAACCTCCTGTACCGCGGGCGCAAGATCCTGCCGTACTGCGCCCGTTGCGGCACGGCGCTCTCGAGCCACGAGGTGGCGCAGGGCTACGAGGATGTGCGCGACCCGAGCGTGTATGTGGCGCTGGAGCTGCGAGAGGAGGAAGGAGAAAGGAGAGAGGAAGAACTGACTATGGGGGAGAGGCCGCAGTCGCAAGAGCCGGCCTCCTTTCTCCTCTCTCCTTTCTCCGCTCGTCGAATTCTGGTCTGGACCACGACGCCATGGACGCTGGTGTCGAACACGGCGCTCGCGGTACATCCGGACCTCATCTATCTCGAGGTACGGCGCCCGGAGGCACCGGAAGAGGGGACGCTCATCCTGGCCGAATCGCGGGCAGCGGCGACGCTCGGTGAGGACTTCACCGATCGATGGGAGATCGTGCAGCGACTGCCGGGGCGTGCGCTTGAGGGCCTGCACTACCACCGCCCTCTGGACTGGGTGCAATACGGCGATGGTGCGCACGAAGTGATTGTGGCGGAGTCGTTCGTGGCCGCGGATGAAGGCACGGGGATCGTGCACATGTCGCCGGCGTTCGGGGCGGACGACTACGGGGCCGGGCAGCGGCACGGACTGGCGTTCGTGCAGCCGGTGGATCTGCGCGGGCGCTTTCCTGCGGCCATGCCGGTGGTGGGCGGTCTATTCGTGAAGGATGCCGATGCGCGAATCATCGAGGAACTGCGCACGCGCGGCGTGCTCTTTCGCGCCGAGACGATCGAGCACGCGTATCCGCACTGCTGGCGCTGCGGTACGCCGCTACTGTACTACGCCCGCGAGTCCTGGTTCGTGCGGACGACCGCGTTCCGCGATGCCATGCTCGCGCGGAACGCGCGGGTGCAGTGGCATCCGCCGGAGATAGGGACCGGGCGATTCGGCGAATGGCTGGAGAACAACATCGATTGGGCGCTGTCGCGTGATCGCTACTGGGGAACACCGCTGCCCGTGTGGGTGTGCGAGGCTGATCCATCGCATGTGGAAGTGATCGGCAGCTATGCGGCGCTCGCCGAGCGCGCCGGCCGGGCGCTCCCGGCCGATTTCGACCCGCACAAGCCGTACATCGACGCGTATACGTGGCCCTGCGCGGCATGCGCGGCGAGGGACGCGATGACGGGCGAGGAGAAAGGAGAAAGGCGAGAGGAGGTGGCAGGTTCGGGCTCGGAACCGAGAACTGCTGCTGTGTCTTCTCCCCTTTCTCCTATCTCCTCTCCCGGTCCTATGATGCGCCGCGTGCCCGAGGTGATCGATACGTGGTTCGATTCCGGGTCGATGCCCTTTGCGCAGTGGCACTATCCGTTCGAGCACGAGGAGCGGCTGGACCGGCAATATCCGGCCGACCTGATCGCGGAGGGCGTGGACCAGACGCGCGGGTGGTTCTACTCGCTGCTGGCCATTGCCACCGGGTTGGGCGACGCGCTGCCCCACAACGGCGGCGCCGCCGGGGCGGAGCGCATCGGGGACATCGCCGCGCCATATCGCACGGTGGTCGTGAACGACCTGGTGCTCGACGCCAACGGCGTGAAAATGTCGAAAAGCCGTGGCAACAGCGTGGATCCGTGGAGTGTGATCGAGCGTCACGGCGCCGACGCCGTGCGGCTGTTTCTCATCGCATCCAGCCAGGTGTGGGTGCCCAGGCGATTCGACGACGATGCGGTGCGGCAGAGCGCGGGGCAGTTCCTGCTCACGCTCCGGAACATCTACGATGGCATCTTCGCGCGCTACGCGAATTTCGGGTGGTCGCCGGGCCCGGATGATCCCGCGGTGGCGGAGCGACCTGCCGTGGACCGGTGGATACTCTCCCGTCTCGCCCGGGTGGAACGCGAGGTGAACGACCTCCTGGCGCGATACGAGGCGACGGCAGCGGCCCGTGCGCTCATGGACTTCGTGGTGGATGACGTGTCCAACTGGTACGTGCGGCTCAACCGCGCGCGGTTCTACGACGTGGAAACGTCGGACAACCGGGCCGCGTTCGCCACACTGTACGACGTGCTGGTGGTCACGTGCCGGCTACTGGCGCCCATCGCTCCCTTTCTCACCGACTGGATGCACCGGGCGCTCACGGGCGAGTCGGCGCACCTGGCGTCGTTCAGTCGAGGGGAAGAGGCCGCGGAGGCGCTTGACGAGGCACTGGAGCTTGCCATGACGCAGATCCGCACGCTCGCCACGTTGGGGCGCGCGGCGCGGGAGACGGTCGGGATCAAGGTTCGGCAGCCTCTTTCGCGATTGGTATGCGTTGTGCCAAATTACCAGGTTATGCTGTTCGATGCCTTAAAGCCGCTCCTGGCGGCCGAGTTGAACGTCAAGCAGGTGGAGGTGGCGTCCACGGACCACGCACTGGTGCGCCTGGAAGGCAAGGCGAACTTCCGCTCGCTGGGCAAGCGATTCGGCAAGCGCACGCCGATGGCGGCGCAGGCCGTGTCGTCGCTTGGCGCGGAGGCGCTGGCGCGCTTCGAGCGCGGGGAACCGGTGGCGATCTCCGTGGAGGGGGAATCGCACGCGCTCCTGCCGGAGGATGTGCAGGTGGTGCGCCGCGCGGCGGGCGACCTGGTGGTGCAGGAGTCCGCCGGCTACGTGGCGGCGATCGATCCGACGGTCACGCCGGAGTTGCGTGCGGAGGGGTTGGCGCGTGAAGTGGTGAGCCGGGTACAGCGTCTGCGCAAGGACGCGGGGCTGGCGGTAAGTGATCGCATTTGGCTGCACGTTGCAGGGAGCGAGGAGATTGAACGCGCGGTTCGGGAATTCCGGGAGCACGTGACCGGGGAAGTGCTTGCGCGCGATGTGACCATCGGAGGATCCATGGCGGGTTCACCAGACGCGATGCAGACGGTGGAGCTGGATGGCCTCCCCGTCCAGCTCGCCTTGACCAGAGTACAGTAGCATGCCGTCTTCGACGAGTGCCAAGAAGTCACCATCCCCCAAGCGGATGAGCCGCAAGATGCTCGCACACTTCGAACAGCGACTGATCGAGGAGCGCAAGCGGGTGCTCAAGGAGCTGGGGCAGTACACCGAGACGTTCAATGCGACGCCGCAGTCGGAGGACGGCGATCTGAGCGCCTATTCCTTCCACATGGCGGACCAGGGGACAGACGCCATGGAACGCGAGAAGGCGTTTCTGTTCGCCAGCCACGAAGGACGATTCCTCTGGCATATCGACGAGGCGTTGCGGCGGCTCTATCGATCGCCCGAGACCTTCGGGCGATGCCAGAACTGCGGCGAGTATATCGACTTCGACCGGCTGGATGCCCTTCCGCACGCCAGATTCTGCATTGCCTGCAAGCAGCGCGAAGAAGATGGAAAAAAGAAGCAGCGCGCCGCCCAGTAAACGGCGGGTGTTCGCGGCGATCGTCTGCGTGGTCGTCGCGCTCGACGTCATCACGAAACTCTGGGCGCAGACGGCGTTGCTGCCGCAGCGCATCCCCCGTGAGGTGCTTGGCGATTGGGTGCGCCTCACCCTCGTCTACAACCCCGGTGCGGCCTTCGGGCTGTACCTCGGGTCGTACTCTCGCGTCATCTTCCTGGTGCTCACGGCAGTGGCCCTGGTCATCCTGGGACGGCTCTATGCAACCACCCGTCCGGGACATGTCGCCCGGATCGTGGCCATTGGCCTCGTCTGCGGCGGGGCCATCGGCAATCTGATTGACCGCGTCATCTCGCCCCGCGGCGTGGTGGACTTTCTGGACCTGGGTATCCGCGACATGCGGTGGCCCACGTTCAATGTGGCGGACATCGCGGTGACCACTGGCGCGTTGCTGCTGGCGTGGGTGCTCTGGGTGGAGGACGCCAGGGAGAACGCGGAGGCAGCGGCGGAGTCGGCCGCGCCACCGGGCGGGGCAGAGCCGAACGAGGGGACGTAGCCCGGGCGGCGCATGACGGAATTCGGTGACGCCGCCACCAATGGTGGTGAGCGGCGGGACTTCCTGGTCGAGGCGGATAGCGATATCCGCCTCGATTCGCTTGTGGCCCAGCGCCTGGATCTGTCGCGCACCCAGGCCGCAACGCTCATCGCCACCGGGCACGTGCTGGTGGACGGGCGGCGCGAGAAAGCCAGCTATCGCCCGCGCCGCGGCGAGTATGTGGCGGTACGGATTCCTCCGCCGCGTGCACGGGCGGTCCTTCCCGAGGACATTCCGCTCAGCATCGTCTTTGAGGACGAGCACGTGCTGGTGGTGGACAAGCCCGCGGGGATGGTCGTGCATCCGGCGCCGGGGCACTGGTCCGGAACGCTGGTGAACGCGCTCAAGGGGCGGGGCGGACCGCTGTCCACCATGGGGGGGAACGAGCGCGAGGGGATTGTCCACCGGCTGGACAAGGAGACGTCCGGGCTCCTCTTGGTGGCCAGAACGGACCGCGCGCACCAGCGGCTCGGCGCCGCCCTGTCGGCGCGGCGGGTTACGCGTCGCTACGCCGCGCTGGCGTGGGGACACCTCCCGGGCGATGCTCTGACGGTCGATCAACCGATTGGGCGCGACCCGCGAGACCGAAAGCGGATGGCGATCGTCAGTACGGGGAGGGCTGCGCGAACGGATTTCATGCGGCTCGCCCGGTTCGATGCGGTGGACCTGATGCGGGCGCACCTGCACTCGGGACGAACGCATCAGATCCGCGTGCATCTGGCGTCGGTCGGCCACCCCGTTGTGGGCGATGACAGCTACGGCGGGGGCGGCGGGCGGCGTCTCGTGGGGCTGCCGCCGCATCGGCACTTTCTGCACGCGGCGTGGCTGGCGTTTCCGCATCCAGTGACGGGCCACCGCATCGAGCTCCGGTCGCCGTTGCCCGAAGATCTCCGCCGCTCTCTTGCAACGGCGGCGGGGGACAACGAACTCCTCGACCGTCCCGATCCGCTCGATGACTTTGGCTTCTATCGATTCGACTCCTGACGCGCCGGCATGCCCGCTCGTGCTCTTCCGCCTCGGAGCTCGAGTCTACGGCATCGAGCTCGAGCAGGTGTGCGAGATCATCCCGTTCCGAAACGCGACCCGGCTGCCGGGCGCCCCGCCGTATGTCTGCGGACTCATCAATCTGCGCGGCAGCATCGTGACCATCATCGATCTTGGTTCGAGGCTGGACGGCGGCGCGGCGGCGCGGAGCACGGGTTCGGTGATCCTGGTGGAGCGGGGCAGCCGGGTGGTGGGGCTGGCCGTGGACGAAGCGCTGGAGGTGCAGGAGCTCCCGGCGGACGCGCTGGAGGCGGCCCCGGCGGATGAGGCTATGGGGGGCGTGGTGCGCGCGGTGGGACGTCTGGGGGAGTTAGTCGTCATTCTTCTCGATGCGGCAGAGATCGTCCGCCAGGTTCTGCTCTAGTGGAGGAGATGGTGAATCACACGGTTTTGATCTGCGACGACGCCGTCTTCATGCGCACCATGATCGCAGACATCCTGAAGACGTCAGGCTTCGATGTCGTGGGCGAAGCCGATAGCGGCGTGCAGGCGATCGAGCGATACAAGGCGCTCCAGCCGGACCTCGTCACGATGGACATCGTGATGCCTGACATGGGAGGGATCGACGCGGTCCGTGAGATCATCGGCTTCGATGCGGCGGCCAAGATCCTCATGTGCAGCGCCATGGGGCAGCAGGCGCTGGTGGTGGAGGCCATCCAGGCCGGCGCCAAGGATTTTGTGGTCAAGCCGTTTCAGCCGAGCCGGGTGCTGGAGGCGGTGCAGCGGGTCCTGGGGTGATGACCGCCGGGTGTGGGGAGTGGGGTGGCGGGTATCGGGAGAACGGCCTTGCAGAGTGGATCTCTCCGTCTCCATCCGGCACCCTACTCCCGACACCGTTGTAATTCCTACACCCTACTCTCGATACCCCGCCGTTCCATCATGGACCTGTCCCGTTACGCTGAGCTCTTTCTAACCGAGAGCCACGAGCATCTTTCGGCGCTCAACCACTCCCTGCTGGAACTGGAGCGCGCGCCTGACAGCCGGCAGCCTGTGGACGCGATCTTCCGGGCCGTGCATACGGTCAAGGGGATGAGCGCGACGATGGGGTACGGGGCCGTGACCGAGCTTGCCCATGCCCTGGAGACGTTGATGGATCGCGTGCGGCGTGGGGAGCAGCACGTGTCTGCCGCCGTAATGGACGGTCTGTTCCGCGGCGCGGATGCGCTGGAGGGCGCGATCGAGCGGTCGGTGGAGGGACACGAGGACGAGATCGACGTGGCCGCGGTGGTGGCGCAGCTCGAGGCCGTGACCGAAGCGCCCTCGAGCGGGGCGCACCAGGACGGGGACGCACAGGACGGGGGGTGCCAGATTCGCATCCGGCTCCTGGCCGGCTCGGCGATGCGCGGAGCTCGTGCGCTGCTGGTGGTGAAGAAGGCGGAGACGCTGGGGCGCGTGCTGCACGTCGCGCCCTCCATGGATGATCTGATGGCAGAGGCGTTCGAGCGGGAGTTCTCCATCCGGCTCGACACGGCCGCCAGCCTCGAGCGCATCGAGGAGGCGCTGCTGAGCGTGGGCGACGTGGAAGCCGTGGAGGTGGCGGACGGTGGGGGCGTCGTCCCGCAGCCCGTTCCCGTTGCGCAGCCCGCGGCGTCGGATGCCGAGGTGCCTTCGGAGCGCCGCGCCGCAGCGCCGCGACACGTGCGCATCGACAGCCGGCGACTGGACGCGCTGATGAACATGGTCGGCGAGCTGGTGATCACGCGAGGGCGCATCGAGCAGTTGGTGACGGGTGGTGGCGACCGGGTACTGGAGGAAGCCGTCGCGCAGGCCTCGCGCCTCATCGGCGAGTTGCAGGAGGAGATTCTCCTCAGCCGCATGGTGCCGGTCGGGCAGGTGTTCGATCGGTTTCCCCGACTCGTCCGCGACGCGGCGCGCGCTCTGGGAAAGCAGATCGAGTTCACGATCGAGGGGAAGGACATCGAGCTGGACCGGTCGATCCTGGATGAGATCGGCGAGCCGGTGGTGCATCTGCTCCGGAACGCGGTGGACCACGGAATCGAGCCACCGGCAGTGCGTGTGGCGAGCGGGAAGCCCCCATGGGGCCAGCTCACGCTGAGTGTGAGACGGGAGCGATCGTCAGTGACCATCCGGGTGATGGACGACGGGCGCGGGATCGACCGGGCGCAGGTGCTCCGGCGCTCGCGTGAGCAGGGGCTGGTGGATGACTCGGCCACCGAGTTGAGCGACGACGAGCTCGTGCAGCTCATCAGTCGGCCGGGGTTCACCACGGCGGACCAGGTGACGGACCTCTCGGGGCGGGGCGTCGGCGTGGACGCCGTGGTCACCAGGGTGCGGGCGCTTGGCGGGGCGGTGGAGATCCGATCGACGCCGGGGCAGGGGACAACGGTGACGGCGCGCATGCCGGTGACGCTCGCGATCGTGCGGGCACTGCTGGCGCGCGTGGATGCGGAGACTTACGCGGTGCCGATCACGCACGTGCGCGAGACGGTGGAGCTGTCGGCCTCGACGCTCAAGCACGTCAAGGGGCGCGAGGTCATGCTGGTGCGCGATGATGTCCTGCCCCTGTTGCGACTACGGGAGATGGTACGGCTGCCTCCCGCCGATGACCGGCTGCTGCCGGTGGTGGTATTGGAAGTGGGAGACCGGCGCGCCGGACTGGTGGTGGACGCGCTGGCCGGACAGCAGGACATCGTGGTGAAGCAGTTCGACGCAGTGCGCGGCGCCGTTCCGCTCTTCAGCGGGGCGACCATTCTCGCCGACGGGGCGCCAGCGTTGATCATGGATGTGGGAAGTGTCCTCTAGCGGAGCGCCAATGATCGAGGATTTCCTGTCACTCAGAAGCGAACAGCTCGACGCGTTGCGCGAGACGGCGAACATCGGCGCCGGCCACGCCGCCACGGCATTGTCGCAGATGACCGGCAGCAAGATCATGATCAGCGTACCGACGATCGCCGTGTCGTCGCTCGAAGACGTGCCGTCCCGAATCGCGGAGGAGGAGGAGCCCATTGCCGCGGTGATGATGCACATGTTCGGCGACCTGACCGGGCGCACGCTGCTCGTCTTTCCGCATCAAACCGCGGTGCGGCTGGCGGAGATGATGCTCCGGCGGCCGGCCGGCTCGCAGACGGCGCTGGGCGACCTGGAGCAATCCGCCATCAAGGAGGCGGGCAACATTCTGAGCGGCGCCTACATGAACGCGCTGAGCGACTTCATGGGACTCATGCTCCTCCCGTCACCGCCTGGTCTGGCGGTCGATATGTCCGCCGCAGTGCTCACCACGGCATACATGCAGTTCGGCGTGGATCGCGATCTCGTGCTCGCGGTGGAGACGCAGTTTTTCATGGAGGATCTGAACGAGCGTCTGCGCGGCTTTTTCCTTCTGCTGCCGGACATGGCGTCGCTGCACGCCATCCTCCGCGCCATCCGTGTCGCCTGACCGTGTCGTCGACGTTGGCCTCGGAGCGCGACCGCGAGATCCTGCGATCGTTCGCGCGGCGAATCGATCCATCTGATGCGGGGGCGCACAACAACCTCGGCGTGCTCTACCACAACAAGGGGATGGCCGAAGAGGCCGTCACCGCGTTCACGCGCGCGCTGGAGCTCGACCCCAAGATGGAGGTGGCGCGGCGCAACCTCGAGGTAGCGTACTTCAGCACGGGGTATTACGACCGGCGCGTGGCGGAGCTGCGCGACCGGCTGCGGCGCCAGCCGGAGGACCGCGATGCGCGGTGGGAGTTGGGGCGCGCGTACGCGGCGCTCGGCGAGCGTGCCCAGGCGGTGGCCGAGTTCACCGCGCTGCTGGAGTACCACCCGAATGACGTAGGCGCCATCGTCCAGCTCGGTCTGGCGGAGAAGGCGGGCGGCGATCTGGCGCGGGCGCAGCAGTGGTTCGAGCGGGCGCTCCAGCTGGATCCCGACAGCCCGCTGGTGAATGTCTCGATCGGCGAGGTGCTGTACAATCGCGGGCTGAACGAGGAGGCGCTCGCGGCATTGCGGCGTGCCATCGAGCTGAGTCCCGACAACGCGGACGCGCACTATCTGTTGGGCTTCGTGCTGGGCGATGTGGGGAAGCACGAGGCGGCCGGCGCGGCCACCGCACGAGCCATCCGTCTGAATCCCTCGCTCTCGCGCGTGCAGGCCAACCTCTCACTGGATCGCTATCATCTGGCGACGTATCAGGAGCTGTTGCCTGAGCGGCGGGAGCGCGCGACGCGGCGGCTCATGGAGGTGGACGGCGAAGGAAGTCTGGCCCGCCTCAACCTCGGCATGGCGTTCCGCCAGAAGGGCTACTACGCGGAGGCCCTTCGCGAGTACGAGCTGGCGCTCGAGCGCGGTGCGGACCGCGCCATCGTGCTGCAGGCGATGGCGGAAATCCATCTGCTCACGAAGCAGCCCGCCGAAGCGCTGAAGCTGTACGACCAGGTGATCGCAGAGCAGCCGGAGAGCCCCAAGCTATGGTGCGAGCGGGGCGTCGCGTTGCATCAGGACGGACACTACGATGCGGCGGCGGAGAGCTATCGCAAGGCGCTGGCGCTCGACCCGGCGTATGCGATCGCGCAGAACAATCTGGGCGTCGCGTATTTCCATTCCGGTGCGACGGAGCAGGCGATGGACGCGTTCCGTGCCGCGCTCGCACGACGGCCGGACTTCGTGAAAGCGTGGCTCAATCTGGCGCTGCTCCTGCGGACGGCAAAGCAATTCCCGCTGAGTCTGGAAGCCTACCAGCACGTGCTCACGCTCGAATCGGAGCAGCCGGTGGCGCTGAATGGGATCGGGCTGGTGTCGGTGGACCTGAAACAGTTCGAGGACGCGCGGAGCGCCTTCGGACGCGCGATCCAGGCACGCCCCGACTACGCAGAGGCGCACTACAATCTCAGCTTCACGCTCTCGAACCTGGGCGACTTCGAGGGCGCGTTACGCGAGACCAAACACGCGCTGGAGCTGGACCCTCTGTACGTGGCGCAGAAGCTCGAGCTGGCCATCGACATCGAGTATGAGGATCCCGATCTCTCGGTGACGCCGGCACTCGGGCACGAGCAGCGCGTCAACAATGCGGTCGACTCCTTCACGTTCGATCCGCAGCACCTGGATACGCTCTTCCGCGATCTCCGGCACCGGCCGCCGACGGCCGTCCCGGAGGATACCGTGGAAGACCCGTACGCCGTGGCCCTTGACTATCTCTCCAAGGGGTTGCTCGACCGCGCAGCCGCGGAAATCAGCCGGGTGCTGGCGCGACAGGGGGAAGGGAGCACGGCGGAGGGGCTCACGTTGCTCGGTGATGTGTACGCGCGCCGCGGTCTGTTCGGCGAGGCGCTCGAACGCTATCAGGCGGCCAGGGCGGCGAGCGGCTCAGCCGTGGTCCCGCGCGCGATTGCCGGCGAGACGCGTGCGCTGCTGATGCTCGGTCGCACGGCGGAGGCCAGCGCCGCCGCGGATGCGCTGCTGGCGGCTGATGGCACCGCTGTGGAGGCGTTGCTCCTGGCCGCGACGGTGCGCACCAGAGCGGGGGACACCGCCGCCGCGCATGCGCTGCTTCAGCGTGCGCGAGCATTGGCACCCGCTCGTGCTGAAGTGCTCAAGCAGTTCGGCGACGTGGCGCGCGCGGCGGGCGACGTGGATGCCGCCATCGCATCGTACCGCGAAGCGTTGGCAGTGGACGGAGACGTTGCCGTGGTGCGATGCGAGCTCGCGCGGCTGCTCGCGCGGCGAGGTGACGGAAGGGAGGCAGAGGCCGAGCTGGTTGCCGCGCTCGATGCGGTGCCGACCTACGTGGAGGCCGCACTCGAGCTGGCCGCCGTACGCCGCCGGTTCGGCGACACCCGCAAGGCGCTGCTGCCGCTGGTGGAGCTGCTCACGCGCGATCCGTACAACATCGACGCGCTCTGGTCGCTGGCGGAGACGCTCGTCCAGGCTGGTCGTCCTGCGGATGCCGCTGTGGCGTGCGATCGTATACTCCGCTTCGACCCGGACCACGCGGGCGCCGTCTATCTGCAGGGGGTGTTGCTGGCGGGCCAGCACCGCTATCGCGAGGCAATCGCGCGGTGGCGCCGGGTGGTCGAGTTGAGCCCGGAAAGCTCGTTCGCCGAACATGCTCGCCGTGAGGCGCGGACCGCGGCGGACCTCCTTGGCATCCTGCGCGAGCGAGAGGCATAGCGATGGCGATCGAAGGACCGCTCCGGGAGTTGGGCATCCACGATGTGTTCCAACTGCTCGACCTGAGCCGGAAGACGGGCGTGTTGACCATCACGTCGGCGCTCCGCGACAACCGCGGGACGGTCGTGTTCGACCGCGGTGCGGTGATCGACGCCATGATCTGCAGCAACCCGCATCGACTGGGCGAGCTCCTGGTGCGGAGCGGGAAGATTTCGGAAGGCGACCTGGCCAGCGCGCGACAGCTGCAGGATGCCGAAGGACACACGCGAAAGCTGGGTGAGATTCTGGTGGCGCACGGGGCGGTGAGTCAGCGCGAGCTCGAGCGCCAGGTGCGGTTCCAGGTGGAGGAAGTGGTGTTCGAGCTCATGTCCTGGCACGAGGGATACTTCTCCTTCGAGGAGAGGGACGCCGCCGATGCGGCCGCGCGCGCGGCCGCATCGGTGCGCGTGTCCACGGAGTCTCTGCTCATGGAAGGGGCACGGCGGATCGACGAGTGGTCGCGGATCGCCTCCGCGGTGCCGCATCTGGGCGTGGTCCCGGAACTCGCCACGGTGAACGATGAGCACGCCGCGCTCCTCGATCTGCTGCCCAATGAGTGGGAAGTCCTGACGGAGATCGATGGAAGCCGTGACCTGCGGGCCATCGCCGCCGAGCTCGGGCGCAGTGAATTCGAGGTGGCGAAGATCGTCTATGGGTTGGCGACGACGGCCGTGGTGGCGGTGCGTGAGATGGAGCCGGCAGCCGATATCCGGGATGCCAGCCTCGACGCCGATGCCGCGGCCCCGTACGTGGGTCAGGCGCGCGCCGCGCTGCGTGCCGGCGCGTGGAAGGAGGCGCTCGACGCGGCGCATCAGGGCGCGTCCGTGGACCCGCGTTCCGTCAGTGCTCGGCTGCTCATGGCGCGGGCGCTGTCGCGGCTGGGCGAGCACGATGACGCCTGCGGTACGCTGGAGCAGGTGCTGTGCGAGGACGCGCTGAATGCCCAGGCGCATCGCGAGATGGGGTATTGCGCGGCGCGCCGTGGCGCGTACACGGCCGCAGCCATCAGCTGGGAGCGGTATGTCCGCTTGAGCCCGGACGCCGGCGACGGCGCCCGCATCCGGACGGCCGCCGAGGCGGCGCGCACGCTCGAGACGATGTTGGAGGAGGATGCGGATGTCTGATGAAATCCAGCGACTGAGTGCCGAACTGGCCCATGATCCGGCCAGCCTGGTATTCGTGCAGCTCGGGGAGATGCTGCGACAGCGCGGTCAGCTCGACACCGCGCGTAAAGTGACCACGCGCGGTCTCGAGCGCCATCCGCACCACGCCGATGCCCACGATCTTCTGGCGCGCATCTCGGTGGACGCAGGAGAGCTCGAGCGCGCCTTCGACGAATGGGACACCGTGCTGAGCCTGGCGGGCGATCACGTGGGCGCGCACAAGGGACTGGGATACGTCCTGTTCAAGCAAGGGAAGCTGCCGGATGCCGAACGGCATCTGGCCGCGGCCGCGACGCACCATCCCGACGATGCGAGCATCGCGACGGCGCTGCGCGTTGTCCGGCAGATGCTGGGTGCGCCGGCCAACGCAACGGACGAGCAGATGCCCCCCACGGTGCCGGCAGCGGAACCGGGGCGACCGCCGGAGTCGGAGCCGCCCTCGGAGCCGCCCTCGGAGCCGGACCTGCCCGCGACGGAACGCCATGGCACCGGCGATGATGCCCGACTGCTCTTTGTCGAGCTGCTGGGCGATGGCGCACAGACGGCCATCCTCCTCGATGGCGACGGCCTGGTGACGGCCGGCGCCTACATGACGGAGGACGGGCAGGACGTGGCGCAGGAGATCGGCGCCGAGCTGAGCGGCGTACGCGACGAGGCGCAGCGCGCCATCGCCCACCTCGACCTGGGGGACTGGCGCTCGGTGACGTTCGAGACGGAGGTCGCCACTGTATCCATGGCGCCCGTGTCGCGCGACGCGCTCCTGCTGCTCGCGGCGGCGCGCAGCATTCCCCTTGGCTTCGTGCGGCGCACGCTTACCCGGTGTACGCGGCATGCGGCCACCTGGCTGGAGGAGGAGGCGTGAGGTCTCCCTTCGAGCAACAGCTCACGGCGCTGGTTCGACAGCCCGGTGTGCTCGCCTGCCTGGTGGTGGGCGAGAGCGATGGCATCATCGTCGACACCGTGGCGCAGTCGGGTGTCGACGAGCACGCGGTCGCGGCGCTTGCGGCCTCGCTCTTCCGGCGGGCCCGGCTCTCCGCTCGAGCGGCCGGGCTTGGGGCGGTTGGCTTTCTGGAGCTGGAGGCCGAATGCGGGCATATCTGCGCGACGGGGCGCGACGAGCTGGTGCTGGTAGCGCTCACCGAGCTCCGCGCGCCGCTTGGCCGACTGCGTGGCAGCATGCTGCAACTGGCGGAGACGCTCGCGTGACCACGGCCGCGATCGATGCCTGGCTGGAGGCGCCGTTGCGTCGCTTCGTCCGTGACTCGCGCGTGCGCTTTGCGTTGCTGCTGGAGCCGAACGGGCAGGTGCTGGCGCAGCACGGCTTCACGCGTGCGGTGGATGTGATGGCGGCGTGCGCCCTCGCCGCGGCCATTCACGCATCCGCCGACCGGCTGGGTGAGGAAGTCAATGGTATCCCATTCCGCGAGCTGTACCACGCCGGGGCGAAACGCCAGATGTATCTGGCGAGTCTGGCCATTCCATCGCGTTCGATCGTCGTACTAACTGTGTTCGACAGCGACACGTCGCTCGGGCTGGTGCAGCTGTACATGCGCGCGCTCGGCGACGCGGTCCGCACCGCTGCACCGGCGCTGCCGCCGGCGGCGCGGCCCGCGCTCGACGCGAATTTCGAGGGCGAGCTGAACCGCAATCTGGCCATCCTCTTCGGCCGCGCGCCGGCCGCCAGTGTGGCGCCCGAAGCAAGCCACCCGATCGCCTGAGCGCCCCGTGTCCCTGGTCAACTACTCGACGCGTGAGATCACGTGCAAGATTGTCTACTACGGCCCTGGCCGGTCGGGAAAGACATCGAACCTGCATTACGTGTACGAGCAGGTCCCCGACGACCGTCGCGGGGCCATGGTATCGCTTGCTACCCAGACGGATCGCACGCTCTTCTTCGACTTCCTGCCCCTGGATCTGGGGTCGATCTCCGGATTCAGCACGCGGTTCCAGCTCTACACCGTGCCCGGACAGCTGTATTACGAGGCGACGCGACAGCTCGTGCTGCAAGGGGCCGACGGTGTGGTGTTCGTTGCGGACAGCCAGGCGCGCCAGCTCGATGAGAACATCGAGAGCATGCAGGACCTGCACGCCAATCTCGCACGGCAGGGAGTAGACATTCGGGCGCTTCCCATGGTGCTCCAGTACAACAAGCGGGATCTGCCCGAGGATCTCATCCTCGAGGTGGATGCGCTGGAGGACGCGCTGAACTTCCGAAACATCCCGGCATTCAGTGCTGATGCGCTGCACGGCCCCGGGGTGTTCGAGACGCTGCGGGGCGTGTCGGAGCTGGTGCTGGGCCGGCTCAGCTCGCCGCGCATGGCAGGGGGGGCGCTCCGGTGAACGTGGACGCGATAGGCACCCATCGCTTCGAGAACTTCGTGGTGGGGGCGGCGAATCATCTGGCCGTCGCCGCTGCTCGCGCCGTTGCGCAGCAACCGGGGACGACCTACAACCCGCTCTTCCTGTACAGCAGCTCGGGGCTGGGCAAGACACACCTGCTGCTGGCTATCGAGCACCTGACCACGCGCGTGCAGCCGGACCTGCTCGTGCGCTATACCACGCTCGATGATTTTGTGGAGGAGCTGCACACCGCGATCGAGGCGGGCGCGATGGGGACGTTCAAGGAACGCTATCACGCGGTTTCGGTGCTGCTGCTGGATGACGTGCAGTTCCTGGGGGCGCGGCGGGAGACGCAGAGCGAGATGCTCCGTCTGTTCAACATGCTGCAGCCACGCGGCAAGCAGATCGTTCTGGCGAGCGACCGGCCGCCGGGCGAGATCGCCGAACTGGACGAGCGCCTGCTCACGCGATTCTCCGGGGGGCTGATCGTGGACATGGGGCCGCCCGACTACGAAACGCGCGTGGCGATTCTGCGCCAGAAGGCGGAGGAGCGCGGCGTGCGCTTCAACCCCGGCGTCATGGACGAGGTCGCGCGGCTGGAGTTCACGAACGTCCGCGAGATGGAAGGCGCGCTCAACCGGCTGATCGCGTGTCAGACGCTGGGCGAGGTGCCGGTAACGGCCCACAACGTTCGGCAGTTCCTCGGCGAGCGTCCCATCACCCTGTCGGGGGGAATGACGGCGGTGCGGGAGAAGGCCGATGAGTTCGCGAGCTTCCTGCACGACGTGAGCGCCGTGGTGGCGCAGCACATCGAGCCGTGGCGGACGCGTGTGAGCGATGCCATGCGCGAGTGGGGCGCCCGCGGGTACCGCCTCGGTCCGCTCGAGCGGCTGCTGGATCAGACGGAGCCGCCTGACGTGCCGGCCGCGATCGCGCAGTACGAGCAGACGATCGCGCGTCTGGAGGCGCTCGCGCGCGAAGTGGCGGCCGTCGATCCCGCGTGCGCGGAGAGCGACATCTTTCGCGATCCCGACCGGCTGGATGAGGCAGAGATGCTCGTGGCGCGGACGATCGGCGAGCTGGAGCCGCCGCCGGGTCCGGACCCGGCGCTCACGCGCGCTGCCTTCGAGACGGGCTCGTCAAACCAGCTGGCCGTCCACGCAGCCTCCACCATCATCGAGGAGCCGGGCCGCACGTACAACCCCCTCTTCATTCACGGGCCGCCGGGGGTGGGGAAAACCCATCTTCTGCATGCGATCGGCAACGAGCTGGTGGCCATGCGGGGCGGCGCCATGCGCGTGGCGTGCGTGAACGCCGAGACGCTCCTGAATGAGCTCATCACCGCGCTCCAGGACGGGAGCGTGGATCGGTGGCGGGCGCGCTATCGGGTGCTCGACGCATTGTTGCTGGACGATGTGCAGTGCATTGACAGCACCGAGCGTGCGCAGGATGAGGTGTTCCATATCTTCAACGCGCTCCATGCGGCCGGCCGTCAGGTGGTGGTGGCCTCCGACCGCGCACCACGGCAACTCGAGGGCGTGGAAGAGCGGCTGCGCTCGCGCTTCGAGGGCGGGCTGGTCGTCGAGATCCGCCCGCCGGACACCGCGCTGCGCGAGCAGCTCTCTGCGCGCTATCTGGCGGCGGCCGGCGTGCATCCCGAGCAACCGCTGGTGGAATATCTGGCGAGGCGGCCCGCGGCGAACGTGCGGGACATCATACGGATCGTGGAGCGCCTGGTGCGGGCGGCGGCGGTGGTGGGAGTGGCGCTCACCCCCTCGTTCGCCCGGAAGGAGCTGGAGGGAGGAAGTGGATCGTTCCCGGCGATCGTCCCGAGCACTCCCGCCGGGCGGGATGATCCCTTCTTCCTGAATCGGGAGAAGGTGATCTGGGAGTGGCCCGGCGTCAGCGGGCGGGCGATCGAGGAGCTGCGCTGATGGCGATCAAGGGGAGCCTTCGCGAGGCGAGTCTGCCGGACGTGCTCCAGCTGCTGGCGATGGGGCAGAAGACCGGCTGTCTGAGCGTCACCGACCGCAGCAACTTCGGCTACATCTACTTCGATGGCGGGCGCATCTGCTTCGCCTCCATCGTGAATCGTCGCGACCGGCTCGGAGACATTCTGGTCAAGGGTGGTGTCATCTCGCAACGGGAGCTGGACGCGGCGATCGGCGCCCAGGGCCGGCAGCGCGACAAGCGCCTCGGCGAGATTCTCGTGGAGCAGGGGACGCTGACCCGCGAGGAGGTGCACCGGTACATCCACGTGCAGATCGAGGAGGCGGTCTACTATCTCTTCTCGTGGACGCAGGGGACGTTCAGCTTCGAGGCCGATGTTCACCCCGCTGCCGGCGAACTGGTTGTCTCCATCGATCCGGAATCGCTGTTGCTGGAAGGGGCACGGCGCGTGGACGAATGGGGACTCATCGCCAAGAAGATCCCGAGCTTCGATATCATCTTCGACGTCGACCGGGCGCGGCTTGCCACGAGCGAAGCGCATCTCACGCCCGAGCAGGAGCGCGTCGTCCCGCTCATCGATGCGCAACGAGACGTGGCCGCGCTGATCGACGCATCGGGGCTGGGCGAATTTGCCGTCGGGAAGGCGCTGTATGGTCTGGCTGCCGCCGGTTTTCTCCAGCGCGTGGGTCAATCGCGGGCGCCGGAGAGCATGGCGCGCGAATCCCGGGTGGAGGAGCACCGGAATCTGGGAGTGGCGTTCTACAAGACCGGGATGCTCGAAGAGGCGACGCGAGAGTTTCGTCGCGTGGTGGAGCTCCAGCCGCAGGAGCCGACCGCCCGGTTCTATCTGGGTCTGGTCGCCATGCGCGAGGCGCGGTGGCCGGAGGCAGTGCGGCTGCTCCGCGAGGCGAGTACGCAGACAGGTGCCCGTCCCGCTGTGTTCCACAATCTGGCCTACGCGCTGGAGCAGATCGGCGAGCACGAGGAGGCGCGTCGCGCGCTGGACGAGGCGATGGCGCGCGGCGGCGACAGTGACCCGACCATCCGCACATCGGCGGGCGTGCTGGCGCTCAAGGACGGAGCCATCGATCATGCCGATGCGGAACTGGCCGCCGCGCGGGTGCTGTGGGGCAAGCAGCGCCCATCGCCGCCCTGGTTCCATTTTGCCGCGCTCACCGCCGCGCGGGCCGGCGACCTCGACCGCGCCGCCGCGCTCATCGACGAGGGCATCGGCGCGCATCCCCACGCGGCAGTGTTGTATAATACCCTGGCCGTGATTCGCGAGCGACGCGGTGATATCAAGGGCGCGGTGGAGGCCGCCGAGCACGGCTTGCACGAGGATGGCCGACTGGCGCAGTTGCACAAGAATCTGGGCGACTGCCTCTACCGTGCGGCCCGGTACGATGATGCGCTGGAGGCGTATCAGCGGGCCATCAAGCTGGATCCAGCACTGGGCGATGACGTGTATTTCAAGTTGGGGAACATTCGCTTCAAGCGGCAACAACGCGACCAGGCCGTGGCCTGCTGGGAGCGCGCGCTGGCGTTGAATCCGGAGAACCAGCTCGTCCAGACCAATCTGGACCTCGTGCGCGCCCTCACGGCCTGATGCAACCGGAGCTGCCGCCTCGGGCGCCCGACTGGGAGGAGTTCGGGGCACTGACCAGCAAGATTGCGCGCGAGCGCGGGTTCGCGTGCGCGAGCTACAAGGAGAAGTGCCTTCGCCGCCGCATTGCCGTACGGATGCGCGCGTGCGGCGTGCACACGTACGGCGATTATGCGCGCGTGCTCGACGCGGATGCCCATGAGTACGATCGGCTCCTGGATGCTCTTACCATCAACGTCACGAAGCTCTTCCGGAACTGGGATACCTTCGCGGCGGTGGCCGAGCATGTCATTCCAACGCTCTGGGCGCGTCCCGATCCCACGATTCGCGTCTGGAGCGCGGGGTGTGCGTCGGGCGAAGAACCGTATTCGCTGGCGATTCTCTTTCACCGGTATGCCGCGGCGCACGGGGTGCTCGATGCACTGCGCCGCGTGTCGATCCTCGGGACCGACATCGACCGGGCATGCTTGGAGGCGGCCGTACGGGCCCAGTTCGCCGAGCCCGCCTTTGCAGATACGCCCCCCGATCTGCGAGAGCGCTACTTCACGCCGGAGCCGCCCTTCACGCTGCGCTCGGACACGCGCGCCCTCGTGCAGTTCGCGCGACGAGACCTGCTCGCAGATCCACCGCCGGCGACCGATCTGCAACTCGTGATCTGTCGCAACGTGATCATCTACTTCGACCGCGGCACGCAGGAGATGCTGTTCCAGCGATTCCACGACGCTCTGGCGCCCGGGGGGTTCCTGGTCCTGGGGAAGGTCGAAACCCTCATCGGCGCCCCGCGGTCCGGCTTTGCATCGGTCGAGCCGCGGGAGCGCATCTTTCGCCGGCTATGAAGGAGCGTCTCGTACGAGTGGCGGACGCGGCGGTGGGGCAGGGGGAGCTCGTCCTGTCGACCGTGGGTCTGGGCTCGTGCGTGGCCATCATGCTCCATGATGCGGACGCGCGCATCGGCGGCCTCGCGCACATCCTTCTGCCCAGCCAGAGCCTGTCGAATGATCGGGAAAACCGCGCCAAGTTTCCCGGCACGGCCGTACCCCTTCTCCTCGAGCGCATGACGGCGCTCGGCGCGCGCCCCGCGCGGATCACGGCCAGAATTGCCGGTGGCGCCAGCATGTTCGCCGCGCTGCTCCCCGCGACGGGCGTGCCCATGGGCGAGCGGAACGTCCTCGCCACGCGCGATGCGCTGCGCGAGGCGAAGATCCCCGTGGTCGCGCAGGATGTGGGCGGTGAGCACGGACGGAGCATCTACTTCCACGTGCAGACGGGCACCATCGAAGTCAAGTCGCTGGTGAAGGGTGATGTCGTCCTCTGACGTCCGTACCGTGTTGGTGGTGGACGACAGCGCGTTCATGCGGCAGCTCGTCTCGGAGATCGTGGATGGCTCCGGCGAGTTCCGGGTGGTCGGGACGGCACGGAACGGCCGCGATGCGCTCGCCAAGATCGCCTCGCTCGATCCCGCGCTCGTGACGCTCGATCTCGAGATGCCGGAGCTGAACGGCATCGATGCGCTGCGGCAGATCATGAGGGAGCATCCGCGTCCTGTCGTGGTGCTGAGCGGGGCCGCGGAGCGGGCGGGCGATGTCACCATTCGCGCGCTCGAGCTGGGCGCCGTGGAGTTCGTGCGCAAGCCGGCAGGGGTCGCGCAGTACGGGTTGGAGGCGGTGCGCGAGCAACTGCTTCGGGCGTTGCACGCGGCGGCGCATGTGTCCTGGCGGGGGATGGCGCCCATCGATCGAGCCGCCGTGCCGACGCCGCGCCCACGCGGGCGTGCGGCACGAGGCGCCGCCATGCGTGTTGTCGCCATCGCGGCGTCCACGGGCGGTCCGCGCGCCCTCAACGAGATCATTCCGGTGCTGCCACGCGAGCTCGGCGCCGCGGTGATCGTCGTGCAACACATGCCCGCCGGCTTCACGCGGAGCCTGGCCGAGCGGCTGGATGCGCAGAGCGCCATCCCGGTAGCGGAGGCGAGCGCGGGAGACTGCGTGCGGGAGAATCACGTGTACGTGGCTCCGGGCGGCTTCCATCTGCGTGTGCAACCCGGCGACGGCGCTGCCATCATGACGCTCGATACCACGCCGCCGATCTGGGGCGTACGGCCCGCGGCCGATCCCCTGTTCCGCTCTGTCGCCGGCGTCTTCGGCTCGGCAGTGCTGGGTGTAGTGCTCACCGGGATGGGGCATGACGGGGCGGATGGGTTGCGCGCCATTCACGACGCCGGAGGGCGCGGGATCGCGCAGGATCGGGAGAGCGCGACGATTCCGGGGATGCCGCTGGCCGCCGTCGCCAAGGGAGGCGTCGACCGCGTCGCGCCGCTCGCCGCCATGGCCGAGACCATTCGCGAGCTGCTGGCCGGCGCTCCGGCGATGTGACGGAACCGCGAGGCGGGCGGTCTTTCATCCAGACAGAGGTGACACGATGACGGCAGCAGTGGCAAGCGCCCATGACCCGGACCGACGCAGCCGCGAGCGGCTTCGCTTCCGGATCGGTGCCGAGTTCTTTGCGATGGACCTTGCGGCGGTCGAGGAAGTGATCGAGGCGCCCGAGGTGCATGCGTTGCCGGAAATGCCGGACGCCCTGCTCGGCGTGTTCCGGTTGCGCGAGCGCCTGCTCCGCGTGTATTCCCCCGCGGCCTGTCTCAATGTCTCGCCCGCATCGGAGGCGGCGGTCGTCCTCGTGATCCGTGTGAGCGACGACACCCGCATCGGTCTGGCCATCGACGACGTCGAGGACGTGATGATGCTGAACCCCGGAGCGATTCGGCCCGTGCCCGTCGCGGATGGCGACGGAGTGCTGCGCGGCGTCGTGCACTGCGACGCCGAACTGGTGTCGCTCGTCGACGCTCCCGCGCTCGTGTCCGCGTGTCTGGGCAGCCGGCATCCGGAGGGCGCATGAGCGCCGAGGGCACCCGCCAGCAGATCGTCACCTTCCGCGTGGGGAAGGAGTACTTCGCCGCCGATATTTTTGCGGTGGAGCGCGTGCTCCGCTATCAACCGCCGACCGTCGTGCCGCACCTCCCGGATTGGGTGGAGGGCGTGATCGAATACGAAGAGCGCGTGGTGCCGGTGATCGATCTCCGGCGTCGCCTGGGCATCGAGCCTGTTCCCCCACGGCCGGAGACACGCATCATTGTCTTCACGGTGGATGACGAGTGGACGGCAGTGGTGGTGGACGCGGTGCTCGAGGTCATGGCGCCGGCGCCGGAGCAGCTCTCGGCGCCGCCCGCGCTCTTCCGTGGTCTCTCGGCGGAATACCTGCGCGCCCTCGTGCGACAGGAGAACCGGCTGGTGCTGCTGATCGAGATGTCGCGGCTGCTCACCGCCACGGAGCGAATCACCTTGCAGCAGATGAGCACCGCCGCGGCACATGAATGACGGCACGGCTGTCGCGCCCCGGGCACGCTACGCCGCGATACAGGCGCGGCTGGAGGAGCCATCGGCGAGCGACAACCGCGACGCGATCAAGACGGAGATCATCGCGCTGGTCCGGCAGGTGGATGCCGAGATCGCGCAGCTGACCACGCTCCGGGACGATGTGAAAGTGCTGGTCGCCCGCTGGAAGGCGCTGCCGATCGAGCGCACGCCGTCGCGGAACAGTGCGTCCGCATCAGATGCGGAGCCGACACCGGGCGCCGAACCTGGCCTGGCTCCCGCATTTCCGTGCGAGCGCCCCCCGATGCAGGCGGACCACCTGGGTGCCTCCACCTTCATCGAGAAGGGATGGAACCTCATCGCACGCGGCCAGCCCGCGGACGCGGAGCAGACGCTGCGCAAGGCGCTCGCGCTCGCGCCGGATGACCCACAAACCGGGTCGCTGCTCGGCTGGGCGCAGATGCTGCAAACGAAGTACGACGACGCGCTCCTGAGCTTCCAGAAGGTGCTCATGCGGGAGCCGGGCAATGCACTGGCCCGGATCAATGTGGGCTACATCTGCCTGAAGAAGCGGATCTTCGGCGAGGCGATCGAGCACCTGTCCAGGGCCATCCGGTCGGACACCGATCGTAAGGCGGCGCTGTATGCGCACTTTTATCTGGGGTTGGTGTATGCCGAGCGGGAGATGTACGATGACGCCCAGAGCTTTTACCGGAAGACGCTCACCCTTGGGCCGAACCTGATCGAGGCGTACTACGAGTTGGGTCGCGCCCTCTGGTTCGGCGGCAAGCGCGACGATGCGCTGCAGGCATGGCGCGACGGGCTTGCAGCAAACAGGTTTAATCCGTGGGGAAAGCGCTGCGGAGAGATGGTCGAGCTGGTCGAAGGCGGCGGCGAGCCGCCACGGGCCTCGTAGGCGCAGCCTTCGCGCTGCTGCTCGCCGGCGTTGCCGGCGCGCAGCCGAACGCTCCCACGCGGCTGGATCGCGGACGGTTTACCATCATCGCGTATCCCCGCGATGTGCCGCTGGCCCATTCGCTGCTTGCGCGCGCGCTGCAGGACGACACCTTTCCCGGGCTGCCGCGACCGCGCGAGCACGTGCTGATCGCCATCGCGCCCGACATGCATCACTTCCGTCAGTGGGTGGGTCCCGGCGCGCCGGAGTGGGGGGCGGCCATCGCCATTCCCGCGGAGCACCGAATCGTGATGCAAGGGAGCAGCGCGGGCTCGGATGCCGGAAATCCCTTGCAGGTGCTCCGGCACGAGCTCGCGCATCTGGCGCTGCACGAAGCGATGGGCCCGTTGCCGCCGCGCTGGTTCGACGAGGGGTACGCGAGCTACGCTGCGGGTGAGTGGGGGCGGAACGAAGTGCTGGCCGCGAGCGTGGGGCTCGCGTTGCGCGGCGTGCCGCCGCTCGATTCGCTCGATGCGGAGTTCTATGCCGGTGCCTCGCGTGCCGACGCGGCGTATGCGCTGTCGTATCGCGCGGTGGCCAGTATGGCGGCGCTGGACCCCAACCGCGGGCTGACGCTCTTCTTCAAGTACTGGAAGCAGACCGGCTCCATCGACCTGGCGCTGCGCCAGGCGTACGGGCTGACGGAAGCGGGGTTCGAGCAGCGGTGGCAGCACGACACGCGCGTGCACTACGGCGCGCTGGCGCTGTTTGCCAATCTGACGGTCGCATTCGGGCTCGTGCTGGTGATCGTGCTACCGCTCTATCTTGTACGGCGCCGGCGCGACCGGGAACGGCTGGCCGCCATGCGCGCGGAGGATGAGGCGGCGGACCGGGCGGAACGCGAGCGGGTGATCGAGGAGTTGCTGAGGGAGACGCAGGGAGGTGCAGATACGGAGTAGGACGCTCACGACACGACGAGGTGCTGCGATATGTTCACACTGGATCCTCCGCCTGAAGGGCCGCATCGCCTGCTGTTGGGCCTCGCCATCGCGGCGCTGATTTTTCCGGGCGCGCTCCGCGCTCAGAACGATTCTCCGCTCCGCGGGTCGGCCGAGTGCCTGTCCGCGATTCCCGCCGATGCAATGCGGCGTGTTACGGTCTATCTCGCTGCCGACGCGAGCGATTCCGCGACGCGCATGCTGCTCGGCAATCTCGGAGTGCTCACGCAGGCCGTGGCCGAGCGGACGCGCACCCTTATGGGCGCTCCGCCTGGGACGCTGCCGAAGGGCGAACCCGCCATCACGTGGCAAACCATAGGGAGCGGCTTGACCATCACGGCCCATCGAGGCGGCCGACTGACCTTTGGTCTCGCGTCCGATCGCGACAGCACGACATCATCCGCGCTCCTGGAGCGTGCGTTGAAGGCCGTGGTGGCGGCGGACAACGCGTGGTTCCTCTGGCCCGACAGCACCCGTGACTCGCTTGTTTTCCGTCTGACATTCCACGAGCCGTTTTTCAACCGCTCGGGAGACGTCCATCCCGTGTCCGCGCAAAATGCGATTCCGGTGTTCTCCGTCATGCGGCCATGGGAAGAGCAGACGCGAGTGATACGGCGCGCTCGCGTTCATTATCCATCCCCGTTGGAGTCGGGACGGATCGAGGGCGTCGTTGTTATGCGGTTTGTGGTCGATACGGCTGGTCGTGTCGACCTCGGGACGGTCCGCGATCTCTGGCCAGCGGACCGACCGCGTCCCAGCGGAGAGATGGCCGGATACTACCGCTCCTTCGTTACCGCCGTTCGCTCTGCGCTCGTGAATGAGCGTTTCGAACCGGCGCGTATCGGTGGGTGTCCGGTGCCGCAGCTGGTGCAAATGCCGTTTACGTTCAAGCCGTAACGGTAGCGCGTCCTCCCCCGCTTGACACCCGCTTTCTCCTACGCCTAGACTACGCTCCATGCCAAACGTCAAGATTCCCACGCGCGCCGGCTCCGGTCTCTGGTGGGGGCTGGCCGTGCTCGCACTCGTGCTCGGCTACGCCGATCTCATCCGTGGCGGCATCACCATCGCGCCCATCCTTCTGGTCCTCGGCTACATCGTCCTGATTCCGATCGCGATTCTGAAGCGATAGGTGGCGATCGGGCGAATAGCTCAGTTGGTTAGAGCGCCTGCCTTACACGCAGGATGTCGGGGGTTCGAGTCCCTCTTCGCCCAT